>JAFAYV010000082.1 GCA_019240115.1 Solirubrobacterales bacterium | reverse complement strand
CGAAGGCGTCGAGACCCACTCACAGCGCGACGCGCTCCGGGCGCTGGCGTGCGACCGGGCACAGGGATTCCTGCTCGCCCAACCGATGACGGCCGCGGCGCTGGTCGGCCTGGCTGATTGAATGACCTCCGGGCCGACGCTCATCCGCAAAGCTCCCGCCGCCGCTACCGCGCCAGTGATCTCGCCCGGCGGAGATACACGCGAGCATCGACAAGCTGTCGGGCCAGGGCGCGGTTGATGATCCTCAGAAGATGTTGTCCGAGCTCGCCCACGGGCCCTCGGCGACGGCGGTCTCGCGGTGCAGGGCGGTGCCCGTCGGTGCTCAGGACGCTGCGGCAGCCGTGATGTCTGACGGTGGCGCGGGCGCCGGGAGGATGTCACCGGTCTCGATGAGCGTCTTGAGGTTGGAGAGGACGTGGGGCCAGCCCTGGCTGATGGTCTGGAGCACCTCGCTGCCGGGTTCGAAGCCGTCGTGGATGACGGTGAGCTTGACGAGTTCGCCGAGGTCGTCGATCTCAAACGTCGCTTTGGAGCGGGGCTCGTGGGCGATGCGCTCCAGGAATGCCTGGTCGAGGCCGACCTTCTCGCGCGCGAGCTGCTGCCACTCGGGCGTGAATGTGTGCCACGTGTAGGAGAGGCGGCGAGGGGGGTCTGATTCGAGCACGATCTGGTCGGGGTCGGCGATCTCGATGCCCCATTGGCGCAGGATGATCGGGGATCCCGCCTGCCAGTCGCTTTCCAGGGTGAGCCCCCAGTAGCGCTCGGTGAAGGTCGGCTCGGTGAGTGCTTGCCACAGGCGCTCTGCCGTTGTGCGGATGTAGGTGCTGTAGACGAACGAGGGTTTGTCCACGGGAGGGTCCTCCAGGGCTCGTTTGAGATCGGCCAGGGCGTTCACCCGGCCGCGGTCGTACTGCGTGATCCAGCGCTCGGAGATCTCGTTGATCGGCGCCGGGTTGAGGTAGTGCAGCTTCTCGCGTCCCCGCCATACGGTGCTCACGAGGCGCGCCGCCTCCAGAACCGCCAGGTGCTTGGAGACCGACTGGCGGGCCATATCCATCTCCGTGCAGAGCTCCCGCAGCGTCTGGCCGCCGCGGGCGTTCAGGCTGTCAAGCAGCCGGCGGCGCCCGGGATCGGCCAGAGCGCGGAACACGTCGTCGAGCTCGGGAGATTGTGCATCCATTTGGCTGCACGACCATATGCATCCTGATGGCTGCATGTCAAGGCGCGTTCGTATCGCGGCGAACGCATGGCGCCGTCACGGCTAACACCGGCCGTGGCCGGGCTGGTGCTTGCTCGCGAGACCGGTGACGTATGCGGTCCGGGAACGCGGTCGGGCCAGCGGCCAGGGACCGGCTCCGCGGATGACGGCTCAGTCGAGGTTCGCCGATTTCCGGTTCATGTAAAGGCTGTCCCCTCAGCGTGCATCCGTTCGTCGTTAGGGCGAAGATCCACTCTTCTCCAGGAGGTTTCGGATGAAGTACGCACTGATGGTCTTTCAAGCGCCCGCCGAGTACGAGGGTCTGAGTCAGGAGGAGCAGCCGGCCGTTTCGGCCGAGTACTACGCGCTTCGCGACGACCCACGGGTCCTTGGTGGCGCGCCTCTTCAGCCGGTCCACAGCGCTACCACGCTTCGCGGGCGCGAGGGCCAGACGGTGATCACAGATGGCCCGTTCGCTGATACCAAGGAGGTGTTCGGCGGTTGGTTCCTGGCTGAGGCGGACGATCTCGACGCCGTTCTCGAGATCGCCGGGCGGATTCCGGCGCTGCGTTTCGGCGGGGCGGTCGAGGTCCGTCCGTTGGTGGAGGGGCCACACTGATCGATCAGATCTTTCGGGAGGAGTGGGGCCGAGTGGTGGCCTCGCTGGTCGGCTTCCTCGGTGATTTCGATCTCGCCGAGGAGGCCGCCCAGGAGGCGTTCACGATCGCGGCGGAGCGCTGGCCTCGCGATGGAGTTCCGGCCAACCCCGGGGCCTGGCTGACGATAACCGCGCGCAACCGGGCGATCGACCGGATCCGACGTGACCGGACGCTAGCCGAAAAGACCCGGCAGCTCGAAGTGCCCGAGGCGACGATGGATGAACTTGACGACACGGTGATCGAGGACGAGCGGCTCGAGCTGATCTTCACCTGCTGTCATCCGGCGCTCGCCCTCGAGGCGCAGGTTGCGCTCACGCTGCGCGCGCTCGGTGGGCTGGCGACAGCGGACATCGCGCACGCGTTCTTGGTCTCCGAGGAGACGATGAAGCGGCGCCTGTCGCGTGCGAAGGCGAAGATCAAGGCGACCGGGATTCCGTTCGTCGTCCCGGCCGAGCACCTGCTGCCCGACCGCCTCAACGCGGTGCTGGCGGTGGTGTACCTGATCTACAACGAGGGCTACAGCGGACGCGGGAGCCTGGCGAGCGAGGCGATTCGACTCGGCCGCCTACTGGCGACGCTGATGCCCGACGAGCCGGAGGTGCACGGACTACTGGCGCTCATGCAGATCCAGCACGCGCGGCGCAAGGCGCGGTTCTCAGGGGAAGAGTTGGTGTTGCTCGAGGATCAGGATCGGTCGCTCTGGGACGCCGAGGAGATTGCGGTCGGTCGGGAGGCGCTCGATCGCGCGATCGCGCTGCGAGGCCGCGGGACGTACGTGCTGCAGGCGGCGATCGCTTCTCTCCAGGCGGAGGAGCGGATCGACTGGAACGAGGTGGCGGGGCTGTACGGCCAGCTCGCGCAGATCACACGCTCGCCAGTGGTCGAGCTGAACCGCGCGGTTGCAGTCGCCCAGGCCGGGTCAACCGAACAGGCGCTCGAGATCGTCGAGCAGCTCGCGCTCGGCGACTACCAGTATCTGCACTCCACCCGCGGCGAGTTGCTGCGCCGGCTCGGTCGGGCCGATGAGGCGCGCGAAGCGTTCGAACGCGCGCTCGCCCTCGCACGCTCGGCGCGCGAACGGCGCTTCCTCGAGCGGCGAATCGCCGAGCTTTAGGTCGCTTCGGGCAACAGCCGCATCGGCGTGTCCCGATCGCGGTCGCCCGTTCGTCGTAGAGACGACAACCAACTCCACCCCAACAACTGGAGGCCCGATGACATCCACATCCCCAAATATCAATCGCTGGCGCGCGTTCGCGCTGCTGGCGGTGTCGTTCTTCATGACGATCATCGATCTGACGATCGTCAACGTCTCGCTGCCGACGATCGGTCGCGATCTGCACTTCAGCGCGACCAGCCTGCAGTGGGTCGTGACCGCGTACGCGCTCACGTTCGGCGGCTTCATGCTCCTCGGCGGCCGTGCCGCGGACCTGCTCGGCCGCCGCCGGATCCTGATGGTCGGGCTCTCGTTGTTCACGGCGGCGTCGCTGGGAGCCGCGCTGTCGGCCGGCGAGGCGTCGCTCATCGCCGCGAGGGCGGTTCAGGGGCTGGGCGCGGCGATGATGCTGCCCGCCGCCCTGTCGATCGTGATGAACATGTTTGCCGAGGGCGCCGAGCGCAACAAGGCGCTCGGAATCTGGGGCGCGCTCGGAGCGGGCGGGGCGACCGTTGGCGTGATCGCCGGCGGGTTCCTCACTCGCTACGCCGGCTGGCAGTACATCTTCTATCTGAACGTCCCGATCGGCACCGCCGCGCTGGCCCTCGCACCCAGGATCGTGCCCGACAGCCGGCTCGCCACCACGCGCCGGCGGTTTGACGCGCTCGGTGCGATCGCGGGCACGAGCGGGCTGGTGCTGCTGGTCGACGCGATCTCCCAGGCACCCCAGTACGGCTGGGGCGCCGCGCGGACGGTCGCTCTGCTGGCGACGTCGGCGGCGCTGCTCGCCGCGTTCCTGGTGATCGAGGCCCGCGCGAAGGACCCCGTGCTGCCGCTTTCGATCTTCCGGCTGCGTACGCTCGCCGGCGCAAACGCGGCAGGGCTGCTGCTGGGCGGCAGCTTCTTCGCGTTCATCTTCGTCGGCACCCTCTACATGCAGCAGGTGCTGCATTACAGCGCCCTGCAGACAGGCCTCGCATGGCTGGCGGCGTCGCTGACCTCGGTCGCTCTCGCCGGCGTCTCACAGGCGCTGGTCACCCGTGGCGGTGCCAAGGTCGTGATGGTGATCGGGATGACGCTGATCGGCACGGGCGTCCTGTGGGCGACCCAGGTGCCCGTCGACGGACATTTCCTCGCGAACCTCGCCGGCCCGTTCGTCGTTGCCGGCGCCGGGACCGCGTTCGCCTTCATCCCGATCTCGATCGCCGCGCTCGCCGGGGTCTCAGAGCACCAGGCCGGGCTCGCGTCTGGGCTGCTGAACACCAGCCAGCAGCTCGGCGGAGCGATCGGGATCGCGATCGCCTCAAGTCTCGCGGCGAGCCACACCCAGACGCTGGTGCACGCCGGCACCGCCGCCCCCGCGGCCCTCACCGGCGGCTTCCAGCAGGCGCTCTGGGTGCTCGGCGGGCTCGCGCTGCTCGCCGTCCCTGCGATCTTCGCGCTCGTCCGCCGCGACGAGCTGTCCGACGCGGTTGCCAAGACCACGATCCGCGAGCCGCAGCCCGCGCTGGCCGGCGCCAACTGACCCAACGAAACCACCACACACCCACCCCCGGCCAGCGCCAGTGATCTCAGCGTTCGACAATCCACCGACCGCGACCCCCCACCCCACCATCTCCCGTTGGGTGCAAGGCGGCTCACCTCCCAGATTCGCCGCCATCCACGCCGCGAGCCGGTGGACCCTGGCTAGATTGCTTCGCCCAGGACGGGGATGCTGATTACCTGTCCCGGCTGAAGATCACCGGGGTCGATGCCGGGATTGCCCGCCTCCATCGCGGTCACGCCTTGGTGAGCATTGGTCGCGCCGTAGGCAGCCCTTGCGATGCTGTCAAGCGTATCCCCCGGCTGTACGGTGTATTCCTGGCCCGGCGTGGGCGCGTCCGTCCCGCCAACGAGTGCTTGCCCGATTCCCTGCGCCCACATGCCGGCTTGGTCATACGAAAACTCCCATCCCATGACACCGCCAAAGTCAGCGCCCCAGTTGGCTTTCAGCGGCACGATGACCTGGCTGATCATCTCGTCTAGAGGGACGTACCCTTCATCACCGCCCGTAGCCGCCACCGGAACGCCCACCATCAGCTGCCGTGCACCTGTAATGCCAGCGATCTTGTTATACCACTCGACCTTGAGGTCAGGCGTCCCGTCCCAGCGCGCGTTGTTGTAGAACTGGTTGTTGATCCACGTGATTTGGGTACCCGCTTCCTGCCATATTTCGACGTATGCTCTCTTATAGTGTGAATCCCAATAGGGTGTTTGCGGGGCATGGGTGATGAGGTTCTGCCCGGGTGGCAGTGCCTCGGCAAGACCGGTGGTGAGTGCAATCAGGAGCGCGACGCCATCGTAGACGCCCCTGAAACCCTTATCGTCTTCGTAGTCGATATCGACTCCGTTGAGGCCATTCGCAGTCACGTAGTCGGCGACCTGTTCCACCAAGCTATTCACGTCCTGGGCGTACTGCTGCCAGGCACCGGATGGGAAGGTTGACCCACCCAGTGAAATCAGAACATTCTTGCCGGCGGTTTGCAGCGTCTCGATGTCGGCCGGCTTGGGATTCCCGTTAGCGTCGAAGGCGCCACCTTGTCCCAGCAGACTGTGATTACCATCCGGAACCAGGAAGGCCAGAATGACATCCGTGTACCGCAGGCCGGTGATGCCGCCCAGGGGTATTGGGTTAGAGCGATCGTTGTAATAGATGACATTACGGGGCGGCGTGGTACTCATGGCTTGTTACCTCCGGTAAGCTGCTGTTGGGTTAGAACCACGGGCTAACGCGACCTAGAGAGCAGCAGGCGGCCACAGTGACCGGAGGACGCTACACTGATCGCGACCGGCGTCACCCATCGCCGAGGTGGTGTAGGCCGTAATCGGCGCTGATTGGCCGGTCCGCTCCGGCCGCGCGTACCCCGGCGCTTGAACGCCGCTCGCCGCACTCGCGGACGAGATCGATGCTGACGCAGCGAGGCCCGGCCGAGGAATCCGCGTCTGATGAGCCGCGTTAATCGGTTCCGCGTGAAGCGAAGTTGCCGGTCCGCCGGTGGCGAGCGACGTCCCGAGGATGACGGACGTCGACTTGCCTGATTGGACGACGACTGCGTGTCGGTCATCGTTGCGATCATGGTGCGATGACAGCCTGGCACGACGTCGAGGAGCTCGAGCCGGAGCTTGCGCGGCGCGTGCGGGCGCTGTTCGACGCTGGTCAACACAAGACAATTGCCACCGTGCGAGCCGACGGTTCGCCGCGGATCTCTGGGATCGAAGCGAACTTCGAGGACGGCGAACTCGTCTTTGGCTCAATGGCCAACGCGCGCAAGGGCGTGGATCTTCGCCGGGATCCGCGCTTTGCCCTGCATAGCGCCACGGTTGACCCAGTCCGGGGATCCGAGGCGCAGTGGCCGGGCGAGGCGAAGATCTCTGGTCGCGCGATCGCCACCGGACCGATCACCGCGGGATCCACGGCCGACGGCTTCCGCGCCGAGATCGCCACCGTCGTGCATACCCACCTCAACGCCGAAGCCACGTTGCTCGTCGTGGAGTGGTGGACGCCCGCGGACGGTCTGCAAAGGATCCAGCGCGAGTGACTCAGGCCGCGCATGAGGTCCTCATCGCGGACGCGCTCACGACGATCAGGTTGCGCTTGAGTCGGGCCGTCGCTACCCGGCAGCGGCGCGGAACCGGGGCGCGGCGCCGATGAGAGGCCGTCCGTGGCCAAAGCAGGCGGCATCGAACCCCAGCTGGCCGAGCGACGCGAAGCTCTGCCGGGCGGTTGGCGGATCGTCGGCGGCGGGATGCGGACCAAGCGACGTGATATGCGCCGCGGCGTCACCCGCGAACAGCACCCCCTGATCCGTCCAGAGCAGAGAAACGTGGCCGGCCGTGTGCCCCGGCGTGTCGATCACGCGGAAGGGACCAACCATCGCATCCCCGACCAGACCGTCCTCCACGTCGACCGCGGACAGACTCCACGGCAGCGACCTCTTGACGTAGGGCACCATGAGCCGACCCAGCGGGGTCGCCGGGCGCGGCCGCGGCTGCTCGGTCCCCTCCCGGATGTACGGCGCGTCCCCGGGCGAGCAGAGCACCGCTGCGCCGGTGACCCGGGCGAGCGCCGCCGCGTTGGCCGCATGATCGCTATGGCGATGCGTCAGCACGATGCGCGCGAGATCGCGCTCACCATGGCCGGCGCCACGTATCGCCGCCGTGATCTTGTCGACCCCGCCTGGGGTGCCGGTGTCGATCAGGGTCAGCACGTCAGCCTCGACCAGGAAGGCGTTCACCAGCGCCCTCGGGAAGGTCACGGTGGTGACGCCTGGCAACGTTTGCTTGGGCACGAGAGATCTGCTCCTGGTACCAGCGCTTCCTCGAAGAGCGGACGACGGGTCTCGAACCCGCGACCTTCGGCTTGGGAAGCCGACGCTCTACCAACTGAGCTACGTCCGCGCTGCGGGGCGATTCTAGGGATCAGCGGGCTGGGCCGTGGCCCAATAGTTGCCCAAACAGCGTGTCGACGGAGCGGCTGCGCTCAGCGCTCGAAATCGTCCGCCACCGGGCGCGTACGGACGCGAGTGAGGCGGATGACTCCGTTGGCTACCGCAGCAGCGCGCCCATGTCGCGCACGGCGCGGGCAGTGCCGGTGAGGCTTCCGCTGATTTTCGAGCGCCCGCCGACGCGCGGCTTATAGGTGACGGTGACCTCGGTGATGCGCCAGCCGGCCGCGCCCGCCGAGAGCACCATCTCGAGCGGCCAGCCGGAGCCGCGTTCACGGAGCGCCAGCGCGAGCAGGTCATGGCGTCGCGCCGCGCGCATCGGTCCCAGGTCGGTGAGGGCGGCTCCGGTGCGGCGGCGCAGCTCACGCGCCAGCACGCGGTTGGCGATCCGCGCGTGGTGGGGCCATGCCCCAGGCTCGGCCCGTCGCGCGCCGAGGCACAGCTCGGCGCGGCCATCGGCGACGGGCCGAGCGACCCGCGTCAGCTCGCGGGGATCGAGCGAGCCGTCGCAGTCCATGAAGCAGACGACATCGGTCTCGGCCGCCAGCAGGCCGGCGTGACACGCTGCGCCGAAGCCGCGCCGCGGCTCGGCGATGACGCGGGCGCCGTCCTGCGCCGCCACTGCGGCGGTGCCGTCGGTCGAGCGGTTGTCGACGACCAGCGCCCGGTAGCCAGCCGGGATCCGGGTGAGCACCTGCGGGATCGCCTCGGCCTCGTCGAGCGCGGGCAGGATCACGTCGATCACCTCCGTGACGGTACCCGCGAGTTGTTACGACTTCCGAAACCGGGCACCGTGCGGCGCCGCCGGCGCGGGTGTCCGGCGTACCGTGGGTGACGTGATCCTGGTCACCGGCGGGGCTGGCTTCATCGGCTCACACGTGGTCGATGCGCTGATCGACGGCGGGAGCGAGGTCAGAGTGCTCGACTCGCTGAGCGCGCATGCGGGCGCCGTCCCCGAGTGGCTGAGCCCGCAGGCCGAGTTCGTGCACGGCAGCCTGCTCGATCCCGAGGTCGTCGCGGCGGCGCTGGTGGGCGTCGACGCGGTCAGTCACCAGGCGTCGATGGTGGGGCTGGGGCTCGACATGCTCGACGTCGCCGACTACGTCCGCAACAACGACCTGGGCACGGCCGTGCTGCTGGCGCAGTTGGCCGCGGCGGGCTTCCGCGGGCGCCTGGTGCTGGCGAGCAGCATGGTCGTGTACGGCGAGGGTGGCTACTGCTGCCTTGAGCATGGGTCGCTGGCTCCCCCGCCTCGTGCCGCGGAGCGCCTCGCCGCCGGCGAGTTCGAGCCGCGGTGCCCGGCGTGCGAGGCGGCGCTCGAGCCGGTGGCCGTCGAGGAGTCAGCGCCGCTTGACCCGCGCAGCGTCTACGCAGCGACCAAGGTCCACCAGGAGCACCTGTGCTTCACCTTCATGCGCGCGACCGGGATACCGGTCACTGCCCTGCGCTACCACAACGTCTACGGGCCGCGGATGCCACGTGACACTCCCTACTCGGGGGTCGCGGCGATCTTCGCGAGCGCGCTGGCCGCCGGACGGCCGCCCCAGGTGTTCGAGGACGGCCGGCAGCTGCGCGACTTCGTGCACGTCCGGGACGTCGGCCGTGCGAACGTGATCGCGCTGACCGCCGATGAGCCGGTGGCGGGCGCCTTCAACGTGGCCAGCGGCCGGCCGCGGACCGTGGCGGAGATGGCCGACGCACTGGCCGACGCGGCCGGCCGCGGGGCGCCGCGGCCGCGGGTGACCGGCGAGTTCAGGCTCGGCGACGTGCGCCACGTGTTCGCCTCCGCGCAGCGCGCCTCCGCCTGCCTGGGGTTCCAGGCCCGGGAGGGCTTCCATGCCGGGATGCGGGAGCTCAGCGCGGCCCTCACCGCGTGATCTAGTGCCCGCGTCCGCGAGCGGCGCGTGCCCGGGCCCGGGCCCGGGCGACGGTGTACGCCGCACCGGACAGCGCGAACAGCGCGCCGCAGGCGAGCAGCCAACGAGCCAGGTAGCCGTGCTCGCGGATGCCGCTGGCCGCAAGCTCGGCCTGGCCGCCCAACCCCAGGATCACCGGGAACAGGACGGCGAACAGGAGCGCGCTGATCATCGCCGGCACGCGCAGGTATGGCGTCGGGCTGATCGCCGGCGGGGCTGCGCGCGCCAGCAGCACTCGGCGGTGCAGCAGGCCGATCGTGATCCCGTCGAGGAGCGCGTACAGCGGCATCAGCACGAGGTCGTGGAGCACGATCGCGGCCACGAACCACTCCAGCACGCCAGCGACGTCCTGCGGCCGCTGAAACCATCCGACGAACCCCGCCGCCGCCAGCGCGAAGCTCGCCACCAACCCGATCAGGTGAAGTGGTCGCGCGCCGTAGGTGCAGCGCAACCGCCGCATCACGCGACGGACACCGGTTCAAAGAGCATCTCCGACACCCACTTCGTGCAGTGGACTCCGGGAAGCGCCGGCGCGATCACCCGCGCCGGGAACCCGTGGTCCAGCGACAGGTTGACTCCGTTGACGCACAGCGCCAGCAGTGCGCGCGGGTCGGCGACCTGCTCGTGACCGAGCGTCGCCCGTCCATAGGTACCGTGCTCCAGCGAGACGCTCGTGACGCTGGCGGCTGCGTGCACGCCGCACAGCGCGGCCAGGTCGTGCAACCGCACGCCGGTCCAGTGCTGGGTCGTCGACCACCCCTCCACGCAGGCGATCGGCAGGTCATACGAGGCCTGGGGCAGCGCCAGCAGCTGCTCGCGCGTCAGCTCCAGCGTCCGGGCGCCGTGCAGGTGAAGCCGCCAGCTCGTGCCGACGCTCGACACCGAGACGCCGGTCGCCGCCCACGCCTTATTGACCGGGAAGCCGAGCGGCCCGGGGCGCGTGCGACCCCGTGGGAGGAGGAACGCCAGGAACCGCAGCGGTCCGCCCAGCGACTGCCCGGCGCCCTGTAGGAGCAGCAGCAGCGAGGCGCCCCCGACGCCGGCGAGCAGCGCCCGCCGGGACATCGTCGCGGGGGCCGGGTTCGGCGCCGCGAGCGGGCGCGCGCCCCCCGGCGTGCCCAGCACCTCGGCGCGCTTTGACAGCGCGTCGCGCATCGTGCCGAACTTGAGCACGACGTGTGCTGCAAACGCCGCGATGAACACCCACGCGCCGTAGTAGTGCGCCTGGACGAAGTCAAACGGGAACGCGTACCAGTACAGGATGTTGAAGATCCCGGTGACGAACTCGAACAGCGCGCTGCCGACCAGCAGCGCCAGCGACAGCCGCTCCAGCGCATGGGCCGGATCGCGGAAGGCCGGCCACTCGAACAGCCGCGGGATCACCGACCACAGCTTCACCAGCAGGATCGGGGCCAGCGCGAGGCCGAGCGTGACGTGCAGCCCCTGGCCGAGCGCGTACAGCCAGCCCGGGTGAGTCGGCCAGCCGAACAGGTAGACGTCGAGCGGGCCGTGGATGTCCCGTCCAAGTGCGTTGCCGCCGAGACCGGGCTGGTAGGCGTCGTTGGACAGCAGGCCGGTGACGATCACCACCGGCAGTCCGACGAGCAGGATCAGTCCCAGCAGCGCCGTCAGCCGCTGGTCGCGGAGTGGGCTGCGCCAGAAGCCGTCGCGGAACGGGCCGGGTGGCGGCTTGGTCGGACCGGTGAACGGCATGCGCATGGCTGCCAGGATCACACGGTGACTGGCGCAGGACCGCCCGTCGCGGCGACGGTTAAGCGGGTGTTCACTTCTGTCATTTTTCTTTTCCGTAAGGGGATGCAGCTTGACTGACGCGGCGTGACCCCGGTCGCTCTGCTCGTGATCGCCAAGGAGCCCGTCGCGGGGCGGGTGAAGACTCGGCTGACACCGCCGTGCACACCGCCGCAGGCCGCGACGCTGGCCGCCGCCGCGCTGCTCGACACGCTCGATGTGATCGCCCGCATCCCGGCAGCTCGCAAGGTGCTCGTGTTCGAAGGCGATGCCCGGAGCTGGCGGCCCGACGGCTTCGTCGTGATCGCGCAGCGTGGCCAGTCCCTCGGCGAGCGCCTCGACGCCGCGTTCGCGGATGTGCCCGGTCCGGCCCTGCTCGTCGGGATGGACACGCCGCAGATGACCCCCGAGCTGCTGCTCGACGGGATCGCCGCCTTGCACCGCCGCGACGTCGATGCCGTGCTCGGACCGGCTGCCGACGGCGGCTACTGGAGCATCGGCTTTCGCTGCCGCGTACGGGGCGCGTTTGCGGGCGTGCCGATGAGCTGCGCGGCCACTGGGGCCCGCCAGCGCGCCCGGCTCGATCAGATCGGGCTGCGCGTCCACGAGCAGCCGATGCTGCACGACGTCGACACCATCGACGATGCGTACGCGGTTGCCTCGGACGCCCCGCATACCCGCTTCGCCCGAGCCGTGTCCGCGCTGGCGTGAGCTCGGCGCTGCGCTTGTACGGCGAGGCGCTGCTGGCCGGTGGCGGCGGGGGAGCGCCGCTGCTCGTGCGCATGTCCGACGGGCCCAGCGTTCCGCTCTCGCTGGGTCGCTACCTCGGGCCTGCCGACCGCGCCGACCGCGAGCTGCTCGACCACGTCGCCGGCCCGGTTCTGGACGTCGGCTGCGGACCGGGCCGGCATCTCCACGCGCTGGCTGCACGCGGCATCTTCGCTCTCGGCGTGGACCTCTCCCCAGCGGCGGTGGAGCTCGCGGTCGGGCGCGGCGGGCGCGCGATCGTCGGCGACGTGTTCGATGAGCTGCCGGGCGGCCGCGCCTGGCGGACGGTGCTGCTGCTGGACGGGAACATCGGCATCGGCGGCGCCCCGGCGCGTCTCCTCAGCCGGCTCGCGGACGTCCTGGAACCGGACGGTGAGATTCTCGTCGAGCTCGATGCGCCCGAGGTGGCGACGCGTCGCCTGGAGGCGCGGCTCGAGGGTCGCGGTCAGGTCAGCGCATGGTTTCCCTGGGCCCGGGTCGGCGCCCCGCAGATCGGGGCCGTAGCCGATGCGGCCGCCCTCCGCGTCGCCGACGCCTGGAGCGCACACCGACGCTGGTTCGCGCGTCTGGCGCCGCACAGCGCCGGGGGAGGAGGGTGAGCGCCGGCACGGAGCTGGGCGCGGCGCGCAGCGCCGGCACGGAGCTGGGCGCGGCGCGCATCCCGCGCGCTCCGGCGGCGACGGCGCTGGTCAAAGCCCGGCGGCTGACGACCGCCGCCGTCGCAGTCGCCGCGCTCGTGCCGCTGGCCGCCTACCTGTGGGTGGCGGCACACGACCTCGGCTACCCGTACGAGCTCGATTGGATGGAGGGCGGCTCGGTCGGGCTGGCGGGACGCGTGCTGTCGGGGCATTCGCTGTACGTGGCGCCCTCGCTGAGGTTCGTCGGCTGGGCCTACCCGCCGCTGTACTACTGGCTTGCCGCGGCGGTGGCCAAGCTCACCGGGCTCGGGTTCCTGCCGCTGCGGCTCGTTTCGGCGGGTTCGGCGCTGGCGGCGATGGCGACGCTCGCCTGGATCGTGCTGCGCGATACGCGCGACCGCCTCGCGGCGCTCGTCGCCGCCGGGTTGTTCGCGGCGACCTACCGGCTGTCGGGAGCATGGTTCGATGTCGGCCGGGTCGACTCGCTCTTCCTGGCGCTGACGCTCGTCGCGATGGCGTGGGGTTGCCGGGCGCGCGGCGTCCGGGGCGGTGCCGTTCTCGGGCTGCTGACGTTTCTTGCCTTCTTCACCAAGCAGACCGCGCTGGTCGCGATCGCGCCGGCGCTCGCGTACCTGATCGTGACCCGCCGGCGCGTCGGGGTGACCGCGGTCATCACGGCCGTGGTCCTGGTGCTCGGCTCGACCCTGCTCCTCGATGCGCTCACCGCCGGCTGGTATCGCTACTACGCGTTCAGCGAACTCGCCGGACAGCCCTGGATGAGCCAGCTGTGGGTCGGGTTCTGGGGCCGGGACGTGCTCGCGCACCAGTGGCCGCTGGCGCTGCTCCTGGCACTGGCGTTCGCGTCATGGGCGCGTGAGCGCGCCAAGCCACGGGTCGGGTGGCCGGCCGGCTACTGGTTGGCGGCGGCGGCGGGCCTGCTGGGAGCGGCCTGGGTCTCCCGGCTGCACACCGGCGGCTACCTGAACGTGCTGATGCCGACCTACGCCGCCACTGCCCTGCTCGCCGGGCTCGCCCTGGCGTCCGTCCGCCGGCGAGGGGGCGCCACGGCCGCGCTCGCCGGCGCGCTGGTGATCGCCCAGGTCGCGATCCTCGGCTCCTGGCTCGGGACGGAGGTGCCGAGCGCTCGCGACCGCGCCGCGGGAGCGGCATTGCTCGCGCGGCTGCGGAGGCTGCCCGGCCCGGTGCTCGTGCTCCGCCACCCCTGGTATGCCACCGAGTTGGGCAAGGGGACCTTCGCCCAGGACGAGGCGATCGGCGACGTGCTGCGCTCCGAGGCACGGCGCGGCGCACGCGCCCTGCGCGCATCGCTCGCCACCGCGCTCGACGTCGACCGCGTCCGGGCCGTCGTGCTCGACGGCGGTTTCGACGCCGAGCTGCTCGGCGGCGAGCTGCAAGCGCAGTTCCGTCTGCAGCCCCAGCCTCTGACGCGATCGCCTCTGTACCCGCTGACCGATACCCAGACCGCGCCCAGGCTCCTGTACCTGCGCATCCGACCGCCGGGGCGACGTGCCCCGCGGAGCTGATCGCCACCGAGCGGGTCTGGTAGCACCTGATCGGTGTCAGTCCTCGAAGCCCGCAGTCTCGTCAAGACCATCGGGACCGGGCGAGCGCTGCGCACCCTGCTGGACGGCGTCAGCCTCAGCGTCGGACCCGGCGAGCTGGTCGCCGTCCTCGGGCGCTCGGGGAGCGGCAAGTCCACGCTGCTGCATCTCCTCGGCGGCCTCGACCACCCCGATGCGGGGCAGATCTCGGTTGCCGGTGAGGAGCTGACCGGTCGTGGCCGGCGGCGCCTGCCCGCCATCCGGATGCGTCACATCGGTTTCGTCTTCCAGCAGTTCCACCTCATCGACGAGCTCACGGGCGCCGAGAACGTGCTGCTCCCCACTCGGCTCCCGGGCGCGCCGGCTGGAGGCGCGCGGCGCGCTGCCGAGCTGATCGAACGCCTCGGGCTCGAGCCGGTGACTGCTCATCGCCCGCACGAGCTCTCCGGCGGAGAGCAGCAGCGGTTCGCGCTCGCCCGCGCGCTCGTCAACGGGCCCGAGCTGATCCTCGCCGACGAGCCGACGGGCAGCCTCGACGTCGAGAACGGGGACGCGGTCCTGGGCCTGCTGCGCGACCTCCCCCGCCGAGCGGTCGTGATCGTCACCCACGAGCCAGACACGGCAGCGATCGCGGACCGCGTGCTGCGGCTGGCCGGCGGACAGCTGCTCGCCGACGGTCGCGGGCCGTGAGCGCGCCGCGCTCGGCGCTGGCGCTGGCGCTCGAGGGGCTGCGGGCTCGGCGCCGGCGGGCGGTCTTGAGCGGGCTCGGGATCGCGGTCGCGGCGGCCACCCTGTCGGTGTCGGTCGTGATCGGCTACGGCTTGGGGACGGGCTTTCACCGCGCCACCGCCGCCGCCGGGCTGCCCGACGTGATCGTCCGCTTCGATCCGCAGGCCGCGCCCCGGGTCGCCGCCCGGATCGCAGCGCTCCCGGACGTGGCGCGGTACGCGCTGCGCCTCGAGGTGACCAACGTCGGGATCGGCGCCCGCGGCCACCAGCGCGGCGACGCTGTCGCCGAGGTGCTCGACGCGCCGGGCACCCACCAGGGGTACGCGGTGCTCAGCGGGCACGATCTCGGTGACCGGGGGTCCGACGTGCTCGTCGAGCAGGGTTTGGCGTCGGCCTGGGGCCTGGCGCTCGGCGACCCGTTCTACGTCGACGGGCTCGGGCCCCAGCGCGTGGTCGGCTTCGCCGAGGGGCCGGACGATGTCGGCTATCCGCTGGGCAAGCCGAGGTTCTATCTGTCGCGCCCGGCGATCGATGCCCAGTTGGGAGCGCAAGCCGACCCGCGGGTCGACCTGGCCGAGATCTGGCTGCGCAATCCCGCGTATCTGAGCGAGGTGCTCGTCCAGGCCCGGGCCACGAGCTTCGGACTGCACGACATCAGGTTCGCCACCCGCTCCGGGCTGCGGATCCTGATCGACCAGGCCGCCGGGATCGTGATCGACCTGCTGGTGGCGCTGTCGCTGATCGCGCTCATGACCGCCGGCGTGATGCTCGCGGTGTCGGCCCGCGCCGAGGTGCAGCGGCGGCTCGGCGCGATCGGGGTGCGGCGCGCGGTCGGCGCCACCCGCGCCTATTTGACGGTCGCCCACGCGCTCGAGGCCACGCTGGTCGCGCTGCCGGCGGCTTCGCTCGGGGTGCTGCTGGGGGGGCTGGCCACGGTCGCGCCGGCCGGCCGGCTGGAAACGATGCTCAACGAGCCGGCGCCGCGATGGGCGCTGGCGGGGCCGCTGCTGCTCGCGTGGCTGGCGGCCGTGCTGATCCCGTCGGCGGGGGCAGCCTGGCCGGCGTGGCGGGCGGCGGGCCGACCGGTGGCGCGGCTGCTGCGAGGCGCCGACGTGGCGAGCTCGGGCGCGGGCGCGACGACACGAGGGGGCGTGCCGGGATCGTCCCCGCGCCTCCGGGGCGGGCTCGTCGCGCTCGGAGCGCGGATGGTGGCGGCGCGGCGGGCGAGGCTGGCGGTCACGATCGCTACGCTGGGACTGTCGGCCGCGTTCGTGCTGCTGCTGTTGGCGCTCGCCTCGGAGCTGAGCTCGCTCGAGACCGACCCCGGCGCGCTCGGCAAGCGCTACGCCTTGACCGCGGCGCTGCCTCCGTCAGCCGCCGCCCGGGTGCGCCGGATCCCGGGCGTGCTGGCGGCGGCGCCGCGCTACGAGGTGCAGGGCGCCGACTCGTTCGATCTCGGCGAGACGATCGACGTGATCGCCTACCCGGGCGATCACACGACGTTCGAGGCGCCGGCGCTCGTCTCGGGCCGGCGGCTGCGCGGCGGCCGCGAGGCCGAGGTCGGCGCCGGCCTCGCGACGGCGCTGGGCCTGACCGAGGGCTCGACGCTGGCGCTGGCGCTGGCCGACGGATCGGAGCTGCGGCTGCGCGTCGCCGGCGTCGTCTCCTCGCTCGACGACGACGGACGGGTTGCCTACATCCCCGCCTCGGCGCTGCTCGGCCCCGAGCCCGCGGCGCCGTCGGCGATCGCCGTCGTGCTCGCGCCCGGGGCCGACGTCTCGACCGTGCTCGCCGCGCTCACCCGCCTGGGCGCGGCTCCGACGCCGGTCTCGACGGCGGTCGGCCGGGGCGTGCCGCTCGTTGACGTGCTGCGCACGATCCTGCGCGCGATCGCGATCGTCGACGGGCTCGTCTGCCTGTACGCCCTGGTCCAGGCGTGCGCTCTCACGGTGCAGGAGCGGCGCCCCGCGGTGGCCGTGATGCGCGCCGGCGGCGGGGGCGTGGGCGCGATCGTGCGGCTGTTGGCGGGCGCCGCGCTTGCGATCGTCACGCCGGCCGCGGTGATCGGCGTTCTGCTGGAGCGGGGCGTGCTCGGGCCCGCGCTGTCGCATCTGGCCGAGAGCTACGCGACCCTGCCGCTCGGCGCCGGGCCGGCGGAGATCCTCGCCGTGCTGGCGGGGCTGGCGTTGGTAGCGGCGGTGGCGGTCGTGTCGGTGGCGCTGGACGCGGCCCGCGAGCCCGTGATCCGGGGGCTGGCGACGTGAGCGGGCGGATCGGGCGGCGCGCCTTCCTCGGGCGGGCGATGGCGGGTATGGGCGCGGCAGCGCTGGCCGGGTGCGGCGCGGGCGGCCCGCTGCCCGCGGGCTCGGGCTCGACGCTTGAGTCGACCTGGGGCGACCCCACCGGCGACGGCCGGCTGCGGGTGCTGGCAGGCGAGCCGCTGATCGCGCGGGCCGAGCTTTCAGCGCCCGCCGCCGACGTCGGCGTGCTCGCGACGTTCGCCCACCTGACCGACGCGCATGTGCTCGATGCCTCCTCGCCGGCGCGGGTGCCGTTCCTGCGCCGCCTCGGCCCGCCCTTCACCTCGACCTTCCGTCCGCAGGAGAGCTTGACGGCGCAAGTGCTGGAGGGCGCGCTCACGGCCGTCCGCGCGCTCGGAGCCGAGCTCGTCGTCCAGGGCGGCGACCTGCTCGACAACGACCAGGGCAACGAGCTCTCGCAGGCCCGGTCGGTGCTGGCAGGCGGCATCGTGACGCCCGGCAGCGGGCCGCATCGATACTACGGCGTGCAGCTGGCCTCTGACCCCGACCCGTTCTACTACCGGCCGGACGTCGATGCCCCGAGGCACCCCGGGCTGCTGCAAGCGGCCGTGCGGCCGTTCCTGGCGCGCGGGCTCGGGTTGCCGTGGGTGCCCGTCCTCGGCGATCACGACATCCTGGTCGCGGGCGAGCTGGTCCCGACGCCGGTCACCCGCGCGCTCGCCGTCGGGGACCGGGCCCTGTGGGAGCTGCCGCCCGGACTGACGCTCCCCCCGGGGTTCCGACTGCAGGCGACGTCCTCGCCGGACGGGCCGCCGGCGCCAGGGTCGGTGCACGAGTTCCTGATCCGCGCGCTGGCCGGGCCAACTGTTCGCGTTCCGGTTGATCTCACCCGGCGCCAGCTGACGGCCGGCGAGGTCGTGGCGGAGCTGCGGACGGCGGCCGCGCCGACGAGCACCCGAACCGGGGACCGCCTCGACTACGCGGTTGACGTGGGCGAGCGCGTGCGGTTGATCGTGCTCGACCTCGCCCGCCGCGGCGGCGGGTCGGGTGGGCTCGTCGTCGCGGGCCAGCCCGCGTGGCTGGCCGGGCAGCTCGCCCAGGCCGGTGGGCAATGGCTGATCATCGTCTCCCACCAGCCGCTCGCGGAGTCGGCCGCGGGCGGCGAGCTGCTGTCGCTGCTCGACCGCTCGCCGCAGGTGCTCGCGACTCTCTGCGGCCACACGCATCGCAACCGGATCGCGCCGCGAGCGACCGCGGCCGGTGGCTACTGGCAGATCGAGACCGCCTCGCTGATCGACTACCCCCAGCAGGCCCGTGCGCTCCGGATCGTCGCCACCGCCGGCGGTGGGGTCGCGATCCGAACCTGGATGCTCGACCACGTCGGATACGGCCCGCTCGGGCGGATCTCGCGTGAGCTCGCCTACCTCGACGCGGAGGGCGGACGCCCACAGGGCTTCGGCGGCGGGCGGCTCGACCGTAACGTCGTCCTTTACCGCCGGGCGGCGGTCCGGTCGTGACCGCTCCAGATGCCATTACGGTGCGATGAACACGCCGCGGCAATGCCTCCTGCGCCCGGGAGTTCGCCCTACCGTGTGTCCATGAGCACGAGCTCGGATCCGGCGCGCGGGCGCGTGTTGGTCGTCGACGACGAGCCGACGATCGGTGATGTGGTATCCCGGTACCTGCGCCGAGCCGGCTATCAAGCCCAGGTCGCCGCCACCGCGCACGACGCACTCGAGCGCGCGCTGCGCGATCGGCCCGACGTGATCGTGCTCGACCTGATGCTGCCCGACGGCGACGGTCTCGAGGTGATGCGCCGCCTGCGCCAGTACGACCCCGTGCGCACCGCGTTCATCCTCCTGACCGCCCGCGGGGAGGAGTCCGACCGCGTGATCGGATTCCGACTTGGTGCCGACGACTACGTGGTCAAGCCGTTCTCTCCGGCCGAGCTGGTCGCGCGCGTCGACGCGATCGTCCGGCGACTGGCACCCGACCCCGGACCGCCCGCACCGCTGCACTTCGGCGAGTTGGAGATCGACCCCGGTGGGCGGCGCGTGCGGCTCGGTGGCACCGAGGTCGAGCTCACCCTGCGCGAGTTCGAGCTGCTGCTGTTCATGGCCCGCCACCCGGGCCAGGCCTTCACCCGCGATCAGCTGATGGACAACGTCTGGCAGTACACCTTCTACTCGGACACCTCCACGGTGACGGTCCACATCCGCCGCCTGCGCGCCAAGGTGGAGCGCGATCCCGCCCAGCCGCGGTACCTGGAGACCGTCTGGGGGGTCGGCTACCGGTTCGCGCCATGAGGCGGCGCGGATTGATCGTTGGTCCGGCGCTGGCGGTCGCGGGGCTGGCGGCGGGGGTCGCCTGGGTGTTTGACGGCCGGCACGCGTTCGCGGTGTCGATTGAGATCCTCGCGCCGGTCGGGGTGGTGACGGCGTTGGCCGCCGATCTGATCGCCGCGCGTCCGGCGCTGCTGGGCGGGATTCGCGGCCAGCTCGCGGCGCTGGCCGCGCTGATCGCGGTCCAGCTGGGGACGGCGGTGGCGTTGTTCGCCGGGCTGATGTTCGTCTCCGGCCACGATGCGCTCCTGATGGCACTGGTGGCCGCGTACGCGGGGTTGGTGGGCCTCGGCGCCGCGCGGCTCGTGGCCCGGCGTGCGCTGTCGGATCTCGGCGCGATCCGGGCGGCGCTTGCCGAGGTGGGCGAGGGTCGGCGCGACCTCCACATCCCGGTGCGCGGCGGCGACGAGCTGGCGGCCCTGGCCTCCGACGTCGAGTCGATGACCGCGAAGATCGCCGCCGAGGAGCGCGCGCGTCGGCAGCTGGTCGCCGCCATCTCGCACGACCTGCGCACCCCGGTGACGACGCTCCAGCTCATCGCCGAAGGGTTGGAGGATGGGATCTTCGAACCGGCGCAAGGCCGCGCGCAGCTGCGTTTGATGTCGACTCACGTGCGCGCGCTGGGGGCCCTGATCGAGGACCTGCTCGAGCTCTCGCGGCTCGAGTCCGGCCCCATCAGCTGGTCGATGACGCGGCACCTCCGGCTCGACGAGCTGGTGCGCGAAACGGTCGAGGCGATGCGCGTACACGCCGACGCCAACGGGATCGCCGTCCGGGCCGAGCTCGGCGAGCGCCTGACCGCGGCCTCGGGCAACCCCGAGCAGCTCCAGCGGGTGCTGTTCAACCTGCTCCACAACGCGATCCGCCACACGCCGCCCGACGGCAACGTGGTGGTGCGCGCCGAGCGCGTCGCGGGCTCCGAGATCGAGGTCGAGGTGTCCGACAGCGGCAGCGGCATCGACATCGAGTCCCGCGAGCGGATGTTCGAGCCGTTCGTCCAGGGGCCCTCACGGGTCTCCGGCGAGAACGGCTCGGCCGGGCTGGGGCTGGCGATCGCGCGGGCGATCGTCGAGGCGCACGGCGGCCGCATCTGGCTGGCGGACTCGGCCTCCGACGCCGGCACGCAGGTGCGCTTCAGCCTGCCCAGCGCCTGACCGACAGCAGATGCCGATGACCCGACGACTCCGGATTGCCCGAGATCGCGGCTGTTTACCATCTGACGCGGTATGCGCAGGTTCATCCTTCCCGGGCTGGTCGCGGTGGCGGCGATCGCCCTGTTGGCGCTGTTGACGTTCGGGGTCTCGCAGCAGACCGACACGTCGTCGATCGATGCGCAGGTGGCGAAGGGGAGGTTTCCGATGGCGCCCGAGGCGGGGACCGCGCTGCCGGTGCTGGGGAGCACGGGGAGCCGGAGCCTGGCGGACTACCGGGGCAAGGTGGTGGTGCTCAACGTGTTCGCGTCGTGGTGCGGGCCCTGCGCGTTGGAGGCGCCGCTGCTGGCGAGCGAGCAGCACGTGCTGGCCGGGCATGACGCGACGCTGGTGGGGGTCACCTACGAGGATGCGTCGACGTCCTCGGAGCAGTTCGCGCGCCGGTACCACATCACGTATCCGGTGCTGCGCGACGTGAGCGGGAGCTTCGTGCACGCGTTCGGCACGACCGGGGTGCCGGAGACGTTCGTGATCAATCGACAGGGCCGGATCCAGGCGCTGCAGCGCTTCCCGGTGACCGGGTCCTGGCTGAACCGCACGCTGCCGCCGATCCTGGCCGCCCGGGCATGAGCACGCGCGCGCGACGCCGGCTCGCGCTCGTCCTGCTGGCGGTGATCGCGCTCGCCGTCGGCGCCGTGCCGGCGGTGGCCGCGACGACCCAGCACCGAGCGTCGTTCACGCAGATCCAGGACGAGGTGATGTGCGTCGTCTGCCACGAGCCGCTCGCCGTCGCCCAGTCGCCCGAGGCCTTCCAGGAGCGCGACTACATCCGGCAGCTCATCCTCCAGGGCGAGAGCCGCACGCAGATCGAGCGCAACCTCGTCGCCCAGTACGGCCCCGCGGTGCTGGCCACGCCGCCCGCGCACGGCTTCAACGTGCTCGTCTACGTCATCCCGCCGCTCGTCGTCATCCTCGGGATCGCCACCCTGGTGAGCGTCATCCCGCGGTGGCGGCGGCGCGCCCGCGACGCCGCTCCCGCGGCGACCTCGCCCCCCCTGAGCGCCGCCGATGCCCAGCGCCTCGACGACGACCTCGCGCGCACCACCTGAGGCGCGCAGCAAGACCGCGGCCCGGCGCCGTGCCCGGCCCGCCGTGCCCGCTACATCGAGTCGGGCGCCGTCACCCCGAGCAGCCCCAGCGACAGCGCGATCACCTGCCGCGTCGCCTGCGACAGCGCGATCCGCAGCGACTCGACCGACTCGGGCGCCGACCCGATGACCTTGCAGTCGCGGTAGAACGCGGTGAACGTCTGGGCGAGCTCGAGCGCGTAGGTCGCGATGCGATGCGGCGCGCGGCGGGCGGCGGCCTCGTCGACCTCGTCGGGGAAGGCCATGAGCGCCTTGATCAGGTCGTGCTCGGCGGCCTGCAGCGGCTCCTCGCCCCAGCTCTCGCCGCGCAGCGCGACGGCCACCCGATCCTCGTCGAGGCGGCCGAGCATGGTGACGATCCGGGCGTGCGCGTACTGGATGTAGTAGACGGGGTTCTCGGGCGACTCGCGGCGGGCGAGGTCGAGATCGAGGTCGACGGTGCGGTCGTGGGAGCGCTGGAGCATGAAGAAGCGCGTCGCGTCGACGCCGATCGCGTCGAGCAGGTCGTCGAGGGTGACGAAGTCGCCGCGGCGCTTGGACATGGCGGCGCGCTGCGAGCCGTCGACGAGGTGGACGAACTGCAGCAGCGGCATCTCGAGCACGCCCGGCTCGTTGCCGATCGCCCCCGAGGCGGCCATCATCCGCGCGACGTAGCCGTGGTGGTCGGCGCCGACGGGCACGAGCTGGTGCTCGTAGCCGCGCTCGCGCTTCTCGAGCAGGTAGGCGAGATCGGCCGCGAGATAGGTGGGCTCGCCGTCGGATTTCTCGAGCACCCGGTCGTCGGTGTCGCCGAAGGCGGTCGTGCGCAGCCACAGCGCGCCGTCGGCCCGGTAGCTGTTGCCGCCGCGCTCGACGATCTCAAGCGCCCGGTCGACGTAGCTGGGCGAGCCCTCGTGCAGCATGCGCTCGGAGAAGAAGCGGTCGTAGTGGACGCCGTAGCGCTCGAGCGTCGCCTGGATCTCGGAGAGCAGCAGCGCCACCGCCGCCGAGCCCGCTCGCGCGGCCGACATCGAGGCGGCGCCGTCGATCCGCGACGCGAGCTGCGTGATGTACTCGCCCTGGTAGCCGTCCGCGGGCGCCGCCTCGCCCCGGGCGCGGGCGACGACCGACGCGCCGAGGCGGGTGATCTGGCCGCCGGCGTCGTTGAAGTAGTACTCGCGCGCGACCTCGTGGCCGTGGTGCTGGAGGATGCGGGCCAGCGAGTCGCCGTAGGCGGCGTGCTGGCCGCTGGGGACGACGAGAGGCCCGGTCGGGTTGGCCGAGACGAACTCGAGCAGGATCCGCTGCGGCGGCGCGGCGCCGCCGCCACCGAAGCGCTCGCCCTCGGTCAGCACGACGCGCAGCGCGTCGCGGTACCAGCCGTCGGCGAGCGTCAGGTTCAGAAAGCCCGGCCCGGCGATCTCGAACGCGACGAGGCGGTCGGCGAGCCGCGCGGCGAGCGCCTCGCCGACGCGCGCGGCGATCTCGCGCGGCGCCGCTCCCAGGCCCGGGGCGAGGAGCATCCCGACGTTGCTCGAGTAGTCGCCCTGCCCGGCGCGCTTGGGCCGCTCGACGCGGATCTGCGCCGGCGGGGCCCCGTCGCCCCTGACCTCGGCGGCGGCCGCCAGCACCTCGGTGCGCAGCGCGGCCAGCGGCGTCGCCGCCGGCGCCCGACCGCTCACCGAGCCGCTTGCCGGCGCGGTCACGCCCGGGCCACCGTGGCCGGCTGGAACAGCGACTCCAGGCGCTCGAGCGCGTCGGGGGTGCCGAGCGCCACGAGCAGGTCGCCCGGGCCGATGACGAGGTCGAGCGGCGGCTGGGTCTCGAGCCGGCCGTCGATCCGCCGGACGGCGACGATCACCGAGTCGCCCCGGACGCGCTCGACCGTCTGCCCGGCGCCCGCGCACTCGGCGGGCACGGCGATCTCCTCGAGGCGATAGTCGGCGACCTCGACGGCGCCCTCGACCTGCGGGTGCAGGGCGACCCGCGCCATCTCGGTGCCCGAGGTCTTGTAGGGCGAGATGACCCGGTCGGCGCCGGCGCGGCGCAGCTTCTTCTCGGAGTCCTCGGCCGACGCGCGCGCGACGATGAGGACGTCGGGCCGCAGCTCGCGCGCGGTGAGCGCGATGAAGATGTTCTCGGCGTCGGAGTCGACGCAGGCGATGATCGCGCGGGCGCGCTCGATTCCCGCGCTGATCAGCACCTCGTCGTCGGCGGCGGTGCTCTGGATGAGTCGCACGCCCATCGCCGCGGCCTCCTCGCGGTGCGAGGGATCGTCGTCGATGGCCACGCAGCGGACGCCCACCTGCTCGAGGTCAGAGGCGATCTGGCGGCCGACGCGGCCGAAGCCGCAGACGATGATGTGGTCGGTGAAGGTGTCGATCATTCGCTGGGTGCGCCGCTCCTCGAGCAGGCCGCTGAGCTGGCCGGACACGAAGAACTCCGCGACGGTCGCCAGGCCATAGAAGAGCGTACCTATGCCGAACAGCTCCAAGAGGACCACGACGACCCGGCCGGCGGGGTCGTGAGGGTCCTGGATCGCCCCCAGCGTCGTCACCGTGTCAAGCGTCCAGGCGAACGAGAACGCGACCGAGGTTCCCTCGATGAGGGTGAAGGCGAGGGTGCCGGCGAGGATCATCGCCACGAGCGCCACGAGGAGGATCGCCAGCCGGCGCATGAACATCCGCAGCTCGCGGCGAGTGCGGCCGTGCTGCTCGAGCGCGCGCTGTCGATCCAGTCTGGGCTGCCAGGCGCTCATCAGTGGTGGTAGGGCTCGTGAGCGAGGATCTTGTGGGCGCGGTAGAGCTGCTCGAGCAGCACGACGCGGGCGAGCTGGTGGGGCAGCGTGATCGCCCCGAGCGACAGGCGGTGGTCGACGTGCTCGAGGTCGAGTCCGAACGGCCCGCCGATCACGAAGCAGAGGTCACGGCCGCCGCGCCGCCGGTCCTCGAGGAAGGCGGCGAGACCCTCGGAGTCGGGAGCGTCGCCCGCCCGGTCAAGCAGCGACACGAAGGCCCGGTCGGGCACCCGGCGGATCGCCTGAGCGTCGTCGCGCGCCTCGATCAGCTCCAGCCGAGCGTGCCCGGCGAGCAGCTTCTGATAGTGCCCGACGTCGTCGGCGAACGGCGCGCGCAACCTTCCCACGGCGACGACGACTATCCGCACGGTGAGATACTAAGTGCATATGGATCAGCCCACTCCGCCCGAGCGTCACATCAACATCCACTTCTCGCCGGACATCATGGCCGGCGTCTACTCGAACTTCGCCAACGTCAGTCACTCCGACTACGAGTTCACGATCACCTTCGCCCGCGTCGACCACGAGGTCGAGGAGGAGGAGATCCCCGGGGTGGTGGTCTCGCGCGTCAACCTGTCGGCGAAGTTCATGCGCGAGCTGATCGACGCCATGGAGGACAACTACTCCAAGTGGCAGACGCGTGAGGGGATCAAGAACCTGCCCGAGTACGGCGGCGGCCAAACCGACTCGACCGGCGAGGCCGCCGACTACACCGAGGACGACGAGAGCTGAGGCCGTGACCGGCCCGGCCGACGCCGCCTAGCGCTCACGGCGGTGCCGTCCCCTCCGCGCTGCGGCATCCTGCTGCCGACGTTCGACCCCCTGGGCTCCGGCGGCGCCTGGGAGGTCGCCCCGGCGGCCCGCCTCGCCGAGGAGCTCGGCTTCGACGCGCTGTGGGCCGGCGACCACCTCGCCTGTCCCGCTCCCGGTCTCGACGCCGTCGGCTGCCTGAGCGCCGCGGCGGTCCTCACCGAGCGGATCGGCCTCGGGCTCAGCGTCATGCTGCTCGGCCTCCGCGCCCCCGCGTGGGCGGCCAAGCAGCTGGTCACGATCGACGCGCTGGCCGGCGGCCGCCGCCTGGCGCTCGGGGTCGGGGTCGGGGGCGAGTTCCCCGAGGAGTTCCAGGCCGCCGGGGTGCCCCTGGCCCGCCGGGGGGCGCGCCTCGACGACGCGCTGACCGTGATCGGCGACCTCATGGCGGGACGCCCGATCGACCATCGCGGAGCGACCATGGAGGTCACCGCACCGTCGCTGGCGCCCGCGATCGCCCAGCCCCCGCCGATCTACGTCGGCGGGCGCGGCGAGCCGGCGATGCGCCGGGCGGTCCGCTTCGGTGACGCATGGCTGCCGATGTGGCTCTCGCCCCAGCGCCTGGCCGAGCGCGCGGCGCGGCTCGCCGAGCTGGCTGCACAGGCGGACAGGCCGCGACCGGGCCTCGCCCTGCTCGTGCTCGTCCGGATCGACGATGATCGCGCCGCGGCCCGCCGTGAGGCCGACGCCCACATCCGCGGCCAGTACCGGATGGCGCTGCAAACGATCGAGCACTGGGCGGTGCTGGATAGCATCGACGGCGCCGTGCAGCGACTGGGAGCCTACGAGGAGGCGGGCGTCGAGGAGCTCCTCCTGCTCCCGATGGGCAGCCGGCCGCTGACGCAGTACGAGCGGCTCGCGGAGGTGCGCGCCCGACTGCGGGGCCTCGTCGCCGGGCGAACGGCGCGATGACCGTCCACGCCTCGTACCGCTACGACGCGTCCGCGTTCCGCGACGTGTTCGAGCACCACTTCACCTATCTCGCCGGGGTGCGGCGCAACAGCCACCGCTTTGCCAGCCGTCCCGCGCTGTCGGACCCCGCCAGCGGACGCCGGTGGACCTACGCCGAGCTGTGGTGCGACGCCGGCCGCCTCGCCGACGCGCTGCGCGCCAACGGCGTCGCTCCCGGGGACGCGGTCGTCTTCGCGCTGTTCAACGGCCCCGAGTTCGCGCTGCTGTGGCTCGCCGCCCAGCGCCTCGGCGCGATCCCCTCGCCGATCAACTTCCGCCTCTCGGCGGGCGAGATCGCCTACGTGCTCGACGACAGCCGGCCGCGCGCGTTCGTCTACGACGAGACGCTGATGGCGACCGCGGCGCAGGCGCTGACGCTGGCCGGGCACCGGCCGGGACTGCTCGTGGCGGCCGGCGCGGACGTCGAGCCCGCGACGCCGTTTGCGCAGCTGCTGGCCAGCGGCGATCCGGCGGCCGAGCCCGAGCCGCCGGCGGACCGCGGCATCTACGACGAGAGCACGCGGCTGTACACCTCGGGCACGACCGGCATGCCCAAGGGCGTCTCGCTGAACAGCCTCGTCGAGGTGCTCTCGGCCCACGACGTGATCATGCACTTCCCGCTCGCGCCGCAGGATCGGACGCTCAACATGACGCCGTGGTTTCACCGCGGCGGCCTGTACTCGGGCGGGCCCAACCCGGTCCTCTACGTCGGCGCCGAGGCGGTCGCGCTGCGCCAGTTCGATCCCGCCACGGTGCTCGACTGGGTCCACGAGCACGAGCTGACCTTCCTCATCGGGGCCCCGACGAACCTGGCGATGCTCGCCGCCGAGCAGACCACGCGCCCGCGCGACCTCAGCAGCCTCTCGGGGATCGTCACCATGGGCGCGCCGCTCGATCGCGAGGCCTGCCTGCGCTACCAGGACCTGCTGACGGCGCGGATCTTCAACGGCTACGGGACCACCGAGGCGTTCTGGAACACGTTCCTGCGCCCGAGCGACCTGCCCGAGCACGCGGGCTCGGCGGGCCGCGCGTGCACCGACGACGACGTCGCCGTGGTCCGCCTCTACGAGGATCGCGCCGCCGCGCCCGACGACCACGTCGCCAAGGACGGCAGCGAGGTCGGCGAGGTCGTGGTGCGCTCGGTCAAGGCCGGCTACGCGTATGTCAACCAGGCCGCCGAGCAGGCGGCCCGGTTCCGCGACGGGTGGCTGTACATCGGCGACCTGGCCACCTGGGACGAGGATGAGTACGTCACGATCGTCGGGCGCAAGGACGACATGATCATCTCCGGGGGCGAGAACGTGTACCCGACCCAGGTGGAGGCGGTCCTCTCCGAGCATCCGCAGATCGCCGACGCGGCGGTCGTGGGGCTCGCCGACGAGCGGTGGGGCGAGCTCGTCGTCGCCTACGTCCTCGCCGCCGATCCCGGGCTCGACGCCGCCGAATGCGACCGGCACTGCCGCGACCATCCGATGCTTGCCGACTACAAACGTCCGCGCGCGTACCGCCTCGTGTCCGAGCTGCCGATGACCGCGACCGGCAAGAAGCTGCACTATCGGCTGCGCGACCAGGCCGTGCGGGACGCCGCCGATGGACTGCTGACGCGTCCGTGAATCGCGAGACGCGTCCGTGAACCGCGACGGTCACCGCGAAGCGCCCGTCATCACCGGCATCGGCGCCGTGACGCCGCTCGCCGGCAACGCCCCCGACTCGTGGTCGGGGCTCGTCGCCGGGCAGTCCGGGGTGACCGCGATCGAGTCCTTCGACGCCTCGGATCTGCCGGTGCGCATCGCCGGCGAGGTCCACGACCTCGACGCCGAGGTCCAGCTCGGCCACAAGCGGGCGCGTCGCACCGCGCGGTTCTCCCAGCTGGCGGTCGTCGCGGCGCGCGAGGCGGTCGCCGACGCGGGATTGGACCCACGCGCCGAGAGCCGGCGCACCGGGGTCATCGTCAACGCGGCGGTCGCCGGCTGGCCCGAGACCGAGCGCAACCAGCGCCTGCTGCTCGAGCGCGGCCCGCGCGAGGTCAGCCCCTATTTCGTGCCCTCGACGATCCTGAACATGGCCGCCTGCGAGGTGGCGATCGACCTCGGGGTCCACGGCCCGGTGACCGCGTCGGCGCTCGCCTGCGCGAGCGGCACCGCCGCGCTGCTCGAGGCGCGTCGTCTGATCGCCGGCGGCGAGGCCGACGTCGTCGTCGCCGGCGGCACCGACGGCGGCATCAGCCGCTCGATCATGGCCGGCCTCGCGCTCATGGGCCCTCTGTCCGAGCGCAACGATGCGCCCGCGCAGGCAAGTCGTCCGTTCGACGCCGACCGCGACGGGTTCGTGTTCGGCGAGGGCGCGGTCATCTTCGTCGTCGAATCCGCCGCGCACGCGCGCGCCCGCGGCGCCGCCGCCTACGGCGAGCTGGCCGGCGGGGCCCTGACCAGCGACGCGTTTCACATGAGCGCGCCGGAGCCGACCGGCGAACACGCCGCCCGGGCGATCTCGCTCGCCCTGCGCAGCGCCGGCGTGGACGGTTCCGAGCTCGACTACATCTGCGCCCATGGCACCGCGACCCGCGCCAACGACGCCGCCGAGACGCGGGCGATCCGGATCGCGCTCGGCGCCGCCGCCGACCGGGTCCCGGCGAGCTCGCCCAAGTCGATGGTCGGACACCTGATCGGCGCTGCCGGCGCGCTGTCGGCGATGGTCTGCCTGCTCGCGATCCGCGACGGGGTGCTGCCCCCGACGATCAACCTGCACACCGCGGATCCGCGGTGCGACCTCGATTATGTGCCCCTGCACGCGCGGCCCGCAGAGGTTCGGGTTGCGGCGGCGCAGGCGTTCGGGTTCGGGGGGCAGAACTGCGTCGTGATCGTGCGCGCTCCCGAGAACGGGATCCCGGCGCGCCGGACGCCGACCGAGGTGCAGTGACCGTGATCGCTAGTCGGGCGTCGCGCCGTTGCGGCCGCGGCGCTGGAACGCCACCGCGGCTCCGATGCGCTCGAGCGTCGGTGGATGGGTGGCCAGCAGGCGCGCCACCCACCACGGGGGACGCAGATCCGCGAGGTTCTGCAACGCGATCCCGCGCTCGAAGGAGATGAAGGCCTCGGGGGCACCCGCGAGCTCGAGCGAGAACTGGTCGGCGCGGCGCTCGACGGCGCGCGACAGGCGACTCGAGATGGGGCCGAGCGGCGCGGCCACGAGCGTCGCCGCCAGCGCCAGGCCCGGCAGCGCGGCGGGGGCGGGCAGCGCCGTGCGGGAGGCCGCGCCGGCGAGCGCGGCGCTGCACTCGCGGACCGCCAACGCCACGGCGGGAGCGACGATGCCGGCGAAGGCGAGGCTGCGCGCGACGTCGCGGTGGCGGACGTGGCCGAGCTCGTGGGCGACGACGAGGCGCACCTCGTCGCGGCGGTAACGGTCGAGCATCGTGTCGAACAGGACGACGCGCTTGGTCGGGCCCAGACCGGTCACGTAGGCGTTGGCGGCGGTCGTCCGCCGGCTCGCATCGACCGAGTAGACCTCGCCGACGCTGACCCCGGCCGCGCTCGCGAGCGCGAGGACGTCGTCGCGGGTCTCGCCCTCGGGCAGCGCCGTGAAGTCGTTGAAGATCGGATCGAGCACGACCGGGGCGAGCGCCGCGAGCAGGGCCCCGACCGCGAGCGAGCCACCGCCGACCGCCAGCCACCACCACCGCGGCCAGCGGCGTGCGCTGGCGATCACGCCGACGCCCGCGGCGGCCGAGAACCCGGCCTGCAGCGCCCGCGCCTTGGCCAGGTCCGACCACCAGCCCGACCACGGTTGCGTGTCCAGGCCGGCCTGCAGGCGGCGACGGCGGGCGAGGACCGACAGCGGCAGCGCCGGGAGCGTGACCGCCGTCGACAGCGCCGCGGCCACCCCGGCGGCCGCCGCCAGCGGGTGGCGGGGCGCGGCGGCGCGCGCCCCCCACGCGCGGGGCGGGCGCAGCGCGAGCAGCGCCAGGGACCCGATCTGGAGCGCCTCCCCGGCCAGCCCGAGCGCGAGCTGGGGACGCGCGAAGCGCCGGCCGCGGCGCTCCTCCTCCTCGGTGAAGTAGGCGCGGACGGGCACGTCGGCGGGCTCGGGGACGGGGGTGCGGGGGGACAACAGGCGCCGTCCGGCCTCGGCGGCGGCCGTCGCCGCCAGCACCGACCCCGTCACCTGCACGCGCGAACGACGGCTCACCCGCGAGACTGTAGACATGCGAGTGGCGATCGTGTCCGACATCCACGGCAACCGGCACGCCTTCGAGGCGGTGCTCGCCGACATCGGCGACTCCGGTTGTGAGCAGATGTGGTGCCTCGGCGACCTCGTCGGCTATGGCGCCGACCCGGACCGGTGCGTGGCGCTCGCGCGCGAGTACGCCACCGTCTGCCTCGCCGGCAACCACGACCTCGGGGTGCGGGGGACGATCCCGCTCGAGCAGTTCTCGCGCGGCGCCGCGCTGGCCGCGACCTGGACGCAGGAGGTGATCGCGCCCGAGACGCTCGAGTACCTGCAGTCGCTGGAGCCGGCCAGCCACGATGCGCCGGTCGGTCTGTACCACGCCAGTCCCCGGGATCCGATCTGGGAGTACGTCCTCTCCCCGCTGCAGGCCGAGCTCTGCCTCGACGTCCAGGAGGAGCGGGTGGCGCTCATCGGCCACTCGCACGTCGCGCTGTCGTTCTCGCGCTTCCGGGGTGCCGCCGCCACCGGCGAGACCCGCGACGCCGACCACGAGCTCGACCTGACCAGCGGCGAGTGGCTCGTCAACCCCGGCAGCGTCGGCCAGCCCCGCGACGGCGATGCCCGCGCGGCGTGGCTCGAGCTCGAGCTCGAGGGGCCGCGCGCGATCTACCGCCGCACCGACTACGACATCGCCGGCGCCGCGGGAGCGATCCGAGCGGCGGCGCTCCCCGAGTCGCTGGCCGAGCGACTGTACTTCGGGCAGTAGGGCGGGCGGCGTTATCACATGTCGAGGGTTGCCGGGGTGAGCCTAACCTCAAGCAAACCGCGGCGGTGTCTAAAGTCCGCGCGTGGATGGGGATGTGGTCCAGAGCCTTCCTGGCCGCCTGCCTCGGATTGGCGGCGGCCTTCGCGGTCGCGTGCGGCGGCTCCGGCGGCCTGCTCTCGTCCCAGCAGAGCAGCACGCTCTCGCAGCAGCTCGACGCGCTCTCGGTGGCGGTGGGCTCCCACAGCTGCTCGGCGGTGCAGCAGGCGGTCGACACCCTCAACAACAGCGTCGCCGGGTTGGGGTCATCGGTGAGCTCACAGCTCGTCAACAACCTCGGCCAGGGGGTCTCGACCGCCCAGACGCTCGCCGAGCGCAGCTGCACGACCACGGCCTCGACCTCGACCTCGTCGAGCAGCTCGAGCACGACGACGAGCCCGACATCGACGGCGACCGCGACGACGACCGTCACCCAGACGCCGACCTCCTCGACCTCGACACCCACCCGCTCGACGCACACGACGCCCAGCTCGCCGGCGACCCGGACCAACACCCCGACCACGGGAGGCGCCGGGGTCGGCACGCACACCGGCGCCGGTAACGGACACGCGCACACCGGCGGCGGTAACGGACAATGACGGGCACGACGACGATCGGTGACAGATACCGGATCGAGGGCCGGCTCGGGGTCGGCGGGATGTCGACGGTCCATCTTGCCTTCGACAACCGGCTCGAGCGCTACGTCGCGATCAAGCTGCTCGCCGAGCACCTCGCGGACGACCCGACCTTCGTGTCGCGCTTCCGCCGCGAGGCGCTCGCCGCGGCCCGCCTCGTGCACCCGAACATCGTGCAGGTGTTCGACTTCGGGTTCGACGCGGGCCACCATCAGCACTTCATCGTCATGGAGAACGTGACCGGCAACTCGTGCGCCGAGCTGCTGCGCGACCACGGCCGGCTCGGGGTGGCCGAGTCGGTCGACATCGTCACGCAGGCCTGCCGCGGCCTCGACTACGCGCACCGCAACGGGGTCGTGCACCGCGACGTCAAGCCCGGCAACCTGCTCGTCTCGGACTCCGACGTGGTCAAGCTCGCCGACTTCGGGATCGCCCGCGCGACCGACCAGTCGAGCATCACCCAGGCGGGATCGGTGCTCGGCACCGCGGCGTATCTCGCGCCCGAGCAGGCGCGCGGCGAGGAGGCGGGGCCGCGCGCGGACCTGTACTCGCTCGGGGTCGTCACCTATCAGCTGATCTGCGGTCGCCTGCCCTACGAGGCGAGCTCCCTGTCCGAGCTCGCGCTCAAACAGCAGCGCGAGTCCCCCCGGCCGCTGCACCAGATGGTCCGCGACGTGCCGCCCGAGCTCGCCCAGGCGGTCGCCCTGGCGCTGTCGATCGACCCGCGCGGCCGCCCCGCTGACGCCGCCGCGATGGCCGAGTCGCTGCGCGACGGCGCGGGGGGCATCGCGCCCGGAGATCCGCCGCCCGACCGCGCCACGGGCGCCACCCGCGTCGCCCCTCGCGACGCGACCGCGGCCACCAGCGTCGCGCGCCGCCCCGCGCCCGAGCCGTGGCGCGACTCCACTCGGGAGGCGCCGGCGGTCCGCGCGCGTCAGCCGCGCCAGGTTCCCGCTCGCCAGGCTCCGTCACCGCAGCGCCGGGCGACCGCCCCGAGCCGCTCGGCGCCCGTCGACCGGCGCGCCACCTCCCCGCCGCCGACGGCGACCGGGCGCCGGCGCTCGGGCCGCGGCTTCCGCCGCCTGATCGGCTTCCTGGCGATCGTCGCCGTCCTCGCGCTCATCGTCATCGCGGCGGTCCTCATCTCCGACAGCACGACGAGCACCGTCGTGCACTATCGGAAGATCGTCGGCCACGACGCCCAGTCGGTGATCAACCAGCTCCAGCAGCTGGTCAAGAAGTCGACCGGGTAGCGGCGCCGGGCGCGGCGCCGGCGTGCAGCTGGGCGGCGACCTCGTCGAAGCGCTCGCGCTCGATCGCGGCGCGCAGGTCGGACATCACCCGGGCGACGAAGCTGAGGTTGTGCAGCGTGACCAGGCGCAGTCCGGTCAGCTCGCGGGCGCGCAGCAGGTAGTGCAGGTAGGCGCGCGAGAACCCCTGCGCGCACGCCGGACAGCGGCAGGCGGCCATGATCGGCTCGCGATCGCGGCGAAAGCGCGGCTTGTGCAGGTCGATGCGCCAGCGCCGCCCGGGGTCGGGGACGAGCGCCATGCCGTGACGGCCCAGCCGCGTCGGCATCGCGCAGTCGAAGGTGTCGATCCCCCGCCGCACGCCCTCGATCAGATCGTCGATCTCGCCGATGCCGAGCAGGTGGCGGGGCCGACTCGGCGCGACGCGCTCGAGCTCGGCGGTCGTCCAGTCGACGACCGCCCGCATCTGCGGCTTGTCCTGGCCGAGCGAGCCGCCGATCGCGATCCCGTCGCAGCGGCTGGCGGCGACCTCCTGGGTGGACGCGGCGCGCAGATCGGGCTCGATCCCGCCCTGGACGATCCCGTAGACCCGCTGGCCCGCCGGGCCCTCGCGCTCGTGCCAGTCCAGGCAGCGCGTCAGCCAGCGGTGGGTGCGCTCCATCGAGCGCGCGGTGTAGTCGCGCGTGACGTGAAACGGGGTGCACTCGTCGAGCACGAGCGCGATGTCGGAGCTCAGCGCCGCCTGCACCGCCATCGAGGTCTCGGGGCCGAGGAAGCGCTCGCCGCCGTCCAGGTACGAGCGAAAGCGCACGCCCTGCTCCTCGACGGCGAGGATCGACCCGCTCGAGTCGGCGCTCGCCTGCGGGCCGCGGCGGCCCTTGATCTCGTCGGCGACGCCGCCGTGGCCCATCGAGAACACCTGGAAGCCGCCCGAGTCGGTGATGATCGGGGCCGGCCAGCGCATCATCTCGTGCAGGCCCCCGAGCTCGGCGATGAGCTCCGGGCCGGGGGCGAGCATGAGATGGAACGTGTTGCCGAGCACCATCTCGTAGCCGAGCCCGGCGACATCGCGCGGCTCGAGCGTCTTGACCGCGCCGCGGGTCGCGAGCGGCACGAACGCCGGCGTGGCGACCTCGCCGTGGGCGAGGTGCAGCGTGCCGGCCCGGGCGCGGGACCCGCGGTCGCGGACGCGGACGGTGAACACCGGCGCAACGCTAGTGCAGCACGCGTCGTCCCCGCGAGGGCCCTGCACGGATCACCGGCCCGGACGCGACGACGCCCGGGCCGACGCGGGTCGACCCGGGCGCGGTGCGTCGAGTGGAGACTGCTTACGCGGCCTGCGGCTCGGAGGTCTCGGCGGCGTCGCCGGACTCGATCGTCTCGGGCTGCTCGCGGCCGACGGTGACCGCGACCTTGCGCGGCTTGACCTGCTCGGGCTTGGGGATGCTCACCTCGAGCACGCCCTTGTCGAAGTTCGCCGCGATCTGCTCGGCGTCGACGCCCTTCGGCAGCCGGACGGAGCGGCGGAAGCTGCCCGAGCTGCGCTCGATGCGGTGATAGCCGTTCTCACTGCGGCGCTGCTCGGTCCTGCGCTCGCCCGAGATCGTCAGCACGTCGTTGTCAAGCTCGACGTGGATGTCGTCCTCGGAGATGCCGGGGAGGTCGGCCCGGAGCACGTAGTGGGTGTCGGACTCGATCAGGTCGGTGGCCGGCAGCCAGCGGCGGGTGGCCATGTGCTGCGCGGTCGGGGTGTCGAAGAGGGAGTTGAAGAAGCGGTTCATCGGAACCGGCTCCCAGCGGATGAGGGCCATGTAGGGTGCCTTTCTCGAAGTTTCGGGGACTGCCTGAGACAGTATGAAATCTCAGTCTAGCACTGTCAAATTTCTTGCCATGGAGGCGCAGGGTCGTCCGCGTTCGAGGCGGCCGCGCGGACGTCAGGAGATCAGCGAGGCGCCCGACATGGCCTCGGGCTGCTCGACGCCGAGCATCGCGAGCATCGTCGGCGCGACGTCGGCGAGGATGCCGCCGTCGCGCAGCCGCAGGTCGGGCAGCGTGACGATGACCGGCACCGGATTGAGCGAGTGCGCCGTGTTGACGCTGCCGTCCTCGTCGAGCATGTGATCGGCGTTGCCGTGGTCGGCGGTGATCAGGCAGGCGCCTCCGCTCTGCAGGACCGCGTCGACGACCTCGCGCAGGCACCCGTCGACGGTCTCGATCGCCTCCACCGCCGCCTCGATGACGCCCGTGTGGCCGACCATGTCGGGATTGGCGAAGTTGATGATCCCGAACGCGTAGCCGTCCCCCGAGCCGGCCGACCAGGCCGAGACGAACGCCTCGGCGGCCTCCGGGGCGCTCATCGCCGGCTTGTGGTCGTAGGTGGGCACGTCGCGCGGCGAGTCGACGAGCTCGCGCTCCTCGCCGGCGTGCGCGAGCTCTTCGCCGCCGTTGAAGAAGTACGTCACGTGCGGGTACTTCTCGGTCTCGGCGACGTGCAGCTGGCGCTCGCCGCGGTCGGCGATGACCGCGGCCAGCGTCGTCGCGGGGCGCTGCGGCGGGAACGCGACCGGATACGGCCAGCCCTCCTCGTACTCGGTCATCGTCGCGTAGTGCGCCACGACGTCGGCGCCGTCGCGATCGACCTCGGTGAAGCTCGCATCGGCGAGCGCCATCGTGATCTCGCGCATCCGGTCGGGGCGGAAGTTCAGCCCGATCACCGAATCGCCGGGCCGGATCCGCGCCTCCTCGCCGACGAGCACCGGCGTGATGAACTCGTCGGTCTCGTCGCGCTCGTAGGCCGCCCGGACCGCCTCGGCGCCGCTGTCGGCGCGATGCTGCGCCGTGCCGTGGACGAGCAGGTCGTAGGCGCGCTTGACCCGGTCCCAGCGCTTGTCGCGGTCCATCGCGTAGTAGCGGCCGACGACCGAGCCGATCCGGCCGGCCCCGCGATCGGCCATCCAGGCCTCGACCTGCTCGAGGTATCCGGCTCCGGCGGTCGGCGAGGTGTCGCGCCCATCGGTGAAGGCGTGCACGACGAGATCCTCGACCTCCCGCGCGGCGGCCATCTCGATCAGGCCGCGCAGGTGCTGCAGGCTCGAGTGCACGCCGCCGTCGGAGACCAGGCCGATGATGTGGACGCGGTCGGCCTCCAGGGCCTCGCCCAGGGCCGGGTTGTCGGCGAGCTCGCCGCTCGCCACGGCGGCGTCGATGCGGGTCAGGTCCTGCATGACGACGCTGCCGGCGCCGAGGTTGAGGTGCCCGACCTCGGAGTTGCCCATCTGCCCCTCGGGGAGCCCCACCGCCGGTCCGCAGGCGGTCAGCGTCGTCGTCGGATAACGCTCCCACAGCTCGTCGAACACCGGCGTCCGCGCGAGCGACACGGCGTTGCCGGGGCCGTCGGGAGCCAGACCCCAGCCGTCGAGGATGATCAGCGCCGCGCGCGGGACCGGTAGCTCGCTCGGCGGCTCGGTCACGGGGTCGTCGGCGGCTCGGTCACGGGATGGCGGCCGCGACGATCGCCGCCATCGCCTCGGCATCGAGGCTCGCGCCGCCGACGAGCGCGCCGTCGATGTCGGGCATGCCGAGCAGCTCGGCCGCGCTGTCGGGCTTGACGCTTCCGCCGTAGAGGATCCGAGTCCGCTCGGCGGCCTGCGGCGAGCGGTCGGCGACGAGCGCGCGCACGAAGGCGATCGCCTCCTGGGCCTGCTCGACGGTCGCGGTCTGCCCGGTCCCGATCGCCCAGATCGGCTCGTAGGCGATCACGACGTCGCCGAGCTGGCCGGGGTCGATCCGCGCGAGGTCCTCCTGGACCTGGTGGCGGAGCTTGCGCTCGGTGTCGCCGCGCTCGCGCTCATCCTCGGTCTCGCCGACGCACAGGACCGGCAGCAGTCCGGCGGCGAAGGCGGCGGGAACCTTCTGGGCGAGCGCCCGATCGGTCTCGCCGAACAGCTCGCGACGCTCGGAGTGCCCGAGCAGCACCCCGGCGACGTCGAGCTCTGAGAGCATCGGCGCGGAGACCTCGCCGGTGAAGGCGCCCTCCTGTGCCTGGTGCATGTTCTGGGCCCACACCGCGACCCGCGAGCCGCGCGCGGAGTCGACCATCGCCTGCAGCGTGGTGAACGGCGGGCAGATGGCCACGTCGACGCCGTCGGCCGCGGAGACGCGCGGCAGCAGCGCCTGGATGAGCGCCTCGGCCTCGGCGATCGTCTTGTGCATCTTCCAGTTGCCCGCGATCAGCGGCACGCGACTCATGAGAGGACCTCGACCCCCGGAAGCTCCTTGCCCTCGATCAGCTCCATCGACGCCCCGCCCCCGGTCGACAGGTGGGTGACCCGGTCCTGGAGACCGAACTGGTGCAGCGCCGCCGCCGAGTCGCCGCCGCCGACGACGGTCGTGCCGGGGCAGTCGGCCACCGCCCGGGCGACCGTCCGCGTCCCCGCGGCGAACGGCTCGAGCTCGAAGGCGCCCATCGGCCCGTTCCAGAAGACGGTGCCCGCCCGCTGGATCGTCTCGGCGTAGCCGTCGGCGCTGCGCGGCCCGATGTCGAGCCCCATCATCCCGTCGGGGACCTCGAGGCCGTCGAGCGCCACCGGCTCGGCGTCGTCGCCGAAGTGATCGGCGAGCACGAGGTCGGAGGGCAGCTGGAGCGTCGCCTCGGGGCCGCCGATCGAGTCGCCCGCCATCGCGCTCAGCGCGAGCTTGACGTCGTCCTGCGCGCACAACGAGTCGCCGACCGAGTGGCCCATCGCCTTCAGGAACGGGAAGCACATGGCGCCGCCGATGAGGATCGTGTCCGCGACGCGCTGGAAGGAGCGGATGACGCCGATCTTGTCCGACACCTTCGCCCCGCCGAGGACCGCGACGAGCGGTCGCGCGGGATCGCGCAGCACCTCGGTCAGGGTGTCGACCTCGTGGGCCAGCAGCAGCCCCGCGGCTCGGCGCTCCATCAGCTCGGCGACGCCGACCGTGGAGGCGTGCGCGCGATGCGCGGCCCCGAACGCGTCGTCGACGTAGGCGTCGGCGAGCCCGGCGAGGTCGGCGGCGAGGTCGGGATCGTTCTTCGTCTCGCCCGGCTCGTAGCGGATGTTCTCGAGCAGGAGGATGTCGCGGTCGCGCAGCGCGCTCGCCAGGTGGGCGACCTCGTCGCCGCGCGCCCCCGGCGCGAGCTTGACCGGCTCTCCGATCAGCTCCGAGAGCCGCTGCGCGACCGGCGCCAGCGAGAGCTCGGGCTCGCGCTCCTGAGGCCGGCCGAGATGGGAGACGAGCACGAGCGCCGCCCCGCGTTCGCGCAGCTCGTTCAGCGTCGGCAGCGCCGCCGCGATCCGGGTGTCGTCGGTGACCGTGCCGTCGTGCACCGGGACGTTGAAGTCGACGCGCACGAGCACCCGCTGTCCAGCGACCTCGCCGAGGTCTGCGAGCGTTCTCACAGCACCCGCTGGACCAGATCGGCGACCCGGTTGGAGTAGCCCCACTCGTTGTCGTACCACGACACGACCTTGACCATCGTCCCGTCCATGACCGCGGTCAGCGCGGAGTCGACGATCGACGAGGCGGGGTTGCCGACGATGTCGCCAGAGACGATCGGGTCCTCGGTGTAGAGCATCAGGCCCTGCAGGGGCCCGCTCTCGGCGGCCGCCCGCAGCGCGTCGTTGATCTCCTCGACGCTCGTCTCGCGGCCGGCCTCGACCGTCAGGTCGACGACGCTGCCCGTCGGGACCGGGGCCCGGATCGCGAAGCCGTGGAGCTTGCCGTTGAGCTCGGGGATGACGAGCCCGATCGCCTTGGCCGCGCCGGTCGACGCGGGGATGAGGTTGACCGCGGCGGCCCGCGCGCGGCGCAGGTCGCGGTGGGGCATGTCCTGCAGGCGCTGGTCGGCGGTGTAGGCGTGGATCGTCGTCATCAGGCCATGCGTGATCCCGACGGTGTCCTGGAGCACCTTGGCCACCGGCGCCAGGCAGTTCGTCGTGCACGACGCGTTGGAGATGACGTCGTGCGACGCGGGGTCGTAGACCTCGTCGAAGTTGACCCCGAGCACGACGGTCGTGTCCGGGTCGGTCGCCGGGGCGGAGATGACGACCTTCTTGGCACCCGCCTCGAGATGCTTGGCGGCGTTCTCGCGGTCGGTGAACAGGCCGGTGGACTCGATCACCACGTCGACGCCGAGGTCGCTCCACGGCAGCGCCGCCGGATCGCGCTCGGCGAGGACCCGGATCTCCCTGCCGTCGACGACGAGCCCGGCCGAGGTCGCCTCGACCGTCCCCGGATAGGGGCCGTAGTTGGAGTCGTACTTGAGCAGGTGGGCGATCGTCTCGGGCTCGACGAGATCGTTGACCGCGAGCCACTCGATGTCCGCGCCGCGCTCGTGCGCGGCCCGGAAGGCGTTGCGCCCGATCCGCCCGAACCCGTTGATTGCGACCCTTACCGCCATGCGTGCTGCCTTTCGTTTCCGGTCAACGCAGATCCGGGCCGGAGACCTCCGCGCCGCCCCGCTCGCGGGGAGGCTATCTCACCAGTGCTCGTAGCTGCGGGGGCGGCCGCTAGCGGTGGGAGACGACCTCCAGTCGCAGTCCGTCGGGATCGCGCAGATACCCGGCGTAGTACCGACGCCCGTAGCGGGGCCGCATCCCCGGCGCGCCGTCGTCGGCGCCCCCGTGCGCGAGCCCCGCGGCATGCGCCGCGTCGACCGCGGCCGTGCCCGCGGCGCTCAGCGCGAGATGCCCGTACCCCGGTCCCGGAGGCCGCCCGCGCACCGTGAACCAGATCGTCGGCCCGTTGATGCCATACGCGGTCGCGTGCTCTGACTCGAACATCCGCCGGGCGCCGAGCGCGAAGAACACCGCGTCGTAGAACCGCCGGCTGCGGTCAAGATCGGCGACCTCGAACCCGACGTGATCGATCACGCCGGCTCGTCGACGTCGCGATGGACGACCTCGACCAGGTAGCCGGGCTCCTCGACGTAACGCTGCGCCAGGTGCTCGGCGATCGCGACCGAGCGATGGCGCCCGCCCGTGCAGCCCACCCCGACGACGAGATGCGCCTTGCCCTCGGTCAGATACTGGGGCAGCAGATAGTCGAGCAGCGGGTGCAGCCGCTCGTAGAAGGCCTCGAGGTCGCCGCCCTGGTCGATGAAGGCCACCACCCGCGGATCGCGACCGGTCAAGGGGCGCAGGGTCGGGTCGTAGTGCGGGTTGGGCAGGAAGCGCACGTCGAACATGAGGTCGGCATCGCGGCTGGGCCCGTACTTGAACCCGAAGCTCTGGAAGGTGAGCGCCAGGCGCCCCGGCGTCCTGCTCGCCAACAGCCCGTCGGTCAGGCGTCGCCGCAGCGTCGCCGCGGTCATCCCGGTCGTGTCGATCACGACCCCGGCGCGGGCGCGCAGCGGGGCCAGGAGCGCGCGCTCGGCGAGGATGCCCTCGGCGACGCTGCCGCTGGGAGCCAGCGGGTGGCGGCGGCGGGTCTCCTTGTAGCGGGTCAGCAGGGCCTCCTCGGACGCCTCGAGGAACAGGATCCGGGGGTGCACGGTCGAGCCCGGGAGCCCGTCGAGCATCGCCGCCAGCCCCTCGAAGTAGCTGCCCCCGCGCGCGTCGGAGACGACCGCCGCGCGCGCGACCTTCGAGCCCGAGTGCATGAATAGCTCGACGAGCGACTGGATCATCTCCGGGGGCAGGTTGTCGACGCAGAAGTAGCCCTCGTCCTCGAACACCGCCATCGCGGTCGACTTCCCCGCTCCCGAGAAGCCGGTGATCACCACCAGATCGGTGAGCGCGGAGGCCTCCATCGTGCTCATAAGCTTGACGCCGCACGCGGACGAGCGCGACGATCGCACCGCGGTATGCCACCATGCCCGCCGTGCTCGGTCGCCGCGCATGCCTGGCCGTGGTCGCGGCGCTCGGACTCGTGTCGGCGCTCGGCCTGCGGACGGCGCCCGCCGCCGCCGACGTGGTGCCCGCGAGCGTCTCGACCTCGCCCACCGGCCCGGCGATGCCGTCGGGGTTCGTCGGCGTCTCGTTCGAGTACCGGGCGCTGCACGAGTACACCGGCCGCGACCCCCGTGCGATCGATCCCGTGCTGCTGTCGCTGCTGCGCGGTCTGGTCCCCGGCCAGTCGCCGATCATCCGGATCGGGGGCAACAGCAGCGACGACAGCTGGTGGCCGATCCCCGGCGTCATCCCGCCCGGCGGGATCGACTACCGGCTCACGCCCGGGTGGCTGCGCACGACCCGAGCGCTCGCCGCGGATCTGAACGCCAAGCTCATCCTCGGGGTCAACCTCGCCGCCGGCAGTCCGGCGATCGCCGCCACCGAGGGCCGCGTGTTCGCCAAGAACATCGGCAGCCGCTACATCGACGCGCTCGAGATCGGCAACGAGCCCGACCTCTACCCGGTGTTCCCGTGGTATCGCGACCTGCGTGGCCGCGTGTACCGCCGCCGCGGCCCTCACTACGACCTGCGCGCGTACACGCGGCAGTTCACGCAGTGGGCCGCCGCCCTGCCCAACCTGCCGCTCGCCGGCCCGGGCCTCTCGGGGCCGAACTGGATGAGCGGCCTGGGGGGCTTCCTGGGCGCCGAGCGCCGGGTCACGCTCGCCACCTACCACCGCTATCCGCTGCGCGCGTGCACGACCGACCCGAGCGACCCGGCCTTCCCGTCGATCCCCAACCTGCTCGCCGACAGCGCCTCGGCGGGCCTGGCCGCGCCCCTGGGCGGATTCGTCCAAGCCGCGGCCGCCCATCACCTTCCGCTGCGCATCGACGAGATGAACTCCGCCTCCTGCGAGGGCAAGGCGGGCGTCAGCGACACCTTCGCCTCGGCCCTGTGGGCACTGGACACGATGTTCAACTTCGCCCGGCAGGGCGTCCAGGGGGTCAACTTCCACATGCTGCCGGGCTCCCACTACGAGCTGTTCTCGACCTCGCGCGCCGGGCCGGCCTGGCAGGCGTTCGTCCATCCCGAGTACTACGGCCTGCTGATGTTCGCCCAGGCGTTCCCGCCCGGCGCCCGCCTGCTGCCGGTCAGCGCGCCCGCCGGCCCGCTGAAGGTGTGGGCGACCGCGGGCGTCGACGACACCGTGCGCGTCGTCGCGATCAACCAGGACGCCACCGCCGAGCACGACGTCGCGCTCACCGTCCCCGGGGCCACCGCCGCGGGCTCGCTCGAGACACTGACCGCGCCCAGCCTCGACGCGACGAGCGGGGTGGCGATCGGCGGTCAGACGTTCGGCGTGCAGACGGCCACCGGCGAGCTCCCGGCGGCGCCCGCCGCCACCCCGGTCAGCCCCGCGGGCGGCGTCTACTCGGTTCCGGTGGCGCCCGGCAGCGCCACCCTGCTGACGATCTCGGGCGACCAGGGCGGCACCGGCCTGATCGCTCACGGGTGAGTCACACCCCGGACTTGTGCAGCTCGCGATACATGTCGCGGGCGAGCTTGCCGGGCACCCCCGGCACCGCCGCGAGCTCCTCGCGGCTGGCGGCGAGGATCGCGTCGGGGGATCCGAAGTGGGCGAGCAGCGCGCGCTTGCGGGCCGGGCCGACGCCCGGCAGCTCGTCGAGCACCGAGGCGGTCATCGCGCGGTCGCGGCGGCTGCGGTGGTGGGTGATCGCGAACCGGTGGGCCTCGTCGCGCACGCGCTGCAGCAGCTGCAGCTCCGGGGTGTCGTGGGCGAGCACGAGCGGCGCCTCGCGCCCCGGGACGAACACCTCCTCGATCCGCTTGGCCAGCGAGATGACCGTCACCCCACGCTCGCGAAAGCCCCGCAGCGCGCGCAGGCCGGCGGACAGCTGGCCCTTGCCGCCGTCGATCACGACGACGTTGGGCAGCGTCGCGAAGCTCGGATCGTAGTCCTTGTCGTGGGGGGAGACGTCGCGCTGGCTCTCCCACCGGCGCCAGCGCCGGCCGAGCACCTCCTCCATCGCGGCGAAGTCGTCGGGTCCGTAGTCGCCGTCGCTCTGGTCACCGACGGTGAACACCTTGAAGCGCCGATAGTCCGACCGCTTCGGGGCTCCGCCCTCAAAGACGACCATCGAGGCGACGGTGTTGGTCCCCATCAGCGTCGAGATGTCGAAGCACTCGATCCGCAGCGGGATCGCGTCGAGTCCGAGCGCCTGCTGGAGGCCGTCGAGCGCCTCCACGCGCTGCTGACGGCGGCGCTCGGAGCGCAGCTTCTCCTGGTCGATGGCCAGCTCGGCGTTGCGCTGCGCGAGCTCGAGGATGCGACGCTTGTCGCCCCGCTCGGCGACGCGGATCTCGACCTGGCCGCCCCGCCGCGCGCTCAGCGCCTCGGCGAGCGCGGGCACCTCCGAAGCATCCGCGAGCGCCCGCTGGACGACGAGCAGGCCCGGGACCGACATCGCGCTCGCGTAGTACTGCAGCACGAACGCCTGGGCGACGTCGGCGATCTCGGCGTCGGCGGCGTTGTCGAGGTAGAAGCTCTGGCGATCGGAGAGCACCCCGTCGCGGACCTGGAAGACCTGGGCGTTGGCCTCGCCGTCGCCGACGGCGACCGCGATCGCATCGAACGAGCCGCCGCCCTCGTGCGAGACGCGCTGGCGCTCGAGCAGCGAGCGGATCGCCCGCAGCCGGTTGCGCTCGCGGGCCGCGTCCTCGAAGCGCTGCTCGACGGAGGCGATCCTCATCTCGTACTCGAGCTTGGACTCGATCTCGCGGTAGCGACCCGACAGGAAGGCGATCACGCCGTCGATCGCCTCCCGGTACCGCTCCCGGCTCACGTAGCCGACGCACGGCGCCTCGCAGCGCTTGATGTAGTAGTCCAGGCACGGCGAGCCGCTGCGCCGGCCCGGCTCGGGCCCATCGCAGGAGCGGAACATGAACACCTTGCCGAGGACCTCGAGCGTCGAGCGCACCCGCTTGGCGTTGCTGTAGGGGCCGAAGTAGGCGCGGTCGCGGCGATGACGCTCGCGGGTGAAGTAGACCCGGGGGAAGTCCTCGTCGAGCGAGATCGCGATGTACGGATAGGACTTGTCGTCGCGCAGCCGGATGTTCAGCCGCGGCTTGTACTGCTTGATGAAGTTCTGCTCGACGAGCAGCGCCTCTGACTCGGTGTGGACGACGAGCGCCTCGATCTGGTCGATCATCTCGAGGATCTCGCGGCCCGCCCGGGTGCTCGGATTGGAGAAATGCGAGGCGACCCGCTTGCGGATCGACTTCGCCTTGCCGACGTAGATCACCCGGCCGCGCGAATCGCGGAACAGGTAGACGCCGGGCTCGTCGGGGAGCTCGCGGCGGCGATCGGCCGGGTACACGGACATCCCCGTCGATACTAGGTCCGGCGACCGGTCGCGCCGGGGTTCCGACGCCGCTCTCAGCGCTCGACGGTCACGGACAGCAGCAGCCCGCCGAGGCCGAGCAGGCAAGCAGCGAGCGCGACCGCCTCCCCCACCCCGGCCGTCGGGGCGTCGCGGACCGGCGCCGGCGGCGCGAACAGCGTCGCCCCGTTCGTCGGCGGCGTCCCGAGCGCGTGCACGACGAACGCGACCGCGACGAGCAACGCGCCGGCGAGGACGAGGCGCGGCGTCCGCGCCCCCCACAGCGCCCCCGCGAGCATCCCGGCGGCGAGCAGCGCGAGCAGCACGTCGGCGGCCGAGTAGACCTGCCAGGCGTCGGGGCTGCGCGGAACCCCGGCGAGGGCGGGGCCGTGGCCGTAGCGAGCGAGAACCGCCGCCGACAGCTGATGGCTCCAGGTGAGAAACAGCGAGCCGAACAGGAGCACCGCCGCGACGACGAGCAGCCGGTCGGCGATCGCCTCTCGTCGGACCGCGCTCACGGCGTCAGCCGACCGAGCCCTCGAGGACCTGCAGGGTCTTCAGGTCCGAGTAGAAGTCGAGCGCGTAGTCCCCGCCCTCGCGTCCGATGCCCGACTGGCCGATCCCGCCGAACGGCGCGGTGAGGTCGCGGACGAGGAACGTGTTGACCCAGACGGTGCCGGCCCGGATGGCGCGCCCGACGCGCTCGGCGCGTCCCATCGAGCCGGTGTAGACGATGCCCGAGAGCCCGTAGTCGGTGTCGTTGGCCCGCGCGACCGCTTCGGCCTCGTCGCCGAAGGTCTGCAGGCAGAGCACCGGGCCGAAGACCTCGTCGCGCGCGATCTCCGAGTCGCTGGACCGAGGAGCGATCAGCGTCGGCTCATAGAACAGCCCGCCGCGCGCCGCGCGCCGCCCGCCGCGCAGGATCGCGTCGCCGGACGCGCGGGCGCGCTCCACGTAGGCCTGCACCCGGTCGCGATGAACCGGGTGGATGAGCGGCGAGATCGTCGTCGCGTCGTCGCGGGGGTCGCCGAGCACGTGCTCGTCGACGGCGCCATGGAAGCGCTCGAGGAACTCGTCGGCGACGGCGTCCTGCACGAGCAGCCGGGTCCCCGCGAGGCACACCTGCCCGGCGTCGTCGTACTGCCCGGCGGCCGTGCGCGCGGCCGCCTCCAGGTCGGCGTCGGCGAACACGACGAGCGGGTTCTTGCCGCCGAGCTCGGCGGTGAAGGGGACGAGGTTGCGCGCGGCCGCCTCGCCGATCGCCCGCGCCGCGCGCACCGAGCCGGTCAGCGCGACGCGCCGCACGAGCGGGTGGCGCACCAGCGCGGCGCCCACCTCGGTGCCGATGCCCTGCACGACGTTGAACACGCCGGGCGGGAACCCCGCGGCGTCCGCGAGATCGGCGAGCAGCGAGCAGGAGAGCGGGGACCACTCGGCCGGCTTGAGGACGACCGGGCAGCCCGCGGCGAGCGCGGGCGCGGTCTTCCACGTCGAGAGCATGAACGGCGCGTTCCAGGGCGTGATGATCACCGCCGGGCCCGCCGGCATCCGCTGCACCCGGTTCCAGGTGCCGTTCGAGCGCCAGTCGCGCTCCTCGTGGGCGAGCGCCAGGTCGGCGTAGGCGCGGAAGTTGCGCGCCGCGCGGTTGATCACCCGCGCGCGCAGCGAGCGCAGCAGCATCGCCATGTCGCGGCACTCGACGGCGGCGAGATCCGCGACCCGCGCGTCGACCAGCTCGGCCAGCCGGCGCAGGTAGGGCGCGCGCCCGGCGGGACCGAGCGCCGCCCAGCCCGGGAAGGCGGCGCGCGCGGCGCGCACCGCCCGGTCGGCCTCGTCCTCGCCGCCCCGGGCGACCTCGGCGATGACGCGCTCGTCGATCGGCGAGAGGTCGGCGAAGCGGTCGGCGCTCGCCACCCGCTCGCCGCCGATGTAGTGCCCGGTGGCGACCGAGACGCCCTCGATCTCGACGCGATCGGCGCTCACAGCTCGCGCACCGTCTCCAGGTCGTCGACCGTGTAGGCGAAGCTGAAGCGATACCCGCGCCCGACCCGCACCGGGGCGAGGACGTCGAGCTCCTCGCTCGGCGCGCCGAAGAGCTCGAGCGTCGCCGCGCCCTCCCACACCTCGGAGACCGACCGGTCGCGGCTGCGGGCGCGCACGATCTCGTGGACCGCCGGATCGTCGTGGCGGCCCGCGGCCAGCCGCGGGAAGTGGCGGACGTTGACGATCGGCGGCGCGGTGTGCGCCGAGCCGCGCGGTGAGGGCGCCTCGAGGGTCACCGTCATCTCGGCGAGGCGACGACCACCCGCCGAGCACGTCCCGGCGTACGCCGCGCCGGGCCGGATCCCGGGGTCGGCGGTGGCGTCCATGCCGAAGGCGCGCGTCTGCCACACCGATCCGAGCTTCTTCGGAAATCCCTGGATCCAGCCGCGGACGAGCGCGACGTCCTGATCGACCCAGCAGAACGCGCAGGTGGTGACCTCCTCGCCTGCAAGCAGCGCGCCGACGACGACGTAGAACTCGCGGTACTGCGAGCGCGCGGGGTCCAGGAGCTCGCCGCCGGTCTCCGAGCACCCCTGCCAGTCGGCGACGACCGCCGCGCAGCGCCCGGGATCGGGGTGGGGCGCAAGGCCCTCGGGCAGCAGCGCGGCGGCGGCCTCGGGCGCCGCCCAGTAGTCGACGACGAGGAACGTGCCGACGTAGTGCCAGGGCGGGGACGGGACGAGGCTCGAGCGCCCCTCGCCCGTGCGCGGAATCGTGTAGCCGTGCAGCGCCATGGAGCTCTTTGGATGGATCGGGTTCTCAGGTCGGGTCGGGCAGGAGCCGCCCCTGCGTCTCGAGGCTTTCCCGCTCGTATTCGATCGCCACCGGGTCGAAGCGGAAGTAGGACCGCGGCGGCAGCGGGCCCCAGGTGTTGGACGAGAAGCGGTCGTCGGGCCACCGGCGGGGCCGGTGATCGACGTCGAGCTGCTCCATGTCAACGTACAGCTCGACGAAGCACGCCTCCTCGACGATCCGCACGTAGCTGGCGACGTTGCCGCCGACGCCGTGGCGCGCGGGGCCCCAGCCCAGCCACCGCCCGTGGCGGCCGAGATGGTCGAGCGCGGACCGCATCTGGCCGACGTCGACGACATCGAGCGCGAGGTGGTGAAAGTGCGCGCGCCCCTTGTCGACGAGGGCCATGACGTGGTGGTCGGAGTTGACGTGAAACCAGACGCCCGCGTCGCCGAGCCAGTCGGTCAGCCGCATGCCGAGCGCCTCGGTGTAGAACTCGACGCCGGCGGCGATCCGCCCCGTCAGGAAGTTGACGTGGCCGAGCTTGCGGGGGTGGTCGCCGGGCAGCGAGCTCGTGGACCGCGCGTGTGCCGGCGGGGCGCCCGTCTCGCGGTGGGGCATGAGCTGGATCCGGTTGCCCTCGGGATCGGCGCAGAACAGCGCGTCCTCGCGCTGCTCGACGACGACCTCGCGAGACCGGAGGTGCGCCGCGGCCAGCTCGAGCGGGCACGTCCGCGCCAGCTCGAACGCGGTGTGGTCGTGTCCCGGCTCAGCGCCGGCGAGCAGCTCGAGCGCGTAGGGCTCGTCGTCGCAGCTCAGCAGCGCCCGCCCGGGCGCGATGCTGCGCGCGGTCAGCCCGAACTGAACCGCCCACCGCGCGGCGGCCTCGGGCACGTCGGCGACTCGCAGCGCGACGTGGTCGATGCGCCGCAGCGCGATCATCCGCCCTGCGCCATCCTGCGCTCGGCCTCGTCCTCGGGGATGGCCAGCGCCACGTGCAGGGTGTCGGCCGAGGTTCGCGGCCGGTCGCCGGGCCCCGCGAGGTCGACCTCCCAGGACTCCACGGTGTTCGTCAACCGCCCGAGCCCCGGGATCTCGACCTCGATGACGTCGCCGGGATCCAGCGGGCGCGAGTTGGCGGGCGTGCCGGTCAGCACGACGTCGCCCGGCTCGAGCGTGATCAGCCGACACAGATCGGCCAGCTGGTAGGCCACGCCGAACACCATGTCGCTCGCGTCGGACTCCTGGACGACCTCGTCGTTGCGGATCGTGCGCAGCGCGAACGCGGTCGGGTCGAACTCCGCCGCCGGCACGAGCTCGGGGCCGATCGGCAAGAAGCCGTCCTGGCCCTTGACGCGCAGCATCGACCCGCGGTCGGCGTGGCGGAAGTCGTGCAGCCCGACGTCGTTGGCCGGCGCGTACCCGGCCACGTGATGCAGGACGCGATCCTCGGGGACGCCGTGCATGCGGGTGCCGATGATCACCGCGAGCTCGCCCTCGTAGTTGAGAAAGCGGGCGCCCGCGGGCCGGCGCAGCATCCCCCGGTGGCCGTTGAGCGCGCTCGGAGGCTTCAGGAAGTACGACGGCACCGGCGGGACGCCGGCTCCGTACTCGCGCAGGCGGCTGCGGTAGGTCAGGTGCACGGCGATGATCTTCGACGGCTCGACGGGGGCCAGGAACGTCGCGCGGTCGGCCGGCAGGCGTCGGCCGCAGTCGAGCACGACGTCGTCGCCGTCGAGCCGGCCCCAGCGCGCGAGATCGTGCAGTGCGACGCGCACGCGGCGGTGCTCGACGATCAGCGGGGGGCGGCTCAAGGGCGTGGCATCCATGCTTCTCGCTAGAGGTGTCGCAGGTACTCGTCGACCTCCCAGTCCGAGACCCACTCGCGGTGGCGGACGATCTCGTGGCGCTTGAGCGCCAGGAAGGTGTCGACCAGCTCGGGCGCGAGGCGAGCCCGCAGCACGTCGTCGGCCTCCAGGGCGTCGAGCGCGGCCGGGAGCGAGCGCACGAGCGGAAGCCCCGGTTCCGCGTCCCCCGCGGCCGCCACGTCTCCGGCGAACGCGGCGGGCAGCGCCAGCGCCTCTTGCAGACCGTGCACGCCGGCGGACAGGATCGCCGCGACGGCGAGGTACGGGTTGGCGCTGCCGTCGCCGACGCGCACCTCGAGGCGGGCGCCCCGGCCGCGCTCGGGAGGAACCCGGACCATCGTGGTGCGGTTGTCCCAGCCCCAGTTGGCGTGCGTGGGCGCCAGCGAGTCGGGCACGAGCCGGCGATAGGCGTTGATCGTCGGGTTGAGCAGCGCCATGAGCGCGGGCGCGTGGCGCAGCACCCCCGCGGCGAAGGAGCGCAGGGCCGGGCTGACGCCGTCGGGATCGCCGGGGTCGTCGAAGGCGTTGCGGCCGTCGCGCTGAAGCGAGACGTGCAGGTGAAAGCCCGAGCCGCTCTGATCGTTGAACGGCTTGCCCATGAACGTCGCGACGCGGCCGTTGAGCGCCGCGACGTCCTTGACGGCCGTCTTGAGCCAGAAGGCGCGATCGGCGGCCGCCAGCGCCGGTCCCTCGCGCAGGTTGATCTCGTACTGGCTGTTGCAGAACTCGTGGTTGGCGGCGACGGTGTCAAGGCCGAACCGGGACAGGTGCTCGGACAGGCGACGGACGATGCCGTCGGGGTCGGCCTGGGGCCCCACGGTGTAGACCATGCTGAGCCGGTCGAGGAAGCGGGTCGGCCTCGTGCCGTCGGTCTCGCCGGCCCGGCAGAGATAGAACTCGAGCTCGGGACCGACGACCGCGGCGAAGCCGAGCGCGTCGAGCTCGGCGACGGCTCGGCGGACCGCCGCCCGCGGGTCGGTCGGCTCGGGATCGTCGGTCCCCGGACGGCGCAGGTCGGCGAGGCAGGCCGCGACGCCGGGTTCCCAGGGCAGGTGCGCCAGGGTGGTCAGATCGGGGATCGCGCGCATGTCGGGATATCCCGCCTCCCCGCCCACCACCGGGTTGTGGCGCAGGTCGGTGCCCATGACCGCCGCGCAGAAGCGCAGGCCCGACTTGGCGACCCGATCGAACTGGGCCGCCGGCACGTCCTTGCCGCGCGCGACGCCGTGCAGGTCGGAGAACAGCACGCGGACGGTGGTGAGGGGTCTGTCGTCGTCGAACATCGGGTCGCTCGCACGGGGGAGGGCGCCCGGTGAGCATGACACCGCGCCCGGGCGGCGGCCTCGATCGATGGCGTCGATCAACGGCCTCGATCGACGGCCTCGGTCGACGGCGGACGGCTAATAGCGGCGAGCCGACCAGAGGACGGCACCGCCGACGTAGATCGAGAGGCCGACGACGACGAGCCACGCGACCGAGCCCGCGGGCGTGGTCCACAGGCGATGGGTCGCGGTCAGCGTCACCGTCAGGGCGGCGATCGCGGCGTACAGCGCGGCGCGCTTGCGGTCGCCGAGCGAGTAGAGCTCGTTGCGCCGCTGGCGATAGGTCAGCGACGCCGCCCACACGAGCGTGGCGAGGAAGGCGAGCCAGATCGCCTGCAGCAGGACGGTGGACGCGGTGCCGCCACCGGGCACGATGTCGATGAGCGCGGCGAGCGCCGCGATGATCACGACGTTGCGGACGGTGGCGGTCACCCGACCAAGGGTACGCCCTGCGCGCGCCGCACCACGACATCGGCCGCCGGAGGCGCCGCCGACCACGACATCGGCCTACCCCCCGACCGCCTCGAGGCGGTCGTAGAGCTCAGCGACCGCGCGCTTGGCGGCCTCGTGGCGAGCCGTCGAACGCGCCGTCGCCGACGGCGAGGCCCAGGCCGCCGGATCCGAGAGCTCGTCCTGCACCGCGGCGAGCGCGGCCTCGGCGGCCTCGATCTCCTGCTCGAGCGCGCGTTCCCGAGCGGGGTTGGGCGTTTTCGCCGGGGGCGTGCGCTTGGTGTTCCCGTTGCGGTTGGCGGCGGCCTCGCCGCGCTTGGCGGCGGCCTCGCCGCGCTTGTCGCGCTTGGTCGCGGGCGCTCCCGGCCTGCCCTCGCGCTCGGCGCGCACGCGCAGGTACTCGGGCCACCCCCCGACGTAGCTGTGCAGCGCCCGGTCCTCGAGCGCGACCGTCCTGCTTCCGACGGCGTCGAGCAGCGCGCGGTCGTGGGAGACGAGCAGCAGGCTGCCGGTGAACTCGCGCAGCGCGGCCTCGAGCGCCTCGCGGCTCTCGAGATCGAGATGGTTGGTCGGCTCGTCGAGGATCAGCAGGTTGGCGCCGGAGGTGACGAGGATCGCCAGCGACAGCCGGCGGCGCTCTCCGCCCGACAGACCGTCGAGCGGCTTCTCGGCGTCCTCGCCCGAGAACAGGAAGCGCCCGAGCAGCGCGCGCGCCTTGCCGGGGGTCAGGCGGGTGGCGTGCTGGGCCGCCTCGAGCACGGTGCGAGCGGTCCCGGGGCCGAGCTCGTCCGCGTGCTGGGAGAGATAGCCGATCGTCACGTTGTGCCCGGTGCGCAGCTTGCCGGCGCCGGCCACGAGCTCCCGGCGCCCCGCGAGCGTCTCGATCAAGGTCGTCTTGCCGGCCCCGTTGGCGCCGACCAGCGATACGTGCTCGCCGCGCTCGAGCCACATCTCGGCGTCGTCGAGCAGCTCCTTGTCGCCCGCGCGCAGCGAGGCGTGCTCGAGCTCGAACACGACCCGGCCGCTGCGCTCGGGCGGCTTGAACGCGAACTGCAGCGCGGCGCCATCGGCGGCGTCGACCTCGATCCGGTCCATCCGGGCGAGCTGCTTGACCCGCGACTGGGCCTGGCGCGCGCGGGTGCCGGCGCGAAAGCGGGTCACGAACCGCTCGAGCCGCGCGATCTCGGCCTCCTGGCGCTCGATCGCGCGGCCGAGGGCGAGCTCGCGGGCGGCGCGCTCGCGCCGCCATTGGTGCCAGCTGCCGGCGAAGAACTTCCCCCGTCCGGCCTCGAGCTCGAGCACCGAGGTGCCGACCGCCTCGAGGAACCAGCGGTCGTGGGCGACGAGCACGATCGCGGCGTCGAGCGCGACGAGGTGGGCCTCGAGCCACTCGAGCGAGGAGATGTCGAGGTGGTTGGTCGGCTCGTCGAGCAGGAGCAGGTCGGGACTGCCCGCCAGGGCGCGCCCGAGCGAGGCGCGGGTCAGCTCGCCGCCCGAGAAGCTCTGAAGCGGCCGATCAAGGTCGGCGTCGTCGGCGAAGCCGAGGCCGTGCAGCGTCGCGAGCGCGCGCTGGCGCCAGTCGTAGCCGCCGGCGTGCTCGAGCCGCGCCTGGGCGACTGCGTAGCGGTCGAGCGTCGCCTCGTCGTGGGCCCCCCGCGCCATCGCCTGCTCGAGCTCGGCGAGCTCGCGCTCGATCGCGACGAGCTCGGGCGCCCCGGAGAGGATGTAGTCGCGCAGCGAAAGCGAGCGCTCGCGCGGTGGGCGCTGATCGTGGAGGGCCACCTTGGCGCCCTTGGCGAGCACGAGCTCGCCGGCCTCGACCGACGCCTCGCCGGCGAGCATCCGCAGAAGCGTCGTCTTGCCGGCTCCGTTGCGCCCCGACAGCGTCATCCGGTCGCGACGCTCGAGCTTGAACGAGATGCCGCGGAGCAGCGGCTCGCCCGCGATGTCCTTGCCCAGATCCGATGCGATGACCACCGCCATGCCGGATCTCATGGTAGGAGGGACGATTAGGCTCGAGTGGTGGCCCGTCAGCCCGCCCACGCGCCGCTGCCACCCGTCGCGCTCCCGCCCGCGCGGACGGTCGTCGTGCCCGGGCGCGGCGAGTTCTTCCTGCGCGACACCGCTCCCGAGGACCGGGGCCGGCCGGTGGTCATGCTCCTACACGGCTGGCTGGTCAGCGCGGACCTGAACTGGTCCGCCGCCTACGCGCCGCTGCACGACGCCGGACACCGGGTCCTCGCCCTCGACCATCGCGGCCACGGCCGCGGCCTGCGCGCGATGGAGCGGTTCCGGCTCGGCGACTGCGCGGGGGACGCCGCCGCGGTGCTGCGGGCGCTCGACGTCGACCGCGCGATCGTCGTCGGCTACTCGCTCGGCGGGACCGTCGCCCAGCTGATGGCGCGCGACCATCGCGAGGTCGTCGACGGGATCGTGCTCTGTGCGACCAGCCAGCACTTCCAGGACCCCGAGACGGTCGGGTCCTGGCGGTGGATGGGCCTCGTCGGGCTGGGGATGCGCGTGGCGCCGCGGACGTTCTGGCGCCGCGCGCTGCGCCGCTCGGAGCTGCCGGTCGACGCGCACAGCACCTGGTGGCAGTGCGAGCTGCAGCGCCACAGCGCGCGCGACATGGCCGAGGCGGGACGCGAGCTCGGGCGGTTTGACTCGCGCCCGTGGCTGGCCGCGATCGACGTCCCGGCGGCGGTCGTGCTGACCGGCCGCGATCGGGCTGTGACCCCGGACAGGCAGCGCGAGCTCGCCGCCGCCGCGAGCGCCTCGATCCACGAGGTCGCGCTCGATCACCTCGACATCGCCACGCGCGCCGAGGAGTTCAATCCGGCGCTGCTCCAGGCGGTCGCCGCGATCTCCGCATCCGGTAGCCTTCGGGGTCGATGCGCCGCGCCCGGATCACCTTCGCCTTGACCACGGTGATGCTCGCCGCGATGGCGCTCGCTCCCGCGGCCCTCGCCCGCGACGACGGCGGCGAGGGCTGGTGGGGCGAGACCAACGACAAGGACATCACGATGATGATGTTCGCGACGATCGCCTTCTTCCCGGCGATCATCCTCCTGTTCTCGCTCATCCAGTCGCGCCTGGACAAGCGCAGGCACGCCCGCGAGGACGCAGCCAAGGCGCGCGCGGCGAACGCCGACTGGCGCGGCGGCTGGTAGCCCTCACGGGCGGCGGTCAAGCGTCCTCACAGGCGGAAGACGTGCACGAGGCTCTCCTCGTGCTCGGCATCGATCCGTGCGATCACCTCGATGTGCTCCTCCAGCCCCGAGCCGCGGAGCTTCTCGGCGAGCAGCTCGTCGACCTGGAAGATGCCGGCGCTGTTGGACATCGCGATCTCGACGCGCACGGCCCGCTCCTCGCCGGGCGAGATCTTGACGTCCTGGATCGCGTACGCCGACACCGAGTGGATGCTCGTCTGGCCGGCCTCGAACCCGACCCGCGAGCGACCCCGCGCCATGTCGAGCGCGTCGGCGACGCGGACGATGCCCGCCTCCACCGTGAACGGACGCCCGTCGGAGCGATGGCCGATGATCGCGTGCAGCGTCTCGGAGGCGACGATCGAGCGCTCGGGCTCCTCGTAGACGTCGGCGAGCAGCCCGCCGAGCTTGTCGGCGGACAAGAACAGGCTGTAGCGCTCGTGATCGGCGCGGTGGATCGACATCCCGACGCAGTGCAGGAGGCACCCGGCGGCGACGACGACCTCGGCATCGCGCTCGGCCAGCGCGAAGTCCGCCACGATGCTCGGCGTCACGCCGCGGCGGAACAGCAGCCGCGCGAGTCGCAGCCCGATGTTCAAGACGATCTGGACGTGGACCCAGGAGTGGTCGGACATATGAAGGCGCCGGCTCGCGTTGATCGCCGCCACGTGCCACCACGCCTTCAGCTGGGTGTCGCGGTTGACCGCCTCGAGCAGACGCTCCAGGCGCCGGTTGCCGCGCGTCGGGGCGCGGACGTGGACGTCGGCGAGCGCCTCGCGGGGCGGGATCGGGGGCTCGCGGGTCACGCCGTGGGGCTCGGCTCGTCGGTCACGTCGGCTCGTGGGTCACGCATTGGCTTGGCGCGTGGGTCACGCGGTCAATGCTTCTAGCAGCACCCCCTCGCGGACGCCGCCCCGCCCGATGACGATCCGGGTGCGCAGCAGCTCGGTCAGCGCCTCGAGGATGAGCAGTCCGGCCGGCAGCAGGCGCGCGCGGCGGGGGTCGATCCCCGAGCGCTGCGCGACGACCGCCGCGGGCTCGGAGGCGAGCACCCGCACCGACCGCAGCAACGCTGCGGGGTCGAGGATCGGCCCGGCGAGCTGGCACAGCGACGTGGCGCTGCCACCGACGGCGACCGCGAGCGCCGGGAGCGGCGGGCGCAACCCCTCCATCCGCGCGTAGATCTCCCGGCGCGCGGCGGCGAGCTCAGCGGCGGTCGGCGGATCGGCGTGCAGCCAGCCGTCGGTCAGCGTGCTCGAGCCGATCGCCAGCGACCTCCACCACGCGACCTCCGCGGGGGCGGTCCCGAGCACGATCTCCGACGAGCCCCCGCCGACGTCGAGCACGCCGAGCAGGCCCGGCGGTCGGTCCCCGAGCATCCGCGCCGCGCCGCTGAAGGCCAGCCGCGCCTCCTGCTCTGCGGAGAGCACGCGCACCCGCAGCCCGGTGGCCGCGTGTATCGCGGCGATCAGCTCGGCGCCGTTGGCCGCGGCGCGGATCGCCGCCGTGGCCACCGCGCAGATGTCGTCGGCGCCAAGCTCCATCGCGGAGCGCAGCTGCGCGGCGACGACCGCGACGACCTCGTCGATCTTGGCCGCCGTGACGGTCCCCGTCGCCGCCAGACCCTGCCCGATCAGGGTGAAGGCGCGCTCGGAACGGATCTCCACGAGCCGGCCGCCGAGCAGGTCGGCCACGAGCAGCCGCGTCGTGTTGGAGCCGATGTCGATGCAGGCGGCCCGCAACTTACGCCGCGCTGCTCTCGCCCGTCCGGCGCCGCCCGGCGCCCTCGACGATGACCGGGCGGGCCCGGCGCATCACCGCCGGACGCAGTGCGATCGCGACCGCGACCGCGAACGCGAACGAGCCGGCGCCGGCGACCGCGAGCGCCACCCGCGACGAGGTGAGGGCGGCGAGCACGCCGCCGGCGAGAATCCCCACCCCCGGGGCGAGCTGCGAGATCGACTGATTGAGGCTCATGATCAGCGCCATCCACTCCGCCGGCGCGCGCTCCTGGACGGCGGTCTGGACGGCGGTCGACCCGATCCCGTTGCCGATTCCCGCCACGGCGGCGCCGAGCAGTCCGACAGTCAGCGACGGGGCGGCGGCCATCACCCCGAAGCCGAGGGCGAGCGCGAGCCCGCTGCCGCCGATCAGCGCCGCCGGGGCGCCGCGGCGCCAGCGCCCGACGACGATGCTCCCGACGATCGCCCCGCCGCCCCAGGCCGACAGCAGGCCTCCGTAGCCGCCGGCGCCGGCGTGCAGGGCATGCCGGGCGTAGACCACCTCGACGGGCACCGAGATCGTGAAGCAGGCCAGCCCGAACCCCTGCAGGATGAGCAGCGCGCGCAGCGCGGGATCGCCGCGGGCGTAGCCGATCGCGCCCCGCAGACGGTTGGACCGCTCGCCGGCGATCGCGGCGCTGCCTGGCAGCCCGGCGCCGGCGAGGACGAGGCTCATGACGGCGAACAGGCCGCAGTTGGCGAGCAGCGCCGCGACGGTGCCGCCCGCGACGACGACCGCCCCGCCGAGCAGCGGGCCGGCCATGAAGCAGATCGCGAACGCGGCGTTGGAGACGGCGTTGCCCTCGGGCACGAGATCCAGCGGCTTGAGCACCTGGGCGCGCACCGCCGCCGCCATCGCCCGGGCGACGATCGCCACCACGCCGTCGAGGAGCGCGAGCGCGAGCACCGGCGCGAGCGCGAAGCGGCTCGTCATCCAGGCGAGGATGCCGAACAGGACCGCTTCGAGCAGATAGAGCGTCGGCAGCAGGCGGTTGGGCGCGAGGGGATCGAGCCTTGCGACGAGCGGTGGCGAGACGACCGCCGGCGCGACCTGCGAGCACAGGAAGAAGCCCGTCGAGCCGATCGCCGAGCCGGTGCGGCGGTAGACGAGCAGCGACAGCGCGAGCGTCCCCACCGACCACGCGAGCTCGTTGAGCACGTAGGCGGCGAGCAGCCGACGGAATGCGGACAGGCGCAGGACCGCGCTCATGTCAGCCGCCGGTCCCCGAGTGCGCAGCCGTCATGCGCCGTCCAGACGACGCCGGCCCGCTAGGCTCGACGGCGTGCCCGAGGCAACGCACGTGTTCTCGCTCGGACGCGAGGGATCTGACGATGGGTCGTTTCACCGGCAGGAGAGCGCGTTCCGGCATCGCGTCACCGCCGACGGGCGCAGCGGCTTCCCGCTGGAGAGCGGCCGGTACCACCTCTACGTCGCCCGGGCGTGCCCGTGGGCGCACCGGACGCTCATCGCCCGCCGGCTGATGGGCCTGCAGGACGCGATCGGCGTGTCGTTCGTCAGCCCGCAGCGCGACGACCGCGGCTGGGAGTTCACCGGCGGCGACCATGCCGATCCGATCAACGGCTTTCGCTACCTCAGCGAGGCCTACGCCGCCTCCGATCCCGACTACGACGCCCGGGTCAGCGTCCCGGTGCTCTGGGACACGCGGCGTGCCACGATCGTCAACAACGAGTCCGCGGACATCCTGCGAATGCTTGAGACGGTCTTCGCGCCGCTCGCCGAGCATCCCACAGACCTCTACCCGGAGGCCGAACGGGCCAACATCGACGCTCTGAACGAGCGGATCTACGACACGGTGAACAACGCCGTCTACCAGGCGGGGTTCGCCCGCCGCCAGGACGCCTACGAGCGCGCGGTCCACGCGCTGTTCGCCAGCCTCGACGAGCTCGACGGACGCCTGCGGGAGCGGCGCTTCCTGCTCGGCCCGGCGCCCCTGGAGACCGACTGGCGGCTGTTCACCACGCTCGTCCGGTTCGACGCCGTCTACCAGATCCATTTCAAGTGCTCGGTGCGCAAGCTGAGCGAGTACGAGCACCTGTGGCCCTACACGCGCGACCTGTACCAGTGGCCGGGCGTCGCCGAGACCGTCGACTTCGACGAGATCCGCGCCCACTACTACGGCACCCACCCGATGATCAACCCCTCGGGGATCGTCGCCGTCAGGCCCGCGGGCGACTTCGAGGAGCCGCCGAGGCGCGAGCACCTCGGCTGAGCCGGCCGCCCTCAGCCGCGGCGGCGCAGCACCCCGAGCGCGATCAAGAGGCCGATCACGGCCGCCCCGAGCGGCACCGCGGCGCCCTTGGCCCGAGCGACGATCAGCGAGCGCACCAGCGCCAGCCCGTCGAGCGGCTCGCTCCCCGACGAGGACGGCGGCGGGATCGTCGGCGCGGGCTCGGCGGGCGGCGGCGTCGGGGTCGCGGGGGCCGAGCTCGAGCCCGCCGGGGCGGGCTGGGGCGCCACGTCGGGAACCTCGGAGGCGGATGGCGCAGCCGCGGACGCGGCGGGCTCGGCGGCGGCGGTCTGCGCGGGCTCGGCGGGCTCGGCGGCGGCGGTCTGCGCGGGTTCCGGGGTCGCCGACTCGGCGGCGGCCGCCGGCGCGGCGCCGTCACCGGCGAGCATCTGCTGCAGGTTGGCGGCGAACTCGCGCAGCAGGCGACCCGAGATCTGCTCGATCATCCCGCCGCGCCCGAAGCGCGCCAGACGCCCGGTGATCGAGTAGTCGGTGGCGACATCGACCGTGGTCGCGCCGCCCGATCCCTCCGAGACCGAGGAGGCGATCGTCGCCTTGGCGCCTCCCTGCCCGCGCTTGTCGGTTCCGTTGGCCTGCATCGTCGCCGAGTGGGTCGCCTCGTCGACGTTCTCCATCGACAGCTTGCCGCTGTAGGCGGCCGAGGTGGGGCCGATCTTCACCTTGAACTCACCGTTGTAGCTGCCGTCCTCGTTGCGCGAGGTGACCGAGGCACCCGGGAGGCAGGGCGCGACGCGCTCGACGTCGATCAGCGCCTCCCAGACCGTCTGCAGGGGCGCCTGGACCTCAAATGACTGCTCGAGCCTCATCTCGTATCTCCTCCAGATCGTCAGGGGTGTCCACATCCCGGCCGCTGCCGAGGTGCCCGACCTCGATCGTCGGGCCGCCGCGCAACAGCTCCCGGGCGCCGCGATCGCCGGCGAGCGAGCCCAGCGCGCGCATCTCCGCGCCGCCGAGGACGACCGGATGACCGGGACGGCCGTTGTAGAGCGCGCGGGTGCGCGGCGCCGCGTCGACGAAGCGACGGATCACCTCGGCGGTGACCAGCGGCGCGTCGCCGAGCGTGACCACGACCTTGTCGCAGCCCGCAAGCTCGCGCAGGCCCCGGCGCAGCGAGGCCGCCTGGCCGTCGTCCCACTCGACGCAGATGACCGGCCGAGCGCGGCCGAGGTCGACGCGCGCCAGGATCTCCTCGGCGCGCGCCCCGAGCACGACCACGATCGGATCGAGCTCGGCGACGGCGCACTGGGCGCCGGCGGCGGCCTCGAGCAACGTCCGACCCTCGAGCTGCGCCAGCTGCTTGGGCGCCCGGCCGAAGCGGGTGCCTGCGCCCGCGGCGAGCACGAGGCCGCCGATCACGGCCGCCCGGCCACGTGGATGGCGTGCTCCGACGCCGTCAGGCGCCCGCCCTCGCGCCCGTGCCGCGCGGCGATCGCCTCGGCGAGGATCGCCACCGCGGTCTCGGCCGCTGTACGGCCGCCGAGATCGAGACCCGCGGGGCCCGACAGGCGGGCCAGCTCGTCCTCGGTCAGCCCCGCCGCGGCCATCCGGTCGCGCCGGCGTCGCTGGGTGTTGCGCGAGCCCATCGCCCCGACGTAGAAGGCCGGAGAGCGCAGCGCGATGATCAGCGCGGGATCGTCGAGCTCGGCCGCGTGGGTGAGCAGCGCGACCGCGGTCGCCTCGTCGATCCCGCCCAGCTCCGCCACCGCCTCCGCCGGCCAGGCGACGACGACGCGCTCGGCGTCCGGGAAGGCCTCGGGGCGCGCGAAGCGCGCGCGCGGATCGATGACATGGGGAATCCAGTGCACGGCGCGCGCCGCGCGGCACAGCGCCGCCGACAGCGGCACCGCCCCGAAGATCATCAGCCGCGGCGCGTGCCCGCCGACCTCGAACGCCGGGCCCGCGACCTTGGACTCGCGCTCCCACGCCAGCTGCTCCTCGGTGAGCTCGATCACATCGCCTCCAGGATGTCAGCCAGCTGCTGCAGCGAGGCGAGCGAGTTGCCCGCCAGCAGCCGGTCGGTGTGCGGCACCGCGGCCTGCATGCCCCGCGTCAGCGGCTCGTAGTCGGGGTGGGCGGCCAGCGGATTGAGCCACACGACCTGATGGGAGGCGCGGCGCAGGCGGCCCATCTCGGCGCTCAGCTGTTCGGGGTCGCCGCGGTCCCAGCCGTCGGAGAGGATGACCACGACCGCCCCGCGACCGACCCGGCGGCCGTGGGTCCGGTTGAGATCGGCGAGCGCGGCGCCGATCCGGGTGCCCCCGGAGAAGTCGGTGACGACCGCGGCGGCGCGATCGAGCGCCCTGTCGTGATCGCGACCCGCGAGCTCGTGGGTCACCCGGGTCAGCCGGGTGCCGAACGCGAACGCCTCGACGCGGCGCCGGGCGGCGACGCACGCGTGCATGTACTGCATCAGCATCCGCGCGTAGGGGGCCATCGAGCCCGACACGTCGCAGACGAGCACGAGCGGGCGAGGCCGCGAGGTCGGGGCGCGCCAGCGGCGGTGCAGCGGCTCGCCGCCGGTGCGCAGGGAGGCGTGCACGGTCTGGCGCAGGTCGGGTATATGGCTGCGCCGGCGCGTCGGGCGGGTCCGGCGCGACAGCCGCGTGGGATGCCGGCGCGCCAGGCGCGCGATGAGCTCCCGGGCCAGGGCCGACTCGGCGGGCGTGTAGTGCGCGAAGTCCTTGGTCGCGAGCAGCTCGATCTCGCTCCACGCCGCCGGGACCGGCTCGGCTCCCGGCTGGGGCTTGTCCTCGCCGGGATCGGCCATCCCGCCCCGGGGCAGCGCGGCCTTCTCGATCGCACCCAGCTCGGAGAGCGGCGAGTCGGGGAAGCCGTCCGGGCGCCCGTCGCCGAACACCGCGAGGAACGCCTCGTCGAAGCGCGGCAGGTCGGCGCGCTGCGAGCACAGGACGGTCCGTAGCGCGAGCCGCACGTCCTCGCGGCAGGCCGGATCGACCGCCTCCAGGCAGCGGGTCGCCGACAGCACCTCCCCCACTCCGACCCGCGCGCCCCGCACGCGCAACGCCCGCGCCAGCTCGCCGAGGCGATCCACCAGCGCAGCGCCCGGATCGCTCACGTCACACCCCTTCCAGGACGCCTCGCTCGAGCACCCGCTGCAGATCCTCGTGCACCTTCAACGCCGCGCCGAGCGTCTCGAGCAGATCGGCGTCCTCGCCGAGAGCCAGCAGCGCCTGCGCCCAGACGATCGTCTCGCCGACGCCCGGCAGCTTGTACAGGTCGCCCTGCTCGCGGAGCTTGGCCACCGCGTCGACGACCCGCGCGGCGATCGCTTCGGGCACCCCGGGCAGCCGCGCCTGGACGATCGCCCGCTCGCGCTCGGGCGTCGGGTAGTCGATCCAGTGATACAGGCAGCGGCGCTTGAGCGCGTCGTGCAGCTCGCGGGTGCGGTTGGAGGTGAGCACGACGATCGGGCGTCGGCGCGCGGTCACCGTCCCGAGCTCGGGGATCGTGACCGCGAAGTCCGACAGGAACTCGAGCAGGAACGCCTCGAACTCGTCGTCCGCGCGGTCGATCTCGTCGATCAGCAGCACCACCGGGCGCTCGGGGTCGGCCTCGAGCGCCTCGAGCAGCGGTCGGCGCAGCAGGAAGCGGCGGGCGAACAGCTCGCCCTCGTCGACGCCGCCCTCGGCGGCCCGCAGCGCGAGCAGCTGCCGCGAGTAGTCCCAGTCGTAGACCGCGTGGTGCAGGTCGATGCCCTCGTGGCACTGCAGCCGGATCAGCCGCGCCCGCGCGGCCGCCGCCAGCGCGCGCGCCACCTCGGTCTTGCCCACGCCGGCCTCGCCCTCGAGCAGGAGCGGCTGCTCGAGCGCCACGGCGAGCCTGACCGCCAGCGCGAGCTGACGATCGGCCAGGTATCCCTGCGCCGCGAGGGCCTCGCTCGCGGCGCCGACCGTCTGGAGCTGCGCGAGCGACATCCGACCGCCGATCTTAGGCGACGCGCGGCGGGCGACCGACGTCAGGCGGCGAGCGAATCGGCGATCGCCCGCCGCGCCATCACGCGAGCCAGATGCTTCTTGTACTCGGTGCTCGCGTTGAGGTCCGACGGTGGATCGGTGCCCTCCGCGGCCAGCTCGGCGGCCTTGGCGATGTTCTCGGGGCTCAGCTCCTGCCCGCGCAGCGCGTCCTCGGCCGCGGTGGCGCGCAGCGGCACCGCGGCCATGTTCGTCAGCCCGATGCGCACGTCCTCGCAGGTCGAGCCATTGGCCTTGACCACGGCGCAGGCCGCGACCATCGCCCAGTCCTCGGAGCGGCGGTTGAACTTGTGGTACGAGGAGCCCCAGCCGTCCAGCGCCGGGAGCCGGATCTCGGTCAGCACCTCCTGCTCGCCGACCGCGGTCGTCATGTAGTCGAGGAACAGGTCGGCCGCCGTGACCGAGCGCTGGCCGTCGGGTCCCTGAAGCGTCACCTCGGCCTCCGTGATGAGCATCGCCGCCGGCAGATCGGAGGCGGAATCGCCGTGGGCCAGCGAGCCGCCGATCGTCCCGCGGTGGCGGACCTGGGGATCGGCGATCACCGCCGCGACCTTGGCGACGATCCCCAGCTCGGGCGAGAACTCGAGCTTGCGATGCGGGGTCAGCGCGCCGACCCTGAAGGCGCCGTCCTGGCGCTCGATGCCGTGCAGGCCGGGCACCTTGCGCAGGTCGACGAGCAGCGACGGCGCGGCGAGGCGCAGCTTCATCAGCGGGATCAGCGAATGTCCGCCGGCGAGCAGCTTGGCGTCCTCGCCGCCGTCGACGAGCGCCTGAATGGCATCCTCCAGCGACTCGGGCGCGGTGTAGTGAAACTCAGCCGGAATCATGATGCCGCGCTCCCCTCGTTGATCGCCTCCCACACCCGCATCGGGGTGAGCGGCATGTTGATGTAGTCGACCCCCAGCGGCCGCAGCGCATCGATGACGGCGTTGGTGACCGCGGCCGAGGCGGCGATCGTGCCCGCCTCTCCCACCCCCTTGACCCCCATCGAGTTGACCGGCGACGGGGTGATCGTGCGGTCGGTCTCGAAGTTCGGCAGCTCGGCGGCGGTCGCCAGCGCGTAGTCGACGAACGTGCCGGTGACGAGCTGGCCGTCGGCGTCGTAGTGCACGCGCTCGTACAGGGCCTGCCCGATGCCGTGCACGACGCCGCCGTGGATCTGACCGTCGATGAGCAGCGGGTTGACCGGATTGCCGCAGTCGTCGACGGCGACGTAGCGCAGCACCTTGACCTTGCCCGTCTCGGCATCGACGTCGACGATGCAGGCGTGGGCGCCGAACGGGAACACGAAGTTCTCGGGGTCGTAGAAGTTGGTCTCCTCGAGCCCCGGCTCCATGCCCTCGGGCACCGCGCCGATGTAGGCGACTCCGGCCACGTCGGCGAGCGCCATGCCCTTGTCGGGCGAGCCCTTGACCGAGAACTTGCCGCCGGCGACCTCGATGTCCTCGGGCGCGGCCTCGAGCTCGGCGGCGACGATCTGCTTGACCTTCTCGACCACCTTGTCGGTGGCCTTGCAGACCGCCTCGCCGCCGGTGGCCAACGATCGCGAGCCGTAGGTGTTGCGCCCCTCTGGACCGATCGCCGTGTCGCCGTGGACGACCTCGACGACCGCGGGATCGACGCCGAGCTTGTCGGCCACGATCTGCGCGAACGCGGTGTCCAGGCCCTGCCCGTGCGGCGAGGTGCCGGTGTAGACGGTGACCGCGCCGGTGTTGTGCACGCGGATCATCGCCGACTCCCACAGGCCCGCCTGCACGCCGACGCCGGCCGGACCGGTCACCCGGGACGGCGCCAGGCCGCAGATCTCGGTCCAGGTGCAGAAGCCCAGGCCGCGGTAGACGCCCTCGGAGCGCAGCTTCTCCTGCTCGGCGCGGAACGCCGGGACGTCGACGTGCTCGAGCAGCTTGTCCAGCGTGCCGTCGTAGTTGCCCGAGTCATAGACGACGCCGGTCGCGGTCGCCGCCGGGAAGTCCTCGGCGGGGATGAAGTTCCGCCGCCGGATCTCCACCGGGTCCATGTCGAGCTCGTGCGCCACCTGGTCGAGCGTCACCTCGATCATCTGCGTCGCCTCGGGCCGGCCGGCGCCGCGGATGGCGTCGGTCGGGCACTTGTTCGTGAACACCCCGACGATGTCGGTCTGGACGTTGGGGATCTTGTAGCAGCCGCCCATCACGAACGCGCCGAGCGACGGGATGAGCGGCGTCAGGATCATGTTGTAGGCGCCGAAGTCGGCGAGGATCTTGACGTGGAACGCCGTGATCGTCCCGTCGCGCTTGGCGCCCATCCTGACCCGGGAGATCTGGTCGCGGCCCTGGTGGGCGACCGACATGTTCTCCGAGCGGGTCTCGGTCCACTTGACGGGCACGCCGAGCCGGCGCGAGGCCCAGCAGGCGACGAGCTCCTCGCCGTAGACCTGGAGCTTCTGGCCGAAGCCGCCGCCGACGTCGGGCGCGATGACGCGCACGCGGTCCTCGCCGATGCCGAGCAGCAGCGCCATGAACAGGCGCACGAAGTGCGGCACCTGGGTGGCGCTGTACAGGGTCAGCTGTCCCGGCCGGTACTCCGCGATGACGCCGCGGCACTCGATCGGCGCCCCAGCGATCCGGTGGTTGACCACCCGGCGTTCGACGACGACGTCGGCCTCCGCGAAGCCCGCCTCAACGTCGCCGCCGGCCAGCGACCACTCGTGGACCCGGTTGGTCCCCAGCGAGTCGTGCACGAAGGGCTCGCCGGCGATCGCCTGCTCGGGATCGACGACGACGGGGAGCGGTTCGTAGTCGACGAACACGTCCTCGACGGCGTCCTGGACGGCGTAGCGGTCCTCGCCGATGACGACCGCCACCGGATCGCCGACGTGCTTGACCGCGTCCTTGGCCAGCGCCCAGTGCTCGGGGTTGTTGACCTGCACGCCGGGCGGCGCCCAGGCCATCGGCAGCGGGGCGGGGACGTCGGTCATGTCCGCGCCGGTGAACACCGCGGTGATGCCCTCGCGAGCCGCCGCGGCCGAGGTGTCGATCGAGGTGATCGTCGCGTGGGCCTCGGGTGAGCGCACGAAGGAGGCCCAGAGCATGCCGGGCAGCGTGATGTCGTCGACGTAGCGGCCCTTGCCGGTGATCAGCGGCGGATCCTCCTTGCGCCGCATCACCTTGCCGACGTTGCCCGACGGCTGCTCAGCGACGCTCATGCCGACACCTCCGAGGACGACCTGCCGGCCGCGTCGAGGATCGACTTGACGATGTTGTGATAGCCGGTGCAGCGGCAGAGGTTGCCCTCGAGCGCGTGGCGCACCTCGGTCTCGGACGGGTCGGGATTCTCGGCCAGCAGCGCCGCGCCGGCCATGATCATCCCGGGCGTGCAGTAGCCGCACTGCAGGCCGTGGTTGTTCCAGAAGGCCTCCTGCACGGGGTGCAGGTCGTCCTCGGTCCCCAGCCCCTCGATCGTGGTCACCTCTTCGCCGTCGGCCTGGACCGCGAGCATGGTGCACGACTTGACCGCCTCGCCGTTCAGGTGCACGGTGCAGGCGCCGCAGTTCGACGTGTCGCACCCCACGTGGGTGCCGGTCAACGCCAGCTTGTCGCGGAGCGCGTGCACGAGCAGCAGGCGGGGCTCCACCTCAAGCGTGTGCTTCACGCCATTGACGTTAAGTCGCACGGGTACGGTGCTCACTGATCTCCTCCTAGGTCGCTGCGCTGGCGCGTGACGATACTCCTTGCGCGGAGGCCGCAAACCGCCGAGTCTGCAGCGGTTTCACGGGTTGCGGCCGCCGCCTAGGCGCCGCTCGCGAACGTGCCGGCGCTGCTCCCGGGCATGCCTAGGCAAAAGGTTGCACGACCTTCCGGTCGGTTGCGGACGCCCTTCCGGTCGGTTGCGGACGCCCTTCCGGTCGGTTGCGGACGCCCTTCCGGTCGGTTGCGCACGCCCTTCCGGTCGGTTGCGCACGCCCTTCCGGTCGGTTGCGGACGCAAGCATCCTTGCTAGGGTCGGGCCCATGAAACTCGGACGCCTCATCCTTCGCGCCGTCGTCGGCGGATTCTTCGTCGGCCACGGCACCCAGAAGCTCTTCGGCTGGTTCGGGGGCCACGGCCTCGACGGGACCTCCCAGATGTTCGAAAGCCTCGGCCTGCGGCCGGGCAAGGCGCATGCCGCCGCGGCGGGCGCCGCCGAGACCAGCGGTGGGGCGATGCTCGTCGCCGGGGCGGCGACCCCGCTGGCCGCCTCGATCCTGATCGCGACGATGCTGACCGCGATCAACCGGGTCCATGTCAAGAACGGTCCGTGGGCGACCAACGGCGGCTATGAGTACAACGTCGTGCTGATCGCCGCCGCGCTCGCGCTGGCCGAGACCGGGCCGGGGGCGCCGTCGGTCGACGTCGCCAGCGGCAGCGAGATGTACGGTCCGCTGTGGGCGCTGCTCGCGCTCGCGGGGGGCGTCGCCGGCGCCGCCGGCGCGCATCTGATCGCCGAGCGGGGCACGTCGCCGGCCGAGCCCGCGCCGCCGGCGGGCACGCCGGCCTCGTCGGCGCCTGCACCGGCGCCCGAGCCCATCGCCGCCGCGCCCAACGCGCCCGACGCGCCGCCGCAGACACCGGAGCCGCCCGCCCCGGCGCCCAACGCGTGAGCCTCAGGCCGCGGGGCGCGTGGCCATCACCTGATAGACTGATGCCCAGCCGGTGGTGAAGCCGGCGCGGGCGGCGCGCAGGTACACGCGCCACACCCGCGCGCGCTCAGCGCCGGCGAGGCGCACCGCCTCGTCGTAGCGCCGCTCGAAGCTCTCGATCCAGTAGGTGAGCGTGCGGGCGTAATCCTCGGGAAAGCCCTCGACGTGGCGCGTGGCGAAGCCGGCGCGCTCGAGCGCGAGCTCGATCCGCGACAGCGGAAGCGGGACCCCGTCGGGGAACACGAACCGCTCGGAGAACGGCCCTTCGTCGGCGGCGTACTGGGGCTCGAGACGGGCGATCCCGTGGTTGAGCAGCCGGCCTCCCGCGGGCAACAGGCCGAACAGCGTGCGCATGTAGAGGTCGATCCGCTCCCTGCCGACGTGCTCGACCATGCCGATGCTCGAGATCGCGTCGAAGCGCTCGGAGTCCAGCTCGCGGTAGTCGGCGAGCCGCAGCTCGACGCGATCGGAGAGCCCGGCGGCCGCGACGCGCTCGCGTCCGAGGTTGACCTGCTCCTGGGAGAGGGTGACCCCGAGGACCGTGACCCCGTAGGTGCTCGCGGCGTGGATCGCGAAGCTTCCCCAGCCGCAGCCGACGTCGAGCACGCGCTCGCCCGCGCGGAGGCCGAGCTTGGCGCACACGAGATCGAGCTTGGCGCGCTGGGCGTCCTGCAGCGTCTCCGCGCCGTTGCGGAAGTACGCGCAGCTGTAGGTCATCGTCGGGTCGAGAAACAGCTGGAAGAACTCGTTGCCCGCGTCGTAGTGGTAGCCGACCGCTTGGCGGTCGCGGCCGATCGTGTGCCGCTCGCCCTTCAGGCGCAGCTCGGAGGCGGGCGGGCGCGGCCACCGCTGGATGCCGCACGCCCGCAGCGCGCCGAGGGCGAGGCCGGCGATCTCCCGCGGGGTCAGCTTTGGCGGCGCAAACGTGTCGACGACTCCGAGCGCCCCCTCGATGCTGTCGGCGTCGAGCAGGCCGAGGACGAACGCGCGGCCGAGGCCCAGCTCACCGGGAGCCCGCAGGCAATGCGCCAACGCGACGGGCGATCGCAAGGAGAACGTGGGCGCGTGGGGCTCGGTGGCGGGCACCGTCGTGCCGTCCCAGAAGCTGATCGCGAAGGGACGCCGGGGCAGCGCGCGCTGCAGCTGCTCGCGCAGGAGGGTCGTGTCCGAGAGCGCCATCGCGCCCTCAGCCTAGTGTCCGCCTCTCCTGGGTTTAGTCGTGGACCCTTACGCGCCCGACGTCGCGGCGAGCTTGCGGGCGCGCTTGGCGGGGTCGACCCGGACGACGTCCCACGCCAGCCCGGTCATCTCGAGCAGGCGGATGATCGCCGCGGAGGGATCGAGCTGCCAGCGGCCGAGGCCGTGGCGATACGAGGTCGGGAACGCGTGATGGTTGTTGTGCCAGGCCTCGCCCCAGGTCGGGATCGACAGCCAGAAGACGTTGCGCGACTCGTCGCCGGTGTCGTAGGCCTGCCTGCCGAAGTAGTGACAGACCGAGTTGATGCTGAAGGTCGCGTGGTGCATGAAGAAGATCCGCGCCGCTCCGCCCCACAGCATCGCGGTCAGGCCTCCGGCGACCGTGCCGGTGAGCGCCACCCCGAGCCCGAACACGGCGACGAGGCCGAGCACCACCCAGAGCACGAACGTGCGATCGACGAAGCGGATCCACGGGTCGGCGAGCAGGTCCTTGGCATACCGCCGCTCATCGGCGACCTCCATGTCGGAGAACACCCAGCCGACGTGGGCGTGCCAGAAGCCCCACAGCTCGCCGCGCCAGCCGTGCCGATCATCGAGGTGCGGGCTGTGCGGGTCGCCGGTCTCGTCGGAGAACTGGTGGTGCTTGCGATGCGTGGCCACCCAGTCGATCACCGGGCCCTCGGCGGCGGCCGAGCCGAGCGCGGCGAGCCCCGCGCGCAGCAGCCGGCCGCACTTGAACGACCGATGGGTCAGCAGCCGGTGGAAGCCGACCGTGATCCCGGTGCCGATGACCATGTAGAAGATCGCCAGCACGAGCAGGTCCTGCCAGACGAGCAGCCCGTGATTCCAGCCGAACCACATGCCGAGCAGCACGAGGATCGGCGGCGCCGCGGTGACGACGGCGCTGGCCAGACGATCGACAAGTGGCATCTTGACCGCGCGCACCTCGCCGGCCGCATCCGTCGGCGCGAGGATGAGTTCGCTGTCGGGCACGGCGACCGCGCTGGGGGTGTCGAGGCCCATGGAGAAGCGGCGACTCTACAGCCTCGCCGCGACGACCGGTGCAACCGCGTCAGCGACCGATGACGCGGACGATCTCGCGCGCCCGCAGGGGGACCGCCGAGAGCGTCTCGCGGACCTGCGACAGGCCGGCGCGCAGCTCGGTGTCGCCGACCTCGACGGGGAGCATCGAATCCTGCAGCTCGGCGATCGCCTGGTCGGCGTCCTGCGCGGACTCCACGGCGCGCTCGATCAGCGACTGGACCGACTGCGACGGGGCTCCCGGCAGCACCGGTCCGAACGCCGCCGCTCGCAGGCCGCTGCGCGCCGCGAACTCGGCATGGGTCCGGCGCGCCCGGCCGTAGGCGGACTGCACCGGGCGGAACAGCTGCTCCTCGAGCGTGTCGGCGAGCCGCTCGTCGAGCTGCTCGTAGGCCTCGCCGAGCGCGGCGAGCGACACGGCGATCTGACGGATCGCCACCGACAGGTCACCGAGGACCTTCTCCCTGCCTTCAGCGGTCGTGTACGCCATCACTCATCGAGACTAGTCACCGTCGCCGCGAGTTCAGGTTAAGGGTTCGTCGGAGTTTCGTGAGCCCGCCCGGCGATGACTTTCGCCGCGCGTCCCGGTCACAGCAGGCATGGCTCGATTGCACACCTATCCCCCAGGCGTTCCCTGCTTGGTCGACACGATCACGCCGGACCTGGCCGCCGCCCGCCGGTTCTACGGCGGGGTGTTCGGCTGGGAGTTCGCCGGCACCGGTCCGATGCCCGGCGACCCGCCGGGCGAGTATTGGGTGGCGCGCGCCGCCGGGCTCGACGTGGCCGGCGTGGGCAGCGTCGGCGGCGGGCTTCCGTCGCCGCCCTGCGCCTGGACGACCTACGTCGCCGTCGCGAGCGCCGACGAGGCGGCGGCGCAGGCGCGGGCGGCCGGCGGGCGCATCGTCACGGAGCCCTTCGACGTCCTCCCCGCGGGACGGACGGCGATCGTCGCCGACCCCGGCGGGCGCGGTCTTCGGCCTCTGGCAGGCCGGCGATCGCCACGGCGCCCAGATCGTCAACGCCCCCTCGGCGTACGCGATGAGCGCGCTGATCACGCCCGACCCGGCGGGCGCCGGCGCGTTCTACGCGCGCGTGTTCGGTTGGCGCGCCGAGGAGTTCTCGCAGGCCGCGCCCGGTCTGTCGCGGTTCCGCCTGCCCGGCTACGTCGGCGGCGAGCCCGAGCAGCCGGTGCCCCGCGACGTCGTCGCGGCGATGGCGGCGGCCGGCGACGACGACGAGCCCGCGCGCTGGGACGTCGACTTCTGGATCGCCGACGCCGACGCGGTGGCCGCGCGCGCGACCGAGCTCGGCGGCAGCGTGATCGAGCCCCCGCACGACGCGCCGCCGTTTCGTCGCTCGGTCCTCGCCGCGCCCGACGGCGCGACGTTCTCGGTCAGCGAGCTGCGGCTTGCGAACCAAGCGCCGGCGAGCCCCGGCGCGAGTCCGACAACCTGAAGCACAGCGCCGCGGTTGCGGCCGCGACGACGAGCACCGCCGGCCAGGCGCCGATGACGAGGCCGAGGACGTGCGAGAGGGCGAACGCAAGCAGGCCGGCGACCGTCAGCCGGACGGTCGTCGCGCGCCCGTCGCGGCGCCACCAGACGGCGACGCACGTCAGCCCGCAGGCCGCCAGCACGAGTCCGCCGAGAGGTCGCGAGCCGGTGCCGACCGCGACCGCGTAGCCGGCGATCAGGCCGAAGGCCGCCAGCGGCGCCGTGCGAGTGCGCTGCAGTCGGGACATGGGGCGATGGTGGCACAGCGCCGACGGGTAGCGTTGGCACCAGAGCCACACCGACCAGGAGAATGAGATGGGTTTCGATCAGTACCACGAGCCCCCGGAGGAGCTTCCGGAGGAGACCAGGACGTTCGCGCGCCTGTGCGCGTCGTTGACCGAGGAGGCGGAGGCGATCGGCTGGTACGAGCAGCGGATCGCGCTCGAGTCAGATCCGCAGGCGCTCGCCGTCATGCGCAACGCCGTCGGTGAGGAGTTCAAGCACTTCAGCATGGACCTCGAGTTCCTCCTGCGCCGGACGCCGGCCTGGCGCGAGATCGCGCAGGGGATCCTGTTCCAGGGCGGCGACATCGTGCAGCAGGGCGAGGCCGCCGAGGAGGCCGCGGACGACGACGCCGCCAGCGTCGACCCGGGCAGCTCGGGCGCCGACGGCTCCGGCTCGCTCGGGCTCGGGAGCCTGAAGGGGGCCAGCCGATGAGCAACCATCTGCTGCGCTCGCACGCGCCGATCAGCGACGGCAACTGGAAGCTGCTCGACGAGGAGGCGCGCGAGCGGCTCGCCGCCGCCCTGGGCGCGCGCAAGCTCATCGACTTCCTCGGCCCGTTCGGCTGGCAATACTCGTCCACCAACCTCGGGCGCGTCGAGGCGGTCTCCACCGCCCCGTGCCCCAACGTGACCGGGATGCGGCGCCGCGTGCTGCCGCTCGCCGAGGTGCGCGCCGAGTTCGCGATCTCGCGCGCGGAGCTACGCGACGACGACCGCGGGGCGCAGGACGCCGATCTCGAGCCGCTCGACCTCGCCGCGCACCGGATGGCCGTCGCCGAGAACAAGGCGGTGTTCCACGGCTGGCCGGAGGTCGACATGGTCGGGATCTCCGAGGCCTCGCCGCATCAGGGGCTGACCCTCGGCAACGATCCCGACGGCTGGCCGCGGCCGGTGGCCAGCGCGGTGCTGGCGCTGCTGCAGGCCGGGGTCGACGGCCCATATGGGCTCGCGCTGGGCAGCGAGGAGTACAAGCTCGTCGCCGAGACCGCCGAGCACGGCGGCTATCCGCTGCGCGACCACCTGCACAAGATCCTCGGCGGCGAGATCGTGTGGGCGCCCGGGGTCTCGGGCGGAGTCGTGCTCAGCCTCCGAGGCGACGACTTCCTGTTCGAGTCGGGACAGGACCTCTCGATCGGCTATCTCGAGCACGATCGCGACGAGGTCAGGTTCTACCTCGAGCAGAGCTTCAGCTTCCACGTCGCGACGCCCGAGGCGGCGGTGCCGCTGGCCAGCTGATTCCGGCGCCCGGGGAGGATGGCCGCGGCTGAAGTTTGGCCGCGCGCATTCCCGGGGTAGCGCAGTCCGAGGATGCCGCGCCCCCAGGATCTGATCCCCGACTCCGCAGACCTCGTCCCGTCGGCCGGGGCGCGGCCCCTCGTCGGGCAGATCGCGCAGGACGCCGCGCTGGCGGCGCTGCTCGGGGGCAATCTGTTCGGCCGCATCGCCATGCATCCGGCGCTCGCCGACGTCGGCGACAAGGCCGAGCGCGGCAAGGTGCTCAACCGCGCCTGGCGTCGCTACGGCAACGTCAACTCGCTCTCGCTCGTGGCCCTCGTCGGCGGCTGGCTGGCCTGCCGCGACGCCGAGCACGGGCGTCTGCGCACGAGCCGCCGGCGCCGGCGGCTGATCCGTGCCAAGGATGTCGCCGTCGGGGCCGTCGCGGTCACCGGCCTGGCCTCGGCCGTCTCGGGCGTGGGCTTCTCCCAGCAGGCGCCCGAGGGCGCGGTCCCGATGGACTCGGGCAGCGAGCCCGCGGCCGAGACGCCGCCGCGCGCGGCGACGCTCAAGCGCGCGGTCAACGTGCTCGGCGGCCTCAACCTCGCCGCCGAGGCGTCGCTGCTCATCGTCGACGCGCTGCTCGCGCGCGGCGCCTGAGCGCGACTCCGCCGGCCGCCGCTCGCGCGCGGCACCGGAGCGCGACTCCGGCGCCGCCGCTCGTCCGCTCGCCGGCCGCCGCTGCGCCGCTGCGCCGCTGCGATCAGCCGTCGACCCGTTCGGCGAGCAGGTCGAGCACCTGCGGCCAGGCCTGCTCGAAGCCCTCGGCCTGCGTCTTGGACGTGAAGCCTCGCTGATCGAGCTTGACGAGCGTCTCGCCGTCACGCGACTCGAAGCTGAACGCGACCTCGGTGCTCAGCCGCTCCCCGGGGTCCTCGCTGCTCGTGGTCATCGAGTACGCGAGCCGGCGCGGCCGATCGAGCTCGGTGATCGTCCGGACCTCGGTGATCGCGTCCAGCCCCGGCGGCCGGAACTCGACCGTCCACTCGCCGCCGACCCGCAGGTCGAGGTTCGAGCCCAGGATCCAGTCGGGCTGCCCCTCGCCGTGCAGGTCGACGAAGCCGTCGAACACTTGCTCGGGAGCCGCGGCGATGAGACGCTGCACCTCGAATTCGTGGCTCTCGGAATCGGTGGTCACGCTGGTCTCCTCTCGCCGCACATAGAATCCGCTTCGCTCGATGTCCACTACCCGCGTCGACGTCCGCACGATCATCGAAGCCGCGCAGGCCCATGCGCGGGAGCTCGGGCTGTTCGTCACGGTGGCGGTCGTCGACCACGGCGGGCTGCTGATGGGCCTGGACCGGATGGACGGCGCACCGCCGCTCAGCGCGCAGATCGCCGAGGCCAAGGCCCAGGGCGCCGCGGTCTGGCATCGCGACGGCCACGCGATCGGCGAGCTGGCCCAGGACCGCCCGACGTTCGTCGCGACGGTCAGCCAGATGACCCGGCTGCCGCTCATCGCGGGCGCCGGCTCGCTCGTCATCCGCGACGCCGACGGAGCGGTCACCGGCGCCGTCGGGATCAGCGGCGGCACGCCCGACGAGGATCGCGCCTGCGCCGAGGCCGGCCTGGCGGCGCTGCACGGCTGAACCGCGCCGCGCCGCCGATGACCGAGATCGTCGACCTGGGCGTCGCGGCGCTGCTCGAAGCCTTCCGCACGCGGCAGCTCTCGCCGGTCGAGGCAGTCGACGCGTTCGCCGGACGCATCGACGCGTCCGGCGGCGAGCTGCAGGCGTTCACGACGCTGTGCCTCGAGCGCGCGCGGGTGGAGGCGAGCGCGGCCGAGCGCGCCTACGGCTCCGGGGACGAGGCCGGTCCGCTCGCCGGGCTGCCGTTCGCCGCCAAGGACATCTTCGACACCGCCGAGGTGCGCACCACGTACGGCTCGCCGATGTTCGCCGACCACGTCCCGGCCTCCGACGCCGACGCGGTCGCCCGACTGCGAGCCGCGGGCGCGGTCCTCGTGGGCAAAACGAGCACGCACGAGTTCGCCTGGGGGATCACCTCGGTCAACCCGCGGATGGGCACGCCGCGTAATCCGCATGATCCGAGCCGCATCACCGGCGGCTCGAGCGGCGGCTCCGCGGCGGCGCTGGCCAGCCGTCAGGTGCCGCTCGCGCTCGCCACCGACACCGGCGGCTCGATCCGCGCCCCCGCCGGCTTCTGCGGCACCTCGGGCCTGAAGCCGACGTTCGCCGCCCTGTCGCCGGCGGGCGTCTGGCCGCTCGCGCCGACGCTCGACCACGTCGGAGCGATGACGCTCGCCGCGGTCGATCTCGCGCCCGCGCTGCGCGCCATGGGGCTTGGCCTCGCCGACCCCGGACCGGCGATCGGGGCCGCCCGGGTCGGCACCTGCCCCGAGCTGCATCTCGTGCCGCTCGCCGACGACATCGCCCCGGTCTTCGACGCCGCCGTCGCCGCGCTGAACGGGATCAGCGCCGGCGTGCGCCAGGTGCGCTTCGCCGACGCCGAGCAGATCCGGCCCGCGTTCACCGTCATCCAGGTCACCGAAGCCGCGGTCGCCCACCGCCGCGCCGGCCTCTATCCGAGCCGGCGCTCGGAGTACGGCGCCGACGTGCTCGCCCGGCTGCAGTCGGCCGAGCGCCTCGACGTCGGCGACTACGTCGACGCGACCACGACGCGGCTCGCGCTCGACCGCCGGATGAGCGAGCTGTTCGGCGACGTCGATCTCATGATCACTCCGATCAGCCCGGTCGCGCCGCCGAAGATCGGCGACGAGGAGCACGTCGCGCATCTCGACCGCCGGATGGACGTCCGCGACTGCCTGCTGCCCTACACCGTGCCCCAGGACCTGCTCGGTCTGCCGGCGTGCGTGGTCCGCGCCGGAGTCGACGGCTCACAGCTCCCGGTCGGCGTCCAGATCTGGGGCCCGCGCGGCAGCGACGCCCGCGTGCTCGAGGCCGCGGTGGCGCTCGAGGCGGTGCTCGAGCGCTAGAGGGGCCCGGGAGGCGCTCCTCGGGCGTCTCCCGCGGGCAGTGGCCTCGGCGTCTTCAGCCGGGGGGGTGGCCGCCAATAAGCCGGTCAGGCGCGGCAGTTCGGCGGCCACCCCGTGACCACATCGCCACGCGGCTGACCCGTGACCGCATCGCCACGCGGCTGACCGACATCATCCAGGGCCAGCAGGCTCGGTCTCCGCGACAGACCGTTGGGGGTCAGGCCGGTCAGCCGGCATCAGGGCCATGGCCGCGGACAGCCGGCATCAGCGCCATGGCCTCGACGGCGTATCCCGAAACATGGCCGTGACGAGGCCTGCTTGCACCGAGCGTGGCGGGACCCGCAACGGGGGTCGCACCGGGGGCGGCGAGGACCGGCGGTCGGACGTTCGGCCAGTCGGCGGATGTTCGACTGCAAGTCTTCGGGCGGATCGGCCGATGCGACGCCTCGAGGATGCATCTTCAACGTCGGGGAATGACAGCGGGAGACCAGAGACGATGATCGGCGGGGACACCAGGCGCCCGGTGTCGGGCGTTGGGGCGCGGCGCCGGCGCGCGGAGGATCGCGCTCCGGCCTTCGTGTGGCCCGTCTACGGCGTGCTTGCAGCGCTGGCGGTCGGCTATGTGGGCGTGGAGCTGGCCGGGGTCGCCTGGCCGTGGCTCACCGGGTGGGGCGTGGACGGCTTCGAGGCGGTCGCCGGCGTGATGTGCCTGCTGCGGGCCGTCACCCAGCGGCGCAACCGGGCCGTGCCGGTGCTGCTCGGCGCCGGGCTGCTCAGCTGGGCGGCCGGTGACACCGCGCTGACCGTGCTGTCGCTGGGAGGCGCCACGCCGCCGTCACCGTCGGTCGCCGATGCGTTCTATCTGACCTTCTATCCAATCACCTACGCCGCGTTGATGCTTCTGCTGCGCCGCCAGGTCAGACGGCTGAGCCTCGCCAGCTGGCTGGACGGCGCGGTCGCCGGGCTGGGGGCGGGAGCGCTGTTCGCGACGTTCGCCTTTTCGACCGCGTTGCACCACGCGGACGGCAACGTGGCCGGGGTAGCCGTCAACCTCGCCTACCCGATCGGTGATGTCCTGCTGCTCGGTCTCGTCGTCGGGGGCGCCGCCGTCGTCTCCGGCACGCGCAAGCTGCCTTGGCTGCTGCTGTCGGCGGGGTATGCGCTCATCGCCGTCGGCGACCTGTTCAACGTGATCGGCTCGACCGCCTTCGTGGGCACGGTGTTCAACGCGGTCGCGTGGCCGCTGTCGATTCTGGTGGTGTCGATCGCGGTCTGGGTCAGAACCCCGCCCGTCCGCCCGGCGCTGGTGCCGGAGCCCCCCGGGTTCATGCTCCCGGCGTTGGCCGCCGCCGCGGCACTGGCCATCCTGTTCGTGGGTTCGCTGCACCACGTCGGCCGCGTGTCGCTGGCGCTGGCCGGCGCCACGCTGGTCGTCGCCGGCACACGCTCGGCGCTGTCGCTGCTGGGCCTGCGGACTCTGACCGAGCAGCGCCGGCGTGAAGCGATCACCGACCAGCTGACCGGGCTGGGCAACCGCCGCGCGCTCGTGGCGCTGCTCGACGCGTTCATCGACGAGCAGGCCGATCCGGACGCCGTGGCGCGCAGCCTGGCCTTCCTGTTCGTCGATCTTGACCGCTTCAAGGAGGTCAACGACTCCTTCGGCCATCCGATCGGCGACGAGCTGCTCCGCCAGCTGGGCAGCCGGTTACAGAGCTCGCTGCGCACCTCGGACCTGGTCGTTCGGCTGGGTGGCGACGAGTTCGCGGTGGCGCTGCCGGACGCCGGTGCCGACTATGCCGCCACCGTCGCCGGCCGGCTCACGGGGCGGATCGAGGAGCCGTTCGTGCTCGACGCGATCCGGGTCCATATCGGCGCCAGCATCGGCATCGCGGTGCTGCCCGACGACGCCGCCGACGCCGACGATCTGGTGCGCTGCGCCGATCTGGCGATGTACCGCGCCAAGACCGAGGGCAAGCGGTTTGCCATCTACCAGGAAGATCTTGACGGCGCCGCCAACCGGATGCGACTGGTCCAGGAACTGCGCGACGCCATCGAGCGACGCGACCTGCAGCTGCACTATCAGCCCCAGGTCGACCTCACCGACGGGACGGTCGGCTCGGTCGAGGCGCTGGTGCGCTGGATCCACCCCCGCCTGGGGTTCGTCCCCCCGCTGGAGTTCATCGCCTTGGCGGAGGAGGCTGGACTGATGAGCGCGCTGACCACACTCGTGCTCGACCAGGCTCTGGCCCAGTGTGCCGCCTGGCGTACCGACGGGCACCGGATCAACGTCTCGGTGAACATCTCGACCTCCGACCTTCTCGATCCCGGCCTGCCGGACCGCGTCGCCGCCCTGCTGCGCCGCCACGCGCTCACGCCCGATGCCCTGGTCGTGGAGATCACCGAAACGACGGCGATCGCCGACTTCGAGCTCTGCCAGCGCGCGATCCAGCGCCTTCATGACCTCGGGCTGGTGGTCTCGGTCGACGACTTCGGCGCTGGGTTCACCTCGCTGGCCTACCTCGGCAGCCTTGCCGTCGGCGAGCTGAAGCTGGACCGCAGCTTCATCACCCACCTGGCCGAGAACCGGGGCGGCCGTGACCTGGCGCTGGTGCGCGCGACCGTGGAGCTCGCGCACGCACTCGGTCTGCGGGTGGTGGCCGAAGGTGTCGAGGACGATCATTGCCTCCGCCTGCTCACCAGCCTCGAGTGCGACCTGGTGCAGGGCTACCTGATCAGCAGGGCCAAGCCGGCCGACGAATTGGAGATGATCGCGCACCCGCTGCCGAGCACTCCCGCCCGGCAGGCCGCGTAGATGCACGACGGCGTGCGCAGCGGTTCAGCGCGCGTGACATCGCCGGCGACGCTTCCCCTCACTCACGTAGGACGTCGACGACGCGATCGGTCGGTCAGAGAGATCGATGACGAGCGGCTGCCGGGGGTGATCCGCGGGGTCTCTGTCGGTCCGCCCGCGCGGCGCGCTGCGAGACGTGCTCCTTGAGAGCGGCGCGCGGCTCCGGCCCGGCTGGGGTCGGCGTCATGCGCCCTGACGGCGGAGCCAGCGGCTTACGTGTTGGCCGCCGCGATCTCGAGCTGATCGTCTCCCCAGAACAGGTGGCCGCCGATCGCAAGCGTCGGAACGCCCCGCACACCGGCAGCGAAGGCGGCGTCGGTGTACTCGCGCAGACGGTCCTTCACCGCCGGCTCGTCGATGAGCCGTTGCACCGTGGCGCGGTCGAGGCCGGCGCGCTCGGCGACATCGAGCACGGTCTCGTCCTCGCCGAGATCCGCACCGTCGACGAACCCGGCCCGCAGCGCGGTGACGACGAACGCCTCGAGCCTTCCCAACTGCTCGGCGGTCACGGCCGCACGATTGGCATGCAGGTAGTTGCTCGGCCAGCCGTCGGGCCACCGTACGGGCGGCAGGCCGTAGACGCGTGCCCGCGCCTGCACCTCGGCCATCCCCACCTCTCGGCGTGCGCTCAGACCCCACGACGAGCGCCCGGCGTACTTGAACAGCGCCCCGAGCGAGACCGGCCGCAGCGCGATCTCGCCGAAGTCGAAGCGGTCAAGCCGCTCCAACGCCAGATAGACGAACGGTGAACCGACGTCGATGTAGAGGGTCGCAGCCATCGTCGGATCGACGACTGTAATCGGGTGGCATCCGCGGCGCGTTCGCGCCTCGAGGAGGCCGCTCGCCGACACGCCCGCCGGCGACACCCCGCGCCGGATGATCGCGCGCGCGGCGGCGCCCCCCGACGCCGGCTGACAGACGCCCTGGCGGCCCGTCCAGTCATGTTTGCGTAACCCCCGAGGCGGTCATGCGGTCTCGCGAAGAGCACGGTCCGTGGGCCGTTGTCGCGGTCATCCTTCTCGCGCTGCTGGGCGCTGTCCTGCCTCGCCCGGCCACATGCTGGATGGAGGGTGCGGTTCCAGGCGCGCAGCTGGTCTGGGATCGGCTGGGATGCTGCGCAGGACAGCTCATCCAGGAGTGGTATGTCGAGGAGACGCCGACGAGACGTTGGGCGCTCTGGGGTTCGCGGTCGGGACCCCGAGTATTCGGCGTCAGGGGCTACTCAGCAGGCGCTGGGCGTGTAGGACGACGTCGTGAGTGTGGTGGACGCCCGCGCCTGCGCTGAGATCGCGAGGACGCTGTCCGGCGGACTGGACCTGCCAGTGTTCGTCAAGGAGAGAAGCGACATCGCTGGGGCTGACGTAGTCGCCCGGGTTGAACCCATGAGCTTTGGCGCGCTCCATCGCCGCGTCGGTGAGTAGGTGGTGCACCACGAGAAGGCGTCCTGCGGGGGCGACGGCGGCCAGCAGCGAACGTTCGGCCTCGCGGGTCGGGGTACGCCGCAGCGCCGGGTATTGCGCGGACACCAGATCAAAGGCGCCTTTCGGCAGCGGCGCCTCAAGCAGGCCGGTGTGCATCCATTCCACTTCCACACCCGCCTGTCGAGCGGCTGCCTCGGCCCGCTGCAATGCCACCCTCGATACGTCGAGCGCGGTGACCTGCCAGCCTCGGCTGGCGAGCCAGATCGCGTCTGCTCCTTCGCCGCAGCCGACATCCAGCACCCGACGCGGCGAGAGGACGCCCGCTTCGGCGACGAGCACCGCATTCGGTTGACCGCTCCACACCTGTTCGGTGCCGGCGTACCGCTCGTCCCAGTCGCCGACACCAGGCTCTCCGCCTGCAAAGGTTTGCGTTACCTCCGGCTCGGAGGTGTCGGACGGGTGCGGCTCTGTGTGTCGGCGCGGGATGATGATCTCTCAGGTCGCTGGTAGAGACCTTTCGCGTGATGCTACGGATCGTGGTTCGCAGTCTCTCGCCTCCGTGCAGAAGTCCGCCGAGCTTTGGCAGGAGGCATGCCCTACCCGGTCGGTGAGCGCGGCGCGGCGCCGGCGGATCACCACTGCCCCGCCGGGCCTTCTCATGTGACGCAACGCTCACCGGACCGACGTGGATAAGCTGTCGCCCGTCCCGCCGCCGAACCGAGGAGAACCCGTGGCCGATCCCACCTACACCGCGCAGGCCCATGTCACCGGAGGACGCGACGGCGGCCACGGTCGCTCGAGCGACGGCAAGCTCGAGGTCGATCTCGGGCTGCCCAACGAGATGGGCGGCGACGGCAACGGCACCAATCCCGAGCAGCTGTTCGCGGTCGGCTACGCCGCCTGCTTCGAGGGCGCCCTGAACCTCGTCGCTGCACGCGAGCGGGTGGAGGCCGCCGACGCCGAGGTCGACTCGGCGGTGTCGCTGGTGCCCGAGGGCAAGGCGTTCCGGCTCGCGGTGAAGCTCGACGTCACGCTGCCCTCGCTCGAGGGCGACCAGGCGGTGGCGCTCGTCCGGTCGGCCCACCAGGTCTGCCCCTATTCCAACGCCACGCGCGGCAACATCGAGGTCGCGCTCACCGCCAACGGCCAGTCCCTCGACTAAGGGCACGGCTCGAGCCGCCGGCCCGACTTATGAATCGCGTGATCGGCGTTCTCGGCGCCATCGCCGCTGCGCTGGCGCTGATGACCTCGACCGCCGGGGCCGCCAACCGCCACGCTCCGCCGCGGCGGGCTCGGGCGGTGCCACCAGCGGCGGCCCAGCGCCCCCACGTCGTGCTCCCCGGGACGGGCACGATCCCGTGGGGCCCGTGCAAGGACGCGATCCTGAAGCGGCTCGGCGCGCAGTGCGGCACGGTGTCGGTGCCGATCGACTACGCCGATCCGACCGGCCCGCACATCTCGCTCGCCGTCTCGGTGCTCGCGCACAGCTCCGCGGCCGCCGACTACCAGGGCGTCGTCCTCACCAATCCGGGCGGCCCGGGCGCCTCGGGACTCGACCTCAGTGCCGAGCTCGCGGCCACGCTGACGCACGAGCGCTACGACGCCGCCGCCGCCGACTACGACTGGATCGGCTTCGACCCGCGCGGCACCGGGTCGAGCGAGCCGGTGCGCTGTCAGCGCAACTTCCAGGGCCCGGACCGCCGCGACTACACCCCGCGCACCAAGAGCCTGCTGCACTACTGGCTGTCGCGTTCGGACGCCTACGCCAGGGCGTGCGTCAGCCACGGCGCCCAGCAGACCGCGATCCTCGACAACGACACGACGATCGACTCGGCGCGCGACATGGACGCGATCCGCGCCGCGCTCGGCGTCCCTGAGATCACCTACTACGGCTTCTCCTACGGCACCTACCTCGGCCAGGTGTACGCGACGCTGTTCCCGGCGAACGTCAGGCGACTGATCCTCGACAGCAACGTCGATCCGCGCGGGGTCTGGTACGGGTCCAATCTCGCCCAGGACCCGGCGTTCGAGCGCAACGTCAACATCTGGTTCGCCTGGCTGGCCAAGCACCACCGCTTCTACCGCCTCGGCGCGACGCGCGCCGCGGTCTCGCGCCGGTTCTACGCCGTCAAGGCGGCTCTCGCCGCCAAGCCGATCCGGGGACAGGTGGGTCCCGACGAGTGGACCGACATCTTCCTGCAGGCGGGCTACTACGAGCAGACCTGGCTCGGCCTCGGCGCGCTGTTCGCCGGCTGGGTGCACCACCCGGGCGTCAGGACCGGCAACGCTCTCGTGGCGGCGTATCGGGCGACCGACAGCCCGAGCGATGACAACTCGCTCGCCGCGTACCTCGCCGTGCAGTGCTCGGACGCCCCGTGGCCGCACTCGATCGGCACGGTTCTCGCCGACAACACGCGGGTCAACCGCTCCGCTCCGTTCATCACCTGGGCGAACGCGTGGTTCAACGGCCCGTGCAGCTACTGGCGTCCGCCGTCGTCGACGCCCGTGCAGATCAACGGCGGCGGGATCGCCAACGCGCTGCTGATCGACGAGACGCTCGACGCCGCCACGCCGTTCGAGGGCAGCCTTGAGGTGCGCCGGCTGTTTCCCCGCTCGGTGCTGCTCGCCGAACCCGGCGGCACCACCCACGCCGACTCGCTCTCGGGCGACCGATGCGTCGATGGCACGATCGCCGCCTACCTCGCCGTCGGCACCCTCCCGGCGCGAAGGCCCAACGCGGAGTGGGACAAGACGTGCCACCCGCTGCCGGTCCCCGAGCCGCGCCTGGCGAAGCCCGGCGTGGCGCCGGCGCTGGCACCGGACGGGGGCCTGCCGGGACGGCGCGAGCCCTCGCGCGCGGCGGTCACCGGCTAGACGGATCGCCGCGGCGCTCGGGGCGAGTCGGCGGCATGCCACCGGGCGGTACGCCGGCCCGTACCGATGCGCGGCGATCGCGCGAGTGAGCCTCGGGAGCGACGGGGTAGCCGTGTGCGTGGGTGTCCGGCGCTCGATGGTCTGCAGGCGGAGGGCAGGGCGAACGCCAAGCGACACGGTCAGGAGCGCGGTGTCCTGATCGGTCACATCCTCGTACGGTGAACGCCCCGACCACGTACGGTCAACGCCTCGGGCCGCGTCGACGGCCCGCGGTCAAGTCGACGGCCCGCGGTCAAGTCGACGGCCCGGGGGATGCTGTCATCGTCGCGATAGACAGCTGCGCTGCCAGACGCTGAGGCGTTGCAATGAGCCGGGATCGAGCAGCCACGTGCCATCGGCGTCGCGGTGCAGGAGGTTCTCGTCGTCGAGGGCGCGCAGTCCGAGGCTGACGGTGGGCCGCCGAGCCCCGATGAGCTGCCCGACGGCTTCGTGGGTCAGGGGAAGATCGATGGTGACGGCGTCGGCTCGTCGGCGCCCCCACCGGTCGGCCAGGTGCCAGAAGAGCGCGAGCAGGCGGGCCTCAACGCTGCTGAGGCCGGAGATGGCGGTGCTGGTCTGCGACTGATCGAGCTGCTGCATCATCAGCTCGAAGAGGCGGTACGTGATGCTCGGCCAGTGACGCATCGCGGTCACGGCGCGGTCGTCGAGCATGGCCACGCCCGCTGAGTCCGGGCAGGTCAGCGTCGCGTCGGTCGGCAGCGAGCTCGCGACGTCCTGCTGGTGGCCGAGAAGATCTCCGGGGCCACACAGGTGGATCGACGCCTGTCCGGCGATGTGGATCTCGCGGACGAGAAGACCGCGGATGACGAGGATCCCGAACAGCCGGCCGGTGACGCGTGGGTCCTCGCGGCCGACGTCGAGATCGTAGCGCCCGGTGTCCAGGACGATCACGGGCACCGTCAGCACGCGGCGAGCGGTCGCGACCTGGGCGTCGGGCAGGTCATCGCCGAGATCGGGAAGATGATCGAGCAGGCATGCGACGCCCCCTGGCCGCGGGCGGGCGGCGGGCCAGCGTCGGCGCCCGTCGCCGTTCGATGTGGCGCCGTCCGCTGCGGCCGAGCGCTCACCTTCGGTCGACTGCAGGACCGTCTGATATTCGTCGAACGGCGTGGATCCGCCAGTAGAGCGATTCAACGTCAACCTCCAAGAGCGAAGCCTTTCTTGGAAGTCAGAGCGTGCCGCCGATCCGCGATCGACTTCAAGGACGTGCCCTCCGCGGGCGACTCTAGCATCGTCGGTCGATGGTCTGAAGAGCCAGTGCCCGTCAGTCGGTCAAAGATCGCCGCGACCGAACTCACGCAGCTCAGCCTCCTTGAACAGGCTGGTGGGCGCGAGAACGAAGACCTCGCAGATCATGTCGGGCTGCTGCTGATTCCCCGACATGAAGCCGACCACCCGGCGACTCGTGGCGCGCTCGATGACGCTCTCAAACCGGGCCCGCATCACCTCCTGGAAGGCCATGCGCTGCTCGATCACCGCCGCGCCCCGACCACCTTCGAGCAGGGTCTGCTCGACCGAGGTGAACCCGCCGCGCAGCAGGCAGACGACGAGGTCGTCCTGGTAATAGGTCTTGGCCTGGGTCGGACCCTTGCCGTAGTAGTCCTTGAGCAGCTTGACGATCCCATCGGAGATCGCCGTCACGACCTCGCCGTGAGCCTCGTGCGCAGCGGTGCGTTCGCTGGGCGGGGGCACGCCGCAGGATTCTACGTCGCCGTCGGCTATGCTGCGAGTTCGTTCGTCTGGTGCTTCTTGTCTCTCGGCCTCGCGCGCGACCTTTGACAGAGAGACAAGCGAGGAGCCAACTTTGGCTGCATCGAACGGGCTGCACGACGAGCCGCTGCTCGCCGCGGTGACCGAGGCCATGGTCGCGCTGCACGAGCGCTACCACGGCCGCCGTCCGGCCACCGCCAAGTCGCTGATGATGGGCAGCGACCTGCTGGCGTGCGTGATGGCGGGCGTCTACACCGACGTCGAGAAGACGCTGATCGAGCTGCAGCTCTCCACGACGGTGCAGGAGACCCGCAGCGCGTTTCAGAGCGCGATGCAGGACCGCTTCATCGACGCAGTGCAGGGGCTCAGCGGCCGGCGCGTGGTCGCGTTCATCTCCAACCATCACGTCGGTCCCGATCTCGAGGTCGAGCTGTTCGTACTCGCCTCACCCGAGCCCGACGGGGCATAGACGGCTGGCGACGCGGCCGGTCGCTCGCGGTGGGCCGCGGGCGCTCTTCGCGACGCGCAGACGGCGGGTACGATCGCTCCTGCGACCTGGGCGCCAGCGCGGGTCGGCCGGGTTTCCGGTGCTATTCGACGTCGAGTCCGAGCGCGCCCGTCGGGTGGTCGGGCCCCGGACGCATCGTCCGCCGGCTGTCGGCGGAGGCTTCGAGGGACGGCTGGATGTCGGGTGCAGCGATCGCCAGGTACGCCACCACCACGAAGACGGCCACGGCGAACACGATCGCGGTTCGTCCGTTGCCGAAGCCGATGCCGGTGATGCTGTGGGGCTTGCTGATGTAGTCGGCGAAGGACGCGCCGAGAGGCCGCGTCACCACGTAGGCCATCCAGAACGCCGCGATGCTGTTCAGGCGCAGTCGCCACCAACCGAGCGCCGGGAGCAGGATGACCGCGAAGAAGAAGACTCCCGAGGCCAGGTAGCCCATGCCGAGTGAGGATGCGGTGAAGTCCCCGAGCGCGGTGCCGAGGGCGAAGGTCGCGAACACGACGGCCCAGTAGAAGGCTTCGCGTCGCTGCATGGTGATGCTGTGGATCGACAGCGTTCCCTCGCTGCGCTGCCAGACCCAGAACAGGACCGCGAGGATGACCGCCCACAGGGTGGTCGTGCCCGCGTAGGAGATGTGGACGTCGAGATGGAGGAAGTCCGCGAGGCCGGTACCGGCGATGGCGATGGCGTACGCCAGATACCAGTAGGCGAAGGCTCGGTACCGGCGGGTCGTGAACTGCAGGAGCAGCGCGGTCACGAACAGCGCGACCTCGATTCCGCCACCCCCGAAATTCCCATAGTTCTTGAGGTAGTCGGAGGTGACTTCCCCTCCGGCCGTGGTCAGGATCTTGACCACCCAGAAGACGAAGAGGATCTCCGGAACCTTGGAGGCGACGGGCGCCGGAAAGACGCGCCCGATGACGGGCAGCTGCCCGTCCGCACGCCGATCTACTGCGGCGGATCGAGCCGCAGACTTCCGCCGATGGATCTCAGGTTTCACGTAGCAGGCGCCTCCGCATCGTTGTCCGGGGAAGAGCCTAGGGGTCTGGATTAAGGCAAGCTGAGATCCGCGTCGGGGTCTCGTCAGCCTGGCCCCCGCGCCGCGAGCTCGGCCGGCGTGAGGGTCTCGATCCGTGCGGCCAGCATCCACTGGTTGCCGAACGGGTCGCCGAGGCGGCCGCCGCGTTCGCCGTAGAACTGGTCGGCGAGCGGGTAGATGATCTCGGCGCCGGCGCGCACGGCGCGATCCCACGCGGCGTCGACATCGGGCCAGTAGGTGCACAGCAGTGCGTTGAACCGGTCGTCCTGGGCGTCTTTGACCATCACGACCGAGTCGCCGATCAGCAGCTCCGCGTGGACGAGCGTCCCGTCGGGCATGTGGTAGCGCTCGCCGAGCTCCCTGGCATCGAACGCGGCCCGGTAGAAGTCGATCCCGGCCGCGGCATCGCTGAGCGCGAGCCGCGGCGTGACCGTGTGAAGATGCTCGGGCACCGGTGTGGGCGTCCTCTCGCGCTGCGCCAGTCCGGGCTGCTGATAGATCCCGATCACGTTGCCGGCCGGATCACGCACGTGTCCCACGCGCTCGCCGGCTGGCGTCCGTTCGTCGATCACCTCGCCGCCGGCAGCGCGGACCGCCGCGAGCGCCGCCTCGAGCTCTGCGACCATGATGTGGACCATGATCCCGGGCTGCGCCGACGGCGGACGGCCCGTGACCCACGATCCGCTGACCTCCTTGACCGCATCGTCAAACGCGATCGCGCCGTCGCCGCGACTGCGCAGCTCCCAGCCGAACGCGTCGCGGTAGAAGCGCGAGGAGCGCTCGACGTCGACTGCGGGAATCTCCAGGTAGCAGATCTTGCCGGTCGCGAGCGTGGGGGTTCCATGCGCCATGTCGATTAGTATACGCGTAAATCAAATGTCGTCAAGATCGCCCACGGGACCCTCCTCGCACCGATCATCGGGGGGTACGTCCGGGCGCCGCCGCGGGCGCCCGCCGACGATCGATCGCGAAGCCGTGCTCGAGACCGCGATCCGCCTGCTCGACGCCCAGGGCGTCGAGGCGCTGACGATGCGCCGGCTCGCGACCGAGCTCGGCGTGTCCGCGATGGCGCCCTACCGGCACGTGGGCAGCAAGGACGAGCTGCTCATGGTGCTCCTCGACCGCCTCGCCGCCCGGTTCGCCTATCCGCCGCGTCCCCCCGACCCCAAGGGCGCGATGCTCGTGCTGTGGTCGACGATCTACGACAGCCTCGTCGAGCACCCCTGGGTCCCTGAGGTGCTGGCGCGCCGCCGGATGATGGCGCCGTCGGTGCTCGACGCGATCGAGGAGATCCACGCGGCCCTGCGCGACGCGGGGCTGCCGATCCAGGCGGCGGTGCGCGCGTACCGTCTGATGTGGAACTTCACGCTTGGCTCGCTGCTCGTGCGCGCCGGCACGAGCTCCGAGGAGCCAAGCCAACAGCGGGAGCTTCGCCGAGCCCCCGATCCCAAGCGCTACCCGATGCTGACGGCGGCCGCCGCCGCGTGGACGGCGGCCTACGAACGCGACACCTACCGCGAGGATCTCGGAGCGCTCATCGACGCGCTGGTGACCAGACCGGATTGATCGAACCGACGAAGCGCTGATCCGGCGTTTCACGCTGATCTCATCTGCATCCGCGATCCTTGCCCGGTGCGCGTGCTGATCGTCGAGGACGACCCCAAGCTCGGCCCGGTGCTCGTCCGGGGCTTTGCGACCGACGCGATCGCCGCCGATCTGGTGCCGACGGGCGAGGCGGCGATCGTGCGCGCCGACGCGACCGCGTACGGCGCGATCGTCCTCGACGTGATGCTGCCCGACCTCGACGGGTTCGAGGTCTGCCGGCGGCTGCGCGAGCAGGCGATCCAGGCCCCGGTGCTGATGCTGACCGCGCGCGACGCGATCGCCGATCGGATCGTCGGCCTGGACAGCGGCGCCGACGACTACCTCGTCAAGCCGTTCTCGTTCGCGGAGCTGCTCGCCCGCGTGCGCGCGTTGACGCGCCGGGGCGGGATCCAGCGCCCCCCGGTGCTCGAGGTCGGCGACCTGCGCCTGGACCCGGCGCGCCACCAGGTGTGGCGCGGCGAGACGCCGATCGAGCTCTCGCGCAAGCAGTTCGCGCTGTTGCAGGCGCTGATGCGCGAACCGGGCGCGGTCCTCTCGCGCTTTGACCTGCTCGAGCAGGTGTGGGGCTACGAGTACGAGAACCGCTCCAACGTCATCGAGGTGTACATCCGCTACCTGCGCCAGAAGATCGACCGGCCGTTTCACCGCCACAGCCTGCAGACGGTGCGCGGCGTCGGCTATCGGATATGCGACGAGACCTAGCCGTCGAGCGCGTCCCGCACGCGCGGATGCGCCATGGGATCGTCCCCGACTACGGACCCGCCGATCTGCAGCGCTGGCTGCGCCGGCTGCCGATCCGCTGGCGGTTGACGGTCACCTTCGCCGCGGTGATGGCGGCGCTGCTCGCCGCGCTGATCGCCTTCCTGTACCTGCACTTCCGCTCCGACCTCGACTACAACATCGATCAGTCGCTGCGCGCCCGCGCCCAGGACGTCGCCGGGCTCGTGCGCGAGCAGCCGCCCGCGGCCACGCGCGGCGCGCTGCGGCGCCTGCCCGCCTCGAGCGGGAACATCGTGCAGGTGCTCGATGACTCGGGCACCGTCGTCGGGGAGAGCGCGGGGATCGGGGAGCCGCCGCTGCTGCGCACCTCCGAGCTCGGCGGCGTCCTGCGGGCCCCGCGGCTGATCTCGCGCGGCGAGCGCTTCCGCCTGTACGCGCTGTCGCTGCCCCGCGAGCGGCGGATCGTCGTCGCGGGCGTCGACCTCGCCGAGCGCGACGCGGCGCTGGACAAGCTCGACGACAGCCTCGCGATCGGCGTGCCGCCGGCGCTCGCGCTCGCCACCCTCGCCGCGTACGCGCTCGCCGCGGCGGCGCTTGGGCCGGTCGAGCGGATGCGCCGGCGCGCGGCCACCATCACCAGCGATGACCTCGGTGCTCGGCTGCCGCTGCCACCCACGCAGGACGAGGTCCGCCGGCTCGGGGTCACCCTCAACGCGATGCTCGACCGCCTGGAGGAGGGCCTGCAGCGGGAGCGCCTGTTCGCTGCCAGCGCCAGCCACGAGCTGCGCATGCCGCTGACCGTGTTACGCGCCGAGCTCGAGGTCGCGCTGCGCGAACGCGACGACGGCCCGCAGCTACGAGCGGCGATCGGCTCGGCGATCGAGGAGACCGACCGGATCGTCAAGCTCGCCGAGGAGTTGCTGCTGCTCGCGCGCGCCGACGACGCGACGCTGCCGATTGACGGCCGCGACGTCGCCGTCTCGGAGCTGCTCGTCGATCTGGCGGCCCGGTTTGACCCGGTCGTCGCCGAGGCCGGGCGCGCGCTCCGGATCGACCTGGGGGCGGTGCCCGAAGGGCTCACCGCACACGGTGATCCCAATCGGCTCGAGCAGGCGATCTCGAACCTGATCGACAACTCGCTGCGCTACGGGGACGGCCCGATCACGCTCGCCGCCACCGCCCACGGCGACCGCGTCCGCCTGCACGTCTCAGACGCGGGACCCGGGTTCGCCGAGGAACTGCTGCCGCACGCGTTTGATCGCTTCACGCGGGCCGATCCGGCGCGGGCCCGCGGCGGGGTGGGACTCGGACTGGCCGTCGTGCGCATGATCGCTCGCGCACACGGTGGCCGAGCCCAGGCGGTCAACCTCCCCGGTGGCGGCGCCTGGGTCTGGATCGAGGTGCCGGCGACGACCGTCACCCCGGACACCGTCAGGGCGTGACCGTGACCCGAGCCGTTGCTGCGGCGCCTCGTCGCCGCAGCCAGGCAGTCCCTCGCATGACGCCGCGCGCGGTGCGCCCATCTACGATCGCGCGATGAGCGGTTCGGAGGTCGGTCTCGCGGTCTCGGTGTTCCTCGCCTGCGCGGTCGAGGCGGTCGAAGCACTGACGATCGTGCTGGCGGTCGGCTTGCAACGCAGCTGGCGCTCGGCGATGTGGGGAACCGGGGCGGCGATCGCCTGTCTCGCGCTCCTCGTCGCCATCCTCGGGCCGTCGGTCAGCGCGCTGCCGATCGGCGGGCTGCGCGTCGTCGTGGGCGGGCTGCTGCTGATCTTCGGCCTGGGGTGGCTGCGCAAGGCGATCCTGCGCGCCGCGGGGCGCAAGGCCCTCCACGATGAGACGTCGATCTACGCGCGTGAGGCCGAGCAGGCCCGCGCGGCGACGGCGACACGGCGGCGGGCCGGCTTGGACGGCTATGCGTTGACGGTCGCCTTCAAAGGGGTCCTGCTCGAGGGCCTCGAGGTCGTCTTCATCGTGATCACGTTCGGCGCCAACCAACGGCACGTCGGCGTCGGGGCGGCCGCGGCAGGGCTCGCCGTCGTCCTGGTCGTCGCCGCGGGGGCGCTGACGCGAGCGCCGCTGGCGCGCGTGCCGGAGAACACGCTGAAGTTCTGCGTCGGGGTCCTGCTGTGCGCATTCGGCGTCTTCTGGTCGACCGAGGGCGTCGGCGGTCACTGGCCGGGCGGCGATGCGGCGTTGCTGGTCATCGTGCCCGGCCTGGCGCTCGCCGCGCTCGCGATGGTGGCCGGCCTGCGCCCGGGAGAACCGGCGTGAGCCTGCTCACGCGCGCGATCGCCGCGGTATGGGAGTTCGTCGTCGGCGACGACTGGCTGATCGCACTCGGCGTCGCGGCGGCAATCGGCGTCACCGCCGCACTCGCCGCGCTCGAGCTCCCCGCCTGGTGGCTGATGCCCGTCGGCGCCGCCGGCCTGCTGTGGCTGTCGCTGCGTCGCGCGAAGTGAACTTCGCCCAGCCCGGACGTTTCTCACCGAACCTCGGGCGCCGCGGCGAGGTGCGGTGGCGCGCGAGGCCCGGCGTTCCGGCCGGATGGTCTAGATCCGGGAATAATGTGCGAGGAACGGTTACCAGGGCCATGGAGGACGCGCCTACCGGGTGGGGCTGAGCCTGTATGTCGGGAGCTTTGCTGGAGCGCACGGAGGAGCTGGCGCAGATCGACCGGTTGCTCGATGCCGCTCGGGGTGGGACGGGTGGTCTGCTCTTGATCTCGGGTCCTGCTGGTATCGGGAAGACGTCGTTGCTGGCGGCGTGCGCGGAGGGCGCCTCCGGCCGGGCGATGGCGACGTTCGGGGTGCGGGGTGATGAGTTGGCGATGGAGTCGTCGTTTTCGGCGGTGCGCGAGCTGTTTGCGCGCGCTCACCGTGAGGATGACGGCGGGCTGCTTCATGGGGCGGCGCGGCTGGCGGCGCCGGTGTTCGCGCCGAGCGCGGGGGAGCGCGTGGAGCCTGATCGTGTCGCCGCGGTGTTGCATGGCCTGTATTGGCTTGTGGCCAATCTGGCCGACCGGGCCCCGCTTGCCTTAGTCGTCGATGATGCGCAGTGGCTCGATGCGGCATCCACTCGGTTCGTGATCTATCTGGCGCGGCGGGTGGAGTCGCTGCCGGTGCTGCTGGCGGTCGCGATCCGGCCCGGTGAGGAACCTGATCCGGGCGGTTCGGCGGCGCTGCTCTCAGAGGTCACCTCGGCCGTGTTGGTGCCCGCGACGCTGAGCGAGGGGTCGTCGCGGGAGGTGGTGCGCGGGCGCCTGGGCGCCCGGGCGGATGAGGAGTTCTGTCGGGCGTGTCATCAGGCGACGGGCGGAAACCCGTTTTATCTGCGCGAGCTGGCCGTGGCGCTCGGGGCTGAGCGCCTCCCGCTGTCGGTCGACCCTGCGGGACGGGTGCGGGAGTTGGGCGCGGCCGCGATCGCTCAGGGCGTGATCGTGCGCCTGGCGCGGTTGGGCTGTGATTGTGAGCGGCTGGCGGGCGCGGTGGCGGTGCTGGCCCCCGGCTCCCCGTTGCGCCATGGGGCGGCGCTGGCGGGTCTTGACCCCGTGCGCGCCGGGGTGGCGGCCGACCGACTGCGGACCGTGGAGCTGCTGGACGCGGGAGACCCGTTGTCGTTCGTGCACCCGATCGTGCGCGAGGCCGTGGCGTCACAGCTCTCGCCCTCGCATCGCGCCGCATTACACCTGACCGCGGCGCGAATGCTGCTGGCCGAGGACGCAGCGAGCGACCGGGTGGCCGCTCATCTGCTCTCGGCCGAATCGTTTGGCGCGGGGTGGGTGGTGGATGCGCTGCGGCGGGCGGCGCGTCAGGCGCTGGGACAGGGGGCACCGGAGGCAGCGGCCGCGTATCTGCGTCGGGCGCTCGCCGAGCCGCCCGCGCCCGGGCAGCGTTTCGAGCTGCTGATCGAGCTGGGGCGCGCGGAGGCGCTGCTGCCGGCCAACCACGATTTCGCGGCGCTGCGCCAAGCGGTCACGCTCGCGGAGGATCCGGTCCAGCGCGCAGAGCTCGCGCTTGAGCTGGTCGGTGTCCTGGTGGCGATCGGGCGCTTCTGCGAGGCGGTCGCCGTGCTCGAGGATGTCCTTGCCTTTGGCGACGAGCTGCCGCCGGGGGTGACCGAGCAGCTCGAGGCGGTGCTGCTCGGGTCGGCAGGACCGTGCCTGTCGGCAGCGCCACGCGTTCGCGAGCGCGGCCGGGGTCATCTTCAGCGCGCCGAGCAGGGCATGGTCACCAATCCCGTGATGCTGGTAGCGCTCGCGCAATGCTTCGGCGTCGCCGGGCTGCCGGCCGCCCGGGTGGCGCAGCTGGCCCGGCGCGCGCTTGAGGATGAGCGGCTGCGTGCGTTCGCCGTGGCCTACAACGGTGCTTCGGCCTCCTTGGCCTGGGTGGATCAGTTCGAGCCGGCCATCGAGGTGACCGATGCCGTGATCGCCGAGGCGCAGCGGATCGGATCGGCGCCGCTGTTCCTGCTCGTCTCGTGCTTTCGCGCTGACACCGCGTTGCGAGCGGGAGAGCTCGCCGTGGCCGAGGGCCAGCTCCGGCCGGTCCAGGAGCTGGCGCGCGAGCTTGGCGCCGAGCATCTAGCCGCCATGTTCTTGGTCCCGGTGCTGCTCGAGCGCGCCCGGCTCGAGGAGGCCGCCGATCTCGTGTCCTCGGTGACCCTCACCGAGGCCGAGCTTGGCGCCTGGCAGGGGGTGCTGGGTCTGGTCAACCGCGGACGGGTCCGGATCGCCCAAGGCGACACCCAGGCGGGTCTCGCCGACCTGTTTGACGCCGACCGCCGGATGAGCGCCGGGGACTGTGACCTCTCCGTGCTCAGCGACTGGGTCCCGACCGCCGCGAGCGCGCTCGAGCAGCTCGGCCGCCACGACGACGCGACTGCTCTGGCCGAGCGTGAGCTCGCGGCCGCGCGGGCATTCGGCGCGGCCCGGCGGCTCGGGATGGCATTGGCAACTGGCGGGCTGCTGGACCTCGGCGACCGCGGGCTTGAGCGGCTGGGTGAGGCGGTCAGCGTGCTGGAGCGCTCCCCGGCCCGGCTGGAGCATGCCCGCGCGCTGGTCAACCTCGGGGTCGGGCTGCGCCAGCGCGGGCAGCGCGAGGCGGCCCGCCGTGCGCTTGCCCAGGGGGCCGACCGGGCTCATCGCTGTGGTGCGGTGGCGCTTGGCGACCGCGCCCGGGCAGAACTGGTGGCCACCGGGGCGCGCCCGCGCCGGATGTCGCTGCGCGGGCCGGACGCGCTCACGCCCGCCGAGCTGCGCGTCGCGCGGATGGCCGCCCAAGGGCTGAGCAACCGCGATATTGCCGAGGCGCTGTTCGTGTCGACCAAGACCGTCGAATGGCAGCTCTCCCGAGCCTACGAGAAGCTCGCAATCCACAGCCGCACCCAACTGCCCGCCGCCCTGAGCTCCACTGACTGAGCCGTTCGCGCTGGCGGGGACAAACCTCCGGGGTGCGGCGAGCGAAAGTCCGGGGTGCTCCCTGGTGACTTTGCCGCTGGGTCCCGCGAGGGGATGCCTTGTCATGAGCAGCCGGAGAAGTCCGTCACGCCGGGAGTTCTTGAAGGGGGTTGGTGCTGCTGGGCGGGGCTGGTTGGCGCAAATGATCCACTACTGTCGATGCCGCATGACCCGTGTGTATCTGGCCACTGGCGTTCGATTCGGCCGCGTGGCGGATCTCGACATCGACCCAGCGCCGGCCTGGGCGCTGGACGGCGCCGGGGCGCAGTGCCTGGCGGTCGATCCCGGTGACGCCGAGACGGTTTACGTGGGCTGTCGCGGTGGCGGACTGGTGCGCACCCGCGACGGGGGCGAGAGCTGGGAGGAGCTTGACCTGCCCGAGCGCGACGTCTTTTCGGTCGCCGTGTCGCCGGCCGACGGCGCCGTCTATGCGGGCACCGAGCCCAGCCGGCTGTTTCGCAGCCGCGACGGCGTCTCCCGTTTTGAGGAGCTGACCGCGCTGCAGGACATCCCGTCTCGGCCGCGCTGGAGCTTTCCGCCGCGGCCGTGGACGTCGCACGTGCGCTGGATCGCCCCCGATCCGCACGACGGCGCGCGCCTGCTGGTCGGCATCGAGCTCGGCGGGCTGATGTGCAGCGAGGACGACGGCGCGACCTTCACCGACCACCGTCCGGGCGCGCAGCCCGACGTGCACGCACTGGCGTGGCACCCGAGCGTTGCCGGCCGGGCGTATGAGGCCGCCGGCGGCGGGGCGGCCTGGAGTCGCGACGGCGGCGCGAGCTGGCGGGCCGCTGACGAAGGCCGGGAGCTGCACTACGTGTGGGCACTGGCGGTCGATCCCGCCGATCCCGATCGGTGGTTTGTCTCCGCCGCGCCGGGCCCGGGCCGCGCTCACGGCGGCGAGCGCGCCGATGCCGCGCTGTATTGCTGGCAGGGCGAGGGGCCGTGGCGGCGGCTGACGCCCGAGCCGCTGAGCGCCCTGCCCTACGCGCTCAGCGCCACGGCGGGTGGGCAGCTCGTCGCCGGTCTGGGCGACGGGCGCATCCTGCGCTCGCGCGACGGCGGCGACAGCTGGGAACTCGCGCCCGTCCGCGCCGACGCGATCCTCGCGCTCAGCGCACTTGAGGCGGCCTGAGCTTCACCCGCGCGCGGCGTTCAGCGCCAGGCCCGACTCGGGGTGGCGCGTGCGCAGGTGGGCAGGGGTCTCGTTCACCACTGTTCACATGGAGGTCTCGGCGCGGGCAAAGTGTGTGCAGTGAGCCAGCGGCTGTGTGCGGCGGCTCGGCTACCGCTCAGCGCGCGCGAACATGACCCGCGGCCATCCGCCCGAACTCGAAGGCCGCGGTTTCAGTCGTCACAACAGGGTCCTGCGCAGCGAACTCGCGCAGCGTCTGCTCATCGTCCGTGTCGACCACCGCGAGCCCGTACGAGTCCTCGCCGGTGAGGACCGGTCCGAACACGACCAGGTCGCCACGCTCGAGGTACGGGCGCCAGTGCGCTGCATGACGGTTCATGATCTCCCGCTCCGCGTCGGTCATGGTCTCGGCGAAGTTCGGGCGCGGAGCAATGAGACGCAGGACGAACGCGGGCATGCGGCGGACTCTACGCCAGCTACGTCATCCCACGCGAGCCGCCACACCGCGATCCCCCATCCGGCGTACTCCGTTCTCACCCTCGAGGTTCAAGATCCGCGGGCCCGTCGGCGCGCGCCCCGGGCCGTTGGCTTTCGAGGGGGCGCGCGCGTGGAGGGCCGTGCAGCGCGACAGCGATGTATGTCAGCGCGCCACGGGGATGTTCTGGTTGATGTGAAAGAGGTTGTGCGGGTCGTACTTGGCCTTGACGTAGGTCAGGCGCTCGTAGTTGTCGCCGTAGGTGGCGCGGACCCGGTCGGGACCTTCGTCCATCATGAAGTTGACGTAGGCGCCGCCGAGCGAGTAGGGGTGGATGGCATCCCAGTAGTCGACCGTCCACGAGCGGATGGCATCGGCGTTGGCGGGGTCGGGGTCGACGCCGGCGATGACCATCGAGAAGTTCGCGTCGCGGTGGGCGAACGCGGTCTCGTGCTCGCCGACGCGGTGGGCCGCGCCGTCGATCGGGTAGATGTGCATCGTGGACTGCATCGTCGGCAGCCGCTGGGCGAACTCGAGGTGGCGGTCGATCGCGGCCTCGGGGACCTCGCGCAGGAAGTCGCCGCGCCAGTACCACTGGTGACCGGCGGGGTAGAGGCCGTCGAAGGCCTGCTGGAGCATCGGGTAGGGCATCTCATGGACGCCGTGCAGCGCGGGCTCGGCGGCCGTCAGAGCGGGCGCGAACGCATTCTCGGCGCGCTCGGGCGGGCCGGTGTAGCACCACACGATCGCGCACATCTTGCGCAGGTGCAGCTCCTCGGGAAACGGCGGCACCGGCGGAACCGTGATGAACGCGAAGAAGCCCGACAGGTCTTCGGGCGCGTTGGGTTGGAAGTCCTGATACCAGCTGAGCACGTCGCCGGCGGCCTCGAGCGGCCATAGCGTGGGACCGCCGATGATCGTGCTCACCGGGTGCAGGGCGAACGTGAACGAGGTGACCACGCCGAGGTTGCCGCCGCCACCACGCAGTGCCCAGAAGAGGTCTTCGTTGGTGCGCTCCGAGGCGGTGACCACGCGGCCGTCGGCGAGCACGACCTCCGCCGCGATCAGGTTGTCGATCGTCAGCCCGTGCTTGCGGGTCAGGTAGCCGTGGCCGCCGCCGAGGGTCAGGCCTCCGACGCCCGTGGTCGAGATGATCCCGGCGGGCGTGGCCAGCCCGAACTTGTGCGTCTCGCGGTCCAGGTCTGACAGCAGGGCGCCGCCGCCGACGGTCGCCCGGCGCGCGGCGGGGTCGACCTGTACCTGGTCGAGGGCCGAGAGGTCGATGACCAGCCCGTTGTCGACGGTGCCGAACCCGGCGCCGTTGTGGCCGCCTCCGCGGACGGCGATCTCAAGGTCCTTGTCGCGCCCGAAGCTCACTGCCTTGGCGACGTCGGTGACGGTGCGGCACCGCGCCAGAAGCGCGGGGCGGCGGTCGATCATGGCGTTGTACACCGGCCGCGCCTCGTCGTAGAGCGCGTCGGCCGGCCCGATGACCTGGCCGTCGAAGCCCGCGCTCAGGTCGGCGTCGAGCGTGGATCTGCGTTTGAGGATGCTCATCGATTGCTCCTTGGGTGGAGGTGAAGCTGACGACGTCAACGTACGCCCCGGCGCAGCCGCCGTCATGACCCGCTCTGACCAACTTCTTCCGCCGGACTTGCAGGGGGCCGCCGTCTCCGCGATAGTCCGTTCTGACTATTGCCATGGCGCACGTGAGCCAGCCCTGGACCAAGCTGCCGCTCCCTCCGTCTCTGCCCTTCGTCGGGCGCGCGGCCGAGCTTGCTGCGCTGCGCGCGCTGATCCCCACCGCCACCGGGGAGATGCGGCGAGTCGCGCTGGTCTCCGGCGAGCCGGGCAGCGGCAAGAGCCGGCTGGTGCGCGAGCTCGCCCGTGAAGCCGCGCAGGGCGAGGTCCGCGCGTTCTACGGGTCGTGCGACTCGGTGCTCACCACGCCGTATGAGCCGTTTGTGGAGTCGCTCTCCCAGCTCGTGGAGGCGGTCGATCCCGAGCAGCTGCGCGTCGATCTGGGCGCCACCGGACGTGAGCTGACCCGCCTGTTGCCCCACCTGCCGGCGCTGGTGGGCGAGCTGGGCGCTCCGTTGGCGGCCGAGCCCGACACCGAGCGCTACCGGCTGCACATGGCGGTCGCGAACCTGTTGACGGCCGTCGGTCAGCGCGGGCCGGTGCTGCTCGTGATCGAGGACGTGCACTGGGCTGACGCGTCGACGCTGCACCTGCTGCGGCACTTGGTGCGCGCCTCGACGAATGCGCGGCTGTTGCTGGTGATCACACTTCGCGCCGGGGATCCCGAGCTCGGCCTGCTGTCTGAGACGCTGGCCGATCTCGCTCGGGCCGAGGGCGTCGCGCGGCTGTCGGTCGGGGGCTTGAGCCGAGAGGAGGTCTCGGAGTTCGTCCGCCTGGCCACCGCGGGCGAGGTGTTCGACGACCTCGGGGGGCCGGTCGAGACGATCACCGAGCTGACCGCGGGCAACCCGTTCCTGCTCTGCGAGCTGTGGCGGATGCTGGTCGAGACCGAGGCGCTGTCGATCGAGGCCGGGCGACTCGCGATCGTCTCACCGATCGCCGAGTTGGCCAGCCCGGCGAGCGTGCGCGACCTCGTCGGCGGCCGCGTCGCGCGGCTCGGGTCTACGACGCGCGAGCTGCTCGAGCAGGGTTCGGTGATGGGCGCTGAGTTCGAGCTGCGCGTGCTCGCCGAGACGGCAAAGCTCGACGAGTCAGGGCTCGCGGCGGCGCTCGTCGAGGCGGTCCATAGCGGCATGATTGAGGAGGTCGCGCCGGTGGGGACGGCCTACCGGTTCACGCATGAGCTGGTGCGCCGCGCGCTGTCGGATGGCCTGTCGGGTCCTCGGCGGGCCGAGCTGCACCTGCGCGCGGGGCAGGCCTTCGAGCGGGCGCACACCAGCGAGCCGAAGCGATTCCTGCCAGAGCTCGCGCACCACTTCGCCGCCGCGGTGCCGATCGCCGACGCGCAGCTTGCGGTCGACTACAACGTCCGTGCAGCACGGGCGGCGGTGGGCGCGGTCGCCCACGAGGACGCCGCAGATCGCCTGCAGGTGGCGCTGTCCATCGGCGTCGAGGACGAGCGCGAACGCGCGACGATCGAGCTGGAGCTGGGCACCGCGCTGCACCGCGCCGGCAGATCGCTGGAAGCGCTGGACGCTCTCGGCCGGGTCGCGGCGATCGCCCGCCGGATCGACGAGCCGGAGCTGCTCGCCCGCGCAGCGATCGGTGTCGAGGATGCATGCTGGCGGCCGGGAATCATCGACCGCGGCGCCGACGAGCTGCTCCGAGAAGCGCTTCGCGCCCTCGCCGGCGGCGACCCGTCGTTGCGAGTGCGCCTGCTCAGCGGCCTCAGCCGGGCGCTGGCCCTGCTCGGCCAGCGCGACGAGGCCGCGCTGGTCCGCGCCGAGGCCGTCGACCTGGCGCGCCGGCTCGACGACCGGCAGGCCCTCGCCGCGGCGCTGATCGGTGGCTACTGGGCCCGTGGGTCCAACCCGCTCTCGGAGGTGCTCGACATGCTCGCCGAGGCGGTCAAGCTGGGAGACGTTACCCAGCGCGCGGAAGCCGGGGCATGGCGCGTGATCACGTTCGTCCAGCTCGCCGATCTCGACTCGGCGCGCGCCGAGCTCGAGCTCGTCCGCGCGGCCGCGGAGCGGACCGGGCAGCCGTTCATCGGGCACTCGATCGCCACCGGAGCGTCGGCGCTGGCGCTGTGCGAGGGCCGCCTCGACGAGGCCGAGGCGATGGCCGAGCGCGCAGGAAAATACGCGGGGGTGCTGCGCGGCCCCGACGCCAGCGCCACCTACGGGATGCAGCTCTTCAACATTCGTCGTGAGCAGGGCCGACTGGGAGAGCTTGCTCCCGTCGTACGGTTGCTCGCCGACGACATGCGCCAGGCCGTGTCCTGGCGGCCGGGGCTGGTCGCGCTGCTCGCCGAGCTCGGCATGGAGCAGGAGGCCCGGCGAGAGCTGCGCCGTGCGTGTGAGCAAGGCCTACCTCAGTTGGCCCAGGACGCGCTCGACGTCGCCGGCCTGACGTTCCTGGCCGACGCGACCGTCGCCCTCTCAGAGATCGAGGCCGCCGCACTGCTCTACCCGCGCCTGGCCGCGCTCGAAGGCCGCCCGATCGTCATCGGCCACCTCGTGGCCTGCTACGGAGCCGCCGACCGCTATCTCGGCGCCCTCGCGGCGACGCTCGGCGAGTGGGACGCCGCCGAGCGCCATTTCGAGGCTGCGCTGCAGCTCAACCAGCGCATGGGCGCCGACCTGTGGCTCGCCCACACTCGCTATGACTACGCATCGATGCTACGCGGGCGCGCCGGAAACGACGACGAACCGCGAGCGACCGCGCTGCTGGCCGAGGCCAAGCGCGCGGCGCGGACGATCGGGATGCGTACGCTGGCGACCAGGATCGAGCGACTTGCGGCCGTTGCGCCGAGCGCGTCGCAGCTCCCGGACGACCTCTCGCCGCGGGAGGCCGCGGTGCTGCGACTCGTCGCCCAGGGCCTGCGCAACCGCGAGATCGGCCGTACGCTCGTCATCAGCGAGCACACCGCCGCCAACCACGTCCGCAGCATCCTGCGCAAGACGGGGTGTGCCAACCGGGCCGAGGCCGCCGCCTACGCCTACCGCCACCGTGTCGTGGAGCGATAATTGCTCGCGCTCTGCCCGAGACTCGGATACGATCCGATGTGCGATGCCGCTCTACGTCATCGAACGCAGCTTCGCGGATCAGCTCGACCTCACCGGCGAGGACGTCAGGACGATCGAGTCGGTCAACGCCGACGAGGGCGTGCGCTGGGTGTTCTCGTTTCTCACCGCCGATAAGCGCAAGACCTACTGCCTCTATGAGGCGCCCTCGGCGGACGCCATCGTGGCCGCCGCACGACGCGCCAACGTACCCGCCGACGTCGTCGTCGAGGTCGACCAGATCTACGCCGACACGGCGGTCTGACCCGACCGGCGACCCCCGCGGTCTCGGAGCGAGGGCCCGCTGAGCTGGACGACGCTGCCCGGATCGCAGCGACCCCATGCGTTAGTCATTCCTGACTACGTTCGCCGGACGGCGGGTCGCCCGCCGACGGCGACAAGTGAGTCAGATCCGGTCATGACCCACGGCCACGACCGCTCTACGGTCACCGTCCACTCCCGACCGGCGACCTGCTCCCGGGAGCCGCGGAGCGCGCCTTAGCCGTGCACCGCTGACCAACAACACGGACATCGGAGGCCAGCAATGGCTCTCACGCAATCTGGAGGTGGATGTGTTGGCGAAGTACGTCGAGCGATTGTTGGCGGGGGTGCGATGAGTTCCACGCGGCCGTCGTTTGCGACGATCGAGGAGGCGCTGGAGGACATTCGGCAGGGCCGGATGGTGGTCGTCTGCGACGATCCTGATCGGGAGAACGAGGGCGATCTGACGATGGCGGCGCAGTTCATCACTCCCGAG
>JAFAYV010000052.1 GCA_019240115.1 Solirubrobacterales bacterium | reverse complement strand
AAGTGCGATGAGAAGGTCGTCGAGGTCGGCGAGCACGAGGCCACCTCCGTGGTCGACGTTGCTAGAGCAACGCCGACCTTCGACGGCCTGTTTATGTTCCCTCGCGCAGCCAGTACGGCAGCGTCCAATTCGGAATCACTCATCTAGGCGGCGCCCCGGGATCCGACGTACCCTGCGGCGATGGGCATCCACCTCCTCCCGTTCCTCGGGGTCGCCGCCGTCGTCATCGTGGCGCCCGGTCCCGACACCGCGGTCGTGACCAAGAACGGGTTGCTCCACGGCCGCCGGCTCGGGCTGGCGACCGCGTTCGGGGTCAACTGCGGCCTGCTCGTGTGGACCGTCGCCACCGCCTCGGGCCTCGCGGCCCTCGTGCGCGCCTCGGAGGTCGCGTTCACGGTGCTGAAGTTCGTCGGCGCCGCCTATCTCATCTGGCTCGGCATCCAAGCGCTGCGGGCCCGGCGCACTGCGACCGCCGCCCCTGGCGGCGCGGGTGGTGGCGCGACCCGTCCGATCTCCGCCGGCCGCGGCTTTCGCCAGGGCCTCGCGAGCAACCTCTCCAATCCGAAGATCGCGCTCATGTTCACGAGCCTGCTGCCGCAGTTCGTCTCCCCGGGGACGCCGGTCCTGCGGCCGTTCCTCGTGCTCGGTGGCGTGTTCGTGGCGATGACCCTCCTCTGGCTCTGCGGGTACGCGGTCGTCGCCGCGCGCGCCGCCCGGCTGCTGCAGCGCCCCCGCGTCGCCCGGGCGATCGACGGTGTGACGGGCGTCGTGCTGATCGGCTTCGGGCTGCGCCTGGCCACCGAGCGCCGTTAGGCGACCCACTGTCCAGGCCGCCCCGGCGGCGAGCCTGGACGCCGATCGCGTCAGAGCGGAAGCGGTGACGCGGCGAGAACCCGGCACCGAGGCCAAGGTCGCGCCGGCACGTCAGATCCTCACGAAGCCGCACCGCGTTCGACGGCTGAGTGACCTACCAGAGGTGTTCTCGCCTCCCGGCCGGGCTGCGCGCATGCTCGAAGGGTGGACTGCGGCGGGTCGCCCGCTATAGGCTGGCCCACCTCAGCGATCCCGAGAGTCGAAGGAGAGGGCCAGATGGCAGAAAGCGTGTACCGCGTCACCGAAGTGATCGGCGTCAGCGATCAGGGCTGGGAGGCGGCGGCCCGCAGCGCGGTCGAGACCGCGGCGAAGACCGTCCGCGGCATCCGCATCGCGGAGGTCACCCGCCAGGACGTGACGATCGAGAACGGCGCGATCGTCAACTACCGCGTCCGCCTCGACATCTCGTTCAAGTTCGAGGGCGGCGGCTGACCGCTGGGCAGACGTCCGGGCGGCGCTCGCGACGTCGAGCGCGCCTCGGCGTCTACCGCGGAGTCACGACGTTGGGCGGCGACGTCACGACCCTGAGCGCTTGTGCTGATGCGCTGGCGCGCGCTCTATCTTGACGGAGCAGCCCGCGTGCCTGTGGGAGGACGCGTTGTCGGGACGGGTGTGGAAGCGACCGCCTCCTGCTCCGACCGAACGCCGCCCCCGGCGACTACAGATCGATCACGACCTTCGTCTTCTCCCCGGCGCGCAGCGCGTCGAAGACGCCGAGCAGATCATCGAGGGGCGCGTGCTCGACCCAGCCGTCGGTGGTGTAGAGCCCTTGGTCCATCGCGGCGATCACCGCCTGGAAATCGGCGTCGTCGTAGATGATCGAGCCGACGATCTCGGTCTCCTGGAGCAGCAGCGAGGTCGGGTTGAAGCCCGCCAGATCGGATTCGTGGATGCCGACGACGACCACCTTGCCGCGCGGCGCCAGCGCGCCGACGCTGTCGGCGATCGCCCCGCTCGCCCCGGCGGCGTCGAACGCCGTGTGCGCCCCGACGCCCGCGCTCACCTCCATGGCCAATTCGATCAGGTCGGTTTCCCGCGGATCGATCACGTGCGGAGCGCCGAGCGCTTTCATCGCCGCGCGACGCTTGGGCCCGGGCTCGCTCACGATCACGTCGGTGATTCCCCTGGCCTGCAGCGCGAACCACAGGCCGATCCCGATCGGCCCGGCGCCGGCGATGATCGTCGTGTCGCCGGGGGCCAGGTCGCTGCGCGCCACGGCGTGCAGCGACACCGCCATCGGCTCGACGGTCGCGCCGAGGTCCATCGCCACCCCGCCCAGCGAGTGGACCATGTCGGACTTCACCACCGTGTAGTCAGCCAGCCCGCCGCCGGGTCCGGAGAGGCCGTGGAAGGCGAGCTGGCGGCAGATGTTGGTGAGACCGAGCTTGCACGCCGGGCACTGCCCGCAGAAGTAGTTGGGACGGATCGCCACCGGGTCGCCGGCCGCAAAGCCGTCGACCCCGTCGCCGGCGTCGGCGATCGTGCCCGCGAACTCGTGGCCGAGCACGACCGGGATCTGGGCGCCGGTGAGCGGATGCGGGTCCACCGGGGTGAACGTCGGCCGCGAGAAATACTCATGCAGATCCGAGCCGCAGACCCCGTTGTGGGCGACCTTGATCTTCACCTCGCCGGGGCCGGGATCGGGCTCGGGCAGGTCCTCGATCTGGATGTCCATCGGTCCGTGGTAGACGGCGGCGCGCATCGTGTGCCTCTCCTTCGCTTGAGTCAGCCGCTCATGCCCCCGTCGACCGACAGCGTGTGTGACGTGACCATCGCCGCCGCGTCGGAGGAGAGGTAGAGGACGGCCTGGGCGATCTCCTCGGGCGTCGTGTGGCGCCCGAGCGGGATCATCTCGTCGAACAGCTCCGCGGCGTCCTGCTGGCTCTTGCCCGTCGCGGTCATCTCGATGTCGTCCTGAAACGGCGTCGAGGTCGGCCCCGGGTGCAGAGTGTTGACGCGGATCCGGCGGGGGGCGAGCTCCTTGGCGGCCGAGCGCATCAGTCCCACCTGGCCGTGCTTGGCGGCGACATAGGCCGACAGGTCGCCAAAGCCGACCAAGCCGACGACGCTCGAGGTGATCGTGACGCTGCCGCCGTCGTTCATCAGCGGCGTGCCGTGCTTGAGGATGTGGAACGCGCCGAGCATGTGGACGCTGATCGTGCGCAGGAACACGTCGGAGGGGTAGTCGGGGAGCTTGGCCACCGCGCCTGAGATCCCGGCGTTGGAGAACAGCACGTCGTAGTGCCCGAAGCGCTCGCCACCCCGCGCGAACGCGGCCTTGACCGCCGCCTCGTCGGTGACGTCGGCGACCGAAGCGAGCGCGTGGTCGGCGCCGAGCTCGTCCACGGCGGCATCGAGCTTGTCGGCCTCGATCCCGACGAGATGTACGAGCGCGCCCTCGGCGACGAACAGCCGGGCGGTGGCCAGTCCGATTCCGCTCTCGCCGCCCGTGATCAACGCGACCTTGTCCGTGAGCAATGCCATGTCCGTGTCGGGTAACCTCGCGGGCCTGCACGCCGCCGTCAAGAACGGCCAGTGCGTCGCATCATCTGCGATCGCATCAGTTCGTGGCGTGCCGCAGCGACACCCTGGAGCTCGCCCCCGGGAAGCTCTTGAGACGATTCAGGGCCGACGGGAGTGCGGCATGGTGGCGCCGGTTCTCCGCATGTCGCAGTGTCGGTTGGCCGGCGGGCTGAGGATCAGGCCCGCGGCGAACAGCGACGCGACCCATAGCACGATCCCCGCGGCGAGGTCGGCGGGGGCGAAGGTGGCGGCGTGGTTAGCGACCCCAGCCATCAGGCTGATTGAGGTCAGGATCAGCATGGCGACCGCGCCGCCGCGTGCCCACCCGTGCCCGTGATCGTTCGCGCCAGCCAGCATGATCCAGATGACGGCGGCGATCGGTGCTCCGATCAGTACCGAGGTCCTGTGGGCGCTGACCAGTGATGCGTATGCGCAGAGGTGAACCGAGGGTCGTGGCGAGCGATCGCGCGGTGCAGCGCGCCACGACTGAAGAGCACCGTCGCGCCTGCGCCGAGTTCAAGCGCGGCGGCGAGCACCATCATTCGCACGCCCCAGAACGCCGCCGGCTGCGAGCGCGGCGCGTGGGGACGCAGGCGTATACGCAACGCGTTGACGATCAGGTTCACGGACTCGGCAAGGCCAGGACGCCCGCGGCCATTTCGAGCGCAGGCCAGCAGAACGCTGACCATCTCGTCCTCGTGCTCGACACGGAACGATCGCGGATAGCAGGCCAAGAGGCGTCGGTAGCGACGCTCCAAAAGCGATCGGTCGCTCATGTCGTCAACACCCCGGAGGTCGGATCGAGCCGCTTCATCGCGGCCAGCGCGTTGGCTTGCAGACGAGCGGCTTCCTTCGCGAGGCGTTCGCGGCCGCTCGGCGTCAGCCGGTAGTAGCGGCGCAGGCGACTGTCGACGATCTCCTCGCAATCGACCTCGACCAGACCATCGCCGCGCAGCCGGTCAAGCGCCGTGTAGAGCGTCCCGGCCCGGAGTCTCACCCGCCCCTGCGAGATTCCGGCGACGTCCGTGATGATCCCGTACCCGTGCTGACTGCCCGACGCCAACGCGGTGAGGATCATGAAGGTCGCTTCCTGCATCGTGCGTATGCTCATAGCGTCAGGATATACAGATGAACGATATAAGTCAACCCACCGACATAGAAGTGGTCGACAGAGCCGGCATGAACGGCTCGAGCGGGCGAACCGTTTCTGGCGTGATTGCGGTGCGGCCATCGAGAGCGAGCCTCGGTGGGTTTGACGTGCCCGTGCGTCAGATCACGTTCGACCCGGGCTGTGGAGGCGCGCGTCTTGAGCCGCGAGCAGCCGCGTTTGATGCCCAATGTTGATGCCCAATCGCGTCGACGACCACGATCACGACCGAACGCACAAAAAAACCCCGCGAGGCGGGGCGTTCGTCGCAAGCGGCTGAAGGGACTCGAACCCTCGACCTTCTGCATGGCAAGCAGACGCTCTAGCCAACTGAGCTACAGCCGCGTGACGGCGCAGTATACGGCCGGTCCAGAGGCGACGACCGGAATCGAACCGGTGTAGACGGCTTTGCAGGCCGCTGCGTAGCCACTCCGCCACGTCGCCGGGGAACCAGAAGGGTAACCCGCCGGCTATCCGACGGTGCACGCGCCATCGGGTCGCGCGCCCGGGAGGCGGCTCAGCAGGCCGGCGAGGACCTCGATCTCCTCGGGGCTGAAGTGCTCGAGGAAGAGGCGGCGGATGCTGCGCGCGTGCGAACGGCCGGCCTCGCGCAGGCGCTCATAACCGGCGTCGGTCAGCTGGGCGTAGGAGACGCGGGCGTCCTCGGGGCAGGAGACGCGCTGGACCGCGCCGGCGCCGACGAGACCGTCGACGAGGCGGGTGATGCCCGAGCGGGTCAGCATCGTGCGCTCGGCCAGCGCGGACATCGGCAGCCGGCGCCCCTCGGCCTGGGCGAGATAGAGCAGCACCTCGTAGTCTCGGGTGGTGATGCCGTGCTCGGCCATCAGCTCGGCGTCGAGCACGCGGACGATCGAGGCATGGCTCTGCAGGTAGCTGCGCCAGGCTTCGAGCGCCGTGCCGTCCAGGGGGGAGGCCGCGGTGGCCGCGAGAGGCGGGAAGGTGGCCACCTCCACGAGTGTAGTTGACGGATCAACGGTTGACGCCGGTCACGGCGGCCGCCCTAGACTTCGGCGGACGATGCGGCTCAGGCGCGCGCTGACCCTCGTCCCGTGCGTGGTCGTACTCGCCGCCTGCGGAGGCTCGGGACACCACCGCTCGACGACCTCGACGAGCGCGCCGCCGCCGCCGCGCCCGCCGACGACGGCGCGGCTCGCCGTCGCACCGGCGACCCCGCGGCCCACGTCGACGGTCCGCTTCGACTTTGTGGCGCCCCGGAGCACCGGCATCGGCGCGGGCGGCGACATCTCCTACCTGCTGTCGATCGTCGGGCCCCAGCGCGGCGGATGCGTCAGCGCGCACTCGGCCGGCCCGCCGCGCGCGCTCGCGGGTCGGCGGACGACCGTCGCCCTGGGTCCGGCGCAGCTCGGTGGGCCCTGGTGCGCGGGCGAGTGGACCGCGCGCGTGTTCGAGCTCGAGCGCGCGGCCTGCGAGCAGGGACAGATCTGCCCTCAGTACGTGCGGGTGGTCGGGATCGTGGCCCGCGCGAACTTCCGCGTCGCCGGCGGGTGAGTCCGGTCAGCCCGTGGGCGCGGCGAGCACGAGCGACGCGGCGAGATCGCGGTCCTCAGCGACCGCCTCCGTGGGCGCTTGCGCGAACAGCTGGGTGAAGGCGGCCACCACGTCGGGGTCGAACTGCGCGCCGGCGCAGCGCGTCAGCTCCGCCATGGCCTCCACGTGGGTCGCGGGCTCGCGGTAGGGGCGGGGACCGACCATGGCGTCGTAGGCATCGCAGACGCTGATCACGCGGGCGGCGAGGGGGATCTGATCGCCGGCGAGAGCATCGGGATAGCCGCCGCCGTCAAAGTGCTCGTGGGTGGAGCGGACGATCGTCGCGACCGGGCCCAGCGACGGGGCGGCGGCGAGGATGCGCTCGCCGATCGCCGTGTGCCGGCGCATGAACTCGAGCTCGGTGGAGTCGAGCGGGCCGGGCTTGGTCAGGATCGAGTCGGGGATCGCGACCTTGCCGATGTCGTGCAGATCGGCGGCGTAGGCGATCTCCTGCAGGACGCGGGGCGGGAGTCCGAGCTCGGCACCGACGCGGGCGGCGGCCGCGGCGACGCCGCTGACGTGGTCGCCCAGGTCGCTGTGTCGTTCGGTCAACGCGGCCAGGAGCACATCGCGCGACTGGCGAGCGGCGGTCGGCCGGCGGCCGTGCTTGTCCACGTACATGCGGCGGTCGCAGATGCCGAGCGCCGTGGAGACCTCGCGCGTCTCGGCGGGGATGCGGACGACGCCGCTGGAGGCCGAGATCGCGAAGCCCTCGCCGTGCTCGCCGAAGCACCGCGTCCACTCCGACACGAGCGCCCCGACCTCCTGTCCCTCGGAGATCGCGGCGAGCACGCAGAACTCGTCTCCGCCGAGCCGGAAGCCGCGCGCTCGTGGGCCGAGCGTGACCTGCAGGCGGCCGGCCAGGCGCTTGAGCAGGGCGTCGCCGGCGGGATGGCCGAAGCGGTCGTTGTACTCCTTGAAGCCGTCGAGGTCGAAGATCGCCAGGAGGTGGTCGGTCCCCATGGCGATCGTCGCCGTGAGCTCGGCCATCAGGCTGCGGCGGTTGCCCAGCTCGGTCAGCGGATCGGTGAAGCTGATGCGCTCGAGCTCGAGCTGGGCCGCGCGCATGCGCAAGCGGACCCGCTCGTTGAACCCCCAGGCGGTCACCCCGGCGACTCCGGCAAGCGCGACGAAGAGCGCGTGCAGGCCCGCGTACAGCCACGGGTGCCGCCACTCCCGAGGGTCGCCGAACACCGCGCGCGGATCGATCGTGCCCATCACGCCGTGGTGGATGAGCACGAACGCGACCGCGACCAGGAACGGCACCCAGTCCTCGTAGAGCGTCAGTACGACCACGACGACGAAGAAGCTGAAGTGCATCTCGATCATGCCGCCCGAGACGTCGACCAGGGTCGCGCAGCCGGTCAACAGGCCCATCGATGCCGCCAGGGCCCGCCACTTGTGGGTCGTGCCGCCCCAGCCCGCGATGATCGCGAAGGCGACCATCGACACGAACTCGGCCGCGTAGCGGAGCGCGCCCGTCCCGCGAGCGAGCAGTGCGTAGGCGCCGACCGCCGCGATCATCGCCCACAGCAGGCTGACAACGACGCGGTGGCGCACCTGCCACTCGTTCTCGGGCAGGGAGCCGCCGTGGGGCAGCGCTCGGAAGCGGTGCAGCGTGCCGCGCCGGGGGACGGCGTCGCCGGGGCCGTTCACGCCAGCGGCCTCGCGCGCAGCGTCCAGGTCGAGGCGCGGTGCGCATCGGCGAGGTGGTGCAGGGGACAGAACAGAACCAGCTCCGCCGGCGGGGACGCGCCCGCGACGTGATAGCCGAGCATCAGCAGATGCGGCCCCAGCGACAGCAGGGTCGCCAGGCCGAGGACCGTGGGGGCGATCACCCGCGAGGAGCTCACTGGTCGCGAGTATCGACCGCGCCCCCACGCAGCTTGAGCGGCGTCGCCAGCCCGCCGCGCACATGGACGATGCTGGGCTCGAACCAGCGACCTCCGCCTTGTCGAGGCGGCGCTCTCCCAGCTGAGCTAATCGTCCGTCGGGCCCGTAAATGTAGCGCGATAGGCGACGCGGCCGCGGGCATGAGAATCGATCGCGCGCTTGCGCTTCCGCGTCGGCAGGCCGCCCCGCGCCCGCGCACGCCCCCGGCGGCTGAGCGCCGATCCGCGGCGGCGGCCGATACTACGATCCCCCCGATGGAGTTCGAGCTGCCCGACGGGACGATCCTGCACCTGGCCGACGCCGCCACCGGCGCCGATGCCGCCGCGGCGATCGGCCCCGGCCTGGCGCGTGCCGCGCTGGCGGTTCGGATCGACGGCGAGCTGCGCGACCTCTCGCGCCCGCTGCCCGCCGGCAACGATCACCGACCCCGGCTGGAGATGCTGACCGAGCGCGGCGGTGACGACGCGCTCGCGCTCGTGCGCCACGACGCGGCCCACGTGCTCGCGGCGGCGGTGCTCGACACCTACCCGGGCGTCAAGATCGCGATCGGGCCCGCGATCGAGAACGGCTTCTACTACGACTTCGAGTTCCCCGCGGGAACGGTCGTCAACGACGACGACTTCCCCCTGCTCGAGGCGGCGATGGCGCGCCACATCGCCGCCGACGAGCGGTTCACCCGCGAGGACGTCCCGGTGCGCGAGGCGCTCGCACGCTTCCGCGCCGAGGACCAGCCCTACAAGGTCGAGCTGATCGAGGACCTCATCGCCAACCAAGGGGCGCGGACCGTGTCGCTGTACACCAACGGTCCGTTCACCGACCTCTGCCGCGGCCCGCACGCGCCCTCGACGAGGCGGATCAAGGCATTCAAGCTGCAGTCGGTGGCGGGCTCGTACTGGCGCGGGGACTCGAGCCGGACGATGCTCACGCGCGTGTATGGCACTGCGTTCTTCTCGGCCGGCGACTTGAAGGCGTTCGAGGAGCTGCTCGAGCGCGCCCGGGCCAACGACCATCGCCGGCTGGGCCCCCAGCTCGGACTGTTCGGCTTCTCAGAGACGGCCCCGGGCTCGGCCTTCTGGTATCCGGCGGGCACGGAGGTCTACAACGCGCTCGTCGAGCTCAGTCGCGAGATGGGCGGCGAGCGCGGCTACACCGAAGTCAAGACGCCGATCCTCTACGACCGCTCGCTGTGGGAGACGTCGGGCCATTGGCAGAAGTACCGCGAGCACATGTTCACCACCGAGTCCGAGGATCGGGCGATGGCGGTCAAGCCGATGAACTGCCCCGGTCACTGTCAGCTGTACGCGATGCGGCCGCACTCGTATCGCGATCTCCCGGTGCGTTACGCCGAACCGGGGCCGCTGCATCGCAACGAGCCGTCCGGAACGTTGCACGGCCTGCTGCGGGTGCGTCATTTCACCCAGGACGACAACCACGTGTTCTGCACCGAGGATCAGATCCAGGACGAGGTCGCGCGAGCGCTGCGGTATGCGTTCGACGTCTACGACGTGTTCGGCTTCGAGACCTCGCTCGAGCTCTCGACTCGCCCTGAGAACCGCATCGGCTCCGAGGCGCTGTGGGACCGCAGTGAGGCCGCGCTGCGCGCGGCGCTCGACAGCCAGAGCCTCGCCTACAGAGTCAACGAAGGCGACGGCGCGTTCTACGGCCCGAAGATCGACATGCATGTGACCGACGCGCTGGGCCGCTCGTGGCAGCTCGGTACCTGCCAGCTCGACTACAACTTTCCCGAGCGCTTCGAGCTGACCTACACCGGCGCCGACAACGCCGAGCACCGGCCCGTCATGCTCCACATCGCGCTGATGGGCTCCTATGAGCGATTCATCGGCATCCTGCTCGAGCACACGGGCGGTGGCCTGCCGGTGTGGCTGGCGCCGGTGCAGGCGATCGTGCTCACGATCGCCGATCGGCACGCGGTCTACGGCGGGCTCGCGCGCGATCGCCTCCGCGAGGCGGGCCTGCGCGCCGAGCTCGACGACCGCGACGAGTCGGTCGGGCGCAAGATCCGCGACGCCGAGCTGCGCAAGATTCCCTACATGCTGATCGTCGGCGACCGTGAAGCGCAGCGCGACGAGGTCAGCGTCCGCGCGCACGGCGAGGGCGACCTCGGCGCCACGCCGCTCCGGGAGTTCGTGGAACGCCTGGCGCAAGCCGCGCGAACGCGCGCGGCCCGGTAGTTCCGCCGCTATACTTCAGCGTGTTGAGCCATCTGAACTGCACCCGGCGCGGCACCGCTTGAACCAACCAGCCGCGCCAACCGAATAGTGCCGGTCCCCCGCAGATTCGACCGGCGCCCGCCAGAGCGGGATCTCACCCGGACCAATGACCGCATCCGCGTGCCCGAGGTCCGGCTCGTTGGAGAAGATGGGAAGCAGATCGGCGTCGTGAAGACCACGGAGGCGCTCGCCTACGCGCAGGAACGCGATCTCGATCTCGTCGAGGTCGCTCCCGACGCACGTCCGCCGGTCTGCCGGGTGCTCGACTACTCCAAGTACAAGTACGAGCAGGCCCAGAAGCAGAAGGCGGCCCGCAAGCATCAGCAGCAGATCACGATCCGCGAGATCAAGTTCCGTCCGAAGATCGCCCAGAACGACTACGACACGAAGAAGGGCCACGTCCGGCGCTTCCTCCTGGGCAAGGATCGGGTCAAGGTCACGATCATGTTCCGGGGGCGCGAGGTCACCCATCCGGAGCGCGGCACCGCGCTGCTGGACCGGCTGGCCTCCGAGCTCGCCGAGATCGCGATCGTCGAGCAGACGCCGCTGCAGGACGGGCGCAACATGACGATGATGCTGGCCCCGAGCAAAGCGGTCCTCGCCGGCGAGTTCGATGCCAACGGCGCGGCTGGGAACGACGGCGAGAGCAGCGGCAACGAGCACCGCAACGGTCGCGCGGAGCGGCGCTCGGCGGCCGCCAGCGACGCCGCCGCCTGACGCGCTCCCGGTCGCGCTGCGCTCGCGCCGACCACCGACCGGCGGCCGCCTTCTGCTTTACTCGAGCATCGCGATGCCGAAGGCAAAGACGCATTCGGGCGCCAAGAAGCGCTTCAAGGTGACCGCCACCGGCAAGGTGCGTGGCCGACACTCCTTCACGAGCCACATCCTCGAGAAGAAGTCGCGCAAGCGCAAGCGCCGGCTCGGCCAGCCCGCGGTCATCTCTCCGGATGACGTCAAGCAGGTGAAGACGCTGCTCGGGGTCAAGCGGTCATGAGCCGCGTCAAGCGCTCGGTCCACGCGCGCAAGAAGCGCCGCGCGACGCTGAAGCTCGCCAAGGGCTACCGGGGCGACGCCAGCCGGCATTACCGGGCGGCCAAGGAGGCCGTGCTCAAGGCCGACCAGTACCGCTACCGCGATCGCCGCAACCGCAAGCGCGACTTCCGCCGGCTGTGGATCACCCGCATCAACGCGGCCGCGCGCCAGCACGGCCTGTCGTACTCGCAGTTCATACATGGCCTGGAGGTGGCCGGCGTGCAGCTCGACCGCAAGATCCTCGCCGACATGGCCGTCAACGACGCCGACACCTTCCGACGCTTTGCCCAGCGCGCCCGCGAGGCGCTGGCGTCCGGCTGAGCGACACCCGCCGACACCAGCACCGCCACCCGGGCGCCGCATCCCTGACGGGACCGGCGCCTTTTTCATGTCCCAGGCCGAGATGACCATCACCAGCTCCGACAATCCCAAGCTCAAGCAGATCCGCCGTCTGAGCCAGCGCCGTCGCGCTCGCGAGGCGACCTCGCGCTTCGTCGCCGAGGGCGAGGATCTGCTCTGCGCCGCCGACGCCGCCGGCTGGACGCCGGTCGAGCGCTACGTGGCCAGCGGATCGGGGCTCGCCGGCACCGAGGTCGAGCCGCGGCTCCTCGCCGCGGCCTCCGAGCTCGGGTCGGGCACGCGCGCGCTCGGCGTCTACGAGGAGCGTTGGGCGCCGGCGGCGCTCGGGCCGCTGGGCGTGTGCCTGTACGGCGTCGCCGATCCCGGCAACGTCGGGACGATCCTGCGCTGCGCCGCGGCGTTCGGCGCCGCCAGCGTCGCCATCGGCCCCGGCACCGCCGATCCCTACGGTCCCAAGGCGGTTCGCGCGAGCATGGGCGCGGTGTTCACGGTGCCCCTCGCCCGGGTCGGCGAGCCCGCGGCGCTGCCCGGGCCGACGGTGGCCCTGCAGTCCGGCGAGGGGCGCCCGCTGCACGAGCTTGAGCTGCCGGAGGCGACCTACCTCGTCGGCGCCGAGCGCGGCGGCCTGCCCGCGGAGGTGGTCGCGGCCGCCGATCTCATCGCCCGGATCCCGATCGCCACCGACTCGCTGAACGCCGCGATGGCGGCGACGATCGCGCTGTATGAGGCAACTAGGATGCGCCGCGGATCATGAGCGCTCTCACCGATCAGATCGCTGCGATCGAGCGGGAGGCGAGCGACGCGATCGCCGCTGCTCCCGGCACCGCCGAGCTCGAGGAGGTCCGCATCCGTTATCTCGGGCGCCGCGCCGACCTGCCCAACCTGCTGCGCGGCGTCGCCCAGCTGCCGCCCGAGGAGCGCGCCGCGACCGGCCGGGCCGCCAACGAGGCCCGCCGGGCGCTCGAGGCCGCGATCGAGCAGCGCGCCGGGGAGCTGGCCGCCGCTGAGCTCGACGCGCGGCTGCTGCAGGACCGCGTTGACGTCACGCTGCCCGCCGACCCGCTGCCCGCGCTCGGCCGGCTGCACCTGATGACGCGCACCCAGCGCGAGATCGAGGACGTGTTCCTGGGGCTCGGCTTCAACGTCGCCGAGGGCCCGGAGGTGGAGACCGTCTACTACAACTTCGACGCGCTCAACCACGCCCCGACCCATCCCGCCCGACTGGAGACCGACACGTACTACCTGCGCCAGGAGGGCGAGTTCGACCTGTTCGACGGCGACACGCGCCTGCTGCGGGTGCACACCTCGCCGGCGCAGATCCACGCCATGGAGTCAGGGCCGCCGCCGCTGTACATCATCGTGCCCGGCCGCGTCTACCGGCCCGACGCGATCGACGCCACCCACCTGCCGCAGTTTCACCAGATCGAGGGCCTGGCGGTCGACGAGGACGTCACCCTGGCCGACCTGAAGGGCACGCTGCTGAGATTCGCGCGGGCGATCTTCGGCGACGAGCGCGAAGTGCGTCTGCGGCCGCACTTCTTCCCGTTCACCGAGCCGAGCGTCGAGGTCGACGTGTCCTGCTTTCACTGCACCCAGGGCATCACCCCCGACGGCCGGCGATGCTCGGTGTGCAAGGGCACCGCCTGGATCGAGATCCTCGGCTCGGGGATGGTCGATCCCAACGTGTTCGCGCATGTCGGGGCGCCCGGGTACGACCCCGAGCGCGTCCAGGGGTTCGCGTTCGGGATGGGCATCGAGCGGATCGCGATGCTTCGGCACGGCGTCACCGACCTGCGGCTGTTCTACGACGACGACATCCGCTTCCTGGAGCAGTTCTGATGCGCGTCCCGCTGGAATGGCTGCACGAGTACTGCGCCCCCGACCTCGATGTGTTCGCGCTCGCCGAGCGCCTCGCGATGACCGGGACCGAGGTCGAGCGGGTCGAGACCCATGGCGTGTCGGGGCTGGAGCACTTCGTCGTCGGCAAGGTCCTCGACGCGCGCCAGCATCCCGACGCCGACCGCCTGCGCGTCTGCCAGGTCGACACCGGCGACGGCGAGTGCAGCCAGATCGTCTGCGGGGCGCCGAACGTCGCCACCGGGCAGACGGTGGCGGTGGCGCGACCGGGGGCGGTCATGCCCACCGGCGTGAGGTTGAAGGTCGCCAAGCTGCGCGGCCAGCTGTCCAACGGCATGATCCTCGCCGAGGACGAGGTCGCGATCGGCATCGATCACGACGGGATCATGGTGCTCTCCGACGGGCTCGCCGCGGGCACCCCGCTCACCGAGGTGCTGCCGCTGTCGACCGACGTGCTCGTGCTCGAGATCACCCCCAACCGTCCCGACTGCCTGGCCGTGTACGGGATCGCGCGCGAGGCCCACGCCGCCACCGGCGCGCCGCTCGCCGCTCCGCCGTGGACGCGCGATCCCGGCGTCCCGGGCCCGGTCGCGGACGCGCGCGTGACCGTCGAGTGCCCCGATCTGTGTCCGCGCTTCACCGCGCGGGTGTTCGAGGACGTGACCGTCGGTCCGTCCCCGGCGTGGCTGAAGGCGCGCCTGATGGCCGCCGGCCAGCGGCCGATCTCCAACGTCGTCGACGTCACCAACTACGTCATGCTGCTGATCGGCCAGCCGCTGCACGCGTTCGATCTCGATCGGGTGGCCGGCGGCGAGCTCGTCGTACGCCGCGCGCGCGACGGGGAGACCGTGCGGACGCTCGACGGTCAGGCGCGGACGCTGACCTCCGACATGGTGCTGATCGCCGACGACGACGGTCCGACCTCGATCGCCGGCGTCATGGGCGGCGCCCGCTCCGAGGTCTCGCAGGCGACGACCCGCGTGCTGATGGAGGTTGCGACCTGGGACGGGGCCAACGTGCACCGCACCTCGCTGGCGCTCGGGCTGCGCTCCGAGGCGTCGGGACGCAACGAGAAGGGCCTTGCGCCCGAGCAGGCGATGGACGCCCAGGTGCTCGCCACCCAGCTGATGATCGAGGTCTGCGGTGCGCGCGTGGCGCCGGGGACGATCGACGTCGGATATTCGGAGCCCACCCGCCCGGCGGCCGCGATCCGCCTGCGCGACGCCCGGGTCAGCGGCCTGCTCGGCGTGGAGGTGCCGCGGTCGCGCTCGGCGGAGATCCTGACCGCGCTGCAGTTCACCGTCGCCGACGCGGCCGACGGACTCGACGTCACCGTCCCCGCGTTCCGGCGCGCCGACGTCACCCGCGAGGCCGATCTGATCGAGGAGGTGTCGCGGCTCGGGGCGCTGCAGGACCTGCCCGCCTCGCTGCCCTCGCGGCGCGGCGCCTCGGGGCGGCTGACCGATCGCCAGCGCCTGCGCCGCCACGCGGCCGACGCGCTGACCGCGCAGGGATTGCACGAGATCATCGGCTGGAGCTTCGAGAGTCCCGAGACCGCCGAGCGGCTGCGCCTGCGCGACCGCTTCCCGATCGACCTGCGCAACCCGATGTCGGCCGAGCAGGCCCGTCTGCGCACGACGCTGCTGGGCTCGCTGCTCGACGTCGCGCAGCGCAACCGCGCGCGCGGCGCCGCCGTCGTGCGGCTGTTCGAGGCCGGGGCGGTGTACGCGATGCGCGACGACGTCCCGGTCGAGCCGTATCACATCGCCGCGCTGCTCATCGGGCCCGTCCGGCCGCCGACCTGGCGCGACGGGGCGCCGCCGGCGGCCGACGTATTCGCCGCCAAGGGCGTACTGGCCGGCCTGCTCGACGCCGTGCGCCTGCCCTGGACGGTGCGGGCCGCCGATCCGCCCGAGCCGTTCCTGCATCCGGGGCGGGCCGCGCGCGTGGATCTCGGCGACCGGGACGCCGGCTGGCTGGGGGAGATCCACCCGAGCGTCGCGGCGCTGTGGGACCTGACCGATCCCGTGGCCGCCCTCGAGCTCGATCTCGAGGACGCCGCCGAGCTGCTCGCCGTCCCGCGATACCGCGACCTGACGAGCTTCCCGGCGGTTCGCGAGGACCTCGCGGTCATCGTCGCCGACGGGGTCACCGCCGCCGAGGTGATCGCGATCGTCCGCGAGGCCGGCGGCGCGCTGCTGACCGGCGCCGAGGTGTTCGACGTCTACCGCGACGAGCAGCGGATCGGCGTGGGCAATGTCTCGCTCGCGCTGCGGCTGCAGTTCCAGGCCAGCGACCGCACGCTGACCGACGCGGAGGTCGCCACCCGGCGGCGCAAGATCGCCGCCGCGTTGACCGACCGGCTCCGGGGCCGGGTCCGTGACTCCTAGCGTCGCCGTCTTCGGCGCCGCGGGCTACGCCGGCGCGCTCAGCGCCCGGCTCGTGCACCGCCATCCCGGTCTGGAGCTGCGCTTCACGACCGCGCGGTCGGACGTCGGGCGTCGGCTCGACGATCTCTACCCCCACCATCGGGTCCCGCTCGTGCTCGAGGAGCTCGACCTCGACCGCCACGCCGACGTCGACGCCGCGATCGTCGCCTATCCGCACGGCGCCGCCGCCGAGCTCGTCTCAGAGCTCCTACGCCGCGACGTGCGCGTCGTCGACCTCAGCGCCGACTTCCGCCTCCGCGACCCCGCCGTGTACGCCGAGTGGTATCGCCAGCATCCCGAGCCGGGGCTGATCGAGCAGGCGGTCTATGGCCTGCCCGAGCTCTACCGCGATCGCATCCGCGTGGCCCGGCTCGTCGCCAACCCCGGCTGCTATCCGACCGCCAGCGTGCTCGCGCTGGCCCCGCTGGCGCGGACCGGCGCGATCGCCGAGGTGATCATCGACGCCAAGTCGGGCGCCTCGGGCGCCGGCCGGGCGGCCACCGACAAGACCCACTTCGTCACCGTCGACGAGAACCTCAACCCCTACGGCGTGCCCCGGCACCGCCACACGCCCGAGATCGAGCAGGAGCTGGCGGCGCTGGGCGCGCCCGGGCCGATCACCTTCACCCCCCACCTGATCCCGCTCGATCAGGGGGAGCTGTGCTCGTGCTACGTCACGGTCCGCGAGGGTCCGAGCGCCGAGCTCGACGCGCGCGAGATCTATCGCGAGGCCTACGCCGACGAGCCGTTCGTCGAGCTCACCGACGGCCTGCCCGGAGTGCGTGACGTGCGCGAGACGAACATCTGCCGGATCGCGGTCCACGTCGACGAGCGCACCGGCCGGGTGATCGTCTTCTCGGCGATCGACAACCTCTGGAAGGGTGCGGCGTCGCAGGCGGTGCAGAACCTCAACCTCATGCTGGGGCTTGCCGAAGGGGAGGGTCTCGCCGCGTGAGCGCCTTCTTCACGAGCCGCTGGATCGAACCGCTGGCGCAGATCGACGAGCTTGCGGGCGGTCTGCCGGCGGGGTTCCGCGCCGCCGGGGTCGCCGCCGGCATCAAGGAATCGGGTGCGCCCGACGTCGGGCTCATGGTCTGCGACGCCCCCGAGGCGACGAGCGCCGCGCGGTTCACCGTCTCCGGGACGGCGGCCCCGCCGGTGCAGCTGTGCCGCCAGCGCTGCCGCCTGGACGCGATCCGCGCGGTCGTTGTCAACGCCGGCAACGCGAACGCCGCCACCGGCCGCATGGGTTTGGAGAACGCCGCCAGGATGCAGGGCGCCGGCGCGCTCGTCGCCCGCGTGCCCGAGGATCGGGTGGCGGTCGCCTCGACCGGGATCATCGGCGTGCCGCTGCCCATGAGCAGGGTCAATCAGGGCATCGCGCGGGCCGCGCACGAGCTCTCATCCGGCGGCGACGGCGCGTTCGCGCAGGCGATCCGGACGACCGATGCGATCGACAAGCACGCGACGCTCGAGGTGCGCCTGGCCTCGGGCACCGTCCGCGTCTGCGCCCAGGCCAAGGGCGCGGGAATGATCTCGCCGCGACTGGCGACGATGCTCTGCTTCGTGCAGACCGACGCGCGGATGTCAGCGGCGACGTGTGACCTGCTGCTCAGCGTCTGCCTGAAGCGCTCGTTCGAGCGGATCTCGGTCGACGGGCAGCTGTCGACCAACGACACCGTCGTGCTGCAGGCCAGCGGGGCCTCGGGCGTCGCGGTCGAGCCCGAGACCGAGGAGGAGCTGCGCCTCGGCGAGGCGATCGACGCGCTCCTGCGCCAGCTCGCGCTGCGGGTGGTCGCCGACGGCGAGGGCGCGCGGCGCACGGGCCGTGTCGTGGTCAGCGGCGGCGACGAGGAGCTGACCCAGCGGGTGGCCCGCGCGGTCGCCGACTCGCCGCTGGTCAAGACCGCGCTCTACGGCGGCGACCCCAACTGGGGCCGGATCGTCCAGGCCGCCGGCGCCGCGGTGCCCGGCAGCGCCCCGCTCGAGCTCGACGTCGCCATCGAAGGCGTCCCGGTGTGCGCGCGGGGGGCTCACGTGCCCCACGACGCGGCCGCGCTCGCCCAGGCGGTCAGCGGCCCCGAGGTCGACTATGCGATCGCCCTCCCCGGAGACGGAGCCGAGTCCGAGATCTACTTCTCCGATCTCGGGCACGAGTACGTCTCGCTGAACGCCGACTACACGACATGAGCATGCGCGACGTCGGGACCCTGCTCGAGGCGCTGCCCTACATCCGCGAGTTCCACGGCAAGACCGTGGTGATCAAGTACGGCGGCGCGGCGATGACCGATCCGGCGCTCAAGGAGGATTTCGCCCGCGACGTCGTCCTGCTCAAGTACGTCGGGATGAACCCGATCATCATCCACGGCGGTGGTCCCGAGATCTCCGGCTACATGCGCCGGCTCGATCTGCCGATCGAGTTCGTCGACGGCCTCCGCGTCTCCGACGCGGCGACGGTCGAGGTGGCCAAGATGGTCCTCGTCGGCAAGGTCAACAAGGACATCGTCCTGCTCATCAACCGCCACGGGCAGCCGGCGGTCGGCCTCTGCGGCGACGACGGGCTGCTGTTGCGCGCCAGCCGCCAGCTCGCCCCGTCGGGCCAGGACATCGGTTTCGTGGGGCGGATCGAGCGCGTCGACGTCAACGTGCTGCGCCACTTCTCCCAGGACTACATTCCCGTCGTCGCAAGCGTCGGCGCCGATCGGGACGGCCACTCGTACAACATCAACGCCGACGAGGCCGCCGGGGCCGTGGCGCGGGCGCTCGGCGCCTACAAGGTGATGTTCCTGACCGACGTCCCCGGCTGGCTGCGCGATCCGCGGGACCCCGGCACGCTCGTCTCCGAGGCCGGTGTCGAGGAGGTCCAGGCGGCCCTGACCCAGACGAGCGGCGGCATGCGCCCGAAGCTCGCCGCCTGCGTCGACGCCATCCACGGGGGCGTCTCGGCGGCGGCGATCGTCGACGGCCGGGTGCCCCACTCGCTGCTGATGGAGCTGTTCACCGACGCCGGCCAGGGCACGAAGATCGTCCCCAGAGCGTCGCGATGAGTCCGAGCCTGGCCGAGCTGCGGGAGCTCGAGGCCGCGCACGCCATCGGGACCTACGTCCGCAACCCGGTGCAGTTCGTGCGCGGCGCCGGAGCCCGCCTGTGGGACGAGGACGGCCACGAGTACCTCGACTTCCTCGCCGGGATCTCGGTGCTCAACGTCGGCCATTGCCACCCGCGCGTCGTCGCCGCGGTCCGCGAGCAGGCGGGCCTTCTGACCCACGCCACGAACCTGTACTACACGGCGCCGGCGCTCGAGCTCTCGGCGCGCCTGGCTCAGAGCTCGCTCGGCGGCAAGGTGTTCCTGTGCAACTCCGGCGCCGAGGCCAACGAGGCGGCGATCAAGCTCGCGCGCCGCGCCCGGCCGCGGGGCACGCTGGTCGTGCTCGAGGAGGCGTTCCACGGGCGCACCTACGGGGCGCTGTCGGGAACGCCGCAGGAGTCCAAGCAGGCGCCGTTCGCGCCGCTGGTGCCCGGCTTCACGGTCGTGCCCAAGCGCCCCGGCGCGCTTGCCGACGCCGTCGGCGAGGACACCGCGGCGGTGCTGCTCGAGCCGATCCAGGGGGAGACCGGAATCCACGCGCTGCCCGACGAGCTGCTCGTCGCCGCCCGCGAGGCGTGCGACCGCACCGGCGCGGTGCTCATCTTCGACGAGATCCAGACCGGCATGGGGCGGACGGGGACCCTGTGGGCGTACGAGCAGACGCCGGTGGCGCCCGACGCGATGACCGCGGCCAAGGCGCTCGGCGGCGGCCTGCCGGCCGGCGCGCTCATCACCGGGCCGGCGCTCGCCGACGTCCTGCAGGCCGGCGACCACGGCTCGACGTTCGCCGGCGGTCCGCTCGTGGCCGGGGCCGCGCTGGTGGCGCTCGACGTGTGCTCGGATCCCGGCTTGCTGGCGCGCGTCCGCGAGCTCGGGGAGCGGCTGCGGGCGGGGCTGGGCGAACTGCCCGGGGTCACCGCCGTGCGCGGCCGCGGGCTGATGGTCGGGTTCGATCTCGCGCCCGAGCGAGCGGCCCCCGAGGTGGCCCGCCGGGCGCTCCTGCACGAGCGCCTGATCGTCAACGCGACCGGTCCGTCGACGATCCGCTGCGAGCCGCCGCTGATCATCGATGAGGGCGACGTCGACGAGGCGGTGCGCCGGCTCGCGCGAGCGCTCGCGTGACCGGATCGGGGTGCCGATGATCGGGGCGTCCGACAGCACCCCCGCCGGCGGCGTCGCCCGCGCGAAGTTCGACGTCGAGCTCGCCTACGACCAGCGCGCCGATGCCGCCGCCGCGCAGGTGCTGCGGCGTCTGCTGACGGTCATCCTCGACAACCGCGAGGGCGCGCTGGACGGCCGCGATCCCGAGTACCTGCACCAGCTGCGGATCGCCGTGCGGCGCTCACGCACGGTGCAGCGCCAGCTGCGCCGGGTGTTCCCGGCGGTCGAGCTGCCCGGCTTTCGCAGCGAGTTCCGCTGGCTGCAGCGAGCCACGGGGCCGGCCCGGGACTACGACGTCCACGTCGAGGACTTCGACGCGCTCGCGGCGATGCTGCCCGAGGAGATCCGACCGGACCTGCGGCCGCTGCGCCCCGTGCTCGCGCACGGGCGCCTGGCGGCGCACGCCCAGATGGCACGGGCGCTGACCTCGCGGCGGGCCTCCGAGCTCGTCGGCGACTGGGAGCGGCTGCTCGAATCGCTCGTCGAGCACCCCGTCGAGGAGCGGCCCGACGCGGGCCGGCCGATCGGCGAGGTGGTCGCCGGGCGCATCCACCGCGTCTATCTGCGCATCGTGCAGCGCGGCGGGGCGATCGACGACTCCAGCTCGGCGGAGGAGTACCACGAACTGCGCAAGATGGGCAAGGAGCTTCGCTATCTGCTCGAGCTGTTCGCGCTCAGCGTGTTCGGCGCAGAGGCGGTGCGGCCGCTCATCGCCTCGCTGAAGGGCGTCCAGGACACGCTCGGCCGCCACCAGGATCGCGAGGTCCAGATCGCGCTGCTGCGCGCGGTCGCCGACGAGGTGGCGACGCTGCGGCGCGGTCCGGCCGCGTGCCTGGCCATGGGCGTGCTCATCGACCGCCTGCGCGCCGACGAGCTCGTGGCGCGTCACGCGTTCGCCGAGCGCTTGGTCGAGCTGGCCGGGCCACAGCGGCGGGCGAGCGTCGAGGCGACCTTCGCCTGAGCTACGATCGACCCATGGGTTACAAGGTTCTCGGCTTCGTCGTCTGGCAGGCCACCAAGTGGTACCTGCGCCGCCGGCTCAGCGGCACCGGCCTGAAGATCGCGCTCGGCGGAGTCGGCGCGGCCGTCCTGGCCGGGGTGCTGTTCGCCGGCCGCCAGGCGACGAGCGGCAGCGCGCACAATTCTTAGGCGGGCGTAGGAGGGTTCGCGGGAGGCGCCGCCGAACTCAGGCTTGCGCGCCGACCACCCCTGCCTCACTCGCGAGCCCCGATGAGTACGACCCCGCCCGCCACCGCCGACGCCCCGATTGCCATCGACCGGGTCGAGCGGGCGCGCGGGCCGGGACGCGACGTGCGGCTGCGCCTCGTGGGGCGCTGGCTCACCGAGGAGCGTCCGGAGGACGCCGAGCCGCTGCTCGTCGTGCAGTTGCAGGGACGCCGTCATCGTTTCTCGGTGGATCGCGACGCTCCCGCGGCAACGATCGGGCCCGACTGGTCGGCGGAGTTTCTCCTTCCCGACTGGGCGGTGCCGACGCGTCCCGGCCAGGCGGCCGTCTGGGTCGGCGACGCGGTGATCGCGGTCGCGGCACCCGGGACGGTCGCCGAGGAGCCGGCGGCGTCCGCCGCGGCGTCCGTTCCGGTCGCGGCACCCGGGACGGTCGCCGAGGAGCCGGCGGCGTCCGGTCCGGTCGCGGCACCCGGGACGGTCGCCGAGGAGCCGCCGGCGTCCGCTGCGGCGCAGGAGTCCGGTCGGGCGCAGGCGTCGGCTCCGGCGGGGGAGCCGGGCCCGGCCGCGGCGTCGGTCGCTGACGAGGAACCCCGAAGCTCCGAAGAGGAGCCGACCTTCACGGTGGCGCGGATCGAGGGCGGAGGGGAGCCCGGACGCGGCGGCCCACTCGCCGACCTGCTGCTGAAGGAGACCGTCGCCGCACTGCACGCCGAGCTCGAGCGTCGCTCCGAGGAGGCGGCGCAGCTGCGGGGAACGGTCGCCGACGTCCACGCCGAGCTCGAGGCGCGTAGCGTCCGGCAGGCCGAGCTGCAGACCGCGCACGCTGAGCTGCGCCATGAGCTCGAGCAGCTGATGAGCGCGGTCAACCAGCAGCGCGAGGATTTCGACGAGCGCCTCTCCGCCGCCCTGAACGAGCGCGACGAGGCGCGCCAGGAGCTCGAGCGCGATCGCCAGGCGGCGGCCGAGGCGCTCGAGGCCGCGCGCGGCCAGGCGCGCGAGGAGCTCGATGCGGCACAGCGCCGGGCTGACGAGCAGCTGGCCATCGCGCGTCGGGAGGTCGATGAGGCGGCGGCGACCGCGCGTCGGGAGGTCGATGAGGCGACGGCGGCCGCGCGTCGGGAGGCCGACGAGGTGGTGGCGGCCGCGCGTCGGGAGGCCGAGGCGGGGCTGGCGGCCGCGCGTCGGGAGGCCGAGGCGGAGCTGACGGCCGCGCGTCGCGAGGCCGAGGCGCAGCTGACGCAGGCGCGCGAGGCCAGCGACCGGGAGCTCGCCGGCGTGCGCGACGAGCTGACGATGATCCGCGAGCAGCTGACGATGACGACCGCCGCCCGCGACGAGGCCGAGGCGGCGCTGGTCGCGGCCCGGCGGCGGATCTCAGAGCTCGAAGCGCACGCGCGAGCTCACGCCTCGGAGGATCAGCGCCAGCTGCAGGAGTCCGCCTCGCTGCGCGAGCAGCTCGCGGCGGCTCAGATCTCGCGCGACGCCGCGATCTCGGAGACCGGGGGACTGCGGTCCGAGCTCGAGCGGCTGGGGGCCGAGCTGACCGTCACCCGGGAGCAGGCGACGGCGCATGGCGGCGACCTCGGCGAGGCCCAGCGCCTGCTGGCCGATGCTCGCGCCCTGACCGAGCAGCTCCGCGGCCGCACGGAGGGCTGAGCGCTCGGGCGGATCGGTGGCGCGAGCACGTCGATCCATCCGCCGGGCGACGTAGGGTCGCGACCCGACCCGGATGCTGCTCACGATCGTGACATCAGGCCCCGCCGGCCGCCGACGCCGGACGGCGGCGCGATGAGCGACCTCTCGGGGACCGCGTCGGTCGGCGTCGAGAGCGTCGAGTGGTTCGATGCCGGCGCGGGCAACCTGACGGTGCGGGTCGGCGGACGCTGGCGGCGCCGACGCCCCGCCGGCACCGGCCCCGTCGCCCTCGTCGTCGAGGCCGAGGGTCGCCGGCACCGCTTCCCGGCGATGCCCGAGCCCCCGAGCGTCGGCGGCACCGCGCCGGGCATGTGGCGGCTGAGCTTCTCGCTGCCCGGGTGGCTGGCGCCCTGGCTCGGCGGTAACGCGTGGCTGTCGTGGGGGACGATCACGGTGCCGCTGCCCGTGACCGGCGCCGCGGCGGGATCGGAGGCGCCCTCCGCCGAGGCCGCGCGTCCCGAGGCCGGGCCTCTCGACGCCGCGCGTCCCGAGGCAACGGTCTGGGAGGTCGCGGTCGGCGGACCCACGGGTGACGCGGCGAAGGGCGCGCGCGACGAGCCGTCGCCGGGGCGCGAGGAGCCGTCGCCGGTCGAGCACGAGGAGCCGCTGCCGGGGCGCGAGGAGCCGTCGCCGGGCCACGCGGAGCCGCCGCCGGTCGAGCCCGAGGAGCCGCTGCCGGGGCGCGAGGAGCCGTCGCCGGGGCACGCGGAGCCGTCGCCGGGGGACGAGGAGCCGCCGCCGGTCGAGCACCAGGAGCCGCTGCCGGGGCACGCGGAGTCGTCGCCGGGACACGCGGAGCCGCTGGGGCGCGTGGAGCCGCCGCCGCATGAGGAGCCGTCGCTCGAGCACGAGGAGCCGCCGCCGGCCGAGGAGGCGGCCTCGGAGCAGCGCGCCCCCCCGGTCGCGCCGCAGCGCGCCGGGATGCCCAGCGAGATCGAGCGCGCGTGGCGTCGCGCCGAGGCCGCCGAGCGAGCGGCCGCCGAGCAGTCGTCGCGCGCGCGGGAGCTTCAGCGGGCACTGGCCGAGGCCGAGGCAACCGCTGGGCCGGCTCTCCCCGGGGGGATCCCCGGCGGCGAGACCGCGCGGCTCGCCTTCGAGCGCGAGCTGACCGTCCGCCGCGGGGGAGCCCGGGGCCACTTGCGAGTGCCCGCGGAGCCTCGCGCCGATGCCGCGGCCGCCGACGGTCCGCCTCCGCCGGGCCCGGCGGGAGCGGGGGCGGCGCCTAGTGAGACGCCGCCACTCGTCGGCGAGCCGGGCGCCTCCGAGCCGGGTCCTGCCCCGCCGAGCACAGCCGGCACGGACGCGGCCAGCCCGGGCGCGGCCAGCCCGGGTGCGGCCAGCCCGGGCGCGGCCGGTTCGGGCGCGGCCGGATCGGGCACCGCGGTGGGAGGCGCCGCCGTCCCGCCCCTGGGCCCGCCGCTGCATCCCGTCTCGGCCGACCGGCTCGTCGACACCCTGCGCCGCGAGCTCGACGCGCGCGCGTGCGCCGACGCCGGCCTGCGCTCCCGCCTCGTCGCCGCCGAGTCCCGCCTCGCCGCTCGCACGGCCCTCGACAAGCGGACCGAGAGCACGCTCGCCCAGGTCCGCGCCGAGCTCGCCGAGCTGCGGACGATGCTCGAGCGCGAGCGCCGGCTGCGCCTCTCCGCCGAACGCCATGTGGTCGAGCTCGAGGATCAGCTCGGCGGCCAGCGCGAGCGCTCGCGCGAGGCCTACGCCGCGATCGGGCGTCTGCGCCATGCCCTCGACGGCCTGCGACCGGCCACGCCGCCCGAGCCGCCCGCCGACCCTTCCACGCAGGCGTCCACGGCCGCTGACGTGGCCGCTGAGGCGGGACCCGTGACCCCCGACCGTCTCGCCGACGCGCTGACGCGACTGCGCGAGGCCGTGCCGCCGCGCGAGGGGAACGCGGAGGAGACGCCCGCGGGGGAGGAGGCACCCGCGGGACAGCCGGCGCCCGCCGGGGAGGCGACGCCCGGGGAGGCGCCCGTCCCGCAGCCCGCTCCGGAGACCGGCCCGGCGCCGGTGTCGATTCCGGCCGGCCAGCCCCTGCGGCGGGCGTTCCGGCGCCTCGTTCGCTCCGACCCCGACGCGGCCGGCCAGCTCGTCCTCGAGCTGCTGCCCCTGCAGCGGGTCGTCGACCGCGGCCCGCTCGCCTACGACCTCGTCCTCGGTCCCGGCCGGGGGTGCGTGCGGGTGACAGTGCGCGACGGCGAGACGGTCGTCGAGCGCGCCGAGGATCCGCGACCGCTCGAGCGGGTGTTCTTCCGGGTCCGGGGCGAGCCGGCTCGGATCGCGCGGCTGTTGAACGCCCACGGCATCTGGCGCTATGTCGGTTTGCGCGTGGCGCGGGTGCGCGGCCGCCGGCGAGGGTTGGCCGTGCTCCAGGCGCTGCTGGGCCTGCCGCTCGATCCCGGCTGGCTGGGCTACGCGGGGGCGCGGCTGAGCCCGCGGAGCGTGCTGTCGCTCGCTGGCGCAGTCGTCGAGCCGGCATGGACGCGCGGGCAGGACTTCGTCATCGCGCACGAGGACACCGAGTGCGCGAGCCCGGGGGAGCGCGGCACGTACCTGATCGTGCGCCCGGGACGGCGGGTCGCGGTGTCGACGACGCCGCCGGCGGGCGAGACCGCGACAACGCGGATCAGCGGCTCGGCGGACGCTCTGGCGGCGGTGCTCGCCGGCGGTGGCACGGCCGCGGCGCTCGTCGGCGGGGATCCGGGGCCGCTGGCGACGTTGCGCGGCTGGCTCGATTACGCACGCAGCGGCTGAATTTCCGGCCGACGCCCGGCCGTCGGTCACGGCGTCCGCCACGACGCCTAATCTGGAAACCAGCCGCCGATGACCTCCGTCTGCGCCCACCTCCACGTTCACTCCGAGTACTCGCTGCTCGACGGGGCATGCAAGATCGAGGCGCTCGCCGAGCGCGCCGCCGAGTACGAGCAGCCGGCGCTCGGGCTGACCGACCATGGAGTGATGAACGGTTCGGTGGAGCTGTTCACCGCGTGTCGCGAACGCGGGGTCAAGCCGATCCTCGGCTGCGAGATCTATGTCGTGGACGACCACGCGGTGCGCGCGCCGGGCAAGCTCGACCGCTATCACCTGACCCTGCTGGCGGCCACCCCGATTGGCTATCGGAACCTGGTCAGGCTCTCCTCGGCGGGCTTTCTCGATGGATATCAGCGCGGCAAGCCGTCGGTCGACATGGCCCAGCTCGCCGAGCACGGCGAGGGCGTGATCGCGCTCACCGGCTGTCTGGCGTCGCGGTTCTGCCAGCTGCTCGCCGACGAGCGCCCGGGCGACGCCCGCGCGCACGCCCAGGAGCTCATGGAGGCGGTCGGACGCGAGAACGTCTACTTCGAGGTGCAGAAGAACGGCCTCGCGCTCCAAGACCGGTGCAACGAGCAGATCGTGCGCATCGCCGGCGAGCTCGGTCGTCCGCTCGTCGGCACCGGCGACGTCCACTACCTTCGGCGCGAGGACTACCACCACCACGCCGCACTGCTGTGCGTGCAGACGAAGTCGACGCTCAGCCAGCCGAAGATCACCTTCGAGAGCAACGAGTTCTATCTGCGCTCGAGCCAGGAGATGGCCGACGCGTTTGCGCAGTGGCCCGAGGCGATCGCCTCGACCGTGGAGATCGCCGAGCGGTGCGACGTCGAGCTCGAGCTCGACCGCCAGCTCATCCCGCGCTATCCGACGCCCGGCGAGCAGGGGGAGGGAGAGTTCCTGCGCGAGCTGGTCGCGCGCGGGCTGGCCCATCGCTACGGGGAGCCGGTGCCGGCACAGGCGCGCGAGCGAGCCGACTATGAGCTCGGCGTCATCGACCGGATGGGGTTCAACGCCTACTTCCTGATCGTCTGGGACTTCGTCAAGTTCGCCAAGGACTCCGGGATCGCGGTCGGCCCGGGCCGCGGCTCGGCGGCCGGCTCGATCGTCGCCTACTGCCTGCAGATCACCGACGTCGACCCGCTGCGCTACGACCTGCTGTTCGAGCGGTTCCTCAACCCTGAGCGCGTGTCGATGCCCGACATCGACATGGACTTCTCGGTGCGCGGTCGCGAGCGCGTCATCCGCTACGTGACCGAGAAGTACGGCAAGGAGGCGGTCGCCCAGATCGTCACCTTCGGCAAGATGTTCCCGCGCGCGGCGACGCGCGACGCGGCGCGGGTGCTCGGCCACGACTACGGGGTGGGAGACCGGCTGGCCAAGCTCATCCCAGACCCCCAGCAGGGGCGGCCCCCGAAGTTCGCGGAGTGCCTGGCGCCGGGCCAACCGCTGCGCGCCGAGGTCGACCGCGACGGGGTGGCCAAGGCGATCGTCGACGTCGCCCGCGGCCTCGAGGGCACGATCCGCAACTCGTCGATCCACGCCGCCGCCGTGGTCATCTCCGATCGTCCCCTGACCGACATCCTGCCGCTGCAGATCGCCGACGCCGGCGCGGACGAGAACGGCGAGCGCGTGTTCCGCACCGTGACGCAGTTCTCGATGAAGCCCGTCGAGAAGCTCGGGCTGCTGAAGATGGACTTCCTCGGGCTGCGCAACCTCGACGTGATCGAGGACGCGCTCGACATCGTGGAGCGCTCGACCGGCGATCGCCCCGACATGAGCACGCTCCCGCTCGACCACGCTCCCACCTACCAGATGCTCGCCAACGGCGACTCGGTCGGGGTGTTCCAGTTCGAGTCCGAGGGCATGCGCGAGGCGCTGAAGAAGGTGCGACCGACCGAGTTCGACGACCTCGTCGCGCTCAACGCGCTGTATCGACCGGGGGCGATGGACCAGATCCCGACCTACGCGCGGGGCAAGCGCGACCCGGACTCGGTCACGTATCTCGACGAGCGGCTGCGGCCGATCCTCGAGTCGACGAAGGGCGTCATCCTCTATCAGGAGCAGGCGATGCGGATCGCCACCGAGCTCGCGGGCTTCAGCGGGGCCAAGGCCGACGATCTGCGCAAGGCGATCGGCAAGAAGAACCGCGAGGCGATGGCCCGGCTGCGGCCCGAGTTCTACGACGGCTGCCGCGCTTCGGGGACCTCCGAGTCAACGATCGAGTGGCTGTGGACGACGAACGAGAAGTCCGCCGACTACTCGTTCAACCGCTCGCACGCCGCCTGCTACACGCTCATCTCCTATCGGACGGCGTGGCTGCGGGCCAACTACCCGGCCGAGTACATGGCCGCGCTCATCTCCTCGGTGATGGAGACCAAGGACAAGGTGCCCTTCTTCGTCGCCCAGGCCGAGCAGATGGGGATCGCGATCCTGCCGCCCGACGTCAACCTGTCCGACCACGAGTTCGTCGTCGTCGACGGCAACATCCGCTTCGGCCTCGACGCCGTCAAGGGCGTCGGCTTCCAGGCGGTGGAGGCGATCAAGCGCGCTCGCGAGGGCGAGGCGGGCGGCCCCCAACGTCCATTCACGAGCCTGTTCGACTTCTGCGAGCGCGTCGACAACCGCGCGGTCAACCGCAAGGCGGTCGAGGCGCTGATCAAGTGCGGCGCCTTCGGATCGACGAACGCGACCCGCAAGGGCATGCTCGCCGTCCTCGAGCAGGCCCAGGCGGCGGGTCAGAAGGCCCAGCAGGACGCGCTCATCGGTCAGGGCTCGATCTTCGACCTCGCGCCGGCGCAGCCGGCGGACGGGCTCGGCGGGGGACTCGGCGCGCCGCCGGGCGCGTTCGCGGCGCCCAGCCACGCGCCGATCCCCGGCGAGGAGTTCGACCGCAACGAGCTGCTCGTCGCCGAGAAGGAGGCGCTCGGGCTGTTCATCTCCGCTCATCCACTCAAGGACGTCGGTCCGGCGCTCCGCGCCAGGGTCGACAGCACCCTGCTCGAGCTTCCCGATCGCCGCGACGGCGACTGGGTGACGATCGGCGGGATGGTCACCCAGGCGAAGCGGATCAAGACCAAGAAAGGCGACTGGATGATGTTCGCGACGATCTACGACCTCGATGCCTCGGTCGAGATCGTCGTCTTCGGCAAGGTGTTGGACTCCTGCGACGACGCGCTGCACCAGGACTCGATCGTGCTCGTGCGCGGGCGCGTGGACCATAAGGATCGCGACAAGACCTGCCTCATCGCCCAGCAGGTCGAGCGTTTCGTGCCGACCGAGCAGGAGGTCCGCGACGCCCAGGTTCAGGCCGCCAAACCGGTGCTGCGTGCCGCCGCGCTGCGCTTGCGCCTCGACGCCACCCTGCTGCCCGCCACGGCGCTCGCCGAGCTCAAGGAGGTCCTCGCCGGCTTTCCCGGCGAGGCCGACGTCGTCATCGAGCTCGCGACCACGGTCGGTGCCCGCCGGCTGCGGCTCGGGCCGAGCTTCCGCGTCGCCCGCTCCGCGAGCCTCCACGCCGAGCTCGACGCGCTGCTCGGATCGGCGATGATCGCCGAGGCCGCCGAGGCCGAGGCCGCCGAGGCCGCCGAGGCCGCCGAGGCCGCCGGGGCCGCCGGGGCCGCCGGGGTCGCCGAGCGCGACGCGGGCGCCGAGCGCGACCCGGCCGACGCGCCGTCGGAGGTCCGCGCGGCGAGCGTCGCCTGACAATCCGCGTTTGGGGGTGATGCCGGACGCCCCGCCGAAGCGGTCAGCGCACGTGGAGATTGATCCCGAGCAGCAGCAGCGGCCAGAGCACGACCGCAAGCGCCGCCGAGACGACGGGACGGATCGCGTCGAGCTTCTCGAGATAGTGGTGCGCCGAGGCGATGAGCACCCCGACGACCAGCCAGATGATCGTGCTCAGGCTGACGCGCATGTCCATGAGACCAGTTCGCCGTCGCGAGCGCTCGACCTGCCCCGGCGCCGGACGCGAGGAGGTGCGCACGCGGACCCTAACTCGGCAGCCAGGGCCCGCGCCAGCCGCCGCGGCCGCTGAGCAGCTGATCGGCCTCCGGCGGACCCCAGGAGCCCTGCGGGTAGCGGACGACGGACGGGGGGGCATCGAGCAGGGGTTGCACGATCCGCCAGCACTCCTCGACCATGTCCTGCCGGGTGAAGTGGGAGCGGTCGCCGATGAGCGCGTCGTGCAGGAGCTCCTCGTAGGGCGTCGCGCCCTCGCCGCCCTCGCGCGCGAACTCCATGTCGAGCTCGATCTCGCTCGCACCGCGCTTGTCCGCGCGCCGAGCGTCGAGCACCATCCGGATGCCCGTCTCGGGGTCGATGCGGAAGACGAGCTGGCTCGGGGACGGATGGCGCTGCGTCGTCGGGATGAACGGCAGTCGTGGCGCGTGCTGGAAGACGAGCCGCAGCTCTGTCTGACGAGCCGGCAGCCGCTTGCCGGTGCGGATGAAGAACGGCACGCCCGACCAGCGCCAGCTGTCGATCTGCAGGCGCAGTGCCACGTAGGTCTCGGTCGTCGAGTTGGCCCGCACTCCGTCGATCTTCCGATAGCCGTCGTACTGGCCGCGGACGCAGTGCCCCGGGTCGGCGGGCAGCACCGAGCGGAAGATCGCCACCTTGGCGTCCTTATGGCTGTCGGCGGCGCCCGACGCGGGCGCGTCCATCGCGCACGAGCCGAGGATCTGCAGCAGATGGTTGACGACGACGTCGCGCAGCGCGCCCACCGGGTCATAGAACCGGCCGCGGTCCTTGACCCCGAGGCTCTCGGCCATCGTGATCTGCACGCAGGAGATGAAGCCGCGGTTCCACACGGGCTCGAGGAACGCGTTGGCGAAGCGCAGGTAGAGGATCTCCTCGAGGCCGAGCTTGCCAAGAAAATGGTCGATGCGCAGCAGCTGCTCCTCGGCGATGTGCTTGTGCAGGTCAGCGGCCAGCTGCCGGGCGGAGGCGAGGTCGGAGCCGAACGGCTTCTCGACGACCACCCGGCGACCGCCTTGGACGAGACCGGCATCGGCGAGGCCGGCGACCACCGTCGCGAACAGCGAGGGCGGAACCTCGAGGTAGAAGACCGGGTTCTGGGCGTCGCCGAGCGCCTGCTTGATCGCCGCATAGGTCGCGCCGGCGCCGAAGTCGCCGCAGACGTAGCGCAGTCGCCGGGCCAGCCGCCGGAACACCCGGTCGTCGATCCGTTCGCCGGTGCCGGCGATCGAGTCGCGGGCGTGCGCGCGCAGGTGGTCCTCGGTCCAGTCCTCGAGGGCGACGCCGATCACCGGGCAGTCGAGCAGCCCGCGGCGCTCGAGCCGGTAGAGCGCCTGGAAGGTCATCTTCCGGGCCAGATCGCCGGTGATCCCGAAGATGACGAGCGCGTCTGCGGGACGGGTGAGATCGTCGGGGGCCATCGCGACGCCCGACAAGCTACCGCGGCTCGCGGTTCGGCCTCGTCACGCCTTCGCGCGCGATGTCCGGGCGCGGGTGGCGGCGCGCTTGCGCGAGGCCTGCCCCCGCTTGCGCAGCGTCAAGCAGAGTGCGATTTCCTCGGCCGTCGGACCCTGGCGCTCGGGCCCCGGGGTCTCGAGGACGCAGGGCAGCTCGTCGAAGCGCGGCTCGGAGAGGAAGGTGGCGCAGCCCGACTCGCCGAGCTCGCCCTCGCCGATGTTGGCGTGGCGGTCGCGGTTGGACCCCAGCGGCGTCCGGGAGTCGTTGAGATGCAGCGACCGCAGGCGCCGGATCCCGACCTCCTTGCCGAAGTCGTCCAGCGTCGCGGTCAGGCCCGGCGCGGTCCGGATGTCGTAGCCGGAGGCGAGCAGGTGGCAGGAATCGAGGCAGACGCCGAGCCGGGTGTCGCCCCCGGCGGCGTCGAGCAGCTCGGCCAGCTCGGCGAACGAGCGCCCGAGCGTGCCGCCGGCGCCCGCGGTGTCCTCGAGGTGCAGCGGACAGCCCTGGGTCTCGCCGAGCGCCTGCGCGATCACCCGTCCCGCACGCTTGATCGCCGCGGCGACCTCGCCATCGCGCCGGTGCGAGCCGCTCGGCGTCGGGCCTCGCCTGTTTGGCTCGCCGGCGCGTCGTCCGGCTGCCGATCCGGGGTGGAGCACCACGCCCGCGGCTCCGATCCCGGCACCGACGGTCAACGAATGGATCAGCGAGGCGCGGGACTTGTCGCGGATCTCGCGGTCCTCGGAGGCGCAGTTGAGCAGGTATACGGCGTGGATGAGCACCGCCTTGATGGGGCTGGGCTTCATCGCGTCGCGAAACGCCGCGAAGTCGTCCTCGCCGTAGGCGGTCGGGCGCCACTGCCGAGGCGACTGGTTGAAGATCTGGATCGCCTGACATCGCTTCTCGGTCCCGCGCTCGATCGCCTTGGGCAGGCCGCCGGCCGGGGAGACGTGCGCGCCGATTAGCATCCGTTGACGGTGTCCATGAGAGTTCGCTTCGCTCCTTCTCCGACCGGGGCGCTGCATATCGGCGGCGCGCGCACCGCGTTGTACAACTGGCTGCTGGCGCGGGGCCACGGGGGCACGCTCGTGCTGCGGATCGAAGATACCGACCGTGAGCGCTCGACGCCCGAGAACGTCGAGCAGATCCTCGATGCCCTGCGGTGGCTGAACCTCGACTACGACGAGGGACCGATCTTCCAGTCAGCGCGGGTCGACCGTCACGCCGCGGCGCTCGCCTCGCTGCTGCACGCCGGGCACGCCTACCGCTCCACCGCGACCGCCGACGACGTCCGCGCCTACAAGGAGCGTCACGGCTCGGACCGCGGCTTTCGCGGCGAGCCCGAGAGCAGCGGGGCGGTCCGCCTGCGGGTGCCCGACGCCGGCGAGACGGTCGTCCGCGACGTCATCCGCGGAGAGGCCGCCTTTGCCAACTCGACCCTCGACGACCCGGTGATTGCACGGGCCGACGAATCGCCGCTGTACAACTTCGCGGTCGCCGTCGACGACTCCGACGCCGCCATCACGCACGTCGTGCGCGGGGAGGACCATCTGTCCAATACCGCGCGGCAGCTGCTCGTGCTCGAGGCGCTCGGCGCGCCCGAGCCGATCTACGCGCACCTGCCCCTACTGCACGGGCCCGACGGGCGCAAGCTCTCCAAGCGCCACGGCGCGGCCTCGGTCCAGGAGCTGCGCGACGCCGGCTATCTGCCGGAGGCGGTCGACAACTACATCGCGCTGCTCGGGGCCGGCTTCGCGCCCGACGAGGAGTTCTTCACCCTCGCAGAGCTCGCCGAGCGCTTCCGGTTGGACCGCGTCTCCAAGAACCCGGCGGTGTTCGACGAGCGCAAGCTGCGCCATCTCGACGGCCGCCACCTGCGCGCGCTGACGCTCGACGACCTGACCGCCCGGCTGCAGGCCTACACGGGCCGCACCGGGCTGCGCGACGCGGCCGCGATCTCGGCCGAGAAGATCCAGACGCTCGCCGACTTCTGGCCGCTGGTCTCGTTCCTGTTCGACGGTCCCGTCGAGGATCCGGCGGCGTTCGCCAAGACGATCGGCTCCGACGGCGGCGCCGAGAACCTCGCCGCCGCCCGCGACGCGCTCGCCGGCGTGCAGCCGTTCGAGCCCGCGGCGATCGAGGAGGCGCTGCGAGGCGTCGTCCAGGCGCGCGGGGTCAAGGCCGGCAAGGTGTTCCAGCCGGTGCGCGTGGCGATCGCCGGACAGACGGTCTCGCCGGGGATCTTCGAGAGCGTGGCGCTGCTCGGGCGCGACGAAGCGCTGGCTCGGATCGACCGCGCCCTCGTGGCGGCCGGCTGATCCCTTCGCGAACGGGATCTTCGATCTCGGCCTCAACCTCCCTCGTACATCTGCCGATATACGAGGCGCAGGCGTTGGCAGGGGCTCCCGATCTGACGACGGGCGCCGCCCCTCGAAAAGCTGAGTGAGTGAAGACGTGTCTCTGACCGCTGCCCGGACTGAACCCACCGATCCCTACGCCTCGCGCGAGCGCCGCCACAACGAGGGCCACGGCCGCCGGCTGACCACCGCGTTCGAGGCGCTCGAGGCCTATCCGGTGCTCGCCGAGTCGCGCGCCCGCGTGCTCGGCCTGTTCGAGGGCGGCGAGCCCGCGATGAGCGAGGTCATCGGAGCCGTTGAGGCCGATGTCGCGCTCACCGTGACGCTGGTGCGCCTCGCCAATCAGCTGGAGGGTCCGAACCGCGGCCGCGTCGAGAGCGTCGTGGCCGCGATCGAGGTGCTGTCGACCCGGACCCTGCAGGCGATCGCCCAGCGGGCGCGGACCTTCGACTTCTTCGAGCGCACCGCGGTCTGGCAGGGGATGCCCGAGCGCTTCCGACTCCACGCGATGGCCACCCAGCGCGCCGCCGACCGGCTCGCACGCGAAGTCGGCTACGACGCGCGCGACCGGCTGATGGTCTCCGCGCTGCTGCACGACATCGGCCAGCTGGTGCTCGTCCACGCCTACCCGGGCTATCCCGGGCAGGTGCACGGCGAGGCGCGCACCCCCGAGGACCGCCTCGCCCGCGAGCGCCGGGAGCTCGGCGTCGACCACGCGCTCGTCGGCGGCGTGCTCGCCCGCCGCTGGGCGCTGCCGCGGACGATCTCCAGTGTCATCGAACGCCATCACGCCCCCGACGCGAGCGACGAGGCGGCGATCGTCCGCCTTGCCGACATGCTCGCCCACTACATGCTCGGCGACTCGATCTCGCCGTCCGAGCTGCTCGCCGCCGCGCGGGCGATCGACCTCGACCCGGCGAGCCTGCGCATCGTCCTGTACGAGCTGCCGCTGCCCTCGACGAGCGAGCGCCCCCGCCAGATCGAGCCCTGCCCGATGTCCGGGCGCGAGATCGACGTCCTGCGCCGTCTCGCGAAGGGCATGGTCTACAAGCAGATCGCGACCGAGCTCAACCTCTCGACGAGCACGATCCGCACCCATCTGCACAACGTGTACGGCAAGCTGGGCGCGATGGACCGTGCCCAAGCGGTGCTGATCGCGACCGAGCGCGGCTGGCTCTGAGCTCCCCGCAGGGCGGGCGGACGGGGTCGATCTGCCCTACGATCGGATCGCGATGATCTCGATCACCACGAAGTCGCCTTACGCCCTCAGCGCTCTGGTCGAGCTCCATCTGCAGGGCGCCGCCTGCCCGGTGCCGATCGCCGAGCTCGCCCGACGCCGCCAGATCCCGGTGCAGTTCCTCGAGCAGCTGTTCGCCACCCTGCGCCGCGCCGGCATCCTGCGCTCGCAGCGCGGCGTCAAGGGCGGCTACAGCCTCGCCCGCCCCCCCGAGGAGATCACCGTGCTCGAGGTCGTCCAGCTCCTCGACGGCCCCCTTGGGGTCGGCGCCGACGGCATCTTCGCGCAGGCCGCCCACGCCGCCGCCGCGGTGCTCGGCGAGGCGACGGTCGCGAGCATCGCCGATATGGAGATCCGCGCCGCGGGCACGCCGATGTACCACATCTGACGCCCGGCCGGCCACGCGTGGGCTCCGTGCCCGTCCCCGCAGGTACGCTCGCTTTCGAGCACTCCCGGTGCGGCCGTACTCATGGCGCCGACCACTAGCCTCGACGGGGCGGATGACGCGCCTGACCAGCAATATCGCGCAGCTCGTCGGCGACACCCCGATCGTCGAGCTGACCCGGCTCGCGGCGGGCCTCGAGGTCGAGGTGTTCGCCAAGCTCGAGGCGTTCAACCCCGGGGGCAGCGTCAAGGATCGGATCGGGGTGGCGATGATCGACGCCGCCGAGCGCGAGGGGCGGATCGAGCCCGGCCGCACGACGATCGTCGAGGCCACGAGCGGCAACACCGGGATCGCGCTGGCGTTCGTGTGCGCCGCTCGCGGCTATGACCTCGTGCTGACGCTGCCCGAGGGGATGAGCCGGGAGCGCCAGAGCCTGCTGGCGCTGTACGGGGCGAGCGTCGAGGTGACCGAGTCGATGGGCGGGATGACCGAGGCGATGGACGCCGCCCGCGCGATGGCGACCCGGGCCGACGTGTTCCTGCCCGACCAGTTCTCCAATCCCGCCAATCCCGAGATCCACCGCCGGACGACCGGCCCGGAGCTGTGGAACGCGCTGGACGAGCGCGTCGACGTGTTCGTGGCCGGGGTCGGCACCGGGGGGACGATCACCGGCGTTGGCGAGTTCCTGCGCGAACGCAATCCCTCCTGCCGGATCGTCGCCGTGGAGCCGCGAAGCTCCGCGGTCCTCTCGGGCGGGCGCCCGGGCCCGCACAAGATCCAGGGCATCGGCGCGGGCTTCGTTCCAGCGGTGCTCAACCGCGAGCTGCTCGACGAGGTGATCCCGGTCGACGACGAGGACGCGATCGAGACCGCGCGCCGGCTCGCCCGCCGGGAGGGGGTGCTGGCCGGGATGTCGTGCGGCGCCGCGGTCTGGGCGGCGCTCCAGCTCGGGGCCCGTCCGGAGCTGCGGAGTGCGCGGATCGCTACGGTGCTGCCCGATTCCGGCGAGCGCTACGTCTCCTCGCCGTTCTTCGCCCCATGAACGCGTCGCTAGCCTGTGGCTGATGCTCGGGCTGCGGCTGATCGGGCGCACGGCGGCGGAGGTCCGACGCGATCTCGCGGCCGTGCAGGCGCGCGATCCCGCCGCTCAGGGCGTCGGGGCGCTGCAGATCCTCGCCGGCTGGCCGGGGGTCCACGCCCTCTTCGCCCATCGCGTGGCGCACGCCCTGTACGGCGCGGGCGTCTGCGCGCCGGCGCGGCTGATCGCGGCCGTGGCCCGGTCGGTCACGGGGATCGAGATCCATCCCGCGGCGCGCATCGGCGCCGGCTTCTTCATCGATCACGGCATGGGGGTGGTGATCGGCGAGACGGCCGAGATCGGCGACGACGTGACCCTGTACCAGGGCGTCACCCTCGGCGGCACCGGCTTTGCCACCGGCAAGCGGCACCCCACGGTGCAGGACAACGTCACGATCGGCTCGGGCGCCAAGCTGCTCGGTCCGATCCTCGTCGGGCACGGCTCGAAGGTCGGCGCCAACAGTGTCGTCATCCACGATGTGCCGCCGAACGCCACGGTCGTCGGCAATCCCGGCCATCCGGTTCGCGTCGAGGGGCGTCGGCCGGAGGGACCCGACGCCGACTGGATCCATCTGCCCGATCCCGTGGCCGAGGCGATCCGGGGCCTCGCGTCGCGGATCGCCGAGCTCGAGACCCGCGCCGCCTCGGAGGCGGCCGACGGGGCGCGCAACGGGACGCCCTCGGGGACCCCCGAGGGGCGCGCCAACCCCGCCGTCGGACCTAGTCCCGCGGGCGGCTAGTCGGCGTCAGCGGGTCGGAGTCGGCTTCGATCGGCTTGGGGTGGCCGAGCCGTCCCTCGGCGGTCACCGGGGGCAGCGCGCTCGCGTGCAGCTCGCCTGCCGGATCGGAGAGGTTGCTCCGTGCGCGCACGAGGTAGAGCGGGCGACCCTTGACCTCGTCGTAGATGCGCCCGACGTACTCGCCGATGATCCCGATCGCGATCAGCTCGATTCCGCCGAGCAGCAGCACGACGATCGTCAGGGCGCTGAACCCGGGCAGATAGGACCCCAGGATCCGCAGCACGATCACGACGGGGATGGCCACGAACGCCAGCGTGGAGATGACGAACCCCAGCAGCGTGGCCAGCTGGAGCGGGCGGTGCGAGAACGAGGAGATCGCGTCCAGGGAGAAGCGCAGCATCTTGGACAGCGTGTACTTGGTCTCACCGGCGTAGCGACGGTCGCGCTGGTAGGGCACCGCGGCCTGGGTGTAGCCGACCCACACGGTCATGCCGCGCAGGAAGCGGTTGCGCTCGCGCATCGAAAGCAGCGCGTCGAGCGGGCGGCGGTCCAGCAGCCGGAAGTCGCCCGCGTTGGGCGCAAGCTCGACCTGGGCGAGCTTGTCGAACAGCGAGTAGAACCAGCGCGCGGTGCTCAGCTTGAAGCGCGACTCGCCGGCACGCTGCTCGCGCACCGCGTAGACGACGTCACAGCCGGCCCGCCAGTGGTCGAGCATCGTGAGGATGAGCTCGGGCGGGTCCTGCAAGTCGGCGTCGAGCATCACCACGGCGTCACCCCGCGCGTGATCCAACCCCGCGGTCAGCGCGGTCTGGTGCCCGAAGTTCCGCGACAGCGAGACGACCCGGACGCGCGCGTCGGCGGCCGCGATCCGCTCCAGGCGCAGCGGCGTGCCGTCGGACGAGCCGTCGTCGACGAGCACGATCTCGAACGGCAGGCCGTCGAGGGCCGCGCACGTGCGCGCGTAGAACTCGTCGATCAGCGCCTCCTCGTTGTAGACGGGCGCGACGACGCTGATCATGACAAGCTCCCGCTCGTCAGACGTGACCGGTGAGGGAGCGCTCATTGCGCCAGTGTACGGGCGATCCGAGCGCAGCCGGCGGCCGAGCGCCGATCAGAGCACGTGATGCGGGACATAGCCGAGCAGCTGGATCGCCTGCACCACCCCGGTCATGCCGATCGCCGTCCGCCACAGGCGCCGGTCGCGGGCCACCGCGGCGAACGGGAGGAGCCACGCCACGTACCACGGCAGCAGCGAGCTCGCGGCGATCAGGAGCGCGAGCATCGCCCAGCCCGCTCCGTCGACCCAGTCGGTCTGGCCGCGCCACACCCGGCGCAGCAGCCAGCAGCAGCAGAGCACGAACGCCGCGGCGAGGACGTAGCTGCACACGTGGCCGAGGGTGGGCAGGTGCAGGCGGGTGGAGACGACGCCCGCGATGCTCTTCCAGTCGCCTTCGCTCTGGCCCTGGCGGACCGTGCCGAGCAGGTGGAAGGTCGCCGACCCGAACACCGTGAAGCTGAGCGCCGCGATCAGCGCGCCGACGATCATCGCGCCGAGGAGCAGGTCGCGCCGGGGGCGTCCGCCGCGAGCGCCGTGGGCGGCGATCGCGAACGGCAGCACGAGTCCCGCGGTCAGCTTGACCCCGATCGCGAGCATCGTCAGCCCGCCGCCGAGGCGCGGCCGCGCGGCGAGCAGCGCCCACACCGCGCCCGCCAGCGCCAGCAGCATGAGCAGGTCGTTGTGACCGCCGCCGACGCCGTAGAGCACGAGCAGCGGGTTGAGCCCGACGAGCGCCGCGGCGCGGACCGGATCGGCGCCCCGGCGGCGCGCGCACGCCGCCACGACCGCGACGAGCGCGAGGCTCGCCAGCGCGGCGACCGACTTGTAGGCGTAGACGCTCGTCGCGATCGCGAGCGTGGCGAGCGGATAGGAGGCGGCGGTGAACACGGGGCCGTAGACGCTCGGGGTGTAGGACCACTTGGACCCGATGTACGGGAACAGATGGTCCAGTTCGATCGCGTAGGGCCCATGCAGATACGGGTTGATGCCGTACACCGCGCCCATGCGCGCGTAGGCCTGGTAGCTGAAGACGTCGGTGGAGACGAGCGGCGGGCCGAGCAGCACGACGAGGTGCAGCACGACGATCGCGGCGACGACGACGCGCGCCGGCAGCTGCCCCGACCGGCTGACGGCGAGGGCATAGGAGCAGAACATGAGCGCCAGCACGGCGATGGTGCCGCCGACGTGCAGGTCGAGCCCGATCCCGGCAAAGGCCCCGGCGAGCTCGGGCGGGGCCGGTCGGATCGACAAGGGCAGCAGCGACTCGGTGTGCGCCGCCGCCACAACGGCCAGCACGCCGCAGGTCAGCAGGCCGATCAGCCCGAGCCACGCCGTCGCGCGCCGCCGGCGCGCCGCCGGCTGCCGCCGTATCGGGATGACGCGAGCCGGCTGCCGCGCGGGGGCCGGGACCGGCTGCACCGGGACCGGCTGTACCGCGGTGGCCTGCACCGGCGCCGGCTCGGCAGCGAGCGAAGCGGCGTCGGTGGGCGAGGAGTCGAGCACGGTGGGGGTCAGGAGTTGATGGGAGACGGATCGGCGGCGGCCGCGCGTGCGACGGCCGCCGGGGCATCGCGCTTGATCGCGGGCGCCAGCCACATCGCCTCAAGCGCGATGCGTGCCGACATCTTGGACCTACCCGCCGCTCGATCGGCGAACACGATTGGCACCTCGCGGACCCGGAACCCCGCCAGCACGGCCCGGTAGGTGACCTCGATCTGGAACACGTAGCCGTCGGCGCGGACGCTCGGCAGGTCGATCGCCTCGAGCACCCGCTTGCGGATGCACTTGAAGCCGGCGGTCGGATCGCGGACATCGAAGCCGAGCACGGCGCGCGCGTACAGGCCCCCGCCGCGGCTGACGAGCTGGCGCAGCAGGCCCCAGTCGCGGACGCCGCCGCCGGGGACGTAGCGCGAGCCGATGACCAGATCGGCCTCGTGGATGGCGTCGAGCAGGGCCGGGAGATAGCGCGGGTCGTGGGAGAAGTCGGCATCCATCTCGATCACCATCTCGGCGCCCGCGGCGAGGGCCAGCGCGAACCCGGCGAGGTAGGCGCGGCCGAGGCCGTCCTTCGCCGGGCGGTGCAGGACCTCGACGTCGTCCGCGCCCGCGGCCAGCGAGTCGGCGATCGCGCCGGTGCCGTCGGGCGAGTTGTCGTCGACGACGAGGATCCGATAGCCACCGGCGGCGATGCGCTGCAGCTCGGCGCGGGCGGCGGCCACGATCCGCTCGAGATTCACGGCTTCGTTGTAGGTCGGGATCGTCAGCCAGATCGGGGCGGTCACGCGTCCGGAGGCTAGACCCCCGTCCGGTGGATCGCCGCGTGATGCGGCTTTCGCGCGACGCCGCGGCCTCCGGTTCGCCGCCCCGGGCGTCATGATTGAAGGCGCGCATGGCGTCGCGAACGGATCCTCACTGAAATGCTCGACGGCGACCCGACGTTCGGCAGCTCCCCGGCCGACGGTGCCGGCGTCGGACTGCGGCCCGACGCCTCCGGCACGCGCCTGGCCATCCATCAGCGGCGTCGGCGGGCGGCGGCGCTGGCGGCGTTGGCCGCCTTCGCGCTCGCCGTCGGCATGGTCGTCGGGGCGGCGTCGGGCGGCGGGTCGGCCGGCGTGGGTAAGGCGCCGATCGTCCGCGGCTACCTCAGCCGGGTCAAGACGCTCGCCGGCAACGGCCCCGGCTCGTTCGCCCACGCGGAGCTGGGGGCCGAGAACGCGGCGATCACCCGCACGCTGCGCTACACGCCCTACGTTCGGGTCGCGGGCGCCCAGCACCGGGAGATCGCGCTGACCTTCGACGACGGCCCGGGCCCGTACACCGAGCGGGTGCTGGCGACGCTCGAGCAGCTGCACACGCCCGCCACGTTCTTCCAGGTCGGGATCTCGCAGAAGTACTTCGGCGCGGCGACGGCGAACATCGTCGCGCGCGGCTATCCGATCGGGGATCACACCTGGTCGCACCAGCCGATGTCTGAGCTGACGCCCCGTCAGCAGCAGGCGCAGCTGCTGCAGGAGACCTCGGCGATCGGCGACTACGGGGCGCCGTTCCCGCGGATGTTCCGTCCGCCCTACGGCCTGTGGGACAAGGCGACGCTGAAGTTGCTGCGCAGGTATCGGATGCTGATGATCCTGTGGACGGTCGACACCAACGACTATCAGCTGCCCGGCGTCGCCGCGATCGTGCGCAGCGCCGTCGGCGGCGCCAAGCCGGGAGCGATCATTCTCATGCACGATGCGGGCGGCACCCGCACCGAGACGATCGACGCGCTGCCGGAGATCGTCCACGCGCTGCGCCGTCGCGGCTACACGCTGGTCACGGTCCCGCGGCTGCTGCTCGACAATCCCGCTCCCGGGCAGCAGGACGTGGGAGCGCTGGGCGCCGGCGGCTGATCGGGCTCAGCGCCGGACGTAGGCGACGCGATTCCAGCTCGGCTCGGGGGCGAGTTCGATCGGCTCGCCGCCGCGGTCGGGCTGGACGTAGAGGAAGGTCTGCGTGTCCTCGCTGAAGGCGATGTCGAGCTCGCCCTCCTTGACGCGCTGGTCGAGCCACGCGCCGCGGAAGATGAGCCGGCGCAGCCAGTGCACGAGCGAGCGCTCGGAGGGACCGACGAGCTCGGACCAGCACTCGTTGACGTGCTCGCCGAGCGCCGAGGTGGGATCGGTCACCTCGCCGTTGACGACGAGATTGATGAGGTCCTCGGCCTCGTCCGGCTCGATCGGGCTGTCGAGGAAGCTGAGCTTGCGGGCGGCTTGTTCGCAGCGCTCTCGGAAGTCTCGCTCGTTGAAGGTGAAGCGCAGCTCGCCGTACTCGAGGACGAAGTCGTCGCCCGAGGTGTAATTCCCGCGTCGGTGCATGGGCGTCGGCATCATATGTCGCAACCCTTCCCCGACGAGTCACTGAACGTGAATTTGCAGGGGGTGGATCGCGACGGCTTCGAGGCTCTATCGGACATGTCCAGCTCGTCGCGGCCGACCGTGCTCATTATCGAGGATGACGCCGCCACCCGGCGCTTCATCGCCGACAATCTCAGCGCCGACGGCTATGAGCCGCTCGAGGCCGACTCGGCGGGCAGCGGGCGCCGGATCCTCGCCGGCGACCGTCCCGCCCTCGCGATCCTCGACCTCGGGCTGCCGGATCGCGACGGGCTCGAGCTGCTCGCCGAGCTGCGCGACCGCGACCGCGGTCACGGCGAGCTCGACCCCCATCTACCGGTCCTGGTCGTGTCGGGGCGCGGGACCGAGCTCGACCGCATCCGGGGTCTGGCGCGGGGCGCCGACGACTATCTCCCCAAGCCGTTCGGGTACGGCGAGCTGCGCGAGCGGGTGGCGGCGCTGCTGCGGCGCTCGAAGATGCGCGGGCTGGCCGGCCGCATCCGCGTCGGCGAGCTCGAGCTCGATGCGATGGCGCGCGAGGTGTGGGTCGAGGGGCGGGAGGTGTACCTGGCCAAGAAGGAGTTCGCGCTGCTGCGGGCGCTCGCCGCGGCGCCGACCCGCGTGTTCGCGCGCGAGCAGCTGCTGCGCGACGTGTGGGGGTTCCGCTCGCCGGGGCGGACGCGGACGCTCGACTCCCACGCCTCGCGCCTGCGCCGCAAGCTGAGCACGCCCCGATCGGCGTTCGTCGTCAACGTCTGGGGCGTCGGCTACCGGCTGATCGACGGCGAGGTGGAGGACTGAGCGCCGCCGTCGCCGTGGGCGGGTGGGTCATCGCGGCGCTCGTCGCGACCATGACCGTCGCGCTGTCGCGCACGCGGCGCGAGGCGGTCGCGCGCGCGTGCCACGAGCTGCGCGGACCGATCACCGCGGCCCGGCTGGGGCTGTCGCTGAGCGAGCGCGCCGGCGAGCTCCCGGCGGAGCGGCTGCGCGCGATCGACATCGAGCTGCGTCGGGCGTCGCTGGCGCTCGACGACCTCGCGGCGGTGGCGCCGGGCCGGCCGACCGGCCCAGGGGGACGGCCCCGCGACCTGGACGAGGTGATGGTCGGGCGCCTCGTCGCGGACTGCCGCCACGCCGCCGCGGGTCGGGCCGCGGCCGCCGGCGTCGCCCTGCGCGGCAGCTGGGCCGGCCCCGAGGCGATCGTGTGGGGAGATCGCCTGCGGCTCGCCCAGGCGCTGGGCAACCTCCTCGCCAACGCGATCGAGCATGGCGGGGGAGAGGTCGCGATCCAGGGGTCGGTCGCCGGGCGCTTCGCGCGCATCGCCGTGTGCGATCGCGGCCCGGGGCTCCCGGCACCGGTCGCCGAGCTCGCGCGCCGGCCGCGCGCGGGACGGGGCGCGCGCGGGCGCGGGATCGCGATCGCGCTGGGGATCGTCCGGGCGCACGGCGGGCGACTGTCGGCCGCGCCCGGACGGGTGCTGCTCGAGCTGCCGCTCGCCGCGGACGCTCGCGACCCCCGCTGAGGGCGCCCGTCCGCCGCGGCGGGTCGAGGCACGCACACCGGCCGGCCGTCCGCCGCGGCGGGGCGGAGGCACGCACACCCCCCGGACGGAAGCTGCCCCGGGCTGCAGCGCGCCGCCCAGCCCGCGCGACGGCAATCGATCTTGCGGTCCAGCGGTGCCGCGCGCCACCTCCTCCCACCGCCGCCCCGACCGCAGGTCCGGGGGTTTTCGGCTATGCGGGACCCCGGTGTCGACCTCCGTGGGATCAGATGTGGGAATTAGGTTGCATCGTGGGAGGAAGTGGGTTACTGTGGGCGCCGCTCACGGAACCCGGGTGGCAGGGCTCCTCCCACCCAGCCACCCGGGCTCTGAGCGATACCGGCCGATCCATGAGCTCTCTTGACCTTCCGCGGCACCTTCGAACACGCGCTCGACGCCAAGCACCGCTTGACGATCCCGGCGAAGTTCCGGGCCGCGCTGGCCGACGGCGTCGTGCTGGCGCCCTCCAACGAGACCGAGCCGGGGGCCCCGCGCACCGTCGCCATCTGGACGCCGGCGGACTACGACGCCTTCACCGCGCAGACGCTCGCCGGGCTGAACCCGGCGTCGCCGACGGCGCGCAAGCTGAAGCGCTTCTTCTTCAACTCCTCGTTTGATGTCGAGCTCGACGCCGCCAACCGCGTGATGATCCCCGCCACCCTCATGAGCTACGCGGGCCTGGCCAAGGAGGTCGTCGTGACCGGCTCCGGCGAGTGCCTGGAGGTCTGGGACCGCGCGCGCTACGCGCAGAACCTGGAGGACGTCCTGTCCGGAATCCCCGAGCTGACGGCGAGCCTTGGCGACACTGCTTGACATGACGCATTCCCACATCCCGGTGCTCGCCGGCGAGCTGATCGACGCGCTCGATCCGCAGCCCGGCGAGATCGCGGTGGACGGCACGGTCGGCGGCGGGGGCCACGCGCGGCTCATCGCCGAGCGGATCGGGCCCGCGGGGACCCTCATCGGCATCGATCGCGACCCCACCGCCGAGGAGCGCTTCGCGGTCCTGTCGGCCGAGGTGCCGTGTCGCACCCGATTCATCCGCGCCGACTTTGCGACCGCGCTCGCCGGCCTGCGCGAGGAGGACGTGCGCGCCGACCTGCTCTTCCTCGACCTCGGGATGTCCTCGATGCAGGTCGACGCGTGGACGCGCGGGTTCTCGTACTCCTACGACGCCCCGCTCGACATGCGAATGGATCCCGAGCAGTCGTTGACCGCCGAGGAAGTCGTCAACGAGTGGGACGAGCGGCGCCTGGCCCGCGTCCTGCGTGACTACGGCGAGGAGCGGTACGCCCGCCAGATCGTGCGCGAGATCGCCCGGGTGCGGGCCACGGCGCCGCTGGCCACGACCCAGCAGCTCGTCGACGTGATCAAGAGCGCGGTCCCCGTCCCGGCCCAGTTCGCCGGCGGTCACCCGGCCAAGCGGACCTTCCAGGCGCTGCGGATCGCGGTCAACGACGAGCTCGGCCAGCTCGAGCGGGCGCTGCCCGACGCCTGGGAGCTGCTCGCGCCGGGCGGGCGCATGGCCGCGATCTCCTTCCATTCGCTCGAGGACCGGCTCGTCAAGCGCTTCCTGGCGGCGCGCGCCCGGGGCTGCGTCTGCCCGCCCGAGCTGCCGATCTGCGTCTGCGGCCGCGAGCCCGAGGCCGAGCTGCTGACTCGCCGGGCGATTGCTCCGACCGCGGGCGAGGTCGCCGCCAACCCTCGTTCCAAGTCCGCGCACCTGCGCGCCGTTCGCAAGCTGGAGGTCTGAGCCGATCGCAATGACTCCCACCGCCACCACTCCCCCCGCCGCGCGCCGCCGTCCGGCCGCGACCGCCAGGGCCGCCCGCGCCGCCGGGCACCGTGCGCCGCTGCAGCGCCCCCGGGCCTCGCAGACGCCTCGGCGCGTCTCCGGACCCGCGCGGGCGACCCGGCCGCCGGCGCTCCCGGTCGCCGTCGGTGCGTCCATCCGCCGGCTCGATCTCGCCGCTCGGATCCGGGCACTCGCCGACCTCGCGCTCCTGGACCGGATCATCCGCGGCCGGGCCTGGATCCCGCTGCTCGGCGTCCTGCTCGCGGGGATCGTCGCGATGCAGGTCGAGGTGCTCAAGCTCAACGCCGGCATCGGTGCAACGCTTGAGCGCGGCAGCGCCCTGCAGATCAGCAACGAGCAGCTGCGCATCCAGGTCGCGCAGCTGTCCGCCGACCAGCGGATCGAGACCGTCGCCGCGCACATGGGGATGGTGATGCCCGATCCGTCGGCGATCCGGTTCGTCGGCGGGCATCCGAGCGGCACCGCAGCACGGGCCGCCGCCAACATCCACATCCCCGACGCCGGCGGCTTTGCGTCGGCGCTCGCCGCGAGCGAGCCGCCCTCGGCCGCCGCCGCGGCCGCACCGGCGACGACGACCGCCGCCGCGGCCGCACCGGGGACGACGACCGCCGCCGCGGCCGCACCGGGGACGACGACCGCCGCCGCGGCCGCACCGGGGACGACGACCGCCGGCGCAGGCACGACGAGCGCCGCCACCACCGCCGGCTCTCCATAGCGGCATGGCCGCGATCGACCGCCGCGTCGGGTTTCTCTTCCTGGGATTCCTGCTCCTGCTCGGGCTCGCGCTGACCCGCGCGACCTATCTCGGGGCGTTCAAGGCGGGGTCGCTGCAGCGCGCGGCGTCCACTCAGCAGGTCGTCAACGTGTCGATTCCCGCGACTCGCGGGGTGATCAGCGACCGCAACGGCGTGCAGCTCGCGTTGTCGGAGTCGGCCGCCGAGGTCACCGCCGACCCCTACCTGATCAAGGAACCGCTGCCGGTGGCTCAGATGCTGGCGCCGCTGCTGGGCCAGCCGGTGCTGACCGTGCTCGGCAAGCTTACGCGGCCGCACACCGGGTACGTGGTGCTCGCCCACCAGATCTCGAGCGCGCAGGCGCAGCGGATCGGGTCGCTGCGGCTGGGCTCGGCGGCGATCGACGGGATCACGACGACGCCCGACGTCAAGCGGGTCTATCCGCTCGGCTGGACCGCCTCGCAGCTGATCGGCGGCGTCAACGACCAGGGCGGCGACAGCGGCCTCGAGTACGCCGACAACCGCCAGCTGCAGGGGGTCAACGGCGAGCGGCGGGTCGTCGACGATGCCCGTGGCGAGGCGATCTCGATCGACGAGGTGCGCCAGATGAAGCCCGGCAAGTCGCTGACGCTGACGCTCGACGTCGCGCTGCAGAACGAGGTCGAGCAGGTCCTCGCGGGGGTCGGCGCGCGCTACCGGCCCCGGCGGGCGACCGCGATCGTCATGAACCCGAACACGGGGGCGATCCTCGCGCTCGCCAACTGGCCGCGCGTCAACGCCAACGACCCCGGGGCCTCCCCCGCCTGGGCCGACGCCGACTTCGCGGTCGGCCAGGACTTCGACTACGAGCCGGGGTCGACGTTCAAGGCGATCACCGTCGGCGGGGCGCTCCAGGACGGGCTCATCGCGCCCAATACCGAGTTCAACATCCCCCCGGTGCTCCAGGTCGCCGACCGCCAGATCCACGATGCCGACCCGCACGGCGACGAGACGCTGTCCACCGCCGGGATCCTCAAGTACTCGAGCAACATCGGCGCCGACGAGATCGGCCTGCGGCTCGGTGCCGACCGCTTCAACGACTGGGTGCACCGCTTCGGCTTCGGCTCGCCGACCGGCGTCGACCTCCCCGGCGAAGAGGGCGGCATCATCCTGCCGGTCTCCAAGTACTCGGGGTCCTCGATGGGCAACCTGCCGTTCGGCCAGGGCGAGTCGGTGACGCCGATCCAGATCGCCACCGCGTATGCCGCGATCGCCAACGGCGGGATCCTGCGCGCGGCGCACGTCGTCTCCTCGATCGGCGACAAGGCCGTGCGGCCCCCCGCCGGCCACCGCATCCTGTCGCCCACGACCGCCGCGCAGCTGCGCCAGATGCTGCGCGGCGTCTTCGGCGACGGCGGCACCGCCTCGGGCGCCGCCATCCCCGGCTACGACATGGCGGGCAAGACCGGCACCGCGAACATCGCCATCCACGGCCGGTACTCCGACAGCAAGTACGTCGCCTCGTTCGTCGGCATGGTCCCGGCCCACCACCCGCAGCTGCTCGGCCTCGTCGTCGTCGACGAGCCCCAAGGCTCGATCTACGGCGGCTCGGTGGCCGCGCCGGCGTTCCAGAGGATCATCGGCTGGGCGGTGCCCCACTACGGCATCGATCCCGGGCGGTGACGATCGCTGTGGAAGATCGAGAGGTCGATCTCGATCTGATTGGGCCAGGAGGCATGGATGGCAAGGTGGATCGGCTCGCGGTTGGGGGCGTCGTCGCTCGGCGTGAGCGAGGTTGATCACAAACAACCGACCCCCGGCGTCTGCCCTGGGGTTCGGCAGACAGGGCCCGGGGGGTGGGTGAAATCCGCCGCGGCGTCAGAGGGCGCGCGGGGTTCGGTGAGAACGATCCGTCGGTCCGTGCCACGACACATGATCCCGAGCGCCCGCCGTTATCCCTCTTGATCTCCGCGGACTCGCGGACCTGCGGACTCGCGGACGCACCGGTGGCTAGCTATAGCTAGCTAGCGACGGAGCGACACCCCGTACACGCCGGGCAGGTCGCGCTCGATGACGATCGAGAAGCGCCGGCCGTGGACCGTCACGGTGGCCCGGACGCGGCGGAACCCACCCCGTGCGCAATCCGGGCGCCGGCGCACGACGAGGCCCGAGGCGCGAAAGCGGACGTCCCGGTCGACGCGGCCGACGATGACGAGCCGACCGCCCCGCGGAGCGGGCGGGCTCAGCGAGAGGTCGTCCGACATGGCGACGTCGGCGCGGCGCGAGCACGCCGTCACGCTGCGCGAGCGGCCCGGGCGGATCGTGCCGGAGGCGGTTGCGAGCACTCGCCAGCTGACGGCGCGGTGGGACGTCGCGGCGGACCCGCCCGTGCCGACCGCATGGTCGTGGGCGACGGCGGCGGCGCTGAGCGCCGTGCGGTAGATCGCCGCCTCGTCGATCGAGCCGTCGAGGAACTGTCCGGCGCCGTGGTCGAGATCGCCGAGGTTCAGCGGGGTGCGCCGGTTCCGCGCCAGGGCGACCCTCGTCGGACCGGCGACGAGATCGCCGTTCTCGTACAGGCGGACGCGCATGCCGTCGTAGGTGGCGACCAGATCGGTGAAGCGGTGCTTCGGGACGGCTTGCGCGGCGACGATCGCCACGTACGTGCGGCCGGTGCCGATCTCGATGTAGGGCCGACCATCGCCCTCCTCGAGCCCGAGGTCGTAGCCGCGATGGACCGCGGCGCTCGACGGGCGCGAGTCGACGATGCTCATGTCGTCGCTCCTGCGATAGGACGCGGGCTTGACCCAGGCCTGCACCGAGAAGCTGCCGGCAGGGTTCAGCGCCGCGGTGAAGGGGACGTTGACGTAGCCGCTGGACCCGTTCAGCGTGACCGCGGTATCGGGATCGCCGGCCAGGGCTCCGGGGGTGCCGAGGGTGTACCCGCCGGTGTAGGTGCCCGGGTGGGTCCCGGCGGAGTCCGCGGCGGTCGTCCCCGACCGCTCGCCGAGGCGCCAGTAGGAGACGGGATGATCGGCGAGGATCGCCTGCGAGTAGGTGCCGCCGGTGGTGAATGCGCCACCGGACCCGTCGACGGTGCCGCCGGCGTTCACCGCGACGAGACGGTAGTGGTAGGTGGTGTCGGCGCTCAGGCCGGTGATCGCGGCGGTCACCGCGACGGCGGACGAGCCCGCGCCCGCCGATTGGTTCGAGGTCGAGTGGCCGTAGCCGCTGGTCGTGCCGTAGTCGAAGTGGTACGTGGTCGCCGCGCCGTTCGGGTCGACGGTTCCGGTCACGGTCGCCGCGGTGCGCGAGGCGGTCGCCGAGCCGGTAGCGACCGCCGGCGCGGCCGGGCCCGCGCCGGAGGCCGGCGCCTGGCGCAGGAAGGTGTCCACCGCGTTGCTCGTGGCCGCCCCGGCGTAGACGTCGGCGCCGTCGGGCGAGACGGCGAGTCCGGCGGGCGCCGTCAGCCCGGCGACGACCGTGCATCCGTCGGCGTTGCCGCTTGCCCCGAGGCAGGGCGACTGGGCGGTCAGGGTGCCGGAGCCGGCTCGGGCGAAGGTGACCAGGGTGTTGCCGCGATAGCCCGCCGCGTAGACGCTGTCGCCGTCCCCGCTGACCGCGACGCGCGCCGTGCCGCTGAGACCGCGGACCTCGCCGCACGTATCGCCGACCGTCTCGGCGACGCAGCCCTGCTCGGTCAGGATCCCGGCGGCGCCGCGGGCGAATGTCGCCACCGCGCCCGACCCCTCGGCGGCGACATACAGCGAGGCGCCCGAGACCGCGAGCCCGTCGGCGCCGTCGAGGCCGTGGCCGGCGACGCACCCGTCGGCGCCGCCCTCGGCGACGCAGCCGGCGAAGGTCAGCGCCCCGCTGGTGGCGTTGCGGTCGAAGGTCGCCACCGAGTCGGTGGTGAAGCCGGTCACGTAGACGGTGGCGTCGTCGGGGCTGACGATGACGTTCTCGGCCTCTCCGAGGCCCGGGGCGGCGGCGCATCCCTCGGCGCCCCCGTGCGCAGTGCACCCCTGCCAGGTCAGCGCGCCCGAGGAGGCGTTGCGGCTGAAGGCGACGACCGCGTCGCTCGTCTCCGAGGTCGCGTACACGTTGGCGCCGTCGGGGCTGACGGCGATCCCGGTCGCTGCCGACAGGCCGGCCGCCGGGGTGCAGCCGTCGACCCCCGTCTCGGCGATGCAGCCGATTTCGCTCAGCGCCCCCGTCGAGGGGTTGCGGGCGAAGGCGACCACGGCGTTGCTCGTGTCCGAGGCCACGTAGACGTCGCGGCCGTCGGGGCTGATCGCGATCCCCGCCGCGCCGGTCAGTCCCTGGCCGGCGGCGCAGCCGTCGGCGCCGTCCTCGGCGACGCAGCCGGTCTCGGTCAGCGTGCCGCTGGAGGGATCGCGCCGCAGTTCGGCGACCTGGCCGGTGGTCGAGGACTTGCCGACGGCGTAGACGTCGGTGCCGTCCGGGCTGACGACGAGGCCGTGCTGTCCGCTCAGGCCGCTTGCGGCGCCACAGCCGCCGCTGCCGCCCTCCGACAGACAGCTCGAGAAGGTGAGCGTTCCGGTCGCCGCGCGGGCGCCACTCGGCAGCCACAGCACGGCCAACGCCGCCGCCACGGCGATGACGAGAGCCCATCGGGCCCCGGCGACCGTCGTCTGAATCTCGCGCATCGCACACCCTCCCGGGCGAGCCCGGGCCGCCACGGCGCCGGCTCTGAACGGGAAACGTCGCGCCACATCTCGGACTTACGAGAGCGGGTGCTGGGCGGCGTCAGAAATCACTTCGACGCGGCGTTCATCGGGCATCGGGCGCAGGTGCGGGGACGGCACGGGTCGCCGCGCCGATGGCGCCCTGCCGATCGCGATGCCACCGATCCGACCGACCACCGTCAACCAGCTCGCCGGCGATGAGCCCGCGCTCGGACTCGACGCGCCCGGTCCTCACGCGGCACGGCGGTCGCGCTCGCGGCGGGCGACGCTCCAGCGGCGGCTGCTCGCCGGCGGCGATGCCGTCGGGATCGCCGTCGGGCTCGCGGTCAGCCTCTATGCCTTCGGGTCCCACCACCACGCCGACGATCTGATCGCCGGCCTGGTCACGCTGCCGCTCTGGATCCTCCTGCTCAAGATCTACGGCCTCTACGACGCCGACGGCAAGCGCGTCAGCCATTGCACCGTCGACGACGTGCCGTGGGTGTTCCACGCGATGGTGTTCGGCGCGCTCGCGCTCTGGACGGTCTTCCGGGCCACGCCGCTGGAGAAGATCAACCTCGAGCAGTTCGTCGCCTTCGTGATCACCGGCTGGGTCTGCGTGCTGCTCGCGCGCGCGGCCACGCGGCGGATCTTCTGCGCGCTCGTCGCGCCCGAGCGGGTGCTGCTCGTCACCGACGAGCCGCTCGCGACCCTGCTCGTGCGCAAGATGCGCGGGCACCCCGAATACCGGCTGGCGCCGTCGGGCTACCTCGACGTCTCCGACCGTCCCGGCCCGCCCGTCGGTGGCGAGGTGGCCTGCCTGGGTCGCCTGGACGACTTCGACGCGGTGACCGAGGAGGCGGCGATCGAGCGGATCGTCGCCGGACCGAGCCTGCGCCAGACCGATCTGATCGACCTCGTGCGCCGCGCGAGCGCGCGCAGCATCCCGGTCAGCCTCGTGCCGAGCATGGTCGACGTCCTCGGGCCGTCGGTCGAGATCGACGACATCGAGGGGATCACCATCCTCGGGATCAACCCGCCCGCGCTGACCCGCTCATCACGCGGGCTCAAGCGCGGCATGGATCTGCTGCTCGCCAGCACGGCCATGCTGGTGGCGCTGCCGGTGATGCTCGTCGTCGCGCTGCTCGTGCGACTCACCTCGTCCGGGCCGGCGCTGTTCACCCAGGAGCGGGTCGGGCGCCGGGGCCGTCGCTTCCGGGTTCTCAAGTTCCGGACGATGGTCGTCGACGCCGAGGCGATGCAGCAGTCGCTGCGGGCGCAGAGCGGCGATCCGCACTGGCTGCTGCTCGATCGCGATCCCCGCATCACCAGCGTCGGTCGGTTCCTGCGCCATACCAGCCTCGACGAGCTGCCCCAGCTGCTCAACGTGATCAGGGGGGAGATGAGCCTCGTGGGCCCGCGTCCGCTCACCGTCGGCGATCACGCCCAGGTCTCGGAGTGGGGTCGGCGACGGCTCGATCTCACCCCGGGGATCACCGGCGTCTGGCAGGTCCTGGGCCGGGCTCGCATCCCGTTCGATGAGATGGTCAAGCTCGATTATCTGTACGTCACCAACTGGTCGCTGTGGGGCGACGTGCGCCTGCTGATCCGCACGCTCCCGTCCGTCCTGCGGCGCCGCGGAGCCAACTAACCATGCCAAATGATTTCCCCGGAGCCACGACGGATTCCTTCCGCGCCTTTCTCCGTGCCCTGCGCCGGCGCTGGTGGCTGGTGCTGGCCTGCCTGATCCTCGTGCCCGCGGCGGCCTACGGCTACGCGGCCAGCCAGCCCAAGCAGTACGTCGCGACCGCCAACATGGTCGTCAACCAGGGGACGAGCGACGTCTCGAGCGGGAGTCAGAGCTCGTCATCGAGCCTGACGGCGCAGGGCACCGACCTCAACACCCTCGTGGGCCTCGCCACGCTGCCGGTCGTCGCGGACGCCACCGCGGCCACCCTTGGGCCGCCCTACGCCGGCGGTGGCCTGCCCGGAAGCGTGTCGGTCACCAACGACGGCTCCTCGAACCTCCTGATGATCAAGTCGACGCAGGCCACGCCCGCGCTCGCCGCGCGCGTCGCCAACGCCTACGGCGTTCAGGTCGCCCGCCTGGCCACCCAGGCCAACGTGAGCCGGATCGAGAAGGAGCAGGCCGATCTCCAGCACCAGCTTCAGGGGCTCGGCGGCCGTCGGGGCAACGCGGGGGCGGCGAGCAACCTGCGCCAGCAGCTGTCGAGCCTGGCGACGTTGCGCTCGCTGCAGAACACGGGCGTGCAGATGGTCGCGCCCGCGACCGCCCCGACCGCGCCGAGCTCTCCGAAGACGCTGCGGATCGTGCTCGGGGGCGTCGTCCTCGGCCTGTTCCTGGGGATCCTGCTCGCGATCATGTTCGCCGGGCTCGACCGTCGCCTGCGCGCGCCGCAGGACGCCGCCGCCGCGCTCGATGGTCCCGTGCTCGCGGCCGTCCCGCGCACGCGGACGCTCGCTCGGGCCTGGGGGCGGGACGGGAACGGGCCATCGGGACTGGCGCTCGAGTCCTTCGCGATGGTCTACGCCAAGCTGTCGAGTCCGAACCTCTCCAGTGTGCACCGCGAGCCCGTGCGTTCGGTGCTCGTGACCTCGGCCGTCGGCGGCGAGGGCAAGAGCACCGTCGCCTGGAACCTCGCCTTGACCGCGGCTCGCTCGGGGGCTCGGGTGCTGCTCATCGAGGCCGATTTCCGCCGGCCGGTCATCGCCTCGCGGATCGGCGCCGAGGTCGAGTCGGGCCTCATCGACATCCTCGCGGCTCCGCGGCTGAGCCTCCAGGACGTCCTGCGCTCGGTGCCGCTCTCCACCGCGCCATCCTCCGAGCCCGCTCGCGAGCCGGTGATCTCGTCGGAGACCCACCAGCCCCAGCCCGGCCCCGAGCCCGAGCCCGAGCCCCAGCCCGAGCGCGAGCCCGAGCCACAGCTCGAGCCCTGGCACGAGCTCGAGACGCGGCCGCAGCCCGCGGCCGGGGCGATCGCCGATCCGGCCCCGGCGCAGGCCGCGGCGCCCGCGGACGAGCTCGGCCACGCCGAGACCGCCGAGGCGGCCGCGGACGAGCCGGTGATCACGCGCCCCCGCGACGATGACTTCTGGTTCTTGAAGGGCATCGACCGCGGCGACCCCGCCCCCGCGGCCCTCGCCGGGGGCAACGGGGGCAACGGCGGACGCGCCGACCACCCGGCCACCGGGGGCAACGGCGGAGGCGCCGACCACGCGGCCACCGGGGGCGAGGGCGGAGGCGCCGACCACCCGGCCACCGGGGGCAACGGCGGAGGCGCCGACCACGCGGCCACCGGGGGCAACGGCGGACGCGCCGACCACGCGGCCACCGGGGGCGACGGCGGACACGCCGACCGCCCGGCCAACGGCGGCATCCACGGCGACCGCGCGGCGGCGGACCCCAGCGACCGTCACGACGCTCGCGGCAACGGCGCGAGCGGCGACGAGCCGGGCGCGTTCGTGGCCCCCGGCGACCTGTACGGCTTCGCACCGCAGGAGCGCGACCCGGGCCTCGAGATCGTGTTCGCCGGCGAGCGACAGAAGGTCAAGGGCAGCCCCGGTCCCAACCCGCTGGCGATGCTCTCCTCCGAGGAGATGCGCGACCTGATCAGCGCCGCCGAGGATGCCTACGACCTCGTGGTCATCGACTCCCCGCCGCCGTCGGCGGTGCCCGACGCGATTCCGATCATCGGGCAGGTCAGCGGCGTGCTCATCGTCAGCCGCCTGGACAAGAGCACTCGCGAGGACGCGCTCGCCCTGCGCGACGAGCTCCAGAGCCTCGACGCTCGCACGATCGGGGTCGTCGTCAACGCCGTCAGCTCCTCGGACCGGTCCTACGCCCCGGCGTCCACCTACGTCTCCGCCTGAGCTCCGTGGGCCGATCGCGCCTGGAGCGGTTGCTGTCCGGATCGACGGGGACGCCGAGCCGCGGCCCGGTCACCGTCGGGTTGGTCGGGCTCGGCTACTGGGGCCCGAACCTGCTGCGCGTGCTGCACGAGCTGCGCGAGGTCAGCGTGTCGTGGATCTGTGACCGAGACCTCGAGCGTCTGCAGCGCGTCGCCGACCGGTATCCGGCGGTGACGCCGACGTGCAGCTTCGAGGATCTGCTGACCGACCCCGACCTCGACGCGATCGTCATCGCCACGCCGGTGTTCAGCCACTACGCGCTGGCCAGCCTCAGCCTCGATGCCGGCAAGCACACGTTCGTCGAGAAGCCGCTGGCCCCCTCGACCGCCCAGGCCGATGACCTGATCGCGCGCGCCGACGAGCGGGGCCTGATCCTGATGTGCGGGCTGACCTTCCTCTACAGCCCGCCCGTGCGCGAGGTCAAGCGGCTGATCGACGTGGGCGACCTCGGCGAGATCTACTTCGTCTCCTCCAGCCGCGTCAACCTCGGGCTGCACCAGCGCGACATCAGCGTCATCTGGGACCTGGGACCGCACGACTTCTCGATCCTCATGTACTGGCTCGGCGAGCATCCCTCGCGGGTCAACGCGGTCGGGCGCGATTCGGTCGTGCCCGGGATCGCCGACGTGGCCTTCATCGACCTCGCGTTCCCGTCGGGGGTCCTCGCCAACGTCGAGCTCAGCTGGCTGGCGCCGAGCAAGCTGCGGCGCATGGTCGTCGTCGGCTCGGAGAAGATGGTCGTCTACGACGACGCCAGTCCCGAGCCGGTGCGGATCTTCGACCACGGCGTCGTCTATCAGGATCCCGAGACCTTCGGCCAGTACCAGCTCTCCTATCGCTCGGGCGACATCGTCTCGCCGCGACTCGATGTCGTCGAGCCGCTCGCCCTCGAGCTCTCGGAGTTCGTCGCGGCGATCACCACCGACGAGCGTCCATCGGCGCTGACGCGCCTGGCGCGCGAGGTCGTCAGGGTCATCGAGCGCGCCGAGACGACGCTCGACGCGGGCCTGCGCCACGAGGGCGACCGGACCGTCTCGCGGCCGTCGATCGTCGGCGGCTGACCGCGTCGCCGGCCGGCGCGTCGCGCTCGCCGTCACCCCGTTTTTGCGCAATTTCCGTTCCGGTCCGGGCTCGCGAAGTTGTGCTACAACTGCCCCTGTCAAGCGCCATGGACGGGTGGGCCGTGCTGGCCAGAGGGGTGACAGATGTCGCGAGCGGCCGTCGGAGCGGCGCGTGAGCCGGACGACGAGACGACGGGGCTCGGCGGGTCCGCGCTCGCGATGATCCGTGCGATCGAGCACTTCCCGTACGGGATCCTGCTCGTCGACCGCGACGGTCGCGTGGCCGCCGCCAACGGCCGGGTGCAGACGCTGCTCGGACGCGAGCCTCGGCGGGGCGCGATGCGCTGCTGCGACCTGCTCGGGTGCGGGACCGCGGCGGGCCCGCCGCAGGGACGCTGCGTGACCGAGCTGGCGCTCGGAGCCGGCGAGCAGCTGCCCGAGATGCGGCTCGACATCGGCCCCGACGATCAGTCCGCGGTCTGGGTCAGCGCGGCGCCCGCCCCGGGCGGCGTCTGCCTGAGCCTGCGCCCCGGTCAGCGCGGCGACCGCCGGCGCCGCACCGAGCCGCACTGGGTCGCGGGCCCGCGGCTGCGCATCCGGGCGCTCGGTCCGCTGCGCGTCAGCAGCGGTGAGGCGTCGCTCGACGGCGGCTGGACGGAGCGGCGCACGGGCAAGCTGCTGAAGTTCCTCGTCGCCGAGCGCCATCGGCCGATGCACGCCGATCGGATCGTCCATGCGCTGTGGCCGACCGCCGGCGCCGACAGCCTCGGCGCGCTGCGCCAGTGCGTCCACGCCCTGCGCGACACGCTCGAGCCGGGGCGCCCGCGCAACGCGGCGTCATCGTTCGTCCTCGCCCGCAGCGGCGGTTACGCGCTCGATCCCCACCGGGTCTGGATCGACGCCGACGAGTTCGAGTCGCTGGCGGCCGCCGGGCTGACCGCCGCGCACCAGCGCGATGCCCGCGGCGCGCTCGTCAGCCTCACCTCGGCGCTCGAGCTCTACCGCGGCGACTTCCTCGGCGACGAGCCGTACGCCGAGTGGGCGTTCGCCGAGCGCGATCGCCTCCGCGACCTCGCGGGCGAGGTGCTGCGCGCGATCAGCGGGCTGCACCTGGATTCCGGCGAGCTGGACACCGCTGCCGAGTACCTCCAGCGCCTCGCCCAGGTCGATCCCTACGACGTCGACATCCAGCGTCAGCTGATCGGGCTCTACATCGGCGCCGGCCGGCGCAGCCAGGCGGTGCGGCGCTACGAGCGGCTGCGCCAGCAGATGCAGACCGCGTTCGGGGAGACGCTCAACTTCGAGCTGCGCGACCTCGCCGACGAGGCGCCGCGCCCGGGTTCGGCGCGACGGCCGGGCGACTAGTGGCCCCGTCTCGACGCGGCTCAGGCCTCGGCGAGCCGCCGCACGACCGCGGGTCGCGGATGGTCGCGCTGCGCGGGCGGCGCGTCGCCGAGCAGCGTCTCGGTCTGGCGCACGCCGTGGATCATCTCGGCCAGCTCGACGGGCGTCACCGAGAGCACGTGGTCAGACCCCGGGAGCGAGCGGTCGAGCGTGAAGTGCTTCTCGACGACGGTCGCTCCCAGCGCCACCGCCAGCAGCGGGGCCAGCAGTCCGATCGTGTGGTCGAGATAGCCGAGGCGCACCGCGGGCAACGCCTCGGCGAGCGTCGCGATGGCGGTCAGGTGGGCGTCGGACGCGGCGAGCGGATACTCGTCGACGGAGTGCATCACGACGACGTCGCGCGTCTCGCGCAGGCGGGAGACCGCGAGCCTGACCTCGTCGAGCCGCGCGAGCCCGGTCCCGAGGTAGACGGTCTCCACGCGCCCGTTGAGATAGTCGAGAAGCTCGAGGTTGAGCATCTCCGAGGACTGCACCTTGATCGCGGTCAGGCCGAGCTCGTCGATGAGGAACGCCGCGCGCCGCACGGTCGTCGGTGAGCTGATCAGCCCCACCCGGCGCTCGATCGCCAACCGGCCGAGCTCGCGATAGGCGTCGGCCGACAGGGTGAGCGGCGCCAGCAGCTCGCGCTCGGTCGCCGTGGCGGGATCGAGGTACGCGGGCACGCTGACCAGATCGGCGCCCGCCGCGGCGGCCTCGACCAGCAGTCGGCGCGCCCGGTCGAGGTCCCCGCCGTGGTTGGTCGCGATCTCGGCGATGACCTCCGTCCGACGGCGCTCAGCGCCCCGGGCATCAACTTCGAGCATCGATCGTCCTCCTCGTGCGGCGCAGACCGCCGCGGATCAGTGACTGCAGGGCACCGAGCGCGCCGGTGCGCCGCTGCGCGATCGCGAGCAGCGGGACCAGCGCGATGACCATCAGGGCGAACTTCGCCGTCGCGTTGGCGACGTCGGAGAGCAACGCGCCGCCGCCGCCCCCGAGCAGCACCTCGACGCCCCACATCGCCGCGGCCGTGTACGCGAAGGCGGCGAAGATCTCGACCACGTGGCGCATCGGGAGGCCCCCCCCGCCCGAGCGCGCTCCCGCGACCGTGGTCAGCAGCAGGAACGCGGCCGCGTAGCTGATGCTCACGGCCAGCGCCGCCCCGGTCAGACCCCCTCCGAGCACGACCACCGCGATGAGGTTCGCCGTGCCGTTGACCACGAGCGAGGAGAAGGTCAGCCACGTCACCGACCAGCGGTGGCCGGAGGCGAGCAGCGCCTTGGTCGGCAGGCTGGTCAGCGACACGAAGAAGCTGCCGGCGACCATGATGCGCACGACCGCGACCGCCGGGGCGAACGCCGGCAGCGCCTGGCGGATGAGGACCGGCATGAAGAAGAAGGCTCCGGCGACGAGGACCGGCAGCAGCATGAACGCCATCAGCTGCTGGCCGCCGGTCGAATAGCGCGAAACCGCTGACGCGCTGCCGGTCTCGCCGTAGCGCTCGGACATCCGAGGGGCGAGCGCCGCGGCGACGCTCTTGGGCAGGACCATGATGTAGGTCGTCGCCGAGCACGCGAGCGCGTAATAGCCGAGCTGTCGGACGCTGAGAAAGCCGGCCACGATCAGGTTGTCGACGACGAGGAACAGCCCCCAGAGCTGACCGTTGAGCATGATCGGGACCCCGAACCGGATGAGCTCGCGCAGCCGTGGAGGCTCGATCCGCCACCGGAACGCCGGTCGCCGGACCCCGGCGATCCCCATCCGCCGCCAGACGCAGAACGCGCCGGCGATGATCAGCAGCTGGCCGAGGAACATGCCCCAGTAGCCGAGCGCCCAGACCGCGGCCGTCTGCAGCACGACGGTCACCGCGGCCTCGACGAGCGCCACCAATGAGGAAACCGAGAAGCGCTTCGTCGACTGGACGATCTCCTCGTGCGCATCGGCGAGCTTCTGCACGGGCCCGATCAGCCCCGCCAGCACGAGGCCGTAGCGCAGCTCGGGGTTCCAGTGCGATCCGAACACGAGCGCCAGGGCGGCGAGGCCCGAGCCGGCGATGACCGTGGCCAGCAGCGAGAACGACGCGCCGGTGTCCGACGCGCTGCCGGCGGTCCTCAGGTCGCCACGGCCGCGATGCAACGGGATCTGGCGGCTCGCACCGTCCAGCGCGCCGAGCGAGGTGAGGCTGAACAGGACGGTGCAGTTGCCGATCAGCGACCAGTAACCGGCCGCCGTCGGACCCAGGAGGCGCCTCTGCGCCAGGCCCGCGACGAACAGCAGCACCTGCGCGAGCAGCATCCCGGCCGTGTACACGGTCGCGTCGTAGCCGGCGGAGCGGATCCGCCGGTCGGGGAGGGCCGCCACCCCCGCGTACGGGGGCAGGAATCGCACCGGGCGCGGCCGATGCTCCAGCGTTTGGGACCTTGTGGCCATTGCCTCAGATGAACGCCGCGACGGCACTGAAACCAACGACCGGCCGCAAAGATCTCGCCGTCCCGGGCGTTCTCTGAGGCGATGGCCGAACGCCTGTCCGCCGCGGCCGACGGGGTCGCGCTGCACGAGCTCGTGGTCGAGCTGTTTCCGCTTGCGCGGAGCATCGCCGGTCCGGACTTCCGCCGCACGCTCGCCGTGCTCGAGCGGGAAGCCGGACCGATGCTGCGCCACGCCTTCAGCACCGGCGAGCAGGTGTTCGACTGGACGGTGCCGCCGGAATGGGAGTTGCGCCGAGCCTGGATCCGGGGCCCCGGGGGCGAGACCGTCGTCGACAGCCGGGACACGAACCTGCACGTGGTCAGCCACAGCCGGCCCGTACACGCGCATCTGTCGCTCGACGAGCTCCAGGGCCACCTGCACAGCCTGCCCGCGCAGCCCGACGCGGTGCCCTACCGGACGAGCTACTACGAGGACGCGTGGGGCTTCTGCCTGGCCGACCGCGTGCGCCGGGGGCTGCTCGACGGGACCTACGAGGTGATGGTCGACGCCGCTCTCGGTCCCGGTCGCGTCGAGGTCGGCGAGATCGTCGTGCCGGGGACCACCGATCGAGAGGTCCTGTTCTCGACCTACTGCTGCCATCCGTCGATGGCCAACAACGAGCTGTCGGGCCCGGTGGTCGTCGTCCGGCTGGCGCGCGAGCTGGCGCAGCGGCCACGCCCGCCGCGGCTCACCTACCGGTTCGTGTTCGTGCCCGAGACGATCGGCGCGATCGCCTACCTGTCGCGGGTCGGCGAGCGCCTGCGCGAGCGCCTGGTCGCCGGGTACGTGATCACGTGCGTGGGGACGCCGTTCCCGTTTCGCTACCGGTCCTCGCGCCGCGGCGCCTCGCTCGCCGACCGCGTCGCCGAGCACGCGCTCGTCCATCTCGGAGCGCCGTGGGAGCGGCTCGACTTCTACCCCCCGCGCAGCGACGAGCGCCAGTACTGCTCGCCGGGCTTCGACCTCCCGGTCGGCTGCCTGAGCCGGGTCGACTTCGATCGCTGGCCCGAGTACCACACCTCGCTCGACGACCTCGCCCACGTCACGCCGGAGGCGCTCGGCGAGTCGCTGCGGGCGTGCCGCCGCCTCATCGACGCCCTCGAGGTCAACGAGCGCTTCGCCGTGACCGTCGCGCACGGAGAGCCGCAGCTCGGTCGGCGCGGCCTCTACCCGACGCTCGGAGGGGGCATGCACGCCGCGCGCCAGCGCGACCAGCTGCGCGACCAGATGTTCCTGCTGAACTTCTGCGACGGCCGGCCGGACCTGCTGGCGGCCGCGGAGCGCTGCGCACGGCCCGTGTGGGAGCTGGCGCCGGCGGTGGCGAGCCTGCGCCACCACGGCCTGCTGCGACGCGTCGACGCGGAGCGGTGAGCCTGCGGAGCAAGTTCGGGGCGTCGCCAGCGGTTATCTGGGGTGCATGTCTGACACCGCCAGGCTGCCGGCGTCGGCCGACGCCCGCGCTTTGACCCGAGGCGGCGGCCCGCTGCTGGCTATCGTGCCCGCCCGCGGCGGCAGCCGCGGCGTCCCGTTCAAGAACATGCGCCTCGTCGGCGAGCGGCCGCTCATCCTGCACACCCTGGCGACGATCCGCGCCACCGGAGTGGCCGACCGGCTCATCCTCTCCAGCGACGACCCGGACATCCTCGAGTGGGTGCAGATGCACGGCTATGAGATCCGCCGCCGCCCCGCCGAGCTGGCCACCGCGGAGGCGACGATCTCCGACGTGGCGGCGTATCTCGCCGACGAGCTCGACTGGCCGGGGGACGTCGGCGTCTTTCAGCCGACCTCGCCGTTTCGCTCGCCCGAGTCGCTGACCGCCGCGGTGGCCGAGTTCCGCCGCGCGGGGGTCGACTCGCTCGCCTCCTGCGTGCGCGAGCCCCACCTCTTCTGGCTGGACTCCGAGGGCGACCTCGCTCGCGCCGTCCCGTTGTTCGAGGCGCGCGTCAACCGCCAGCACGGCAAGCATCCGGTGCTGCGCGAGACGGGTTCGATCCAGCTCGTGCGGGCATCGGTGCTGCGCCACTCCCGGCAGATCGTGACCTCGCGCCACCTGCTGTGGGAGACCCCGTCGAGCGAGGCGCTCGACATCGACACGACCGACGATCTCGTCGCTGCGCGCCACCGCATGGGACAGGGGACCGTCGTCTTCCGCCTGCGGGCGACCCGGCGCGTCGGGTCGGGTCACGCCTACCATTGCCTGCAGCTCGCCGACGAGCTCGCCGACCAGCGCGTGCACTTCCTGCTCACCGGCTGCGACCCCTGGGTGCAGGCCCTCGTCGAGGAGCACGGTCACCAGTGCCGTCACGAGCAGGATCTCGCCGCCGACCTCCAGGCGCTGGCGCCGACCGGTCCGCGGCTCGTCGTCAACGACGTGCTCGACACCACCGAGCACGAGATCCTGATCGAGCGCACGGCCGGGTTCAGGGTGGTCAACATCGAGGACCTCGGTCCGGGGGCCAAGCTCGCCGACTGGGTCGTCAACGCGCTCTACCCGCCCGAGAACGAGGCGGTCAACATCGCCTGGGGAGCCCCCTACGTCACCCTGCGCCCGGAGTTCCAGGGGATGCCGGCCAAGCGCGTCCGCGAGCGGGCCCAGCGGCTGCTGATCACGTTCGGGGGGACCGACCCGACGCGACAGGCGGTCCGCTGCGCACGCTCGCTCGCCGGCCGGGTCGGCGTCGACATCCAGGTGATCATCGGCCCGGGCGCGTCGGAGGAGGGATTCCCCGACGGGGTGAGCGTGCGCCGGCACGTGCGCAACATGGCCGCCGAGATGAACGCCGCCGACCTGATCATCACGGGCGCCGGCCGGACCGTCTATGAGGCGGCCGCCACCGGCACCCCGGTGCTCGTGCTGGCCCAGAGCGCACGGGAGGCGATGCACGCGCGCCTGGCCGACGCGATCTTCCTCGGCGTGGGCGCGCTGGTCAGCGACGAGAACATCATCGAGATCGTCTCGCGGCTGCTCGACGACCACGAGCTGCGCGCGGAGCTCTCCGAGCGCCTGGCGCGCGCGGTCGACTTCCGCGGCGCGGCCCGGATCGGCCATCGGATCCGGGGGCTGCTGCGAGGGCTGGGATGACCGCGGCCCGCGACGCCGTCGGCGAGGTCCGGGTCGGCGACCATGCGCCGATCCGCCGCGGCGCCTGCCGGGTGATCGCCGAGGCCGGCGTCAACCACAACAACTCCGTCACCCGCGCCATCGAGATGGCGCAGGCCGCGGCCGGCGCCGGCGCCTGGGGGATCAAGTTCCAGCTGTACAAGGCCGACAGCATCTCGGTACCCGACTCGCCGAAGTACTGGGAGGACGAGATCGGCACCGGCAGCCAGTACGAGGCCTTCCAGAAGTCCGACCGGCTCGCCTACGACGCCTACGGCGAGGTCGCGGCCGCCTGTGCGCAGCTCGGGATCGTGTTCTTCGCCACGCCGTTCGACCTGAGGGCGGTCGATGCGCTGGAGCGCATCGGCGCGCCCCTGTACAAGATCGCCAGCGGCGACCTGACCCACCGGCCGCTGCTCGAGGCGGTGGCGGCGACCGACAAGCCGGTGCTGCTGTCGACGGGCGCCGCCACCGTCGCCGAGATCCACGACGCGATCGAGTGGACGGGCTTGGGGCCCGAGAAGCTCGTCCTGCTCGTCTGCACGCTCACCTACCCGACCCCCGACGAGGACGGCAACTTCGCGCGCCTGCGCGAGTTCGAGCGGGAGTTCGCGCCCTATCTCTCGGGCGTCTCCGATCACACGCTGGGGACCGCCGGAGCCTGGATGGCCGCGGCGCTCGGCGGCGTGTGCATCGAGAAGCACTACACGCTGGACCGGACCCTGCCCGACGTCCCCGACCACGCGATCTCGGTCCAGCCCGAGGAGCTGGCCGAGATGGTGGCCGCGTGTGACCGCGCCGCGGTTCTGCGCGGGAGATCGTGGATCGGCCCGCGCGAGTCAGAGCTTCCGGCGCGCGCCAACGCGCGGCGCTCGATCGTGCTCGAGCGCGCCCTGGAGGCGGGCGCGCTCATCGGCGAGGACGACCTCGGCTACAAGCGTCCGGGCGACGGGATCGCTCCCGCCGACGCCCGGCGCCTGATCGGCCGGCGCCTGCTCGTCGCTCGTCCCGCCGGCGGCCGGTTGTCGTGGGGGGACGTGGAGCCGTGATCTCCGAGATCAGCTGAGCGCGGCCGCGGGCGCGCGCTCGTACTGAAGCCGATAACGATCCCAGAGGTCGGCGTGGTCGGCGTCCTCACACCCCGCGAGCCACGGCCCACCCGAGGTGTAGTGCAGGAGCTTGGTCGGCCCCGTCATGTGGTCGAGGACGTTGAACTCCGGCGGGATGTCCCCGATCTCCGCGTCGGGGATCGGCTCGAAGCGGTGCAGCCACGCTCCGGTCTGCGTCTCGACGGCCTCCTTGGACCACGCGGTCAGCCGGCCGCAGTCCATGAGCATCAGGCTCGACCAGTTCTTGCGCGGATACTGGGTCTGGACCTTGCCGCCCATCTTGACGGTCTCGGCGGGGTTGTACTCATGCTGGCGCACGCGGAGCGCCAGACCCGTCATGTCGAGGTGGAAGAGCTCGGAGATGTCTCCGAGCGCCAGCATGTCGGAGTCCATGAACAGGGCCAGGCCCCGGTAGTCGCAGAGCCACGGCACGAGGAACCGCGTGTAGGTGAACGGCGTCGAGGCGAGCGGATCGACGGGCCGATGGAACTCGGTGAGCTGCGCGGCGTCGATCGCCCGGATGTCGATCGGCTCGGTGGCGTGCTTCGCAAGCGAATGGCGCAGCACCTGGAACGCGATGTCCTGGGAGGGGTCATAGCCGATGAAGATGCGGTGCATGGGTTGTCTCCTTAGCTGGGTGCCTTAGCTGGGGGCCTGGACGAGCTCGCGGACGCGCCGCAGATAGGTCCCGACGACGTCGTAGGGCTCGGTGCGGGCGGCGTAGACCGCGTGGCGCAGCACCTCGTCGTAGGCGCCGTCGGCCGCCGGCGTCGGCCGCCCCGCCGCGTGGCGGCGCACGTAGGCGACGACCTCGTCGGCGTCGTGCGCGATCACGCACGAGCCCGTCACCTCGTCGAACAGGGTGTGGTAGTCGTGGATGTAGGTGGGGTTGACCAGCACCTTGCGCTGCATCAGCACCTCGAGGCCGATCGAGGATCCGACGTCGATGACGACGTCGGCGGCGCCGATCAGCGAGACCGAGTCGACCGAGCCGACGTCGTGCAGGCGGGTCCAGTCGATCTCGGGGTCGTCGCGCAGCGGGTCGGCGCTGCCCTCGGGGCGGGGGTGGGCCTTGACGGCGAGCGAGATCTCATCGACCGCCTGGAGGCGCTTGACGAGCGCGAGCGCCGCCTCACGGTCGACGTGGTTGACCCACTTGGGGACCATGTAGACCACCCGCAGCGGCGCGTCGTCCGGCGTCGACGGCCACCGGAACGGGGGCGCGAGCCGGCGGTTGAGCTCGAACCACTCGGGCGCCCAGCGCAGCGATCCCCACGCTTGCATGACGTCGGGGTCGGCGGCCGCGGTCTGGATGAACCAGCGGCGGTGGTGCTCGGTGTTCAGCACGTAGACCGAGAAGCGGTTGCGGTCGCGCCAGTCCAGCGGACCTGGGAGCAGGTCGCCGTTGGCGCTCCCGCGGCCGAGCTTGACGCTGAGCCCGTGCGGAAGGCAGACGATCGGTCGGTGAAGCAGCCGGGCGGCGACGATCAGATTGGTGCGCAGCTGGCCCGGCTCGCCGCGATGGGCGACCGAACCGCCGATGCTGCGCAGGACATCGAGCACGCCGCGCGGCGACCCGATCCGCTCGTAGCCGGCGCGCAGCCCGTATCCCCATTCCACCGCGACCAGTCCCACCCTCCGGCGGGCGATGAAGCCCATCGCCCACGGGAGGCTGCCGCGGATCAGGCGGCGAGCGCGCGCCGACGCGCGCGCGCCGGGGCTGTCGCGGGCGGGGGCCGGAGCGGTCTCGTGCAGGTGGAAGCGCGGATAGCCCGACAGGAAGGCGAGCCGGTAATCGCCGCGAGGGTCGTAGCCCGGCGAGATGAGCGCGTGAACGACCTCACCGTCCTCGAGCAGCTTCCAGGCCAGCGGCGCCATGTGGTCGACGTCGGGATATGCGCGGAACACGAACGCGTAGCCGCGGTCGCCGCGCTCAGCCATCGCCGGCTGCCGGCAGCGTCGCCAGCGCCCGCGCCAGGCCGGCGGGCGTCTCGAAGTTCTCGGGGAGGATGAGCTCGGCCGGAACCCGGCGTCCGAGCATCTGCTCGATCTCGGCCACGACCTCGGCGATCGCGAGCGAGTCGAAGCCGTCGAGCTCGAACAGCTGCGCGTCGGGAGCGACGAACTCCGTCTCGAGCACCTCGCGCACGAGGTCGGCCACGGTCGTAGGACTCAGCGCGCTCACGCGCTCATCGCGGCGGGCGTCAGCGCCGCCCGGACCGCGTTGCGATCGATCTTCCCGGTCGAGGTGTGGCGCATCGACTCAACGAGATCCAAGCGGACCGGGACCATGTAGCCGGGCAGCGTCCGGCGGCAGAAGGCGGCGAGCTCGCCGGCGCTGGGCGCGCGTCCGGGCCGAGCGGCGACCGCCGCGTGCAGCACCTTGGTGTGCTGCGGATCGTCGACGGGGAACACGGCCGCCTGCGCGACGTCGGGGTGGCGCATCAGCGCGGCCTCGACGTCGCCGATCTCGACGCGGAACCCCCGGGTCTTGACCAGGCCGTCGCGGCGACCGCAGAGCATCAACGTCCCATCGGGCTCCCAGCGAGCGAAGTCTCCCGTGGGGTAGCACGAGACCGACCGCCCGCCGACGGTCACCGACCGCCGGCTCGGCGCCAGCCCGGAGGCGGCGAGGTAGCCGGGGGAGACGGGCGGCCCCGAGACGCAGATCTCCCCGACGATCGACGGCGTCCCGATCGCGCGTCCCGTCTCGTCGGCCACGACCAGTTGCACACCGTCGATCGCGGCGCCGAGTGGGATGTGGGGGCGCTCGAGGTCGCCCGGCGCCACCTCGTGCACGGTGATCGCGTTGGTCTCGATCGGGCCGTAGAGGTTGAACACCCGGGTCCCGCGCAGCCGCTGCATCAGGCGGGCCAGGCTGGCCACGTGGAACTCCTCGCCGGCGTACAGCGCGAGCCGGAGCGACAGGTCGCCCGGCGCCAGGTCCCCGCGCTCGAGCAGCGCGATCCAGGCCGAGGGCACCGCGTAGAGAATCGTGATCGCCCGGTCGATGAGAAAGCGGCGCAGCGCGCTCGGGAACAGCACCGTCCGCTCGTCGATCGGACACACGGTGGCGCCGGTCCCGAGACCGGCGTAGACGTCGAGCACCGGGAGATCGAAGTGCAGCGGGGCGTGCACGGCGAGGCGGTCGGTGGGAGAGATCGCGAAGTGGTCGATCGCCCAACCGACGAAGTGCGCCGCGTTGGCGTGGGAGATCGCGACCCCCTTGGGCACGCCGGTGCTCCCGGACGTGAACAGGATGTAGGCGAGCCGATCGGAGGGCACCGCCGGGGCCGACGCCGCGCCGACGCGGTCGGCCATCGCGAGGATCGCGTCGGCGGGCAGGTGCGGCGGCACGTCGGCGCCCGCGTCGCGCCCCTGCGCCCGCAGACGCTGCACGGTCGCCGGGTCGCAGACCAGCGCGTCGGCTCCGGTCTGAAGGATCCGCAGCTGGCGCTCGGCGGGCGCCCCGACGTCGATCGGCAGGTAGGTCATGCCGGCGAGCAGCGTGCCGAGCATCGTCACGATCGCCTCGGCGCCCTTGGGCAGCGCGAACGCGACCCGGGCGCCCGGCGCCAGTTCCTCGCGCAGGGTCGCCGCGAACCCCAGCGCGGCCGCGCGGCATTCCTCGTAGGTCAACGAACGGCTCGCCTCCTGCACCGCGATCGCCGATGGGTGCGCGGCAGCGGCGCGCAGGAAGCGCTCGTGCACCAGCGCGGTCACGTTGGTAGAACCTCGGCGGCGATTGAGAACTTACGCCCGATAGATTCAGACCCCGTCGTGATCGACGCCGCGATGATCCGCGCCGCCCTCGCCGATCTCGGCGTGCGCCCGGACGACACGCTGTTCGTGCACTCGGACATGAGCCGATGGGTGCGGCTCGCCGGCGGGGGACGCTCGGGACGGCTCGCCACGGTGCTCGACGGGCTCCGCGGGGCGGCCGCGCGAGGCACGGTGATGATGCCGACCTTCACCTACAGCTTCTGCGAGGGCAGGTCGTTTCACCGTGCCGGGAGCCCGTCGACGGTCGGCGCGCTGACGGAGTACTTCCGCCGCCGGCCCGGCGTCCGGCGCACCGCCGATCCGCTGTTCTCGGCGGCGATCCTCGGGCCGGTGTCCGCGGCGTGGGAGAGCGCGCTGTTCGCCGTCTGCGACAAGGACTGCTTCGGCGACCGCAGCGTCTTCGCCTACCTGCTGTGGTCCAACGCCGCGGTCGTCTTCCTCGGCTCGGACCCGGACGACTGCACCTTCCTGCTGCACGTCGAGCAGCTCGAGCAGGTCCCGTACCGGTACTTCAAGGAGTTCCGCGGCGAGGTCACCGACGGCGAGCCCGCGCGGGAGGTGACCGCGCGCTACTTCGTGCGTGACCTCGATGCCGACGTCGTCTCCTTCCTGCGCCCGCTGATGGACGCGCTGCGTGACCGGCGCGAGCTCGTCGAGCGCCAGCTCGACGGTGGGCCGACGATCGGCGTCGCCCGGGCCCGGGCGATCGCCTCCGCGGCGCGCGCAGGGCTGCGCGCGAACCCCGACTACCTGCTGACCCGCGGGCACCGCGCGACGGTCTGAGCCGCCGCCGGCCCGCCGTCTCAGGCCGCCGCGGGCGCTGTCAGGACGCCGTGCAGCGCCAGGCATGCGTCGAGCAGGTCGTCGACCTCCGCCGGCGTCAGCTGGGTCTCGGCGTCGGAGAGCGCCTGCGAGGGGGCGGGATGGCACTCGAGGAACAGCGCGTCGATCCCGAACGCCACCGCGGCGCGCGCGAGGCCGGCGACGAACTGGCGCTTGCCCGCGGAGCGCCCGCCGGCGCCGCCGGGCGACTGGACGCTGTGGGTCGCGTCGAAGACGACCGGGACGAGCTCGCGCATCGTCTGCAGGCCGCGGAAGTCCACGACGAGATCCCGATAGCCGAAGGTCGTCCCCCGCTCGGTCAGAAGGACCCGCGCCCCCCGCTCGGAACGGACCTTGGCAACCGCATGGCCCATGTCCTCGGGCGCCATGAACTGGCCCTTCTTGATGTTGACGACGCGCCCGCTGGCGCCGGCGGCGGCCAGCAGGTCGGTCTGGCGGCACAGGAAGGCCGGAATCTGGACCACGTCGACGACCTCGGCCACGATCGGCACCTGACAGCTCTCGTGGACGTCGGTGAGCACCGGCACGCCCAGGCTCGAGCGGATCTCGTCGAGGATCTCGAGCGAGCGGTGCATCCCGATCGAGCGAAACGATCCCCCCGAGGTGCGGTTGGCCTTGTCGAAGCTCGCCTTGAAGACAAACGGGACCGATCGGCGCTCGCACGTCTCGCGCAGCATCCCGGCGACCTCGAGCGCCAGCTCCCGGCTCTCCAGCGAGCACGGCCCGGCGATGAGCGCCAGCGAGCCGTCGCCGATCCTCACCTGCTCGTCGATCGCGATCGCCGCGCTCACGCTCATCGACCGGCTGCCGGCAGGTGCGCGCGGACGACGTCGTGGAGGCGCAGCAGTCCGACGCAGCGCCCGTCGTCGACCACGGGGGCGGTGAGAAACGGCTTGGGTCGCTGCTCGAGTCCGAGCAGCGCGTCGGCGAGCAGCAGGTCGGGGGAGACCGTGAGCGGGCGCCAGGTCATCACCTCGGCGACCGGGACGTGCGAGAGGTTGTCGACCTCGATCAGCTTGCGACGGATGTCGCCGTCGGTGATCAAGCCCGCCAGCCGCTCCCCGGGGCCGAGCACGCAGACGGCGCCGTAGCCGGTCCGGGTGATCTCGAGGACCGCGTCCTTCAGGGTGGCCGCCTCGGAGACCCGCGGCAGGTCGGGGCCGCGGCGCATCACGTCGCCGGCGGTGAGGCTGAGACGGATCCCGAGCGTTCCGGCGGGATGCAGCCGGGCGAAATCCGCCACCGTCAGCCGCCGCGCGCGCATGACCGCGGCGGCGACGGCGTCGCCCATCGCCTGAGCGGCGAGCACGCTGGCCATGGGGGCCGCGTCGATCGGACACCCCTCGCTGCGCACCGCGGCCTCGAGCACATGGTCGGACTCCAGCGCCAGGGGCGACGCCGCGTCGCCGACGATCGCCACCAGGGTCACCTGGCGCGCCCGCAGGTGGGGCACGATCGTCAGCAGCTCCATGGTCATACCGCTCTTGGAGAACAGCAGCGCCAGGTCTCCGGGCATCGTGAGGCCGAGATCGCCGTGCAACGAGTTGCCGGCATCGAGGTGCGCGGCGGGAATGCCGACCGAGCACAGCGTGGCGGCGGTCTTCCGTGCGGCATGACCGGACTTGCCCACGCCGGCGGTGACGACCTTCCCGCGGAGGGCGACGATCGCAGCCACGGCGGCGTCGAAGGCGCCGCCGAGGCCGTCGCGCACGCGCTGCAGCGCCGCGATCTCGGCGTCGATCGTGGTCCGCCCGGTCTCGTGGGGCGGCGGGAGCTCGGTCACGGACGCGGGCGTGGCAACGTGGCCAAGCGGCTCAGTCATCACCCTCAGAACGCCCCACGCCCGCCAAAACCAACGGCTCGAGCGCCTCGGCGGCGCCGTCGAGCAGGGCGAGCAGCGCCGGGGTCGGGTCGGGGCGGTCGGCCCCCAGGGCGCGGAGGAGGTGCTCGCGTCCCGGTATCGGCGATCCCCGCCCGAAGGCGGTCAGCGCGGCGGCGAGCTGCGCCCCGTCGCGCGCGATGGGCACCGCGGTCGCGCCTCCGAACGGGAAGTCCCACTCGTGGCCGGTGATGTTCAAGAAGACGACGGGGGTCTTGACGAGCGCCGCCTGCAGCGTCGCCGAGGTCGTCGCGCCGATGCACAGGTCGTGACCGGCCAGCAGCTCGAGGATGGGCGTCTGCGCGTCGACGACGACCCCGGGGAAGCGCTCGGCGATCAGCGGCGCGAGGTTGGCGGGGTCGGCGGGGTGCGGGCGCACGGTCACCGTCGCCTCGGGCAGCGCGTCGCGGACGGCGGCCACCGCGGTCACGCAATGGCGCATCCACGCGCGGGTCTCGACGACCGCGGTGCTCGGGTGGTGCGGCTGGGGGAGGACGACGATTCTCGGATGCGCCCCCTGGGCGGCCCGCGGCGGCACCGGCTGACCGGCGAGCGGATAGCCGACCTCGTGCAGACGGGGGTCGGGCGCGCGTTGCCCCACCACCCACCGCGACCAGATCGCGACCCGGTCGGCCAGCGTCATGTCGGCGACCACGCACGGCAGGAAGTAGGCGCCGTGCTGAACGAGCAACGTCGGGATCCCGGCCTCGCGCGCGAGCAGCGTGATCAGCCGTCCTCCCGGCTCGTCGTCGAACGGGACCACGACCCGCTCGATCCGCCCGCTGCTCAGGGCCCGGCGCATCGACGCCGCGGTCCACAGCCGCGCGGCCAGCCGGGAGGCCACGATCTCCACCGCCGCCGGGCGCAGCCATGGCCCGAGGTCCAGCCCCGCGACGTCGAGCGCGACGTCTGGGAGGTCGAGCCCTCGCAGCGCCGCCGCCGCGCGGGCGCGCGCCGCGGCGCGCGCCCGCGGCCCCGGCCGGCCGACCCATCCCCCCTGCGCGGCCGCTCTCAGGGTCCGGCGCGGACCCGAGGGCAGCGCGGTGAGCGTCACCGCGGGGCGGCGGCCGGGATCACCGAGCATCGCGTCGAGCAGCGGCATCAGCGGCCAGTAGCCGCGCAGCAGCGTGCTTGCGGGCGCCAGGCGGGTGGGCACGCCGAGCGTCGTGGTCACCGAGGTGAAGAGGTCGTGGCGCAGGCGACGCAGGAGCGGGGGGCGGCCGGAGCGCTCGTACTGCCCCGTCGCGATCTCGCGCCGCTCACCGCGGACCCGCAGGCCGTGGCGCGCGGCCACGCGATCGACGAGAAATCGCGTCCGCGGCTCGGCGTCGCCCAGGAGGACATCCCGCTCGCAGGCGCCGACGAGCGCCCGCTGCAGTCCGACCGCGTCGGCCACCAACGGCGTGAAGCGGGTCAGCAGCTCGAACTCGAGCACCTGCGGCCAGCAGATCCCGTCGACGGTCAGCGGCTCGTCGGCGTGGGCGCGCCAGCGGTTGACTGCCTCCAGCGCCTGCACGTCGGCGCCGCGCCGGTCCTCGTCGTCGAGGTGATCGCGAACCGCCACGCCGCCCGGAAGATCGAAGCCGTGCGCGGGATCGACCTCGAGCACGACGTCCGCGCCGGGCACCAGGGCCGCCGGATCCAGGCCGGCGGAGCTCGAGTGGACGCGGATGGCCACTACGATGCCCGCGCCAACAGCGCCGCGGTCACGCGCTCGAGGTCGATCTGGGTGTCGACCGACGGGCCCTGGGGCTCGACCTCGAAGCTGTGGATCGCCACCCCGGCCGAGAGCCACCGGAGCTGCTCGAGGCGCTCGCTGTCCTCCAGCGGGCTTGCCGGCAGATCGCCGAAGCTCCGCAGGAACGCACGGGTGTAGGCGTACAGGCCGGCGTGGCCCCAGAAGCGAGCTCGCTGCGCCCACGCTTCGAGGGGCGCGTCGCGGACGAACGGCACGGCGGCGCGCGAGCAGTACAGGACCCGTCCGTCGCGCGCGCGCACGACCTTGACCGTGGCCGGGTCGTGGACGTCCTGCGGGTTCTCGAGCCGGTACACCGGCAGCGTGACCGCCATCCCGCTCCGCTGCGCCTCCGACGCCGCCCGGATCAGGACGTCGGGGTCGGTGAGCGGCGCGTCGCCCTGGAGGTTGACGACGACGTCGGCGTCGAGCTCGTCGACGACCGAGGCGACCCGGGCGGTTCCGGACTGAAGCGCCGCGTCGGTCATCAGCACCCGGGCCCCGAACGCGCGCGCCACCCCGGCGACCTCGTCGGCGTCGGTGAGGATGACGACCGGCCCGCATCCGGCGCGGACGGCCACCTCGTGCACGCGCTGCAGCAGGCTGCGGCCGCCGATGTCGGTGAGGACCTTGCGCGGCAGCCGCGACGAGCGCAGCCGCGCCGGGATCGCCACCGCGACGCTCATCCCGCCGGCGCCGTCGCCGGCCGGGTCAGCTCGGCGATCTGCTGGGCCAGCTCCACGCCCGCGTCGCGGCTCCATTCGTCCACGAGCGCGGCGACGACGGCATGCGCCGCGGGCGCCAGGGCCCGCCCGTCGATCGAGCCGACGGGCAGCAGGCAGAACGGCAGCCCGACGAGCCAATCGATCCCGGTGGCCGTCCCGCGGGCGGTGAAGACGACGATCCGATGCCCCTCGGCGGCGAGCCGGTTGACGCGCGCGATCGCCCATGGGAACGGCTCGGCGCCGTCATGGTCGCCCCCGGTGTTCGTGCACAGGGTGCCGTCGAGGTCGAAGCACAGCCGCGCCACCCCCTGCAAACGTCGGTCGGCGAGTCGGACTTACTCGCCGCCGCCGGTCACGCCGGCATAGACCCCGGCGACGCGCTCGGCAACGCGCTCGAGGCTCATGAAGGCGATCGCCTCCCGCGCGGCCGGCGTTCGCCCGCCCTCGATCGCCATCGCCAGAGCTCCGGCGAGCGCCGCCGGCTCGGGCGCGGCGACGTGGATGCCCGGGAGGCCGCGGAGGACCTCGTTGAGGATCCCGACGGGCGTGGCCACCACCGGCAGAGCGCAGGCCATCGCCTCCTTGACCACCGACGGCCCACCTTCGTAGTTGGAGGTCATGATGAGCGCGTCGGCGGCGTTCATGTAGCGCGGGACGTCGGCGGGCGTCATGTCGCCGGCGACGTGCAGACGCAACCCCGGCAGCCGCGCCGCCAGCGCGTCGCACGCCGCCCGCGCGAGCGGAAAGTTCTTGACCGTGCGCCGCGGGTCCGAGACGAAGAGGATGACCGGCTCGCCGAGTGCCCAACCGAGCTCCCGGCGGGCCGAGGTTCGGTCGGCGGGCGCGAACCGGAGCATGTCCACGCCCTCGGCGATGACGGTGTTGCGCGCCCGCAGCGACCGCGGCAGGACCCGCTCCATCTCGCGTGATTGGGTGATCGTCGCCGCCGCCAGGCGAGCGAGCTGACGGAACACGGCGGCCTCGAGGCGGGGACGCGGCCCCAGGCCGTTGGCCGGGACGGCCGCGAGCAGGTCGGTGCCGAGGTAGCTCACGACCAGGGGAGGCCGCAGCTGCAGTCGCGCGACCATCCCGGAGTGGCCGTAGTGGGCGTGCACGACGTCGTAGCGCCGCGCGACGCGGCGCAGCGTGGACACGGCCGCTCCGAGGTAGGCGCCGCGCCCGGCGTACCCCCGGATCGGGATGACGTCGATCTCGATCCCCAGCTCGCGCAGCGATCGCGCCTGGTCGCACATGGCGATGCCGTGCCACGGGCGCTGCTCGTCGGGCCAGCGGTTGGCGACGAACAGGACCCTCAGGCCGCTGACGCGCGCGCTCACGACCGTCCGCGACCCGGTGGCGGTAGGCCGGCGAGATGGCGTAGCGCGCCCAGCACGCCGCTCGCCTTGACCATCACCTCGCAGACGCCGTCGGTGTCGTCGATCGGGATACGGCGGAGCGCGAACGGATCGGTCGTCGCCGTGTTGAACCCCTCGTCCACGGTCAGCGCGCAGCGGTAGCCGGCCTCGCGCACGAGGGCGAGCTCGCGCGACGAGTAGTCGCCGTTGGGATACGAGAACGCGAAGATGTCCAGGCCGTAGCGAGCCGTGAGCGTCCGACGGGATCCGAGGATCTCGTCGCGCGCCTTGGCGTCATCGCAGCCGACGAGGATCGGATGCGTGGCTCCGTGGCACTGGAAGTCGACGACCGGGCCCTGCATCGCGCGGACGTCCTCGTCGGTCAGCGCCTCGGGCCGCCCCTCGCGGAGCTCGTCGAAGCCACGGGCGGCGAGGTGGTGCAGGCGCTGCGCGTCGGTCATCGGCTTGAGCGCCTGCGGGTCGGGGACGTGGTGAAACCAGAACGCGCGACCGGTGCCGACCACCGATGAGCACAGGAAGATCGTCGCGGGGACGCCGAGGCGCTCCAGCACCCCGTGCAGCCCCCGGTTGCGGATGTGGCCGTCGTCGAAGGTCAGCACGAGCGCCTTCGACGGCAGCTCGTCGAGGCGGCCCTCGCGCAGCGCGTCGACGAACCGGCGCAGCGAGATGAAGGTGTAGGAGCGCCGGAGCGCTCGCAGGTGCCGCGCGAGCCGCTGCGGCTCCGGGTCGTGATAGAGGATCAGCGTGACCGTGCGCCGCTGCAGCGTCTCGCGCATCAGCACCGGGAGCAGGCTGAGCCGCAGCGCGCGGAAGACGAGCGTGCGCAGCCACGTTCCGTGGTGGCGCATGACGCTCGTCCGCAGAGCCCGCCGCGGGCCAAGATGCCGTGTGGCGGCATCGTCAGGCGCCGTCACGAGGCGCTCGAGCCGAGCACGCGCCGCCGACGCCGGGGCCACCAGCGCGGGTGCTCGAGCACCGCCATCGCGGCTGACGGAGCCCCGGTCAGCGCCACGCGCGCCGCCGCGGCGAAGCGACGCTCGGCCAGTGCCCGGGCGACGACCGCCCGGTCGCGCACCGCGCGATAATGCCGAACCCGCCGCTGAACGATGCGGCCCTGGCGAGGGCTCAGCGTCCCCCGGCGCCGAGCGGCGTCGAACGCCGCGAGTGCGCCGTGGGCGACCTTCAGCTTGTCCTGGGTCTGAGCGTCGGCGTGGATGCGGTACACGTACAGCGGTTCGCGTGTGGTCACGACCTCGTAGCCGGCCTCCAGGAGTCGCAGCCACATGTCGTAGTCGTCGGCGGTCAGGCACGCGGCGTCGAACCCCCCGACCTCGTCGAAAGCGGCGCGCGAGAAGGTCGCCCGACCGGTGATGTAGTTGCACTCCAGCATCCGCTCGTAGTCGAGCTGATCGCACCACCAGTAGTACTCGGAGCTGGTGTGCTGGATCCCGCCGTCGGTCTGGATGAACCCGTCGGGCACGACGATCCCCATCCGTCGTCCGGCGGCCTGCCCCGCGTCGAACAGCCGCACGGTCGTGTCGAGGTAGTGATCGAGCAGGTAGTCGTCCTGATCGAGCAGCACGACGAGTCGGCCGCGCGCAGCGGCCCGCAGGCCGGCGTTGCGGGCACCGGCCACGCCGAGGTTCTCGGTCAGCGGGATGACCTGCACGCGACCGGGGTGCCCGCGGGCGAACGCCGTGGCGAGCTCGAGGCTCCCGTCGCTGGAGGCATCGTCGACGACGACCGTCTCCCAGGCGTCGAAGGTCTGGGCGGCGATCGACTCCAGCGCCTGGGACAGGTAGCGCTCGCCGTTGTGGACGGGGACGACGATCGTCACCTGCGGCTCGGGCATACGCCTCTCACAACGCGCGCCGGGAGCCGTGGCTGACGCTAGCGTTCCGCCTGCACCTGGAGGCGGAAGCTGTCCATGACGATCGACTCGTCGAACGCGCCGTAGGGGATGTCGTAGCCGTCCGAGGAGAAGACTTCGATGCGGCCGTCGGGTCCCTGGATGGCGTAGGGGTAATACCGCGACGCGTAGCTGAGGTGCGGCATCGACCCGAAGCGCAGGGTGTGCCAGGTGGTCCCGCCGTCGGTCGTATACGCGGTGCCGGTATCCGAGAAGGAGACGATCGCGCCCTCGTCGGTGGCGAGCAGATCCGGGTGGCCGGAGGGCGTGAACGCCGGCAGGTCAGGCAGCGGCCGCGGTCGCTGCATCACCCAGCCGCCGCCACGGGCCTGCAGGATGGCCTGTCGGCGCACCGGCCGCCCGTCGACCGCGGTGCGCATGAGCGCGAGCAGGTTGCCGTCGCGCAGCTGCGCGACGTCCCATTCGTTGGGGGCGACCTGGCCGGTGAACGGCATCCCGAGCGACCAGCGCCCCTGCTCGGCGGCGCTCGCCGACGGGGCGACCATCAGCAGGTAGCTGAAGCCGTCGGCCTCGGGCGCGCACGGCCCGCTGTGGCCGTGGGCGTAGCCGACGACGGCGCCGAGCGCGATCACCCGACCGTCGGAGAGCTGGCGGATGCGGCTGAACTGGTAGGTGCAGACCCGCGGGTCGTGCAGCACGACCCGCGGCGCCGACCAGGCGGCGGCCTGGCCGGTGGAGTCGGTCGGATCGAAGCTCAGCGTCTGAAGCAGCGCGGTGTGCGGGATCGAGGGGTCATTGGCGAGGTCGACGCCGCTGACCCGCCGGATCAGCGTCCCGTCGGGCAGCGCGGTGTCGGCCTGCGCGGAGTAGGCCTGCGGCGAGAGGGCCCGGAACGGGTCGCGGCGCCAGACCGACCAGGAGCGGCCGTCATCGGTCGAGCGCAGGTAGATGACCTGCTGCGCCAGTCCCCAGAAGTCGTAGCGGGGGTCCTGGTAGGTGCTCGGGGTCGATCCTCGTCGCGTCTCGGTGAGGCCGAAGTCGCGCCGGAGCGTCGCGGCGGGCATGAGCGCGCGCCGGCGGGGGTCGACGGGACCCGTGGCCTGGTCGAACGCGGTCATCAGGCTGCCGTCGGGCATCACCCAGGCGCCCACCCAGGCGGTGTAGCCTGGATGCTGGGGCGAGTGGTAGATCGTCGACCGGTGCAAGTCCTCGCCGACGACGCTCGCGGGACTCGCCGATCGACCCCCGCCGGTGTCGGCGAGCACGATCAGCGCGATCGTGGCGGCCGCGATCGCCGCCGCTGCGCCGAGCGCGATCAGGCGTGCCCGGCGCAAGGCGCTCAGTGTCATCCCGGATCTCACTACCTCGATAACTCCGCCGCGGGTCCCGGGCTTGTGCCGCGGCGCGGATTAAGGGTCCACGACTGAGTAAATGGCGGAATCCGGCGAGTGGCTGGGCGTGCCTGGCGTCGCGCGCGAGTCCCGATCGTATTGGTGATACGTGAGGGCGAGCGCGCGGCGTCAGGCGCGTCCAGACGCCGCCGGAGCCGTCAGTTACGAAGTCGTGGGCCCTAAGGCTCGGCGATGGAGCCGTCGGTCGCGAAGTCGCGGGCCCGACCCGATCGAAGTCCCGTCACAGCAGGCGAAACGCGGCGTGAGCGAGGTCGCCGGAGGCGGCGAACAGCTCGCAGCGCCGGCCGGTGCGGTCGAGGAACTCGCCGAAGGCGCGCATCTCGTCGGCGCGGTGGTTGAACTCGTCGAAGTACAGGAACGTCCCCGGCACGGCGTGGGGCGCGACCGCGGCCAGCGCGGTGACCGTCGAGGAGTACAAGTCGGCGTCGAAGTTGACCACGAGCTGCTCGTGGGGCTCGAATCGGTAGGTGGCGAGCGTGTCGGCGAACCAGCCCGGGAAGAAGCGGACTCGGGGATCGTCGATCTCGGGCGGCCGTCCGCGCGTCGAGAAGTGGCCGGCCCCCCGCCCGAGGATCCAGTCGTCGGGCAGGCCCTCGAAGCTGTCGAGCCCGTGCAGCGCGGAGCGCGGATCGCGCAGGAGAGCCGACCAGTGACGCATCGAGGTGCCGGCGGCGACCCCGAACTCGAGGTACAGGACGTCGCGATCGGCGACCTCGGCGCCGATGAGATCGAAGACCTCGAACTTGGTCGCGCCCCGGCGACGCGGGCACAGATCGCGGCGGCGCATGAACGCGCCCGCCTCAAGGTAGTTGAGCACCCCGTTGAGGTCGTAGAGGACGCGGTCGGGCACTCGTCGCCCCGCGTTTGCCAGGCCGCGCTTGACCGCCGCCCGCCACATGTCGTGGCACCGTAGCAGCGGGCCGCCGCAGGTCCCCGCGAACGTCTCGGCGGTTGGCGCTCGTTCTGGGAGTGTGTCCGCCACGATCGCCGTGCGCCGTCATCGGGTCGCGATGCTGCTCGAGAACTGCTCCTATCCGCGCGACGTTCGCGTCAGCCGCGAGGCGCGCGCGCTCGTCGCCGCCGGCCACGAGGTGACCGTGATCGCGCCCCGGGCCGCCGGCGAGTCGCGCCGAGAGACGATCGACGGCGTGGCGGTGCGTCGCTTCCGCGTTCCCATCCAGGGCGTCACGGCGCGAGGGACCGCGCTCGAGTACGCCGTCGCGATACCGGCGCTGCATCTGGCGGCGCTGCGCGCGCTTGCCCGCGGACTGACCGTGCTGCATCTGCACAACCCCCCCGATCTGCTGTTCGGGGCGGGGCTGGCGGCGCGGCTGCTGCGCCGGGCGGTCGTCTACGACCAGCACGACCTGTTCCCCGAGCTCGTAGCGCACAAGCTCGGCCCCGGACGGGCGGTGCGGCTCGCGGCCGCGGCCGAACGGGCGAGCTTCGCCGTCTGCACCCACGTCCTGGCCGCCAACGAGTCCCAGGCCGAGGTCGCGCGCATCCGCGGCCGGGTGCCCGCCGAGCGGGTCACGGTCGTGCGCAACGGTCCGCCCCGGGCGACGATCGTCGCCGGACCGGCGGGGCGGAGCGGGCCGCTGCGCGATCCCGAGCTGATCTACGTCGGGCTCCTCGCCTCCCAGGACGGCGCCGACGCGCTCGCGGGCGTGCTCGCGCGGGTCCGGCGACGGCGCCAGACCCCGGATGCGCGACTCGTCGTCGTCGGGGACGGCGAGGAACGCGCCACGCTCGAGGCGGCGCTGCGGGCCGAGGGCGTCGCGCACTGCGCCACGCTCACCGGCTGGGTCTCGGCCGACGAGGTCCGCCGACGGCTGGCCGCGGCCGACATCTGCGTCGACCCGTCGCCCGCGACCGCGCTGAACGAGCGCTCGACGATGATCAAGATCGGCGAATACCTCGCGGCCGGCAAGCCGGTCGTCGCCTACGACCTGATCGAGACCCGCCGCAGCGCCGGCGGCGCGGCGCGGCTCGTCGCCGCCGGCGACGCCGAGGCGATGGCCGACGAGATCGCCCGGCTGGCGGGCGAGCCGGCGGCCCGGGCGAAGCTCGCCGGCGCGGGCCTGCGCCGCGCTCACCAGGTCAGCTGGGAGCACTCGGTCGCGGCGCTGCTCGCCGCCTACGAGGCGCTCTGAGATGTCGCTCGGACGCGGCGCGTCGCTGGTGGCGTCGCTCGGGCCGGTGGGCCACCTGCCGCGGGCGCCGGCGACGGCGGCGAGCCTCCTCGGGGCGCTCGCCTGGCGGCGCCTGGCACCCTCGCCGCGGCGCGCGACGCTCCTCGTCCTCGCGGTCGCGCTCGTCGGCGGGGCGTGCGCGCGCGCCTGCATCACGCCCGGCGACCCGGATCCGCAGCGCGTCGTCGTCGACGAGCTCGCCGGCGTGTGGCTCGCGCTTGCCGGCCTGCCGCCGAGCTGGCCGGCGTGCCTGGCGGGGGGGTTCGCGTTCCGGCTGCTCGACCGGCTCAAGCCGGGTCCGGTGGCGGCGGTGCAGCGCCTCGGCGGCGCCGGCGGGGTGATGGCCGACGATCTCCTCGCCGGAGCGCTCGCCAACCTGCTGCTCCGCGGCGGCCTGGCGGTGTCTCGTGCCCGCTGAGCGCGTGCTCGTGCTCGACGCGCAGCTGCGCCACTCGCTGGCGATCGTGCGCAGCCTCGGGCGCGTCGGCGTCGAGGTCGTCGCCGCCGCTCCCGTGCGCCGGTTCCCGAGCGCGCGGTCGCGCCACGTGGCCGGCACCATCCGTTTCGATGCCCGCCGCGACGGACCCGAGCGCCTGCTCGAGCTCGCGCACGCGCACGCGGCCGACGTGGTGATCGCCGCCGGGCTGCCCGGCAACGAGCTGCTCTGCCGCCACCGCTCGGCGCTCGAGGGCTCGCTCGCCGGCGCCTACAACGACCTCGGCGAGTTCGAGCGCCTCGCCAACAAGCGCGCGACCGTCGAGCTCGCCGCGACCCTCGGCGTCGCCACGCCGGTCACCGTGGAGATCGACGATCCGGCGCGGGCGGCGGCGATCGGAGCGCAGCTCGGCTATCCGCTCGTGTTCAAGTCCGCCGTCGACCAGGGCACGGTCCGCTATCCCCGCGACGGCGGCGAGCTGAACGCGTGCGTGGCCGACTATCTGCGCGCCGACCCCACGGGCTACGCGGAGGGCCGCCCGCCGCTCGTCCAGCAGTACGTCGACGGGGACGGGCATGGCTTCTTCGGGCTCGCCGACCGCGGCCGGCTCATCGCCCACTTCATGCACCGCCGGCTGCACGAGGTCCCGCCGACCGGCGGGCCGAGCGCGATGGCGATGAGCTGGCGCGACCCCGCGCTGCGAGTGCTCGGCGAGCGCTTCTTCGCGGCGACCGGCTGGCACGGGGTGGCGATGGTCGAGTTCAAGCGGGCTCGCCGCGACGGCGTCTACTACCTGATCGAGGTCAACCCCAAGTTCTGGGGCTCGCTCGACCTCGCGATCGCCAGCGGCGTCGACTTCCCGGCGCTGCTGCTCTCGCTCGTGCGCGGGCAGCCCACCACCTCCCGGGACGGCGACTATCGCGACGATGTGATCCTGCGCTCGCTGACGATGGACCTCGCCTACGCCGTCGCCCGCCGCGACCTGCGCGGGTACGTGCGGGCGTTCGGCGACCGCCGGGTGAAGGATGATCTCGATCTCCGCGATCCGCTGCCCACGACCGCGCTCTTCGCCACCGGGGTGCGGCGGGCGCTGGGCTCCCGGGTGGGACGGGCGCGGTGAGCTCAGGGGGCGCGGTGAGCTCAGGGACCGCCCTGCGCGCGTTCTATAGGCTCAAGCCGCTGATCCCGCGGCCCGTTCAGGTCGGTCTGCGGCGGGTGCGGGCGCGACGGATCTGGGACGGGCTCGGTCACGACTGCCGGCCGCCGATCCCGAGCGATCCGCTCGGCTATCCATGGCCCGACGGCCACCGCGCGGCGGCGATCATCACCCACGACGTCGAGCTCGAGGGCGGCCAGCGCAACGTCGGAGCGCTGGCGGAGATCGAGGCCGAGCTCGGGATCCGCTCGTGCTGGAACTTCGTCGTCCGCCGCTATCCGGTCGACACCGCGCTCATCGCCCGGCTGCGCGCCGACGGACACGAGGTCGGCGTCCACGGCGTCCACCACGACGGCCATCTGTTCGACTCGCGCGAGATCTTCGTGCAGCGCCTCGAGGTCATGCGCGACGCCGCGCGCCGGTGGGGGGCCGACGGCTTTCGCAGCCCCTCGCTGCTGTACGACCGCCACCTGCTCGCCGAGCTGCCCTTCGGCTGGGACTCCTCGATGCCGGCCTGGGACCCGTTCCAACCCCAGCCCGGAGGTTGCCGACGCTTCACGCCGTTCGCGCTCAACGAGCGCTGCATCGAGCTCCCGGTCACCCTGTGGCAGGACTTCATCCTGCTCGAGGAGCTGCGGATGACCGACGTCGGCGTGTGGCGGACCCAGGTCGAGTTCCTGCACGCGATCGGGGGCCTGATCAACGTCATCGTCCATCCCGACTACATCGCCACTCCCGCGCGGCTCGCCCTCTACCGCGAGCTGCTGCAGTGCATCACGGCCCGGCCGCGGACGTGGATCGCGCTGCCGAGCGAGGTCGCCGACTGGGAGCGCCGCCGGCACGCCGTCAGCTGACGCTCGCTGCGGGCGTTAGTCGATCGTGACCAGCCTCGGGGCCAGCCGCCGGGTGCGGCTCAGCGCGGCCCGATGGTGGCGCCTGCCCGAGATCCCGCGACCGCGCGCCGAGCTCCCGGCGCTCGTCCTCGCCGTGCTCGCGAGCGCCCTGACCGGCGCGCTCGCGGCCGTCACGGGCGGCTGGAAGGTGCCGGGCGCTCTGCTGGCGCTGGTCGGCCTCGCCTCGCTCGGCGTCCTGCGCCCGCGGTTCTTCCTCGGGATGTTCGTCCTGCTGCGCCCGCTGGTGGCGCTCGTGTCGAGCAAGCAGCTCATCCCCGGGCTGGCGTCCGCGAACGCCAACGGGCTGACCGGGCTGCTGCTCCTCGTCGTGCTGCTGGCCATGGCGCTGACCGCGCGCTCGATGTTCACGCCGCGCGCCACGCCGGCGTTCGCCGCGCTGCTGACCGCCAGCGCGATCGCCACGGCGTGGGCGATCGTGGGCCTGCACGGAAAGGCCGGGGGGGATCCGATCTCCGAGCTCGTGCGGTTGATGTCGCTCGCGGCGATGTATCTGCTCGCCGCCAACCTGTTTGACACCGTCGCCCGCTCACGGCTGCTGCTGAAGCTGTTCGCGCTCAGCGGGGTGGCGCCGGCGACGATCGGCGTCGTGGAGTGGGCGAGCGGATCGGCGAGCTATCGCGCGCAGCTCGGCGTCTCGCGGATCGGGAGCACGCTCGGCGGCGGGTCCAACACCCTGGCGGCGTACCTCGCCGCGACCGCGCTGATCATGATCGCCGGACGCACCGGCCTGCCGCGCTGGCTGCGCTGGTCGACATCGGCGCTGATGGTCGCCGCGCTCGTCGGCACCTACAGCCGCGAGGGGTGGCTGATCTTCATGCTCGGTCTGATCGCCCTCGGCTGGCGGCGCCAGCGGATGCTCGTGCTCGGAGTCCTGGCGGTCACCGGCGTGCTCGTCTTCGCGGTCCCGTCGATCCACGATCGCCTGCTGCCCGCCAAGACGCGGGTCGTCAGCGGCCACAGCGAGACCGCGCTGACCTCGTTCAACTGGCGGCTGCACGACTGGAGCGAGCTCTGGGGCAAGGTGACGCAGAGCCCGCTCGTCGGCTACGGGCTCGGCACCGAGCTCTACGTCAACCCGTACCTCAACGCCTACGAGGACTACAAGGTCGGCTGGAACTCGCACAACTCCGGGCTGACGATCCTGATCGAGGGGGGCGTGGCGCTGCTCCTGTTCTGGATCGTGCTCTTCACCTCGATGCTGAGGGTCCTGCGCGAAATGGCGCGCTGCGCCTGGGAGCTCGCCCATGCGGCCAGCCTCACCTCCGCGCTCTGGATCGCGGTGATCGTCGCCGGCCTGGCCACCGAGGACACGCTCGACGAGACGACGCTCGTGTTCATCATGCTGGCGTTGACCGGCAGTCTCGAGGCAGCGCGGCGATCGCGGCGCGCCGAGCGCGCCGAGCTCGCGGAGCGCCTGCGACGCCCGCCGGAGACGGCGCAGGTGCGACCTGTCGCCGGTCGCCCCCACGCGGCGAGCCGCCCTGGCGCCCTCACCTGAGCGGCCGTCCGCCGCCCCGAACGGCGGTCGGCCACCGGCTCGTCGCGCCGGCCGCGGGCGTATCGTCGTCGCCGTGCTCGCGCTGGTGGGGGCGGCGATCGCGGTCGGCCTGCTGACCGGAGGGGGCCAGCACGCGCCCCCGCCGCCGCGCGTGCTCTACGTCGACCGCACATCGGTGGGCGGACCTTGCAGCGACGCCCGACCCGCCTCGCACGTGTCGGCCGCCACCCCATGGTGCAGCCTGTCGCGGGCCTTCGCCGCCGCTCAGGGCGGCACGGTCCTGATCCGCGGCGGCAGCTATCCGGCGGTCACCGTGGGCCGGTTCGCTCCGCGCGCCCCGGTCACCGTTCGCGCCGCTCCCGGAGAGCGAGTCACGATCGCGGGCCTCTCGATCGGCAGCCCCGGCGCGCCCTCGGGGCGCTTCACGCTCGAGCGGCTGCGGATCACCGGCTCCGAGCTGAGCCTGACCGACGCCGCCCATGTGCGCATCGTCGGCGACGAGCTCGCGGTCACGCCGCGGCGCGCGACCGGCTGCACCGGCGGACCGCCCGCGACCGCTCACTGCACGCAGCGGACGCCGACGGCGATCACGCTGCGGCCGCCGATGCGCGACCTGACGATCGCGCACGACGACGTCCACGACGGGTCGGTGGGCGTCGGCTTCTCCCTCGGCCAGCCGCCCTCGTCGGCGGGGACGGCGACGCCCGACACCTACCGCGACGTGGCGATCGACGACAACCGCTTCACCCGGATGGGCGACGTCGTCATCTCGGCGCAGAACTTCGATGGGGTGCGGATCGCCGGAAACACCTTCGCCGACGACGAGAACCGATCCGACATCGACCCCGAGTGCCACTGCGACGCGATCCACGCGATCGGCGGCGGGGCCGGGCTGTCGATCAGCGGCAACCTCGTCTACGGCGGCCGCGGGTTCCTGCTCCAGCCCGGTTACCCGAGCGGCGCCAACTGCGCCCCCGCCTGCCTGACGATGCGCCGGGTGACGATCGCCAACAACGTCCTGGTCGGCGACGACTTCGGCATCCGGGTCCAGAGCTCCCCCGGCGTTCGCGTCGTCAACAACACGATCGACGGCCCGGGGGGGCCGAACCTCGGGCTGAGCTTCTTGTCGGGAGGGCCAACGACGACGGGCGCGGTCGTCGCCAACAACCTCATCTCGTGGCTGCAGGCGGCGCGCGGCGTCGGCTTCGCGCTCGAGGACTTCAACGACGTCCTACAGCGCGGGACGGGGCCCGGCGTGGCGGTGCTGCCGCGCGGGGCGCACGACATCAGCGCGCCGCCGCGCTACGTGGCCCGGGCGCGACACGACTACGCGCTCGCCAGCGGCAGCCCGGGCTGGCGCGCCGGGTCGGCGACGCTCGCGCCGCCGCCGACAGCGGGGACGCGCCGCCGGCGCCAACCGGACATGGGGGCGCTGGGGGCGCAGCTCGGGCCGCCGCCGTGGGGAACTAAATCGGAGTAAAGACGGGCGCGCGCGGCGCAAGTTGCCCGTCCGGCCCGCCGTTTCACGGGGCATGGGCATCGCACCGACGAACGAGCCCGCCCTCGTGGCCGCGGCCCGCCGGGAGTGCTGCGGCGACGGCCCCGAGCCGGCGCCGGGGTAGCGGATGCTCTTCAGCTCGGCGACGTTCCTGATCATCTTCCTGCCGCTGCTGGTGGCGGTCCACTGGGCGGTCCCGACCCGCGCCCGCGTGCCGCTCCTGCTCGTGGCCAGCTACGTCTTCTACCTGAGCTGGAATCCGATCTACGGGCTGCTGCTGGCGGGCAGCACGGTCGGCAACTTCGCCCTGGCCAAGCTGCTTGAGCGGACGAACCGATCGCGCGGCGTGTTGGCGGTCGCGGTCGCCTTCAACCTCGTCGTGCTCGCCTTCTTCAAGTACGCCGGGCTGTTGAGCCGCTCGGCGGCGCAGCTGCTCGCCTGGCTCGGCCTCGCCTCGGCGGGCCGCTTCGACGGCCTGCACGTGTTGCTGCCGCTCGCGATCAGCTTCTTCACCTTCGAGATGATCAGCATGCAGGTCGACATCTACCGGGGAGACGCGCGGATGGGCAGCTTTCTCGTCTTCGCGACCTACAAGGCGTTCTTCCCGAAGCTGATCTCGGGGCCGATCACGCGCTACCGCCAGCTGGCGCCGCAGCTCGAGCGCCCGGCGCCGCTGCAGCTCGCGCGGCTCCAGTCGGGGGTCGCGCTGTTCACGCTCGGCCTGGTCAAGAAGCTCGTGCTCGCCGACAACCTCTCGACGCTCGCCGACGCGCTGTTCCGCCATCCCCAGGGCCAGGGCGCCGGCCTCGCGCTCGTGGGGATCCTCGGCTTCGGCTTTCAGATCTACTTCGACTTCTCGGCCTACACCGACATGGCCCGCGGCGTGTCGCGCGTCCTCGGGCTCGAGCTGCCGATCAACTTCCGCTTCCCCTACGCCGCCACGAGCCCGTCGGACTTCTGGGCGCGGTGGCACATCTCGCTCTCGACCTGGCTGCGGGACTACCTCTACATCCCGCTCGGCGGCAACCGCCACGGCCGGCCCGCGACGTACCGCAACCTGATGATCACGATGGCGCTCGGCGGCCTGTGGCACGGGGCCGCGTGGCACTTCATGCTCTGGGGCGCGATCCATGGCGTCTTTCTCTGCGTCTCGCACGCGCTGCGGGGACGGGTCCGCGGCACCTGGGTGACCCGCGCGGCGGGGTGGGCGTCGACGATGGTCGTCGTCTTCGGCGCCTGGGTGTTCTTCCGGGCGGCGACCGTCGGCCAGGCGCTCGACGTGTTCCGCGACCTGGCTCGCCCGCTTGACCTGGCCGCGCCGACGGCGCTGTTCAGCTCACCGTCGGCGGGCAAGGCGCTCGCCGGCCTCCTGGCCCTGCTGATCGCGAGCGCGGGCGCCGCCCGCCTGGCGAGGCCGGTCGGTGCCCTGTGGCGACGCCCGGTCATCCGCCCGGCGGCGCTCGCGGTCGGCTCGCTGGCCTGCTGGACGATCGCCGACGTGCTCTCGCGGTCGACGACGGTCCCCTTCATCTACTTTCATTTCTGATGGCCTCGGTCAGCGAACGCCCCGCGGCTGCGCGCGTGCGGCGGCCGCCGGGCCGCCCGCCGCTGGTGAAGCTGTGCCCGCCCCCGCCGCCGGGGCGGCGGCGCGTCCCGGCACGACTCGCATGCCTGATCTACATGCTCGTGCTGATCGCCGCGGCCGTCGGCCTCGATCGCCTCATCGCGGGGCGGCTGTTCGCCGACCCGGGCACCTACGTGCCCGCGTTCCGCTCCTTCCAGGACTACGACGTCGGCGTCAAGCTCAACCAGTTCCGCCAGGTCGAGAACGAGCGCTACAGCGGCTTCTTCGTCGGCAACTCGCGCACGATGTTCGGGGTCAACCCGGCGGTCTTCGACGCCGGCCTGCGCCGGCGCTCGGTCGCCTCGCACACCTACAACCTCGCCCAGGAGAGCGTCGACGTGCAGTTCTGGCAGCCGTTCTTCACCCGCTACTACCAGCGACCCCCGCCGCACTACGTGTTCCTCGGGCTGCTCCCGCGCGACCTCGACGTCGGCTACACGCCGCTGGGGGAGAAGTTCATGGACGCGTTCTTTGCCAGCGCCGGCTTTCAGTCGCGTGACATGAGCCCGATCAACCGCGCGGCCGAGGAGGCCCTCTCGAAGCTGTTCATCCTCCACGGCCGGATCTCCGACACGCGCCTGATCACGCTCTCGGACATCCTCCACGGCCGCAAGCTGAACCTCGAGCAGGCGCGCCTGGCCAACCAGCAGGGTTGGATGCAGTTGCCCACGTCGGTCCAGGACATCAGCAAGGCGTTCCTGGCCAGCGAGGCGCGCCGGCTCGCGCATCGTCCGGGGCGCCAGCCGTTCGCGCTCGGCCATCCACAGGAGCGCTCGCTGATCGCCTTGAACTCGTGGGTCCGGCGCGGGCACGGCTGCCTGATCCTGTACACGACCCCGCTGCTCTACGACGAGGAGCCGTGGGGCACAGAGCTGATGCGCCGCGGCTTCGACGTCACGATGCGGCGCCTGGTGAGCCAGATCCCGGGGCTGCAGTTCGTCGACATCGGCGGGCGCACGCAGAGCGGTTACACGCCGGCCGATTTCGGGGACGGCGACCATCTCGACGGGCGCGGCGCGACGAAGTTCTCGGCGGCGCTCGCGGGGGCGCTGGCGCCGGCGATGCGCTCGAGCGCCTGCACCGCGGGCTGAGCGGGTCACCCTCGGCGGCGACGGCATCAGCCGGCCCCGCGGGCGCGGCGTCAGCCGGCCCCGCGGGCGCGCCGTCAGCCGGCCCCGCGGGCGCGCCGTCAGCCGGTCCCGCGCAGCGCTCCCGCCGCCCGCACCGCCTCGGCTCGCGACCCGACGTCGAGCTTGCGCAGGATGTTGCGAACGTGGCTGCGCACCGTCTCGTCGGTGATGAACAGGGTCGCGGCGATCTCCTGGGTCGACCGCTCGAGGCAGAGCAGGTCGAGCACCTCCCACTCGCGCGTGGTCAGGGGGCTGGTCACCGGCCGCATGCCGGCGTCGCGGGCCGGGAGCTCCCGCACCGCCCTCAGCAGCTCGTCGGTGAGCTCGCGCGAGACGGCGGCCTCGCCCGCGGCGACGCCGCGCACCGCCCGCGCCAGGGCGACGAGGTCGATGTCGCGGCTCAGGTAGCCGCTGGCGCCGGCGCGCAGCGCCGTCATCGCCGCGCGGGTCTCGGGCGCATTGGCGAGGACGAGCACGCGGACCTCGGGGGCGCGGTCGAGCACGAGCGCGATCGGCTCGGGCGGACGCCCGGCGCCGAGCGCCGCGTCCATGAGCACCACGTCGGGACGCTGCGCGGCCGCGAGCTCGGCGGTCTGCAGCGGCGATCCGGTCTCGGCGACGACGTCGATCCCGGCCTCGCCGAGCGCGCGCCGCAGCGCGCCCCGGGCGAGCGGGTCGTCGTCGGCGATCAGGACCCTGAGCGGCTCGTCGGACATCTCGGCGCCCAGTATGGGGCGCGGGCGCATCGCCGTGGTCGGCGCGGGCGCAGCGCCGTGGTCGGCGCGGGCGCCGCGCCGTAGTCAGCTCGCGCGCGCGAGCGGGCGCGGACCGCCGCGGGTCCGGGCGGCGGCCTTCGGCCGGCGCGCCATCGTCGACGGGGCCGCCCCCATCGCCTCGAGCTCGGCCCTGATCGCGCGACGCCCGCGATGGTGCAGGGCATGGACCGCGCCCTCGCTGCGACCGAGCCGCTCGGCGATCTCGACCGGCGACAGGCCGCCGAGATGCCGCCACAGCACGACCCGGCGCTGCTCGGCCGACATCGAGCGCAGCGCGGCGTGCAGCGACCAGTCGCGCTCGAGCTGGTCGTCGCCGACCTGATGCTCGATGCTGCGGACCTCTTCGCAGGGGATCATCCGCCGGCTGCGCAGGTGGTCGAGCGCGACGTTGCGCGCCACGCGCATGAGCCAGGCCGAGAACGGGACCGCGCGCTCCTCGTACTTGGGCAGGATGCGCATCAGCTTGACGAAGACGTTCTGGGTGATGTCCTCGGCCTCGTGCTCGTCGCGCACGATGCTCGAGACGTACCGCCGGACGTCGTCGGCGAAGCGGTCGAAGAGGTAGCTGATCGCGTCACAGTCGCCCCGCTTGCCCGCGGCGATCACGACCGCCAGCCGCGCCAGATCGACCTCGTCCTGCACCCGCACCGCGGCGGTCTCGGCGTCGCCGCGGAGCCGGGCCGGCTCTGACTCGCCCGATCCCGCCACCACCCGCGCGACAGCCTCCCGTCGCGGCCGTGACCGTTCGCGCGCGCCTGAGTCGCGCGAGAGTCCAGTCGCGCCATCCGTATTGCGCATGGCGGCTACCCCCCAGGTATCCGTTCGCCCTCGAAGTGCCCGGGAGGCTAGGCGTGGAGGATTTGGGAGCGATGACGAGGTTTGTCAGCGCAGGATTTTCACCCGGTGTCCGGTGAGAATTCTCAGCTTGCTGAGGTATCTGCACGCCGACGAGTCAGTGCCTCGGCCTGCTGCCCAGCGCCGCGGACAGCCGCGCGAGCCGGGCGTCCCACTGGCCGCCGACCTCCGAGATCCAGTCGACCGCGTCGCTCAGCGGCGCCGGCGTGACCCTATAGCGGACGTCGCGGCCCGCGCGCTCGCGTTGCAGCAGTCCCGCACCGGAGAGGAGGGTCAGGTGCTTGGCCACCGCCTGGCGCGAGATCGGCAGCTCGCCGGCGAGCTCGGTGGCGCTGGCCGGGTGGGCCGAGAGCCTGGCGAGCAGCTGCCGGCGCATCGGGTCGGCGAGCGCGTCGAAGACCGCGTCGGCGGCGTCCGAGGACATCCGTCAGACGGCCACGAGCGCGGGGCCGAAGCGCTCGGTTCCCGGATCGGCGAGTCCGCCCGGGGCGCCCAGCGGGGTGCCGACGAGGTCGAGCACGTCGAGCGGCCGGGTCTCGACGACGCGCAGCCGGGTGCCGTCCTCGGTCGGGGTCAGCTCGAGGCAGACGCGGCTCGCCCGGCCGTCGCCCGGCCCGCCGTCGGCATCGGCGTCCTCCCACCAGAAGGCGAGCCGTCCGGGACGCTCGCCCGTCGGCGGCGTGGCCTCCTCGACCCAGCCGGCGCGCGTCCGGTCGCCGATCCGAAAGCGGGCGTCACCGCCCGGACGCAGCTCGAGCCGCGCTTCGTCGGCGAGCCACCGCGCCAGCCAGCTCTCGTCGGTCAGGGCCCGCCAGACCGCCGGCGGCGCGACGGGCAGCACGAGCTCGCGTTGCATCAGATCGGCCATGGGTCCTCCTGTCGCGAATGCGCAACTCATGAGTTGCTCTTTTGCTACGATGATCACGCAACCATCGAGTTGCACCCTACCAGCTCCCGATAGGAGGCCCAGTGGCTCTCGTTCCCATGGTCGTCGAACAGACCGCGCGCGGGGAGCGCTCGTTCGACATCTACTCGCGGCTGCTCAACGACCGCGTGATCTTCCTCGGCGGTGAGGTCAGCGAGGACATCGCCAACCTCGTCGTGGCCCAGCTCGTCCATCTCGAGTCCGACGATCCGGACAAGGACATCCACCTGTACATCAACTCGCCGGGTGGCTCGATCTACGCCGGGCTGGCGATCTACGACACGATGCAGTTCATCCAGCCCGCGGTGCAGACGACGTGCTACGGGATCGCGTTGTCGATGGGTTCGCTGCTGCTGGCCGGCGGTGCGCCGGGCATGCGGATGGCGCTGCCCAACAGCCGCGTGCTCATCCACCAGCCCTCCGGCGGCTTCCAGGGACAGAGCAGCGACGTCGAGATCCACGCTCGCGAGATCCTCGCCCTCCGCGAGCGCGTAGACGAGATCTACGCCAAGCACACCGGTCAGTCGGTGCAGCGCGTCCACGCCGACATGGAGCGCGATCGCTACTTCAGCGGCCCCGAGGCCCAGGCCTACGGGCTCGTCGACAAGGTGATCGAGAGTCGCCAGATCCAGAGCGGATCGCGCGGGTTTGGCTGATGGTCGCGCCGACGCAGACGCCGGGCGCGGTGGCCGGCGTCATCGACGCCCGACCGCGAGGTCGTCGAGCATCGCCTGCATCGAGGCACGCAGCGCGCCCCCGGAGTCGGTGGACGGCACCCACCCCAGCGCTCGAATGCGCTCGGTGTTCAGCCGGACGACCGGGACGTCCCCCTTCCAGCCACGGCTTTCGGCGCCGTAGTGGATCGTGGTCTGGGTCTCGTCGAGCCCAACGGCCTCCAGCGCGAGTCCCACGATCTCCCGCACGGTCACGTAGTCGCCGGTGGCCACGTTGAAGCTGCGAAACGGGACGTCCGTCTCGGCGTCCAGCGCCGTCAGGAACGCCGCGACGACGTCGCTCGCCAAGATGTAGGACTTCGACTGGGTCCCATTGCCCAGCACGGTGAGCTGGGTCGGATCGTCGCGCAGGCGCCGCACGAAGTCAAAGCCCACGCCGTGCGTCTGCCGACGTCCGACGACGTTGCCGTTGCGAAACGCGCAGCCCCGCATCTCGAACATGTGCGCGTAAGCGCTGATCAGCGCCTCACCGGCCAGCTTGCTCGCGCCGTAGGTCGAGACCGGCACCAGGGGGCCGTGATCCTCGGTGGCCTCGACTTCACCCAGGTCGCCATAGACGCCACTGCCCGACGAATAGGCGATCCGGGCGACGCCCGTCCGGCGCATCGCCTCCACGACGTGGTGGGTGATCAGCGTGCCCTCGTGAAAGTCGATCGCCGGGTTGGTCATCGCTGCGGCGATATCCGGGTTGGACGCTAGATGGATGACAAGGTCGTGGCCGGCCATGGCGCCGCACAGCGTTCGGAGGTCATTGGCGTCGGCACGGACGACTTGCAGTCGGCCGTCGCCGGCGTGGTCGGAGTAGTGCCACTCCTGTCCAGAGGAGAAGTTGTCATAGAGGGTCAGACGAGTGGTTCGCTCGTCAGCCAGCAGTGCGTCACAGAAGTGGCTGCCGATGAACCCGGTCCCGCCGACGATGATGACGCGCCCACGGTCGAAGGTCATGCCGGCACCCGGCAGACAGCCGCGGTGTTGAGGCCGAACTTGTGGCGGTGGCATCTGATCAGGCTCGGCCTGAACCCAGCGCGGACGAGCATCGGCCACAGGTCGCGAGGATCGTAGTAGGCCTTGTGGTCATCCATCTCCTCAGCCGGGCTGACGCCGAGGCGGAACGCCGCCAGTTCCAAGAACGGCTTGCCCAGCCACGAGGGCACGTTGAGGATGGCGACTCCGCCGGGTGCCAGCAGTCGATGGAAGTGGTCGAGCGCAACCTGAGGGACGGTCAGGTGCTCGAGGACCGATAGACAGACGATGATGTCCAGCGAACGATCGCCCAACGTCGGCAGCACGTCGAGCACCGAGCCCTCCACGGCCGTGACCTTGGGATGGTGGGCGAGGTCAGCGGCGAGTGCGAGGTCAACCAGCAGCGCGTGTGCACACCAAGGCAGCCGTGTCCGGGCGAACGTCGCGTCGTATCCGCAGCCGAAATCGGCGAAGCGCGCACCGGTGAACTCGCCGGCCGCTCGAGCCGTCCGGCTGCCGAGCCAGACGCCGAAGCGATCGACGACGCTCGGGCGACGGTGCTGGCCGTAGGACGAGGTGCGCTCGCTGGTGGCGCTCACCGCTTGATGACGATCCCGTGGCCGTTGAGGTTGTGCAGCACGAGGCGGTCGGGCATCCGCCTCTGCTCTTCGACGAACCTGGTCACTCCGGGGCACGCCGGGAACCCGTAGTCGTCGAACACGGCGACCCCTCCGCTGCTCAACCGAGGCCACGCCCACTCGATCACGTCCTTGGCCGACTGATAGACGTCGACGTCGACGTGGACGAGGCGCAGGGCATCGGCGGTGACCTGCGCCGCGGTTTCCTCCGGGAACACTCCCTGTAACAACTGGACGTTGGCCAGGCCCATCCGAGCGACCAGCGCCTGCACGATCGCCTTCGACGTGTCGGCGTGCTCGCCGTCGTGGTAGTAGATGTCGTCGGGTCCGGTCTTGACCACCCCCTCCCAGGTGTCGCACAGGTAAACGGGGTCCCCGAGGCCCAGCCCGGCCATCCGGGCGGCCATCAGAGCGCCGCTGCCGCCCCGCCAGACCCCGACCTCCACGACGGCCCCCGGGATCTCGCAGACCTCAGCGAGCAGGCTCCAGAGCTCATGGCAGCGCCAGATGTCGACCAGGGTGTTGGCCCTGACCTTCCCGTAGACGCGCCGGAACTCCGAGTCGGACTGCCACGGAGCGTAGGTCGAGATCGGGTAGGCCATCGCGTGGGCCCCGGATCGCACCGCCTCGGCGCGCACGAGTGGCAGCGCCAGCCCCTTGGCCAGCGAGAATCCCGAGCGACGGAGAAGCCCGCCGTAGTAGCGAGCGTAGAACCGCGTGCTGCCGTCCATCAGTCCGGGACGGTGGGCCGCACCGGGGCGGTGGCGAGCACGACCCCGTGGAGCAGCAGCACAAACACGAACAGCTGTGCCCCGGCCACGACCGCGGCGAGACCCGTCACCGCCAGATGGTCCTGCACCAAGTTGGCCGACGTGAGCAGGAGATCGTTGTGTCCGTAGGCGATTGCCAGCGGAACCCCCAGGCCGATGCCGGCGAGGACCAGCAGTCCCGCCACGAGCACGGTACGCGTATACGGAAAAGTCCGCAACCAGCGCCTGGTGCGCCGGCCGGTGTAGTCAAACAGGACATGGGCGATCCCGCCGAGGAACACCGCCTGCAGCCCGACGATCAACACCGCGACAGCCAGGAACTGCCAGTTGATCGACAGCGTCACCTTGCCGATCGTGAGGTTGCCGAACGTCAGCACCAGCGTCACGATCAGCCCGACGAACGCGAGCACGAGCCCCGGCTTGAACACGAAGAAGTCCGAGCCGTAGATGAACATCGCCCGGAGGTTGATCCAGGCCGCCTGCCAGGGCGAGAACCAGCCCGCCCGCTTGTGGTGGCTGAGCCGCCCCTCGCGGTCGCTGAGAAAGCGAACCGGCACCTCGGCGGTGCGCAGGTTCATGTGCACGGACTTGAGCACCATCTCCGAGGCGTACTCCCAGGACTGGGACTGCAGGCCCATCCGTATCAGGGCGTCGCGTGTGATGCCGCGCATCCCGCAGTGAATGTCCGAGAACTTGCTGGAGAACAGCCGGTTGAGGATCCACGTCGTCACTGGGGTACCGAAGTACTGGTGCAGCCGGGGCATCGATCCGGGCTCGATCGATCCCTTCCAGCGCGAGCCCATCACGTACTCGTGTCCCTCACGGAACCTCTCCACGAACGGCGCCAGCAGCCGGAAGTCGTACGTGCAGTCTGCATCGCCCATCAGCACCCAGCGCCCCCGGATATAGGGAATCGCGTCCATGTAGGCTCGTCCCAGGCCGCGCTTGGGGACGCGCAAGACGCGCGCCCCCGCGACTCGGGCGAGCTCAGGCGTCCGATCGTTCGAGGAATCGACGATCAGGATCTCGCCCTGCACCCCCGCACCCCGGAGGCCCTGTCGGCACCACGCGACGAAGTCCGTGATCGTCAGCTCCTCGTTGAGCGCCGGGATGACGATCGAGACGTCCGGCTCGGCAACATCGTGCTCAGGGAGGAGCAGTTCGATCTCCGCAGCATGGACTGCGTCAGAGCTGCGGCGGGCGATCGACGTTCCGTTCGGCGCGGGGGGCGCCGAGGTCTCGGTGGGCGGTGCGGGCTCCAGAACGGCAGAATGTTGGCATGCGATCGGTTCGCGCGCTTCTGAAGCACCCGCTCGCCGGGCCGTTGGTCCGCTACGGCGTTGCGGGCGCCATCGTCGGCGCCGTCTACCTCGGGGTGCCACTCGTGCTCAACGGCCTGATCGGAGCCCCGATCGAGGTCGCGATCCCTCTCGCCTACGTCCTCGCGGTCACGCTGCACTTCAACCTACAGCGTCATTTCGTCTTCCGCCACGTCGACGAGTTCGCGCTGTCGACGCGCCAGCAGATCGGGCGCTACCTCGTGCTCGGCGCGATTCAGTACCCCACCACGGCGCTGGCCACCGGGTTCCTGCCAGGGCTTCTCGGCGTCTCCGAGCGAGTGATATTCGTCGGCGTGACGCTCGTGATGTCCGTCACGTTCTTCCTGCTCCTGCGGGGCCATGTCTTTGCTCCGGACGGGGGAGTGATCGCCGAGGCGACGGCCGAGCACGATGCTGCTCGCCGGGACGCCGGCGCCCGCCAGACGGCCGACGGACCTCAGAGAGAGCCCGATCCGGTCCAGGGCTAATGGCCTTGGCCAGAATGCGCCGAGCATGACCACAACCGCCAAGGGGTCGGTCGTCCAGAGAAACCCACGGCCGGCCGCTGCCCGCCAGCGCAGCTCTCCCGCACTCCGGCGCAGCGCGGTCATCCGAGTCGGCCTCGCGGTTCTCGTCGCCGGGGCCGTCACGGCAGCCGCCATCGTCGCGCGCTGGGGGCCGCTGACCGCCAAGTCGGACGCGATCGGCTATCCGATCTTCGCCGACTTCAATCCGAACAACTACGTCGACGCGTACTACCTGACGGTCGTCCTGTTCCCGCTGCTTGCCCTGTTGATCTTTCTCGGCCTGACGCGGATCGGACCTCGGGTGGGGCTGGCGAGGCCGCCGTCACGCGGGCGCCTGCGCCCAGTTGTGGATTTGGGTGAAGCGCAGCCGTCGCTTCACCCAGAGTCATCGGTGCCGATCAATGACCGCTTCGGCCTGGGCGCGCGCGTCGCGTTCGTCGGAGCCGTCCTCGGATTCGAGGTCGGCGTCGCCTTCGACCGTCTGTGGCTGAGCGTTGCGCTCGTCGCGATTGGCTATCTCCTGGTGGCCGGCCTCGGGGCGACTGCCTTGCGGTGGCTCATGCCCGGGCAGACGCATGGGGAGGCGTGGCTTGCCACGATCAACGCTCTGGGAACGTCGCTGACGGTTGCCGGACTGATACTCGTCTCGGCGCACACCGAGGTGCGCATCCGCTCGGACCACGCCGTGCGGCATTACCCGTGGTTCCCGACGTGGCTCGGGCTGCCGCTCACCGCAGCACTGTTGGCCTGGATTCTCGTGTCGCTGCGCCGGTCGGGTGCCGGCGGGGCCAGAGTGATCGAGAGACGCGCGGTCGTGCTGGTCGCTGTTTCGGCTGCGCTGTTCGTCCTGTATGCACATCTTCCAGGTGACCTGGGACAGATGGGACAGCTCGGCCTGTTCGAGCAGGGGCAGTGGGTTGCCGAGACGATGCTCGTGGGGCACGGCTGGCTGCCCTGGAGCGGCGTCGTATTGACGCACGGATTGCTCGGTGACGTGGCTCCGACCGCCGTCGGCTGGGCCGTGTTCGGCGACAGCTACTGGGGCGCCTACGCGGGCGCCGGCGTCATCTTGAACCCACTCGCCGTGGTGGCGACGTACTGGCTGCTCGCCTACCTCGTGGGACGGAGCTGGCCGCTGCTCCTGATCGGGGCGCTGATCTTCGTGGGCAGCTGGATCGGGGTGACCCCCGACCCCCGTTTCATGTCCTGGTGGTTGATCCTGCTGCTTCTCGCGGCGACGCTGAAGCGCCCGACTCGGGTGCGGGCGGTCGGCCTTGGCTTTCTGGTGGTCGCGCAGGCGATCGTTACGTTGGAACTGGCGCCAGCGGTGCTCGCCGTAGCCGTCGTCGTCGCTGCTTACGAGTGGTATTGGTGGTCGCCGGGCGCTCCGCTGGCGCAGGCGTTTCGACGGACGATCTGGGCGACTGTGGGAGCTGTCGCCGCCGCAGGCGTCTTCGCGATCTACATGGCGAGCCGGGGGGCGCTGGGCGATTTCCTCTCGGTAAGCCTTGGTCTCATCGGGGGCCATTTCGCTGAGGCGATCCCGCCCGCGTCGTACAACTCCTCGCAAGCGAGGTTTGAGTTCATGGCGCTGGCGCCGGTCGCGGCGCTACTCATCTCCTTCGCGTACGCGGTGGCTCGACTGCGACTGCGGCGTTCGTTGCTTGCCGCGGACTGGGCGATGGGCGCAGCGGCGCTCCTTCTGCTCATCTACTACTCGAAGTTCCTGGCCCGGATGGACCCTCCACACGCCGATCAGCCGTTCATCGTGGCGACGCCGCTGATCGTCTACATCGTCTACCGCGTGATCAGTGCGATCGAGCGCTGGATCCGCAGCCGACTCTCAGAACGGGTGGTCGGCTCGGTGACGGCCCACCCGCTTGGCATCGCAGCCTTGATCTTGTTCGTGGTCGCCTTCTGGGGGCCATTGCACAAGGTGATGGACGGCGCGCCGGCGGCGTACCGCCCAAAGGTATCGGCGCCACCGGCGTTTGCGCGAGTCGGGTACACCAGTGATGTCGACGGTCCTGCGGTGGACGATCTGCAGCGGATCGTCAACGCCTACGAGGGGCCCCACGGCCGGTTGCTGGACATCACCAACGAGCCGGCCCTGTTCTACTACTTCCTCGGCCACGATCCAAGCTCACGCTGGTATGCCCCGGTCGGTCTCACTGACACAGCTGAGCTGCAGCGCAACCTCCTTGCCCAGCTCCGCCGCGCGCCGCCGAAGCTGATCGTCTTCGACGACACCGACGCCAAGATGTACGGCGCCCCGTCCATAGATGGCACGCCGGCGCCGGTCTTCCTCTACCTGGTGAGCAGATGGATCCTGGATCATTACCGGCCGTTGCTCGAAAGCCACGGTCGCACGATCTACTCCTTGCCCGGCGCTCGGCCCGTCGCACGTCTTCATCTGCACCTTGATCAGCAGCCGGCAACGACCGGAGTGCCGTTCCGTGGCCAGGCCTGCATCTGGGGCGACGCCCCGACCTTTCTCGAGGGACCCGCAGAGCCCCGCCCCGGCGCCCAGACGGTCTCCGTGCGCACGACGGCGGAAAGGCATGTTGATACGCAGAGCTCCTCGCTTCAGATTCAGCCCCCGGCCGGGACGGCGTGGAGGGACTACCGTTGGCTGGAGGTCGATGCCGCGCGGTCCAGCGGCTTGCACCCGGGAGCCTTCGACCTCTCCGACCGCTCGGGGCTGAGCCAGCCGGGGCGCCTGATCACCTTCCAGACCATCGAGCGCTCCCCTCCGCGCTACATCATCCCTGTCTCCAGCTGCCAGCAGTGGGACGGCTTTGATTCGAGTCGCCTGTTCCTGACGGCGGTGCCCGGGCAGCAGATCGGCGCGGTCCGCCTCATCAGATGAACGCCTGACCCGACGAGGCTCAAGCGCGAGCAGCCCGGCGATCTCGACCGCGCCAGCGACCGCCGAGCCGCCGCGACCGAGCATCTCCACCCCCCGCCCCGACGCCAGATGATCAACCGCGCGCACGATGCCGCAGCCGGCCAGCTATCCGATTTATCAGCGAGCTTCTGCACGGCGTCCACCGCGCGCGACGGGCGCTCGCCGGGCTCGCCGCGGCGCGTTCGTCGAGCACCTGCTCGCGGGCTTGCCATCGATCCCGATCACTCATCGAGTGGCCCGCGCTCACGCCGACCTCTGGGCCCACCTCGTCGATCGGGGACAGCTGATCGGCGCTCACGATCTGTGGATCGCGGCCACGGCGATAGCCCACGGGTTCGCCGTCGCAACCGGAAACGCCGACGACCTTCAGCGCGTTCCCGGCCTCCTCGTCATCTCGCCCGCCGCGTAGGCGATCGCCTCCAGGGGAGCTTTCGATCGCGAGGCCGCCTACCCACCGGCGGCAAGAAAATCCGCCGCCTCGGCTAACGACTCCGGGGTTCCGATCTCATAGAAGCGCTCCGTGGCGCAGTACCCGAACAGGAAGCTGCGCCGCGACAACTCGTGGTACAGGTCAGCCAGCTCGGTGACGTGGACGGCCACCGCGTCGAGTGCGCCTGCGGTCAGTCCGCCCAAACCGTAGTCGATCCAGTGCATCGCCGGATCCGGCGTTCGCTTGTCGTAGCGCGTGACCCGCCGACCGTCAAAGGATGCGTTGGAGGCGTCCCAGCGATCGTGGTTACGCAACACGGTCATCATCGCCGGCAGCTCGCTGGCAGACCAGGCACGGCACGCGTCGGCGTAGTCGATCCGCAAGTAGGTGTCTCCGTAGAGCACGAGGAAGCGCTGACCCAGCCATGGAGAGGCCTTCCGAATCGCCCCGAGCGTCCCCAGCGCGGTTGGGCCGTCGTAGCTGTAGCGCAGCGACACCCCGAACCGCTCGGGGCCGATCCGCTGTTCGATCAGCTCACCGAGGTAGCCGACGCTGACGACGGCCTCGCGCGCTCCGTGGCGGGCGAGCAACCTGAGCTGATGGATGAGGAACGGCTCGCCGGCGACGTCGAGCAGCGGCTTGGGAGTCTCGCGCACCCTGGCTCCCAGCCGGGTCCCCAGGCCCCCGGCGAGGATGCAGATCGGCGGCAGCGGCTGGGTCATCCTCACGCATATTCGCTGGACTGCGCGCCGACGAACTCGAAGTCGAACGGGAGCTCGACCGCGCCGGCGGCCGCCATCGCCTGGCGGGTGTCGGCGGGATGGCGCGCGTAGACGAGCAGGAATCCGCCCCCTCCGGCGCCCACCAGCTTGCCCCCGATCACCCCGCTGCGACGCGCCAGGGTGTACAGCTCGTCGATGCGATCGGTGGCCATGCCCGGAGAACGTCGCCGCTTGTTGAGCCAGTGCTCGTGCATCAGCTCGGCGTAGGCGAACAGGTCGCCGGCGAGCAACAGCTTCCGGGCCTGATGGCCCATCTCCTTGGTGCGGTGCATGTTCTCGACCATCTCGTCGTCGCCGGTCTTCGTGCGCTGGTCCTGGTCGGCGAGTACGGCCGCGGCATTGCGCGCCTCCCCGGTGTAGAACAGGAGCAGCTGCTCGCGCAGCGCGCGCAGCGTCTGGGAGTCGAGCTCCAGGGGCTCGACGTCGACGGCCCCGTCGCGCGCGAACGTGTAGGCGCAGATCCCGCCGTGCGCGGCGACGTAGGGGTCCTGCTTCCCGCACGGCTCGTTGAGCACGTCGATCTCGATCGCCGAGGAGGATTCGGCCAGCGCCGACGGGGTGATCGAGGTGCGGCGGGCGTGCGCCAAGCTCTTGAGCAGCGCCACCGTGAACGCCCCCGAGGATCCCATCCCGGTCCCCGCGGGCACGTCGGCGACGGACGCGATCTCCAACGGGCTCCCGCGCCAATGACGCTTGAGCGTCTCCCGGAGGATCGGGTGGCGGATCTGCGAGATCTCCTCCACGTCCTCGGTCTGGGAGTACTTCATCAGGTAGCGCCGCTGAAAGACGGTGTGCACGAGCATGTACACGTACTTGTCGATCGCTCCGGCGACGAGGAACCCGCCATGCTCGGAGTAGTAGGACGGCAGGTCGGTCCCACCACCGCCCAGGGAGATGCGCAGCGGTGCCTGGCTGTAGATGACGCTCATCGCGCTCCCCTCACGAGAAGGCCACGCCAGCCGGCCACGCCGGTGCTCGTGGGCCACTTCTCATGGCTAGACCGTGAAGCCCGCGGCGAGAGCGTCGCGGCGGAACATCCGCACCGTCTCCAGCGAGTACTGGAGCAGGTCCTTGCCCAGCAGATCGAGCTTGTTCAGCAGGTCGTTGGTCACGGTGATGATGTGGCATCCGACTTGATCAGCCTGCACCACGTTGAGGACCTCGCGCGGCGAAGCCCAGATCAGCTCCGAGCGCGGGGCGGCAACCATGACATCAACGGCCCGGGCCATCAACGGGACCGGATCGATTCCGGCGTCGGCGATCCGTCCCGCGAACACGGAGATATACGATGGCGCGCCGTCCTTGACGGCCTCGGTGATCAGCTCCACCTGCGCGGTGGTGAACACCGCGGTGATGTTGACCTTGACCCCGCTCTCCGACAGCTCGCGCACCAAGGGTGCTGTCGACACTCCGGCGGTGGTGGATACGGGCATCTTGACGTAGACGTTGTCCCCCCAGCCGGCGATCATCGTCGCTTGACGGCGCATCTCGGCGACGTCGTCGGCGAACACCTCAAACGAGATCGGGTGAGTCGTGATCCGCTCCAGGAGGCGCTTGGCGAACTCCTCGTAATCGGTCAACCCTGCCTTCCACATCAGCGTCGGGTTCGTCGTGAACCCCGTGATTCGGCCGTCGGCGGCGAGGGCCAGGATCACGTCGAGATCGGCGCCGTCCGCGAATATCTTGACGTTCAGGTCCTCCAGCACGGGCGTGAATCTACTCCTTCGGGGCAGAGAGGATGAGGCGGGCGGCGGCGGGCAGGTCGCAGGCGGCGGCATCCGGCACCGGGGTCCCGGAGCGCTTGTGGACGCTGCCCGGCTGCGCCACCAGGATCGTCCGGCAGCCCGCCACCCGGCCCGCCATGACGTCGGCGTCGGTGTCGCCGACCATCCACGACGCCGGTAGGTTGACGGAGAGCGCCTCGGCCGCGCTCAGCAGCATGCCAGGGGCCGGCTTGCGGCAGTCGCATTCTCCGGTGAGCTCGGCAACGACGCCGTGGGGATGGTGGAGGCACAGGCGAAAGTCATCGAACCGCACCCCTGCTTGGCTGCACAGCGCCATCACCCGCTCCTGGACCGCGTCGATGGCGCAGGCAGCCACGGTTCCCTTCGCTGCCGCCGGCTGATTGGAGACGCCGATCAGCCGCCAGCCCGCCTGCGACAAACGCCGCAGCGCGTCGGCGGCGCCGGCGATCAGCCTCACGTCCTCCACGGCGAGCGGCGACTCGCACAGGCCGCTGGTGCGATCCACGACCAGCTCGTTGATCACGCCGTCGCGATCGACGAAGACGGCGCGCTCACGCGGTGCCAAGCGACTCCCAATGGCCCGGCTGCACAGCGAGGTCCGGATGGGAGACGAGCGCATGCCAGACGACGGCCTGGAACGCCTCCACCAGCGGCGTCTTGAGGTCGCCGGGAGCACGGACGACGATCGCGGTGTCGGCCAGCTGGGCCAGCGTTCCGTCGGGAGAGCCGACAACCCCATAGACCGACGCGCCCCGGTCCCGGGCGAGCTCGATCGCGTTGACGAGGTTCACCGAGACGTTGTGAGCCCGCGAGCCGCCGCCGACGCTGAACACCATCAGGCCATCGTCGGCCGACAGCCTGGAGACCGCCAGCCACTCGGTGAACGACGTGTCCCAGCCCTCGTCGTTGGTGCGGGCCGTCAGCTCAGAGACGTTGTCGGTCGGGGCGTAGCTCTCGATCCGGCACAGCTTGCGAAAGTCGTTGACGGCGTGCGACGCGTGGCCGGCGCCGCCACCCACGCCGAGGATGAACAGTCGCCCGCCGCGCGCTCGGAGCGCAGCCAAACCGCGCGCCATCTCGTCAATGCCGACGAGATCGGTCGCGCGCGCTATCTGCGCCACCGAGTCGAAGTACCTTCGCGCGTGTTCGCTGTCGGTCAAGTCGTCAAGCGTACGTGTTCAGGCGCCGGCCGAGCGCTTCTGCCGACGGCCCGTCCCGCCGGCCGCCGTCGGCTCCCTCCCCACACCGATCGTCTGCCAGCCCAATCCGGATCGGGGGGCGGACTGATCGCCAGGAGTGGCCGGAATGCCGCCCTCGCCGTCCGGATCAGCCTGGCCTTGTCGAGGGCGCCAAATCACATGGAATGAGTAACCGCATTTTCCCCCAGCCGCGAAGGGCGGCAGCTCGGCGGCCATACATCCGTCCAGACAGCGTGGACGGGCTCGGCCAGGAGGTGTCCAGGTCCGATGGGTTGGGCATGAACCTGACGCGTGATCTCCGCCCGGCCGCTCTGCTCGTCGCGGCCGTGGTGGCGGCGCTGGCGCTGGCGCTGGCGGCGACGGCCTCGGCGGCGGCGCGGCATCATCGTCCCGGTCCGCTGGCGACCGCCAACGGCAGCGTGCATGCCCAGCACGGCGTCCGCCGCGTCACCGTGCATCCGTGCGTCCGCGCGTCGTCGTCGCGGGGGCCGCTGGCCACCGCCGACGGCAGCGTACACGTGCATCGCCGCGTGCGGCGGGTCACGGTTCACCCGAGCGCCCGCGCTCACTGAGGCTCGCCGCGGCTGGGGTCGCGGCGCCGCCGGAGACTCCGCGTGCGCCGCTACGCTGTCGGCCGATGCGGCTCGACCAGGTTCTGCCGGGCGCGGCGCCGGCGGGCGCGCACGACCTCGAGATCGTCGACCTCGCCTATGACAATCGGGCGGTTCGGGTGGGCACGCTGTTCTTCTGCGTGGTCGGCTTCGCGCGCGACGGCCACGACTTCGCCGCCGACGCCGTCGCCCGCGGCGCGGTGGCGCTCGTCGTGCAGCGCCCGCTTGACCTGCCGGTCGCCCAGGTCGTCGTCGAGTCGACCCGGGCGGCGATGGCGCCCGCCGCGGCCGCGTTCTACGGCGATCCGAGCGCGGACCTGCAGATCGTCGGGGTCACCGGCACGAACGGCAAGACGACGACCGCGTTCCTCGTCCGCGCGCTGCTCGAGGCCGCGGGACGTCCCAGCGGCCTGCTCGGCACGATCAAGAGCGTCATCGCGGGCGTCGCGCATGACGTCCAGCGCACCACGCCGGAGGCGATCGATCTGCAGCGGACGCTCCGGGCGATGCTCGACGGGGGCGACCGGGCGTGCGTGATGGAGGTCTCCTCGCACGCGCTGGCGCTGCGTCGCGCCGACGCGATCCGCTTCGCGGCGGCGATCTTCACGAACCTCACCCAGGACCATCTCGACTTCCATCCGACGATGGAGGACTACTTCCAGGCCAAGCGGATGCTGTTCGCGGGCGCCGAGGCGCCGGCGGCGGTCGTCAACGTCGACGACCCCTACGGCGCGCGGCTCGCCGCCGAGCTGGGCGGGGCGACGACGTTCGCGCTGCGCGCCGACGCCGTCTACCGCGCCACCGACGTGCGCACGGGGATCGACGGCTCGACCTTCACCGTCCGGGGCCCCGACGGCAAGCTCGCGGTGCGCTCGCCGCTGCGCGGCGAGTTCAACGTCTCCAACGTGCTCGGGGCGCTCGCCGCCGCGCGGAGCCTCGGCATCGACGCCGACACCTGCGTGGAGGCGATCGCGACCGCCGGCCAGGTCCCGGGCCGCTTTCAGACCGTCGACGAGGGCCAGGGGTTCGCGGTGCTCGTCGACTACGCGCACACCCCGGATTCGCTGCGCAACGTCCTGCGCGCGGCGCGGGAGCTGACCCCGGGGCGGCTGCACGTCGTGTTCGGCTGCGGCGGGGACCGAGACCGGGGCAAGCGCCCGCAGATGGGCGAGATCGCCCGCCGCCTCGCCGACGAGGTGGTCGTCACGTCTGACAACCCGCGCTCCGAGGACCCCGAGGCGATCATCGCCGAGATCCTGCAGGGAAGCGGCGGCGACGTCGCCCACGACGCCGATCGGCGTCGCGCCATCGCGCGGGCGATCGCCGCCGCGGGCGCCGGCGATGTCGTCGTCATCGCCGGCAAGGGCCACGAGCAGGGGCAGGAGTTCGCCTCCGGGCACAAGATCCCGTTCGACGACGTGACGGTGGCGCGCGAGATCCTGCGCGAGGCCGCCGTCGGCGCCGGGAGATGAGCGTCACGCCAGGCCAACCCGCGCCGGCGCTCGGGCTCGCCGCGGCGACCACGTCGGGCCACCTTTCAACCACCGGGTCGGCGTCGGGGGTCATCCTGCTCGCCGGCACCGCATCGCTGCTCATGTGCCTGTTCCTCAGCCCCCGCTTCATCGAGTTCGTGCGCCGGCGCGAGTTCGGCCAGAACATCCGCGAGGAGGGTCCCGAGGGCCATCAGACGAAGGCCGGGACCCCGACGATGGGCGGGATCATCATCTTCGCCGCGATCACGATTCCCTACCTGCTCCTGTCCAAGCGCGACGCGCAGTCGGTCGCGGTGTTCGGGACCGCGATCGCGTGCGCGCTGCTCGGGTTCGCCGACGACTACACGAAGATCGTCCGCCGGCGGTCGCTGGGGCTGCGCGCGCGAACCAAGCTCGCGGTGACGATCGCGATCTCGCTCGGCCTCTGGTACGCGGCCACGCAGCAGGCGAGCATCGCGCCCACGATCTCGCTGCGTCCATTCGACGCCTCGATCGACCTCGGGCCGCTGTATCCGGTGTTCATCTACCTCGTCGTCGCGGGCACGACGACCGCCGTGAACTTCACCGACGGGCTCGACGGCCTCGCCGCCGGCTGCGCGGCGATCACGCTGCTCGCCTACATCGGGATCACGTTCATCGTCACCGGAGACCACGACCTCACGCTGCTCGCGGCCTGCCTGGTGGGCGCGTGCATCGGCTTTCTGTGGTTCAACAGCTTCCCGGCGAGCATCTTCATGGGCGACACGGGGGCGCTCGGTCTCGGCGGAGCCGTCGCCGGGCTGGCGGTCATGACCAAGACCGAGGTGCTGCTCATCCTCCTGGGCGGGATCTTCGTCGTCGAGGTGCTGTCGGTCGTCATCCAGGTGTTCTCGTTCCAGGTGTTCCGCAAGCGCGTGTTCCTGATGGCCCCGATCCACCACCACTTCGAGCTGCAGGCGTGGTCGGAGACGAAGATCATCCTGCGCTTCTGGATCGTTGCGGCCGCCCTCGGGGCGATTGGCTTCGTCGTCTTCCAGCAGGGCATCAAGGGATGAGCTCCGGGCGCACGCCCCGGTCCCGACCCCGCCCGCCGCTGCCCGGCGGCCCATACCTCGTCGTCGGCCTCGCTCGCTCGGGCATCGCCGCCGCGCTCGCGCTGCGCGCCCGCGGGGAGGAGGTGATCGGCTGCGATGCGGGCGGGGCGGGCGGATCCGCTTCTCCGGCGCTGCGCGAGGCGGCGCGCAGGCTTTCGGCCGCCGGCGTCGAAATCCACCTCGATGCGTCCGGCGACGCCCTTGCCGCCCGCGCCCAGACGCTCATCAAGAGCCCTGGCGTGCCCTCTGGCGCCCCCGCGGTGGCGGCGGCGCGGACCCGCGGGCTGTCGGTGCTCGGCGAGATCGAGCTCGCCTGGCGGCTGGTGCCCAACGAGTTCGTCGCGGTGACCGGCACCAACGGCAAGACGACCGTCGTCGAGTGGATCGGCCACATCCACCGCACGGCCGCGCTGCCGGTGGTCGTCGCCGGCAACGTCGGGAGAGCCGCGAGCTCGCTCGCGGCGACGACCGCGCCCGACGTGACGGTCGTCTGCGAGACCTCCTCGTTCCAGCTCGAGGACACGATCGCGTTCGCGCCCGAGACCGCGGTGCTGCTCAACCTTGCCCCCGACCACCTCGATCGCCACGGGACCTTCGAGGACTACGTCGCCGCCAAGCTGCGGATCTTCGCCAACCAGGGCAACGACGACGTCGCCGTGGCGCCCCTGCACGTCGGAATCGAGGATCTCGGCGGCTGCGCGCGCCGCGTCTGCTTCGGCGGCCCGGGGGCCGAGCTCTGCGACCGCGCCGGCCGGCTCTGGTGGGACGAGCGCCCGCTCGTGGCGACCGACGAGATCTCGCTGCCCGGGCACCACAATCGCGCCAACGCTATGGCAGCGGCCGCCGCGTGCCTGGCCCGCGGGGTGGAGCCCGACGCGGTGGCCGAGGGTCTGCGGACGTTCGCCGGTGTCGCGCATCGCCTCGAGCTCATCGCGCAGCGCGACGGGATCGCCTTCGTCAACGACTCCAAGGCGACCAACGTCGACAGCGCGCTCATCGCGCTGCGCACGCACGCCGGCGGCGTGCACCTCATCGCCGGCGGGCAGGGCAAGCGCCAGGACTTCACGCCGCTCGCGCCGGTCGTCGCGCAGCGCTGCCGCGCGGTCTACCTGATCGGGGAGGATGAAGAAACGCTCGCGGTCGCGCTGGCCCCCGCCGGCGTCTCGGTGCACCGCTGCCGGGCGCTGCCCGCCGCGGTGGCGGCGGCCACCGGAGCCGCACGGGCCGGGGACACGGTGCTCCTGTCGCCGGCGTGCGCCAGCTACGACCAGTATCCGAACTTCGAGGCCCGAGGAGAGCACTTCCGGGCGCTGGTGATGGGCGACTGATGGCCTCGGCCGCTGCGCCCCGCGAGTCGCTCGCCGGCCGGCGCGCCGCGGGCCGACGCGTCGCGCCGCCGCTCGAGCACCGGATCCTGACCACGGCGACGCTGTGCCTGATCGCCTTCGGCGCGGTCATGGTCTACAGCGCCTCGTCGCCGCTCGGCGTGCTCTCGGGGGCCGGGGGCAGCGGCACCGGCGAGTTCGTCCGCTATCTCGCGTTCGGCTGCGTTGGCCTGGTGGCGATGCACCTGCTCGAGCGCCGCGGTCTCGCATGGCTCGACGCTCGGCTGGTCAAGCTGATGCTGCTGGCGTCGTTCACGCTGCTCGTGCTCGTCCTCGTGCCCCATCTCGGGCGCGAGGTCAACGGCGCCCGGCGGTGGTTCGGGGCGGGACCGCTGCAGTTCCAGCCGTCGGAGCTGATGAAGATCTCGCTCGTCCTCTACGTCGCGCGCTACCTCGCCGACCATCCAGCCGGACGACTCGCGCGCCGCCCGACGGGGCGAGGCCGGACGGCGAGCGGGCGGCCGGCGCGAGACCCGCGCGGGCTGCGCAAGGCGATCGCGCCGATCGCCATCGTCGCCGCCCCCGCAATGCTGTTGATCGTCGTCGAGCCCGACCTCGGGACCGCGCTCGTCGTCGCCTTCACGATCGCGGCGCTGCTCATCGTCGCCGGGACCCCGCGCCGGCACATGCTCGCGCTCGCCGCCGCCGCGGTCGCCTTCGTCCTGCTGTTGGCCGTGTTCCAGCCCTACCAGCGCGCCCGGCTGACCTCGTTCCTGCACCCGTGGGCGGCGACCTGCAAGTCAGGGCCCTGCTATCAGTCGGTCCAGGGTCAGATTGCGCTCGGGTCGGGCGGGCTGCTCGGGGTCGGGCTCGGCAAGTCCGTCCAGAAGGTCTACTACCTGCCCGAGGCCCAGACGGATTTCATCCTCGCGGTCATCGGCGAGGAGCTCGGGGTGCTCGGGATCCTCGCGGTCGTCGGCCTGTACGGGATGATCGCCTACGCCGGACTGCGCACGGCTCGCCGCGCCGCGACCCGGCACGCCAAGCTCCTGGCGGCGGGGCTCACCTCGCTGATCCTGTGCCAGGGCATCCTGAACATCTTCGTCGTGCTCGGGCTGGCGCCGCTGACCGGCGTGCCGCTGCCGTTCATCTCCTACGCGCCGACGAACCTGTGCGTGATGCTCGCCGCCGTCGGCCTGCTGCTGAACATCTCGCGTCCCCGCGCCCGGCGGCTGAAGGTGGTGCAGGAGCCCGCGCGTGAGCGTGACGCCGAGCGTGATCGCCGCCGGGCGCAGCGCCGGGCGCGTCGCGCCCACGCGGACGGGAGTCGCGCCGCCGGCTGAGAACCCGTGGGCGGGCCGCGGATCCTCATCGGAGCAGGCGGGACCGCCGGACACGTCGTGCCCGCGCTCGCGGTCGCCGACGCGCTGCGTGCCGACGGCGCCGAGGTCGTCTTCGTCGGCGGCGAACGGGCCGAGCGCGAGCTCGTCCCGGCGGCCGGGTACGAGCTGCACGTCGTGCGGGTCGCGGCGCTGGCCGGCCGCAGCCCGGTGCAGGCGCTGCGCGGCGCTGCGGTGGCGGCCGCCGCCGTCGCGACGATGAGACGTCTGATCGGCCGCGTCGCCCCCGACGTGGTGCTCGGGGCCGGCGGCTACGTCGCGGGGCCGGTCGGCCTGGCGGCGGGACTCGCGCGGGTCCCGCTCGTGCTGATGGAGTCAGACAGCCATCTCGGCCTCACCAACCGCTGCCTGGCCCCGCTGGCGCGCCGGGTGTGCCTGGCGTTTGCGATCGACGGGCGCGGGGGTCGCCGCTACCGCGTCACGGGTCGTCCGGTTCCGGCGCCGGCGGTCGACCGAGCCGCCGCCCGGCGGCGCTTCGGGATCGATGCCGGGGAGCCGACCGTGCTCGTGTTCGGCGGCTCGCTCGGCGCGCGGTCGATCAACCACGCCGCGCTCGCCGCGTTCGCCGGCGCGGACTTCCACGTGCTGCATGCCGCCGGCGCGCGCGACCTGCCGTCCTTGCGCTCGCCGGGGCCGCACTACGACCTGCGCGGCTATGTCTCGGACTTCGGCGAGGCGCTGCTCGCCGCCGACCTGGTGGTGGCGCGCGCGGGCGGGTCGGTGTTCGAGGTCGCCGCCCATGGCCGCCCGATGGTCCTGATCCCCTATCCGCACGCCGCCGCCGACCATCAGACCGAGAACGCCCGGTACTTCGAGCGCCACGGCGCGGCCGTCGTCATTGCGGACCGCGAGCTCGACGGCCCGCGGCTGGCCTGCGAGGTGGGACGGCTGCTCGGCGATCCTGGACGGCTGGCCGCGATGGCACGCGCATCGGCGGCGCTCGCCCGGCCCCAGGCGGCTGACGAGATCGCCGCCGAGGTGCTCGCCGCGGCGCGGCGTCAGTAGGGCCGGCTCGGGAAGCCGGGGCCGAGCCGGCCGTCGGCCAGGGCGGCCTCACTCTCGGCGCGCAGCGGCCAGAACACCCCGCCGGGCGGACCGCCGCCGCAGCCGCTCGAGTTGCCGGGCGGGTGGGTCCACAGGAACGCGTCGGCGAGCGGGACGCCGGTGTCGGTGGTGTCGCGGGGGCCGAGGCCGCGCCCGGGCGGATTGCAGAGGTCCTCGACGCCCTGGGCGGCCGGCCGGGGGTTGAGCAGGGGACCGCGGCCGTTGTCGGCGGTGTTGACGATGAAGTGCGGATTCCCGGTGCGCCGCGCGACGGCCGTAGCCCAGCGGACCTCGTCGATCGTCCAGTTCTCGTGCGTGTCGTTGGTGAAGAACCCGCGGATGTCGCCGATGCCGATCGCGTCGAGCATGCGGGCGGTGTCGGGGACCGAGTTGGAGTCCGAGTAACCCGCCTCGACGTAGACGACGGTGTGCGGCAGCGACCCGAGCGCCCGCGCCTCGTAGCGCAGGTCGGCCTCCCAGCCGGGCAGCGAGCCCACCCGCTCGATGCAGGCCGTCTCCCCGAGCCCGTCGATCTCGAGCAGCAGGACCGCGGGCCGGCGGGCGACCGCCTCGGCGAGCTCGTCGACGCGGCGGTGAAAGACGGGACCGTCGGCCTGAACCTGCGCGGGCGTGGGGCAGCTGCCGAGGTCGGGGTGCAGGAAGTAGGTGGTCAGGATGGGGATCGTGCCCGGATCGGCCGCCATGTTCCGGCAGAAGATCTTCTCGGCCTGGTCGAAGATGGCGCCCGGGCCGCCGCCCTCGGAGTCGCTCGAGATCCGCTGTGCCTCGGGCTCGGCGGCGATCGTCGAGAGCTCTGATACCTGGCCGGCGAGGTCGGGATCGGCGGCGAGCTGCGCGGCGTCCCGGCCGGAGGCGAGCCGGCGGCGGAAAGCGGTCCACGACTCGCGCGCGGGCAGCGTCGCCGGGAACAGGCCGAGCAGCTCGGCGATGGCGCCGGCGGCGGCACCGTGCGCGGGCCCGGGGATGAAGAACCGCGCGCCCGTCAGCGGATCGGGCCCGGGATCACGGCCGAGCGCGAGCGGATTGCCGGGGTCGCGCCCGGCGGGGACCGCGGGCTCGGCGCACTGCTGCTGGTACCTGGCGGCGTGGACGGGGCGATACGCACGGTGATGCCGGCCGTGGCGAGCGCGGTGATGCCGCGGTCCGTGGCCGGGCCGGTGGGCGTGACCGGGCCGATGCCCGCGTCGGTGGCGGCGCTCGGCTCGACGATCGTGTCCGGTGCCGGTGCCGGTGCCGGTGCCGGTGCCGGTGCCCCGGCGGGCGGCGGCGCTGCCCGCGCCGAGCCCCAGGAGGGTGCACGTCACGCAGGCGAGGATGGCCAGTCCAGGCCCGAGCTGCGGTCGGCTGAACACCGAGAGCCGCCTATACCCACGTCCGTCCCCCGGTGAGCCGACCCCGGTCGGATCTCTGACCCGGCGTCAGTAGGGGAGGCTGGGGAACCCGGGGCCGAGCTGGCCGTTGGCGCGGTCGGCGAGACCGACCGCGTACTGCCACCAGAACGCACCCGACGAGGGAGCACCGGCCCCGCCGCAGTGGCCGCTCGAGTTGCCGGGCGGGTGGGTCCACAGGAACGCGTCGGCGCTCGGGACGCCGGTGTCGGTGGCGTCGCGGGGGCCGAGGCCGCGCCCGGGCGGGTTGCAGAGATTCTCGACGCCCTCGGCGGTCGGGTGGGCGTTGAGCAGCGGGCCGCGGCCGTTGTTCGACGTGTTGACGATGAAGTGGGCGCCGCCGGTCCGCCGCGAGATCGCGGTGGCCCAGCCGACCTCCTTGCTCGTCCAGTTGTTGTGGGTGTCGTTGGTGAAGAACCCGCGGATGTGATCGACGCCGATCGCGTTGAGGATCCGCGCCGTGTAACCCACCGAGTTGGAGTCCGAGTAGCCGCCCTCGATGTAGACGACCGTGTGCGGCAGGGCCCGCATCGCGTTGATCTCGTAGCGCAGGTCGGCCTCCCACCCGCGCATCGCGCGCGACCGGGCGATGCAGCTCGAGGAGCCGATCGCGTCGATCTCGAGCAGGAGCACCGCGGGCCGCCGGTCGATCGCCGCCGCCATCTCGTCGACGCGGCGGTGGAACACGGGGTCGTAGGCGGTCACCTGCGCCGGCGTCGGGCAGCCGCCGAGCACCGGGTGCAGGAAGTAGGTGTTGAAGATCGGGACCGTTCCCGGATCGGCCTGCATGTTCTGGCAGAGGATCTTCTCGGTCTGCTTGAAGATCGCGCCGGGGCCGCCGCCCTCGGACACGCTGGAGATCCGCTGCGCCTCGGGCTCGGCGGCGATCAACGCCAACGCGTCGACGTCGTGGGCAAGCGTCGGATCGGCGGCGAGCCGCGCGGCAAGTGGCCCGGTCTGCAGTCGGCGATCGAAATCGGCCCACGACTCGTCGGCGGGCAGGGTCTCGGGGTTGATCCCCAGCAGCGTCGCGATCTGGCTCGCCGCGGAGCCGTGCGCGGGCCCGGGGACGAAGAACTGCGCGCCGTTCAGGGGATCGGAGCCCGGAGCCTGGGCGAGATCGAGCGGATTGGCCGGGTTGCGGATGCTCGAATAGGGGTCGGCGCACTGCTGGCGGCCGCCGGCCAGGCGCGGCCTGAGGCGCTGCGCCGATGCGCCGGCGGCGAGGACGGTGAGCCCCGCGAGCAGGCACGTCAGGACGGCGAGCGCTCCGGTCCGGAGCGGGCGCCTGGGACGGCAGGCGCGATGGTGATGATGGTGGGCGGCGGCACGTGGCATGAGACAGCTCATCGACCGTCCCGTCGTCGCGCTGAACGACAATGGACGCTGCCGGTCCGATCTCTGACCTACGCCTCGCGAGACCCCGATCACCGCTCACGATTCCCGCACCGACGCCGCACGCTGGTCGGGCCGCCGGCTGCACTTCGTCGGCATCGGCGGGGCGGGGATGAGCGGCCTGGCGCTCATCGCCCAGGCGCTCGGCGCCGCGGTGACCGGCTCTGACCGGGCCGACTCGGCGTATGCCGATCGCCTGCGCGAACGCGGGATCGAGCCGATCCGCGGTCACCGGGCCGAGAACGTCCCCCGCGGCGCCGAGGTCGTCTACTCGACGGCCGTGCCGCCCGAAAATCCCGAGCGGCGGTCCGCCGAACGCGAGCTGCACCGCTCCGACCTGCTCGCCGAGATCGCCCGGCTGCGCCGCTGCCTGGCGGTGACGGGGACCCACGGCAAGACGACGACCGCGGCGATGGCCGTCCATGCCCTGCGGGGCGCCGGCCTGGACCCCGCCTACGTGGTCGGCGGCGAGCTGCGGACGACCGGGCTGAACGCCGACTGGGGGCGGGGGGAGTGGATCGTCGTCGAGGCCGACGAGTCCGATCGCTCGCTGCTCGCCCTGGACCCGGAGATCGCGGTCCTCACCAACGCCGAGCTCGACCACCACGCCACCTACGCCTCCCGGCTCGAGCTCGAGGCGACGTTCAGGCAGTTCGTGGCGCGCGCCGCAGCGGGGGCGGTGGTGTGGGACCGCCCGGCGCTGCGCGCGCTCTGCCCGCTCGACGCGGTCCCCTACGACGCGCCCGATCCCGTCCTGACCCCGGGCGGCTCGCGCTTTGCCTGGCGCGGCCGTGAGGTGCGCCTCGCGGTGCCCGGCGCGCACAACGCCGTCAACGCCGCCGGGGCGCTGACCGCGGCGGCGCTCGCCGGCGCCGAGCCCGCGGCGGCCGTCGCCGCGCTCGCGGACTTCCGCGGCGCTCGCCGCCGGCTCGAGCGCCTCGGCGAGACCGCCGCCGGCGCCGTCGTCTACGACGACTACGCCCACCACCCGACCGAGGTGGCGGCCACCATCGCCGCCGCGCGCACCCTGGCTCCGCGGCGTCTGCTCGCCGTCTTCCAGCCCCATCTCTTCTCGCGCACGCGCGAGCTCGCCGGCGGCTTCGGCCGCGCGCTCGCCGCCGCCGACCGGGTCGTCGTCCTCGACGTCTACCCGGCCCGCGAGCGCGCCGCGGACTTCCCGGGGGTCGACGGGCGGATGGTCGCTGCCCGCGCCGCCGACGCCGGCTCGACGCCCGTCGCCTGGTTCCCGGGGTTCGCGCCCGCTCGCGCGTTCCTGCAGGCGACGGCTCGCGCGGGCGACCTGTGCCTGGTCATGGGCGCCGGCGACGTCGACGGCCTCGCGCGCTCGCTTCTCGTCCCGCCGTAGGACCCCGCCGACCTCGTCCCTCGCGCGCGGAGGCGGCCGGACGGCCATCTACGCTGCCACCGTCGTGCCCGGGTCCCCGCCGAGCTCTGAGCTTCCCGCTGGCGTCCAGCGCGATTACCCGCTGGCGCGGCTGACGACGATCCGCACCGGCGGAGCCGCCGAGCTGTTCGCTCGGCCGGGGACGATCGAGGAGCTCGAGCGGCTGCTCGCATGGGCGCAGCGGCGAGGGCTCGAGGTAGGGGTCATCGGATCGGGGTCGAACCTGCTGATAGCGGACGCGGGTGTCCGCGGACTCGTCTTGAAACTTGATCAGGAGCTCAGCCGAATCGCATTCGACGGCACGCGCCTGCACTGCGGGGGTGGCGCGCGCCTGCCCGCGGTCTCGGCGCAGGCGGCGCGCCAGGGGCTCAGCGGGCTCGAGTTCGGGGTCAACATCCCCGGCACCGTCGGCGGCGCGGTGCGGATGAACGCCAACGCCTACGGCGGAGAGCTCGCCCGGACGCTGCGGTGGGCCGACGTCGTCAGCGCCGCCGGGCGCGCGCGTCGCGCGCCCGAGGAGCTCGGGTTCGGCTATCGACGCTCGAGCCTGCGCCCCGGCGAGGTCGTCGCCGGCGTGTCGTTCGCGCTGACGCCGCTGGCTCCCGACGCGGTCAGAGCGACGCTCGCCGACATGCGCCGCCGGCGGCGGGAGGCGCAGCCGTCGGGCATCAAGACGTTCGGCTCGACGTTCAAGAACCCCGACGACCCGCGCGCTCACGGCCGCAGCGCCGGCCAGCTGCTCGACGCCGCCGGCGCCCGTGGCCTGCGCCTCGGCGCCGCCGGCTTCTCCGACGAGCACGCCAACTTCGTCGTCAACCACGGCGCCGCCACGACCGCCGAGGTCATCGCGGTCATGGCCGAGGGTCGGCGCCGCGTCCGGGAGCGGCTCGGCGTCGAGCTCGAGCCCGAGGTCCAGTCGCTCGGCCCCGTCGCCTTTCCCGCCGACTGGGGACGCGGATGATCGGAGGCGGCCATCCGCCCCGGGCGCACGCGCTCCGGGGCGACGCCGCGCGGGCCGGTTCGGCGACCGGGCGCCGCCGCTGGCGCATCCTCGCCCGAGGCGGCCGGCTCCGCGGTGCCGGTCCGCGGCGGGCCCGCCCCCGCGGCGGGCGACTCCGCGCCCGGCTCCCGCGCCCTCGGCCCCGGACGGTGACCCTCCTCGTCGTCGGGCTCGCCCTCCTCGGCGGAGGCTGGCTGTGGCTGCGCCACTCCTCGCTTGCCGCGGTGCGTCACGTCTCGATCACCGGGGTCAGCGGCCCCGACGCCGGCAGGATCCGCGCGGCGCTGCAGGCCGCCGCGCGCGACATGACGACGCTCGACGTCGCACACGGCCAGTTTCGCACGGCGGTGTCGCCGTATCCGGTGGTCAAGAAGGTGCGCGTCAGCGTCCGGTTTCCGCACGGGATGACGATCCGGGTCCTCGAGCAGGTCGCGGTGGCGACGGTCCTCGCCGCCGGGCAGCGGATCCCGGTCTCGGCTGACGGGACGCTGCTGCGCGACATGACGATCAACGGCTCGCTGCCGGTCGTCCCGGTTTCGGTCGACCCGGGCGGGACCCACGTGACCGGATCGATCCGCGCGATCGTGCGCATGCTCGCCGCCGCGCCGGCGCCGCTGCTGACCAAGGTCGGCCGTGGCTCGGCCGACGCCGACCATGGCCTGGTCGCACAGCTGCGCGAGGGCCCGGCGCTCTACTTCGGCGGCGCCGACGCGCTCGCGGCGAAGTGGCGGGCGGTCGCCGCGGTGCTCTCCGATCCGGCCTCCGCGGGCGCCGACTACATCGACGTCTCAGATCCTTCCCGTCCGGCCGCCGGAACCGGCTCGGACAGCGGCACGAGCATCCCGAGCGTCTCCACCGGCACGCCGTCGAGCACCGCCTCACCAACCGCACCGAACGCGCAAACGACCGCCACGACGACGAATCCCGGCGATGGCTGAACCTCGACTCAAGGGTTAGGTCTCTCCCGAACCCAACCTGGCTCGCGAATCGAGACTTCGGCGTTCTGCAACGGTTCTTGCGAGCGTCGGTCGCTCGTTGACTTCCTGTAACGAGAGGGCCTAACGTGCGAAACTGCATGTCGGGCGCGTCCGTGCCCCACTCCTTCAACCCTAAGTCGAGGGTCGGATCACACTCATGGAAAGCGGTAGCTATCTCGCGGTCATCAAGGTCGTCGGCGTCGGGGGCGCCGGCACGAATGCGGTCAACCGGATGGTCGACGCGGGGCTGCGGGGCGTCGAGTTCGTCGCCTGCAACACCGATGCGCAGGCGCTCGCGATGTGCGACGCGGACATCAAGCTGAACATCGGCAACCAGCTGACCAAGGGCCTCGGCGCGGGCGCCAACCCCGACGTCGGCCACGGCGCGGCCGCCGAGTCGCGCGACGACATCAAGGAGGCGCTCAAGGGCGCCGACATGGTGTTCGTGACCGCCGGCGAGGGTGGCGGCACCGGGACCGGAGCCGCGCCGGTGATCGCCGAGATCGCCAAGAACGAGATCGGCGCGCTGACCGTGGGCGTGGTCACGCGGCCGTTCGCCTTCGAGGGCAGCCAGCGGGGGCGCGCCGCGCAGGAGGGCGTCCAGCGCCTGCGCGAGAACGTCGACACGCTGATCGTCATCCCCAACGAGAAGCTGCTGACGATCGTCGAGCGGCGCACGACGATCCTCGACGCCTTCCGGGAGGCCGACAACGTCCTGCGCTCGGGCGTGCAGGGCATCACCGACCTGATCACGATCCCCGGCCTGATCAACCTCGACTTCGCCGACGTGCGCACGATCATGCACGAGGCGGGCAGCGCGCTGATGGGGATCGGGACCGCCGCCGGCGAGAACCGCGCCGCCGAGGCGGCGAAGATCGCGATCTCCTCCCCGCTGCTCGAGGAGTCCGTCGAGGTCGCGACCGGGATCCTGCTCAACATCACCGGCGGCAACGACCTCGGGCTGTTCGAGGTCAACGAGGCGGCGGAGATCGTCCAGGGGGCGTCGGACTCGAACTCGAACATCATCTTCGGCGCGGTCATCGACGACAACCTCGGCGACGAGGTGCGGGTCACGGTCATCGCCACCGGCTTTGACCACGGCCACCGCAGCCCGACGACCGCCCGGGAGACGACCCGTCGCGAGCGCCGCGACCGCGACGTGACCATGGACGACCGCCAGCGCTCGTCGCTGGAGATCTCCGACGACGAGATCGACATCCCCTCGTTCCTGCGCGACCGCTGAGCGCGACCCATCGGCCCGCGGGCGGGGGGAAATCGCGGCAGGCGGGTAGTACTCTCGCGGGGTGACCTCCGTGGCGGAGACGCTGCGCCGTGGCCCGCTGGTACAGCGCCATCGGGCGGCGGGCGCGAAGCTGATCGGGTTCGCGGGCTGGGAGATGCCCGTCCAGTACGCGGGCATCCGTGAGGAGCATCTCGCCGTGCGCACCGGCGTCGGCGTGTTCGACGTCTCGCACATGGGCGAGATCGAGGTGCGCGGGCGCCAGGCGCCCGAGTTCCTCCAGCGGCTGCTGTCCGGCGACGTCCGGCGGCTGGCCGAGGGCGAGGCCCAGTACGGGGTGCTGTGCCGCGAGGACGGCGGGATCCTCGACGACGAGATCACCTACCGGCTCGCCGAGTGGCGGTTTCTCACCGTCACCAACGCCGCCAACCACGAGCGCGACCTCGACTGGTTCCGCGCCCGGGCGCGGAGCTTCGACGTCGACGTCGTCGACCGGCGCGACGACTTCGCGATGCTCGCGGTGCAGGGGCCCGAGGCGCGGCCCCTGATCGCCCGCCTGTCCGACGGCGGGCTGCCGCCGCGGATGCACTGCTGTCAGCGGACGGTCGCCGGCGTGCCGGCGCTTGTCTGCGGGACCGGCTACACCGGCGAGCCGGGCGTCGAGCTGCTGGTCGAGCCTGCCCGCGCGCCCGAGCTGTGGGATGCGCTGCTCGCCGCGGGGGCGGCCCCCGCCGGGCTGGGGGCGCGCGACACGCTGCGCCTGGAGGCGTGCCTGCCTCTGTACGGCAACGACTTGAGCACCGAGCGAGGCCCGATCGAGGCCGGCCTCGGGTGGTGCTGCGCCGAGGCGACCGGGTTCGTCGGCGCCGAGGCGGTCGCCGCCGTGCGCGCCGCCGGGCCCCGCGAGCGCCTCGTCGCGTTCACGCTGCAGGGCGCCGGGATCGCGCGCGCCGGCAACCCGATCGCCGGCGGCGGGGTCGTCACGAGCGGCACCTACTCGCCCTGCCTGCAGCGCGGCATCGGGATGGGCTACGTGCCCGTGGACAGCGCCGCCCCCGACACCGAGCTCGAGATCGACGTGCGCGGAACCGCCCGGCCGGCGGTCGTGCGCGCCAAGCCCCTCTACCGGAAGGATGCTTAGTGGCCAACGCCAGCTATCCCGACGACCTGCTCTACCACCCCGAGCACGACTGGGCCCGCGTCGACGGCGAGGAGGCGACGTTGGGGATCACCTGGTACGCCCAGGACTCACTCGGCGAGGTGGTCTTCTTCGATCCACCCAAGGTCGGCGCCCAGGTGAGCAAGGACGCCGCGTACACCGAGGTCGAGTCGGTCAAGGCCGTCTCGGACGTGATCAGCCCGCTGTCGGGCGAGATCGTCGCCGTCAACGAAACGCTCGGCGACTCGCCGGAGACGATCAACGACGATCCGTACGGCGACGGGTGGCTGGTGCGGATCACGGTCGCTGATCCCTCCGAGCAGGAGGCGCTGCTCGACGCCGCGGCCTACGAGGCGACGCTTGACTAGGTACACCGCCGCCACCGATGCCGATCGCGAGGCGATGCTCGGCGCGATCGGCGTCGCGTCGATCGAGGACCTGTTCGCCGACATCCCGTCCGAGCTGCGGCTCGACGGGCCGCTCGCGCTCGACCGCGAGCGTTCCGAGCAGGAGGTCTGCGCCGAGCTGCGGGCGCTCGCCGCGCGCAACGCGAGCACCGAGGACGAGCTGTCGTTCCTCGGCGGTGGGATGTATGACCACTACGTCCCGGCGCTGATCGACTCGATCCTTCAGCGCTCGGAGTTCCTGACCCCGTACACCCCGTATCAGCCCGAGGTCTCCCAGGGCGGGCTGCAGGCGATGTTCGAGTACCAGACGGCGATCTGCGAGCTGACTGGCCTGCCCGTCTCCAACGCGTCGGTCTACGAGGGCCCGAGCGCGGTCGCCGCCGCGGGCTACGTCGCCCGGCACGACAATCGCCGCCGGCGCTTCGTCGTCTCCCGGGGCGTGCACCCGCACGCGCGCGAGACATTGCGCACTCACGCGCACGCGTGGGGGATGGAGGTCGTCGAGGCGCCGATTCACGAGGGGCGCACGGCGCTGCCCGAGCTCGACGAGGATTGCAGCGCGGTCATCGTCGCCCAGCCGAACTTCCTCGGTGCCGTCGAGGACCTCGCGGCGCTCGCCCGGGCCGCGCACGAGGTCGGCGCCCTGTGCATCGCGGCCTGCGACCCGCTGCCGCTCGCGCTGCTGCGCACCCCCGGCGAATGCGGCGTCGACATCGCGGTCGGCGAGGGCCAGACGCTCAGCAACCGGCTCGACTTCGGCGGCCCGTCGTTCGGCTTCTTCTCCACCACCGAGGCGCTCGTCCGGCGCATCCCGGGCCGGATCGCCGGCGAGACCCGCGATCTCGAGGGGCGCCGCGGCTTCGTGCTGACGCTGCAGACGCGCGAGCAGCACATCCGCCGCGAGCGGGCCACCTCGAACATCTGTACCTCGCAGGCGCTCAACGCGCTCGCCGGGGTCATCTATCTCAGCTGGCTCGGCCGCCGGGGCATCACCGAGCTCGTCGAGCTGATGGTGCAGCGGACCGCGTACGCGCGCGAGCGCCTGGAGGCGATCGACGGGATCACCGCCGTGCACCGCGAGCCGGTCGTCCGCGAGTTCGCGGTCGCGCTGCAGTGCAGCGCCGAGCGCGTCATCGCCCGCTGTCAGGCGATGGGCGTCAACCCCGGGTACCCGCTCGGCGCCGACTACCCCGAGCACCCGGACGCCCTGCTGGTGGCGATCACCGAACAGCGCAGCCGGGCCGACATCGACCGGCTCGTCGAGGTGCTCGGCGACGCCGTCGCCGGCGAACTCCGGGCCTCGGCCGCGCGAGTGGGCGTATGAGCGCGATCACGCCGGGCGCCGACCGCGATCCCGCGGACGTCGTCGCGGCTCCCTTCCGCGCCGACGACGCGCAGACGATCTTCGAGCGCTCGCATCCGGGCCGCCGGGCGTTCGTCGCGCCCGCGCTCGACGTCCCCGAACGCCCGCTCGACGAGCTGCTGGCGCCCGAGATGCGCCGGGATCGCCCGCCGCAGCTGCCCGAGGTCTCCGAGCCCGAGATCGTTCGCCACTACAACCGCCTGTCCAAGCGCAACTTCGACCTTGACACCGGCTTCTATCCGCTCGGCTCGTGCACGATGAAGCACAACCCGAAGCTCCACGAGCGGGTCGCCGCGCTCCCCGGGCACGCCAAGCTGCACCCGCTGCAGCGGCCAGAGCACGCCCAGGGCGCGCTCGAGCTGATGTGGCGCCTGCAGGAGGCGCTCGGCGAGATCGCCGGGCTGCCCGCGGTCTCGCTGCAGCCCTCCGCCGGCTCCCACGGCGAGCTCGCCGGGGTGCTGTTGACCCGCGCCTACCACGAGGACCTCGGCCGCTGCCCGAGCAAGGTGCTGACCCCCGACACCGCGCACGGCACCAATCCGGCGACGGTCACGATGGCCGGCTACGAGGTCGTCAAGGTCGGAACCGACGAGCACGGCAACGTCGACCTCGACGACCTGCGCGCCAAGGCGTCCGACGACATCGCGTGCCTGATGCTCACCAACCCGTCGACGCTCGGCCTGTTCGAGCCCAACATCTCAGAGATCGCGGCGATCGTGCACGACGTCGGGGCGACGCTGTACTACGACGGAGCCAACCTCAACGCGATCATGGGCATCTGCCGACCCGGCGACATGGGCTTCGACATCGTGCACTTCAACCTGCACAAGTCGTTCACCCAGCCCCACGGCGGCGGCGGCCCCGGCGCCGGCCCGATCGCGGTGTCGGCGCGGATCGAGCCGTTCCTCCCGCGTCCGGTCGTCGTGCGACGCTCCGCCGGGGGCGACGGTCACCGCGGCGACGGCGCCGGCACGGTCTTCGACCTGGATGTCGACCGCCCGAAGTCGATCGGCCGTCTCCGCGGCTTCCACGGCAACTACGGCGTGTTCGTGCGCTCCTATGCCTACATCCGCTCGCTCGGGGCCACCGGACTGCGCGACGTCTCCGAGACCGCCGTCCTGAACGCCAACTATCTACTGGCGCGACTGCGCGAGGCCGACGCGGCGAAGTATCTGCCGGTCGCCTACGACCGGCTGTGCATGCACGAGTTCGTCCTCTCGGGCGCGCCGATGAAGCGCGAGCTGAAGATCCGCACGCTCGACCTCGCCAAGCGGCTGCTCGACTGCGGCGTGCACCCGCCGACGGTGTACTTCCCGCTGCTCGTCGACGAGGCGCTGCTGCTCGAGCCCACCGAGACCGAGACCAAGGAGACGCTCGATCGCTTCGCCGAGATCGTGGCCGCGCTGCTGCGCGAGGCCGCCGAGGACCCCGAGGTGGCGCGCCGGGCCCCCTACAGCACCCCCGTGCGGCGTCTCGACGAGGCCGCCGCGGCTCGCCGGCCCGTGCTCCGCCAGGCGCTCTGAACGGTGGCCGCGTGACCGGCGTCGCCGACCCGGCGATCCGCGACGCCGCGTGGGAGATCGCCGCGCGAGCGCCCGAGGAGCTGGCGGCGCTCGTCGACATCTCGTCGCCCTCGGGCGACGTGCCGGGCGCCGAGGCGGCGCTGGCGCTGTGCGTCTCGCTGCTGCCGCCCGGCGCCGAGATCGAGCGCCCGACGTGCTCGACCGCGGGCAGCGCGCCCGACCTCGTCGCCACCGTCACGGGCACGGGGGCCCGGCGGGCGCTCCTCGTCGGCCACGTCGACACGGTCATCGGCCACGACGCCCACCAGCCGCTGCGGCGCGACGGCGAGCGCCTGTACGGGACCGGGGCCACCGACATGAAGGGCGGCGACATCCTCGCTCTCGGCGTCGCCCGAGCCCTCGCCGAGGATCCGTCGAGCTTCGCCGAGCTCGCGATCCTGCTCGTCACCGACGAGGAGTGGCGCGTGTCGCCGTTCGTGCACGCGCCGCGGTTCGCCGGCTACGACGCCTGCCTGTGCTTCGAGGCCGGGCAGCTGACGCCCGACGGCGAGGAGGGCGTCGTCGTGACCCGCAAGGCCGCGGGGACGCTGCGCGTCGTCGCCGAGGGCCGCGCCGCGCACTCTGGGAGTGCCCCGGACCGGGGGCGCAACGCGCTGCTCGCGCTCGCGCGGACCGCGCAGGCGATCGCGCGGCTGCACGACCCCGGCGGGGTCGACCAGCTGAGCGCGGTGCCGACCGTGATGCGCTCCGGCGACGCGTTCAACGTCGTGCCCGCGAACGGCGAGCTGATCGTCGACCTGCGCGCGCGCCGGCTGGCCGCGTTCGATCCGGTGCTGGCCGCGATCGAGCCCGCGTCCGAGGAGGTCATGCTGCGGCCCCGGATGGAGCGGCGCTGGCCGGCGATGGACTCGCGCGCGGCGACCGCCGATCTGCTGGCGCGGGCCTCGCGGCTCACCGGCCGCCCCGTCGTCGGCATCGCTCGGGGCGGGGCGAGCGACGCCAGCCACTTCGCCGACACGATCGCGCTGACCGTCGACGGGCTCGGCCCGCGCGGGGGCGGCGCCCACACCCCGGAGGAGTTCGTCCTCGCCGACGCGCTGCGCGAGCGGGCCGAGATCGCGCTGGCGGTCACTCGGGCGGCGCTCAGCATTTCAGAATCGCCGGCCGGCTGAGCGGCGGCTCGCAGGCCGGCCTGCCCGGCTGCAGCAGCGGCTCTCCGGCCGGCGTGCCCGGCATGTCATCCTTTCAGGCGTGATGCAGCGTCTGCGGCCTCGGAGTCGACAACCCGCCGAGGGATTGGCGCTCCTCGCCGCGATCGTCGGGCTGATGTGGCTGATCGAGGCGATCAATGCGCTGACGACCGGCGGCCACGGCCTCGACGACGAAGGGGCGATCTACGCGCGCAGCATCGGGCACCTGTGGGCGATCTTCACCGCGCCGTTCCTGCACGTCGGCTGGGCGCACCTGATCGACAACACGATCCCGTTGGTGTTCATGGGGGTCTTCGTCGCGCTGCGCGGTGCCGCTCGGCTCGCGCTGGTGACGCTGATCGTCATGCTGATCGGCGGGTTCGGGACGTGGCTGATCGCTCCCTCGGGGACCGAGACGGTCGGCGCCAGCGGGATCGTGTTCGGCTATGCCACCTATCTGCTGACGCGCGGGGTCTTCGATCGCAGCTGGGTCGAGATCCTCATCGGCCTCGTCGTCGGGGTCGTGTGGGGCGGCGCGCTGCTCTCGAGCCTCGTGCCCCAGCACGGCATCTCGTGGCAGGGGCACGCGTGCGGGGCGATCGGCGGCGTCGTCGCAGCCTGGCTGCTGGGCGCCCACCGCGCCCGAGCGGGCCGCGGGACGCCTTCCGGGACCCCGCCGGGCGCGGAGGCGCTCGGCGGGCGGACCCACGGCGACGCGCTGGACCGGGCGCTCGCGCAGTAGCGCTCGTATCCGCGTCCGGAGCACCAGTGGCCGACGGGGGCGCGGTAGCCGCCGCGTCGGGGCACCAGTGGCCGGACGGGGGCGCTGTAGCCTGCGCCGTCGATGCGCATCTTCTCCGGTATCCAGCCCACCGGACGCAAGCACCTGGGCAACTACATCGGCGCGATCACCCAGTACGTGGCCGGCCAGGATCGCGGCGAGGCGATCTACTGCGTCGTCGACCTGCACGCGCTCACCGTCCCGTACCAGCCCGAGGCGCTGCGCGACGCGGTCTACGACACCCAGGCGACGCTGCTCGCCGCGGGCCTCGATCCGGAGCGCTGCATCTTCTTTCGCCAGTCCGACGTGCCCGAGCACAGCGAGCTGACGTGGCTGCTGATGGCGGTCACGTCCTACGGCGAGCTGACGAGGATGACGCAGTTCAAGGACAAGGCGGGCGCCCAGCGAGAGCTCGTCACCGCCGGGCTCTTCACCTACCCGGTGCTGATGGCCGCCGACGTGCTCGCCTACCGGGCGCACGAGGTCCCGGTCGGCGAGGATCAACGCCAGCACGTCGAGCTGATGCGCGACGTCGCGGAGCGCTTCAACGCCCGCTTCGGCGAGACGCTCGTCGTTCCCGAGCCCCGGATCCCGGCGGTGGGGGCGCGGATCATGGACCTCGGAGCCCCCGAGAACAAGATGTCGACGACCGGCGGCACCGCCCAGGGAACCGTTCTGCTCCTCGACGAGCCCGCGACGGTCGCCAAGAAGATCCGCTCCGCGGTCACCGACGCTGGCACCGAGGTCCGCCGCGCCCCCGACAAGCCGGGGATCTCCAACCTCGTCGACATCCTCGCCGTCGTCCGCGGCGTCGCGCCCGAGACGGTCGAGCAGGAGTTCGACGGCTCGGGCTACGGCGCGTTCAAGCAGGCGGTCGCCGACGCGGTGGTCGACTACCTCGCACCGGTGCGCGAGCGCTATCGGACGCTGCGCGGCGACGAGGCCGAGCTCGAGCGGATCCTCGAGGCGGGCGCCGACAAGGCGCGGGCGATCGCCGCGGCGACGATCGTCGACGTGCGCGCGGCGATGGGGGTGGGAGCGGTCCGGTCGCGCGGTTAGGCTTGCGATCGTGACGCTGCAGTATCTGGAGCTCGATCTCGACGTCTTCGCCGGTCCGTTCGACCTGCTGCTGACGCTCGTGCTGCGCGAGGAGGTCGACCTGCTCGAGGTCGACCTCGCCGAGGTGGTCATCGCCTACATCGACCATCTCGATGCGAGCGGCGAGCTCGATCTCGAGGCGGCGACCGAGTTCCTCGTGCTCATCGCCGCCCTGTTGGAGCTGAAGTCGCGGCTGCTGCTGCCGGGCGAGGAGATCGACGAGGTCGAGCTCGACCCCGGCGAGGCCGCCGAGGAGCTGCTCGCCCGCCTGCTCGACGCCCAGCGCTATCGCAGCGCCGCCGCGCACCTCCACGCGCGCCTGGGCGAGGAGTCCGGGTACCGCTTCCGGTCCGCGCCGCTGCCGCCGCAGCTGCGTCGCGCCCCCGAGCGCGACGCCGTGGCCGTCTATGACCCGGGGCTGCTGGCGGCGGCGATCGGCCATCTGACGACGATCCCGCCCCCGGTCGACGTCCGGCACATCACGGTGGCCACGGTGACCGTCGCCGAGCGCCTGCGCCACCTGCGGCGCCTGCTCGCCGCCGGACGCTTCACCTTCGCCGAGGCGCTCGGCCGCGCCGACCGGGTGACGATCGCGGTCACCCTGTACGCGCTGCTCGAGCTGCACAAGCAGGGGGAGGCGACCTGGGTCCAGGACGAACCGTTCGCCGAGATCACCGTCAGCCGCCCGCCGGAGGCCGAGCCGGCGCTGCGCGCGCCGGAGGCCGAGCCGGCGCCGGCGATCCGCGTCCCGGTCTCCGCCGCGTGATCGCCGAGCTGCCGCGCACGCTCGAGGCGCTGCTGTTTCTCAGCGCCGACCCGGTGCCGGTCGCGGCGCTCGCGCAGGCCGCCGAGGCCGAGGCCGACGAGGTCCGCGCGGCGCTCCAGGAGCTTGTCCAACACTACGAGCGGGACGGTCACGGGCTCGTGCTCCGCGAGCTCGCGGGCGGCTGGGCGCTGAGCAGCCATCCCGACGCCGAGCCGGCGGCCCGAGCTCTGCTGGCCAAGCCCCGCACCCCGCCGTTGACCGCCGCCCAGGCCGAGACGCTGGCGATCGTCGCCTACCTGCAGCCGGTGTCGCGCCCGGAGATCGCGCGCATCCGCGGGGTCAGCGCCGAGTCGGCGGTCGGCACCCTGCTCGAGCGCGGCCTCATCGAGGAGTCCGGCCGGTCGCCGTTCGGGGCCGCCCTGTATCGCACCTCGACGCTGTTCCTGGCGCTGTTCGGCCTGCGCGAGCTCGGCGAGCTGCCCGACGTCGCGGGCTTTGACCCCTCGCCCGAGTTCGAGCACGAGCTGCGCGAGCGGCTGCTGCGCGCCGGCGAGGCACGGGGCGGGATCGCCGGCTCGTCCAACGGCCACGGGTAGCGGAGCTCTCGATCCTCCGCCGCGTCGCCGGCGTCGCCGATGAGGCTCCTCCGCCGCGGCGCCGGTGTCGCCGGTGAGGCTCCTCCGCGGCGTCGCCGGGTTGCCGATGCGGCCGTTGAGGACACCGGATTCGTCGCCCTGAGGCGGCCGACGCGCCGGCTCAGGCGCCCCGGGCAGCGAGCTGCCCGCAGGCGGCGTCGATGTCGCGCCCGCGGGTGAGGCGGACGGTCGCCCCGAGGCCCTGACGCTCGAGCTCCGCGCGGAACGCCTCGATCGCCTTCGGGCTCGATCCCTCGTAGGGCGCGTCGGTGGGGTTGAACGGGATGAGGTTGACCTTGAAGATCCGGGGGTCGAGCACCGCGGCGAGCTGGCGCGCCTGGACGTGGGAGTCGTTGACCCCGGCGAGCATCACGTACTCGACGAACACGCGGCGGCGCTTGCGCTCGTAGTGCTCGCGGCACGCCTGCAGCACGTCGGCGAGGGGGTAGCGCTCGTTGACCGGCATCAGCGCGCAGCGCAGGGCGTCGTCGGCGGCGTGCAGCGAAAGCGCGAGGCGGATCGGCATCGGCTCTGACGTGAGCCGGCGGATGCCGGGGATCCAGCCGACGGTGGAGATCGCCGTGCGGCGGTGGCTGATGCCGATCGCCGGCAGCCGCGCACAGGCCTCCAGTACCGCGTCGAGGTTCATCATCGGCTCGCCCATGCCCATGAACACGGCGTGGTCGACGGGGCCGGAGCGACGGAAGTGCAGCGCCTGGTCGACGATCTCCGAGGCGGACAGGTTGCGGTGAAAGCGCATCGCGCCGGTGGCGCAGAAGCGGCAGGTCAGGGGGCAGCCCGACTGCGAGGACAGGCACAGCGACCGCCGCCCGGCGGCGCCGGGATCAGCACCGCGGACCCCGCGCGGTGCCCGATAAGTCATCAGCACCGCCTCGACGGGGCGTCCGTCGCGCGTGCGTAGCAGCGCCTTGACCGTCCCGTCGCGGGCGCGCGCCTCGCGCTCGAGGGTGAGGCTCGAGAACGCCAGGCGCTCTCCGAGCGCCTCGCGCAGCCCCCGCGGCAGGTCGGTCATCACCTCGAAGCTGTCGGCGCCCTGGGAGAGCCAGCGCCAGATCTGGCGCTCGCGGTAGGCTGGCTGGCCCAGCTCGGAGAGCGTCTGCTGGAGCAGGGGCATGTCCATGCTGTCTATGGTGCCACCGTGCGCTTGGTGAAGTTCCTGGCGAGCGCTGGGGTGGCGTCGCGTCGTGCCTGCGAGCAGCTGATCCGTGAGGGCCGGATCGGTGTCAACGGCGAGACGGTCGACGACCCCGCGCGCGATGTCGGCCCCGAGGACGCCGTCACCTGCGACGGCGACGCCGTCCAGCCGCCCGACCAGCGGCTGGTGCTCGTCGTCAACAAGCCGGCCGGCGTGGTCTCCACCGTCCGCGATCCCCAGCACCGGCGCACCGTGGTCTCGCTCGTCGATTCTCCGCTGCGGCTCTATCCGGTGGGGCGCCTGGACATCGACACCACCGGTCTCATCCTGCTGACCAACGACGGGAACCTGGCCCACCGCCTGACCCATCCCCGCTACGAGGTGGCCAAGACCTATCGCGTCCGGCTGTGGCGCTCGCCGATCTCAGACGACGCGCTCGGCGCGCTGCGCTCCGGGGTGGCGCTGCACGACGGGCCGACCGCTCCCGCGCGGGTGCGGCGCCTGCGCCCCGACACGATCGAGCTGACGATTCACGAGGGACGCAACCGCCAGGTCAAGCGCATGTGCGAGGCCGTCGGCCACCGCGTGCGCAGCCTCGAGCGCGTCGGCTTCGGGCCGCTCGCGCTCGGCGACCTCGCCCCCGGGGAGGCCCGCCGGCTGAGCGCTGACGAGGATCGCGCGCTGCGCAAGACGATCCGCGACCCTCGCGCTCGACCCGGCGCTTAACATGATCTCAACCCGTCTACGACGCAGGTCAGCCGGGGTGAACGGCACTATCTTCACGCATGCGCGAGCTCTTCGACTCTCTGCGGCCTTCGCTCCGGCTGGCGCCGGCGTCGGCGAGCGCGACCGCCGATCTCCCGATCGGGGTCGCGGCCCCGACGCTGCGCGCGCCGACGCAGGTGCGGATCGGGCCGGTGACCGCGCGGGTCGCGCTCGCCGTCGTCGTCATCGCCACGTTCCTCGTCGTCGCCACCGCGGCCGCCGACCCGTCGGTGCTCGTTCCCGCCAGCGCGGAGACCTTCCCCAACTGGGAGGCGGGGCCACTGCACGACATCAGCGTGCGCCTCGTCACGAGCCCGCACATCGTCGGGCTCGTGTTCAGCGTCCTGCTGGTGGCGATGACGATCGCCTGGATGCTCGTCATCGCGTCGGTGCGGACGTTCTCGATGCGCACGATCGCGATCGTCGTCGTCGCCCTGCATGCGATCCTGCTCCTCAGCCCGCCGCTACAGCTCACCGACCTGTTCAACTACGTCGGCTACGCGCGCCTCGGGGCGCTGCATCACCTCAACCCGTACGCGCACGTCATCCGCCAGGAGATGTTCGACCCGGTCTACCGGTTCACGAGCTGGCACTCGCTGCGCAGCCCCTACGGGCCGCTGTTCACCGCCTTCACCTATCCGCTCGGCCTCGTCTCGCTGCCGGTCGCCTTCTGGACGCTGAAGTCGGTCACGGTCGCGCTCAGCCTCGGCTTCCTCGCGCTCGTCTGGGAGTGCGCCCGGCGTCTAGGCCGCGATCCGCGCTTCCCGCTCGCGTTCACCGCGCTGAACCCGATCTTCCTCATCTACGCCGTCGCGGGATTTCACAACGACTTCTTCATGCTCACCGCCTCGATGGGAGCGATCGCGCTCGTGCTGCACCGCCGCGGCGGATGGGCCGGCGTGCTGCTGGTCGTCGCGATCGCGGTCAAGTTCACCGCGGTGCTGCTGCTGCCGTTCCTGCTGCTGGCGGCGCGCGACCGTCGGCGACAGGTGCGGTTGATCGTCGGCGTGGTGCTGGGGGCGATCCCGCTGGCGGCGCTCAGCCTCGCCCTGTTCGGCCTCTCGATCCCTAACCTCCAGCAGCAGAGCTCCCTGTTGACCGACTTCAGCATCCCCAATGTGGTTGGCCTGTTGCTGCACCTCGGTGGCGGAACGCCGTGGTTGCTGCGAATCGCCACCGTCGCCGTCGTCCTCGTCGTCGCGCACCAGTTCTGGCGGCGCCAGTGGTGCAACGGTGCCGGGTGGTCGACGCTCGCGCTCATCGGCAGCCTGGCCTGGCTCGTCCCCTGGTACGTCGTGTGGCTGCTGCCCCTGGCTGGATTGGGGACGAGCCTGCGGCTGCGGCGCATCTCGATCGCCCTGACCGTGTTCCTGCTGGCGTCGTTCCTGCCGGTCACCGCGCAATACATGGCGGCGCACAACGTCAACCCGTTGAACACCGCGGCCGGCCAGGCGTCGATGTCGCTGCAGGACAGGCTCGCCCACTAGCTCCCGTGTCGGCCCCTCTCTCTGCGGCGGTCGCCGCCAGACCGGTCCGCCTGACGCCGCCTGCGCTGGCCGTTCGCTGCCGGGGACCCGATCCGTTCGAGCTCGCGGTGCTCGTCGCCCTGGCGGTGCTCTCGCTGTGGGTGATCTCCACCGACATCTACCACGCCGTCTCGCACCACCTCGTGTGGACCGGGACCGACGGCTTCTTCATCGTCGACCAGATGCAGTACCTGGCCTGGATCCAGTCGGCGGCAAGCCACCTCACGATCTCCAATCTGTTCGTGCTGCGCTCGACGCCGGCCGACTACCTGCAGCCGGCGATCGCGATCTCCGGCGTGCTGACCCGTCTCGGGTTGCCCGCGTGGCTCTCGCTGCTGGCCTGGAAGCCCGTTGCGGTCGGCAGCTTCTTCATGGCCTGCCGGGGGGTCGTGCACCGGTGCCTGAGCACGACCTTCGATCGCCGGGCGGCGCTCGCCCTGTGCGTGCTGTTCGGCTCGGTCAGCTGGATCTACGGGGCGCTCGGCGTCGTCGGGGACGAGATGCCGATGTGGCTGAGCTGGGGCTATCCCTTCGGCCTGATCGCGGTCGCGCTCGTCCTCTGGGCGCTGCTGCGCTATGACCGGGCCCGCGGGGAGCAGCGGCTGCGCTGGGGCCCGGGACTGCTCGGCGCGCTGGCCAGCTCGCTGCACCCGTGGCAGGGCGAGCTGCTCATCGTCGTCGTGCTCGGCCTCGAGCTCGTTCGCCTGCCCGAGCTCGCGCGCGGCCGCGGCCGCGGCCCGCGGCAATGGCTCGCCGATCCCCGGCTGCGGCTGGCGGCGGTCACGATCGTGCTGACCGCGCTGCCGCTGCTGTACTACTTCGCGCTCGGCCATTTCGACATCAACTGGGGCATGGCGCGCGACAACTCCAAGCACGCCTTCCCGCTGTCGGCGATCGCGCTCGGGGTGGCCCCGCTGGCGGTCGTCGCGCTGCTCGGCTACCGCGGCCGGTCCGCCGATTTCCTCGAGCTGGCGCTGCGCGTCTGGGTGCCCGCGGCGCTCGTCATCTACGTGCTCTCGGCGACCGCGCTGAGCGCCACCCCGCTGCACGCCTTCAACGGGATCACCGTCCCGCTCGCGGTGCTCGCGGTCAAGGGGGTCCGCAAGAGCCCACTGTCGCGGATCCCGCGCGCCCGGGCGCTGGCGGTGCTCGCGGTGCTCGTCGGGATCGTCCCCGCCAACGTCTACACGCTCAGCTATGCCCACCGCTACACCGGGGTCAAGCCCGACAACGCCAACTACGTCACCGCCGACGAGCGCAACGCGCTCACCTACCTCGATCGCGCGCGCGACCGAGGCGGCGTGCTGTCGCAGTTCTACCTCGGCGTCGCCGTCCCCGGTCGCACCGGCCGGCACGTGTTCGTCGGTGACTGCCTGTGGTCCGAGCCCGACTGCGTTCCGCGCATGATGGCCGCCGACGCGCTCTTCCAAGGGCAGCTGTCGGCGGCGGCCAGTCAACGCTTCGTGCGCCAGTCCGGGGCGCGGTTCCTGCTCGCCAGCTGCGAGCAGCACGTCGATCTGTCTCAGACGCTCGGGTCGATGGTCGTCTCGGCGCGACGCTTCGGCTGCGCCGAGGTGTGGGAGGTGACCGTGCCGCCCCCCGCCGCCGAGCGTCTCGCCTCGGCGCCCTCCGCGCGGACGACCGCGGCGGCGGTCGGCCCCTCCGGGACGGGCGGCGGCCCGTGAACGCCCGGCCGGCCCTGACTCCGGGCTCTGGCAGAATGCCCGCGCGATGCGTCTGTTCGCGCTGCGAGGCGCCAACAGCGTCGAGGCCAACCGGGCGCAGGCGATCCTCGACGCCACCGACGAGCTGATCCGCGAGCTGATGGCGCGCAACGGGCTCGTCGCCGAGGCGATGGTCAGCTGCATCTTCACGCTCACCGACGACCTCGACGCCGAGTTTCCGGCGGTCGCCGCGCGCCAGCTCGGGCTCGACCGCGTGCCGCTGCTGTGCACCCGGGAGATCCCCGTTCCCGGCTCGCTGCCGCGGGTCATCCGCACGCTCGTGCACTACTACGCCGAAGAGGATCACGAGCCTGCGCACGTGTACCTGCGCGAGACGCGCGCGCTGAGGCGCGACCTCGAGTCGGCACAATAGACGCCGTCGTGGCGATCGAGTTCGGAGAGCGCATCCGCCGGATCCCGGCCTATCCGCTGGCCGCCGGCTACGACCTCGGCCAGGACACCGCGATGCTCGCCTCCAACGAGTCCTGCTTCGCGCCCCACCCCGAGGCGGTGGCCGCCGCCCACCGCGCGCTCGCCGGGGTGCACCGCTACCCCGACCCGTCCTACGTCGCGCTGCGCACCGCGCTCCGCGCCCGCTACGGCGTCCCGCGCGAGCGCATCGCCCTGGGCAACGGCTCCTGCGACCTGCTGTTGACGCTCGGGGACGCCCTGCTGGAGCCGGGCGCCGAGGTCGTCTACGCCTGGCCCGCGTTCAGCGAGTACCGACACCTCGGACCCGCCTCGGGAGCACGCGCGATCGAGGTCCCGCTCGACGCGGAGGATCGGCACGACCTCGCCGCGATGGCCGCCGAGGTGACCGTCGCCACGCGGCTGGTGCTCATCTGCAACCCGAACAACCCGACCTCGACGTCGGTCGCCCTCGAGGACGTCGATGCGTTCCTGCGCTCGGTCCCCGACCACGTGTGCGTCGTCCTCGACGAGGCCTACGTCGAGTTCGCGCTCGCCGTCGGCGACACCTACGCCTCGGTGGAGCTGCTGCGGCGCTGGCCGAACCTCGTGCTGCTGCGGACGTTCTCCAAGGCCTACGGCCTCGCCGGCCTGCGCGTCGGCTACGGCCTCTGCGGATCCGAGGCGGTCCGCGCCGCGGTGGACCAGATGCGCCAGCCGTTCTACCTCAACATGGCCGCCCAAGCGGCCGCGGTCGTCGCGCTCGAGCATCAGGATGAGGTCGAGCGGCGGGTCGCCCACGCGGTCGCCGCCCGGATGGCGCTCGCCGACGGGGTGCGCGAGCTCGGGCTGTGGGTGGCCGACTCGGACACGAACTTCGTCTGGATCCATCTGCGAAACGAGGAGGACGAGCCGCAGATCCTCGACGGCCTGCGCGAGCGGCGCGTGCTCGTGCGCGCCGGCGCCGCCCTCGGCCGTCCCGGCTCGCTGCGCGTCACGGTCGGCACCGACGGCGAGAACCGGCGCTTTCTGGCGGCGATGTCCGAGCTGCTCGATAGGTGAGAGCCGATCGCCGCCGGAGGGCGGCCGCGCCGCGCGCGGATCGGCGCCGCGAGCGCGATGAGCCGACGGCGGCGTTGCCAGTCGCGCCGGCCATCTGCTAGACATTCGCGCCAGCGCATGAGCCGGCCGTCCCCATCGTCGCATCGCACCGACGCCGCCACCGGCCGGTATTCCTGCGCGGCCCTCGTCGCCTGGCGATTTAGCTAGGCGCTCGGCCACAGCCCCCGTCGCCGCCGGCCGATCGGCGGCCCCTCCGGAGGCCGGGCGCCGTCTCGCCGGGCCGCTGGCCGGCCCGGGTCGCATCGGAAGCTTCTTTGACAGTCTCTGGCGTGGAAAGGATCAGATGAGCATGGCGACGCAGGATGACATCGACGAGGGGGACGGGCGAGCGGTCGAGATCGCCGGGCACCGGCTCGGTGGCGCGCACTTCACGATCATCGCGGGACCCTGCGCGGTCGAGTCGCGCGAGCAGCTGCTGCAGTCCGCGCGGGCGGTCGCGGCCGGCGGGGCGGCGATGCTCCGCGGCGGCGCCTACAAGCCCCGCACCTCGCCCTATTCGTTCCAGGGGCTCGGACAGGAGGGCCTGCGGCTGCTCGCCGAGGCGCGCGCGCACACCGGGCTGCCGATCGTCACCGAGGTGATCGACCCCCGCGATCTCCCGGAGCTGCTCGAGGTCGCCGACGTGCTGCAGATCGGGGCGCGGAACATGCAGAACTACGCGCTGTTGACCGAGGTCGGCCGCTGCGGGCGCCCCGCGCTGCTCAAGCGCGGGCTCGGGGCCACGCTCGACGAACTGCTGATGGCGGCCGAGTACCTGCTTGCGCAGGGCAACGAATCCGTGATCCTCTGCGAGCGCGGGATCCGGACCTTCGAGACCGCCTACCGCTTCACGCTCGACCTGATGGCGATCCCGGTGCTGAAGTCGCGCACGCACCTGCCGGTGATCGTCGATCCCAGCCACGCGGCGGGCCGGCGCGACCTCGTGCTCCCGATGTCGCTGGCAGCCGCCGCCGCCGGGGCCGATGGGGTCATCGTCGAGGTCCATCCGCGCCCCGCGGAGGCGATCTGCGACGCCGCGCAGCAGCTGCCGTGCGACGAGTTCGCCGACTACGCCGAGCGGGTGCACGCGGTGGCCGCGCAGGTCGGCAAGATCCCCGCGACCGGGGTCACGGCGTAGCCCGATGTCGCTGACCGGCAGCGCCCGCAGCTATACGATCCGCGATCGCCGGATCGAGCGCCTCGTCCCGCTCGCCTCGCCGCAGGAGCTGATCGAGGAGCTGCCGCTCTCCGACGCCCACGCCGAGGTCCTGCTCGGCGGCCGCGGCGAGGTCGAGGCGATCCTCGACGGTCGCGACGATCGCCTGCTCGTCGTCGTCGGACCGTGCAGCGTCCACGACGTCGCGGCGACCCGCGAGTACGCCGGGCGCCTCGCCGCGCAGCGCGATCGGCGGCGGGCGGACCTGTGCCTGGCGATGCGCGTGTACTTCGAGAAGCCGCGGACGAGCCTCGGCTGGAAGGGCCTGATCAACGACCCGCACCTCGACGGCTCCTCCGACGTCAACACCGGGCTGCGAATGGCCCGGCGCCTGCTGCTCGAGGTGCTCGAGCTCGGGCTGCCGGTCGGCTGCGAGTTCCTCGATCCGATCACCCCGCAGTACATCTCCGACGCGGTCTGCTGGGGCGCGATCGGGGCGCGGACGACCGAGAGCCAGATCCACCGCCAGCTCGGCTCCGGGCTGTCGATGCCCGTCGGGTTCAAGAACCGCACCGACGGCAACGTCCAGGTGGCCGTCGACGCCGTGCGCGCCGCCGGCGTCTCCCACGCCTTCGCCGGTATCGACGAGACCGGCACCCCGGCGATCCTCTACACCCGCGGCAACGAGGACAGCCATGTGATCCTGCGCGGCGGGCGCAATGCGCCGAACTTCGACGCGGCCTCGGTCGCGCGCGCCGTCGAGCTGCTGCGGGCCTCCGACCTCCCCGAGCGGGTGATGATCGACCTCAGCCACGACAACAGCGGCAAGGACCCAGCGCGCCAGCCCGACGTGGCCGCCGCCGTCGCCGACCAGCTCGCCGGCGGGGAGCGCACGATCGTCGGCGTGATGCTCGAGTCGTTCCTGCTCGACGGACGCCAGGACCTCGACCGTCCGGAGAAGCTCACCTACGGTCGGTCGATCACCGACGGGTGCATCGGCTGGGAGACGACGGTCGAGGTGCTCGAGGCGCTGGCCGCCGGCGTCCGGGCCCGGCGCGAGGCTCGCTGACCGCCCGCCGCATGCGGGTGGCGGTCATCGGGGTGGGCTTGATCGGCGGCTCGGTGGCGCTCGCCGCACGCGCGCGGGCCGGCGCGATGGTGACCGGCGCCGACACCCCGCAGGTGCTCGCCGAGGCGACGGCGCGCGGAGCGATCGACCGGGCGGCCGAGACCGTCGAGGAGGCGGTCGGCGACGCCGAGGCCGTGTTCGTGGCCGCGCCCGTCGGCGCGCTGCCCGAGCTCGTCCGCGCGGTCCTGCGCGCGGCGCCGGTCGACTGCGTCGTCTCCGACGTCGGGTCGGTCAAGCGGGCGCTCGTCGCGGGGATCGAGGACCCGCGGTTCGTGGGAGGCCATCCGCTCGCCGGCGCCGAGACCGCGGGGGTGGCGCACGCGCGCGCCGATCTGTTCGAGGGCGCCACCTGGTACCTGACCCCGCGCCCCGCGACGAGCGGGGTCCTGTACGAGCGGCTGCACCGGCTGCTGCACGCGCTCGGAGCCCGGCCGTCGGCGATCGATCCCGCGACGCACGATCGGGTCCTGGCTGCCGTCTCGCACCTGCCGCACGTGCTGGCCAACGTGCTCGTCGCGCAGGCCGCCGCGACACTGACCGTCGGCGAGCAGCCGTTGCCGGCCACCGGGCCGAGCTTTCGCGACGCCACCCGGGTGGCGGGTGCGCCGAGCGCGATCTGGACCGACATCTACCTGCACAACCGGGAGGCGATCATCGCCGAGATCGACGGCGTGCTCGAGCGGCTGCGCGACGCGCGCGAGCGCCTGCTCGCCGCCGACGCCGGCGCGGTCAGCGCCTGGAACGACGACGCGGCAAGCGATCGCCGGCGTCTGCTCGAGCGTGAGCTCGTCGGCGGCGCGCTGTTCGAGCTGCGGATCTCGGTGCCCAACCGGCCCGGAGTCATCGCCGAGCTCGCGCTCGAGCTCGGGCGCGTCGCCGTGAACATCGCCGACATGGCCCTGTACCCGGCGAGCGACATGCGCGAGGGCGTGATCGCGCTGTGGATCGCCGGGTCGGCGGAGGCGCAGCGGGCGCAGGAGCTGATCGCCGGGCTCGGCTTCCCGGTGGCGTCACCGTGAGCGTGCGCTTCGGAGGTGGGCGGGACCGGGTCCGTCTGCGCGGCCGCGTCACGCCGCCGTCGGACAAGTCGATCTCGCACCGCGCCGCGATCGTGGGAGCGATGTGCGAGGCGCCGGTCGCGATCGCGGGGTATCTCGACGCCGCCGACACGCGCTCGACACTGCAGGCGATGCGGCGCCTCGGTGCCTCGGTGCAGGGGCGCGACGGCGAGCTGGTGATCCGCGGCGTCGGAGCGGCCGGGCCCCGCTGCGACGAGGTGCTCGACGTCGGCAATGCCGGCACCCTGATGCGCCTGCTTCCCGGCTGGCTGGCGTCGGTCGCGGGCCGGTCGTTCGCGCTCGACGGCGACGCCTCGATCCGCCGCCGGCCGGTCGACCGGATCGCGCTGCCGCTGCGGGCGATGGGCGCGCGCGTCGACGCTCGCGGGGGGCGCTTTCCGCCGTTCACCGTCCTCGGGGCGCAGCTCGCCGGCCTCGACTACGAGCTGCCGGTCGCCTCCGCGCAGGTCAAGTCGTGCGTGCTGCTCGCCGGGCTGGCCACCGACGTCACGACGGTCCGCGAGGCCGTGGCCTCCCGCGACCATACCGAGCGGATGCTCCTCGCCGCCGGAGCGCCGGTCGGGCGCCGCCGGCTCCGCGACGGCGGTTGGGTCTCGAGCGTGGGCCGCGCCGGCGAGCTGGCGCTCGATCGGATCGTCGTGCCCGCCGACCTGTCGAGCGCCGCGTTCTTGATCACCGCGGCGGTGCTCCTCCCCGGCGCGGAGGTGACGCTGACCGGCGTCGGGGTCAACTGGACGCGCTCGGGGTTCCTTGAGATCCTGCGGCGCATGGGCGCCCGGGTAGGGGGAGAGCTCGAGCCGCCCGGGACGTTCGCCGCGGCCGAGCCGATCTGCGACCTCGAGGTCGCCCACGGGGCGCTGACGGGGACCGAGGTCGGGGCCGACGAGGTGCCGCTGGCCATCGACGAGCTGCCGCTGGTGGCGCTGCTCGGCTGCTTCGCCGAGGGCGAGACCGTCGTGCGCGGGGCCGCGGAGCTCCGCGTCAAGGAGTCCGACCGGATCGCCACCGTCGTCGACGGCCTGCGCGGCCTCGGCGCCGACATCGAGGCGCTGCCCGACGGGTTCGCCGTCCGGGCCGCCGGCGGTCTGCGGGGCGGACGGCTCGACGCCCACGGCGACCACCGGCTCGCGCTGCTCGGCGCGGTCGCGGGACTGGCCTCGCAGGATGGCGTCGAGGTCATCGGGATGGAGGCGGCCGCGGTCTCCTATCCCGGCTTCGCCGACGACCTGCGGGCGCTGAGCCACTAGTGGTCCGCGGGAGCGACCACTGATGATCGTCGCCATCGACGGCCCGGCGGGCGCCGGCAAGTCGACCGTGGCGCGGGCGGTCGCGGGGCGCCTGGGGTTCACCTACCTGGACTCGGGCGCGATGTACCGCGCGGTCGCGCTCGCCGCGCTGCGGGCCGGCGCGCCGCCCGAAGAGGTCGCCCCGCGCGTGCGCATCGCGCTCGGCGAGCGGGTGCTCCTTGACGGCGAGGACGTCACCGCCGCGATCCGCGCCGCCGAGGTCTCCGACTTGGCGTCGGTGGTGGCGGCCAGGCCGCGGGTCCGGGCCGCCCTGGTCGACGAGCAGCGGCGGCTGATGGCCGACGGCGACTGGGTTGCCGAAGGCCGCGACATCGGCACCGTCGTCGCCCCCGACGCCGAGTGCAAGGTCTTTCTCACCGCCAGCCCCGAGGCTCGGGCTCGGCGGCGCGCGGCGCAGCTCGGCGTCGATCCGGCGATCGTGCTCGCCGAGCAGGTGATTCGCGACGAGCGCGACGCCGGCCGCGCGGCGTCGCCGCTGCGCGCCGCGCCGGACGCGGTGACCGTCGAGACCACCCAGCTGGGCTTCGACGCGGTCGTCGACCGCATCGTCGCCCTCGCCCAGTCGCGCCGCTGACGCATACTAGAGCGCGATGAAGGTCGCGATCGTCGGCTACCCGAACGTCGGCAAGTCCTCGCTGGTCAACCGGCTGACCGAGTCCCGCGAGGCGGTGGTGCACGAGCGCGCCGGGGTCACGCGCGACCGCAAGGAGCTGCGCACCGACTGGAACGGACGGCCGCTCACCCTGATCGACACCGGCGGCGTCGACCTCGAGGATCGCGCCGCGCTCGCGATCCAGATCCAGGACCAGGCCCGGGCGGCCCTCGCCGACGCCGACGCGGCGGTGCTCGTCGTCGACGCGCGCGCCGGTCTGCGCCCCGGCGATCAGGAGATGGCCGACCTGCTGCGCCGCTCCCCGCTGCCGGTGCTCGTCGCCGCCAACAAGGTCGACACCGCGCGCGACCTGCCGCTCGCCACCGAGTTCCACGCGCTCGGGCTCGGCGACCCGATCGCCGTCTCGGCCGCGCAGGGCCTGGGCACCGGCGATCTGCTCGACCGCGTGGTCGCGCTCGCGCCCGACGCCGCCGACGAGGAGGGCGACGACGATGGGGTCCGCATGGCGCTCATCGGCCGCCCCAACGTCGGCAAGTCCTCGCTCGTCAACCGCTTCGCCGGCTCCGAGCGGGTCATCGTCTCGCCGGTCGCCGGCACCACCCGCGACGCGATCGACCTCCCGCTCGAGTTCCAGGGCCGCGAGCTCGTCCTCGTCGACACCGCCGGGATCCGCCGCCAGGCCAAGGTGGGGGAGTCGATCGAGTACTACACGGCGCTGCGCTCGCGGCGCGCGGCGCAGCGCGCCGACGTCGCCCTCGTCGTCTGCGACGCGACCGACGGGATCACGACCCAGGACCTGCGGATCGCCGAGCTGGCGATGAAGAGCGGCTGCGCCACCGCGCTCGTGCTGAACAAGTGGGATCTCGCCCAGGACGTCGACCTCGACCACGAGCGCGCCCGCGCGCACGCCAAGCTGCGCCTGCGCCCGCGGGTGCTGACCGCCTCGGCGGCGACCGGCCGCCACGTCGAGCGGCTGCTCGTCGAGGCGATCGCCCTCGCCGACCGCTCGCGGGGCCGGATCCCGACCCCGCAGCTGAACCGCTTCCTCTCCGAGGTCGTCGCCGCGCGGCAGCCGCCGGTCGGCGCCGCCGGCCGGGGCGCGCGCTCGGGCCACCGCCTGCGGCTGCTGTTCATGACTCAGACCGGCGAGCGCCCGCCGCGCTTCTCGATCCAGGTCAACTCCCGGGCGCGGGTCACGCGCGACTACGCCTACTTCGTCGAGAACCGCCTGCGCGAGCGCTACCGGCTCGAGGGGGTGCCCGCGATCATCGACTTCGTCGAGCGCTCCGAGCGGCGGCCGACGGGGTCGCGCTCGCGGCGCGCCGCCTGATCAGCCCCGCGGTCCTCACAGCGCGGAGAAGGGCTCGGTGACGGCGCCGCGGTGGCGCTCGTGCAGCGTCCGTTCGAGCGTGCGCACGATCCCGCCGGGATCCGAGACGCCGTGAAAGGAGAAGTCGAAGCCGCTCCCGGCGGCGGTGTCGAACTCGACGGTGCCGATTCCGAGCATCCGTTCGCCCAGCGACTGGCGCGAGCTGACGTTCTGGATCCGCTCGACGCGCGTCTGACGCAGCTCGCGCGTCAGCAACCCGGTCTCGATCGCCAGGCGGCGGTCGGTGATCGAGTAGCGGGTCTGGACCCGCCGCAGCCGGCCGATCCCCGCCATCCCGGCGAACACGACGACGACCGCGAGGATGATCCAGCCGAGCTGCCCGCGGTGGTCGGCGAGCCGGGTCGCGATCCCGACCGCCACGCCGGCGATCAGGCTGAGCGCCACGGCCCGCAGATGGAGCCCGGTCTGCGACCTCCACGAGGGATGGCCGCGGAAGACGATCTCCTCGCCGGGCTCGAGATCCACGGCGTCCAGGCTACGCTTCGCGCGCGCCCCGGCGGGCGAAGGGGTGGCCGCGGGTGGCCGTTGCCGGGCGGCGGGCTGAGACGCGATCCCGCTCGGACGGGCTGGACGCGTCCCCGCTCGGCACAGCGCGTTCGCTGGGGGCTCGGGCCGCTCTGGGGTCTCGGCGAACACAAGCTGTGCCGATCGGAGCGCGTCCATCCCGCCGCCTTTCGGGGCCCGGAACGTCTGGGGCGCGGGCGCTGGGGGGGCGGCGGGGCGCATGGGTGGTCGCCGGCGGCCGCCCTTGTGTTCGCTGGTGCCCTGGCGGCGCGACGCGCCCCCTGAGAACGCGGGCAGCCGCGGTGAGCACTCGTGCGCGGCGCCGGCAGCCGCGACTGCGAACGTCGCGACTCCGCAGCGCGACGTGGTCAGTGTGACGCCGGTGCTCGACGCGAAAGCTGACCACCCCTGGCAGCTGCGGCGCGCGCGGGCGGCGAAAGTTCGCGCCCCGACGCCCCGCCGCCGCCGTTGCAGCGATCGCACCGACGGGGGCCATAAGTAGCCTCGCCGAGGTGATCGCCCGCGTGCAGCCCCTGACCCGGACCCGCGCCGTCCGCGGGCCGTTCGACTACCGCCTGACCGAGGAGCACGGCGAGGTGGCGGTCGGCTCGCTGCTGCGGGTGCCCTTCGGCGCGCAGCGGGCGCTCGGCGTCGTCGTCGAGCTCGCCGAGACCTCGACGGTGCACGATGGCCGGCTCGTCGAGCCCGAGCAGGTGGTCGGCGCCGGGGTCGGGTCCGACCTGGTGGCGCTCGCCGGCTGGATGGCGCGCGAGTACTGCTCGACCCCGGCGCGGGCGCTGTCGCTCATGCTCGCTCCGGGCGCCGCCGCCGGAACGGGGGCGCGCCGGGTGCTCGTCGCGCAGCTGACCGACGCGGGGCAGGCGGCGCTGCGCGACGGATCGCGGCTGACCGCGGGCCAGCGCGCGCTGCTGGGCGGGCTGGCGGAGGGAGGACCCGCCGAGGCGGCGACGCTCGGGACCGGCGCCCTGCGGCGACTCGAGCGCCGGGGCCTCGTGTCGCTGCAGCGCCGGGCTCGCCCGCGGCGTCCGGCCGGGCATGCGATCGGATCGGCCTCGGCGACGCCGCCGCCGTTGACCGACGAGCAGGACGTGGCGCTGCGCGCGCTGACCGGCGCGCTGGGCGGCGGGCACGCCGAGTTCCTGCTGCAGGGGGTCACCGGCTCGGGCAAGACCGAGGTCTACCTCGGAGCGGTGCAGGCGGCGCTCGATGCCGGGCGCACGGCGATCGTGCTCGTGCCCGAGATCGCGCTGACGCCCCAGGTGCTGTGGCGCTTCCGGGCCCGGTTCGGCGACGTGGTCGCGGTGCTGCACTCGGCGCTGAGCCTCGGCGCGCGCCACGACGAGTGGATGCGCCTGCGCGGCGGGGAGGCGCGCGTGTGCGTGGGTCCGCGCTCGGCGGTGTTCGCGCCGCTCGCCGACCTGGGGCTGATCATCGTCGACGAAGAGCACGAGAGCTCCTACAAGCACGAGGGCGACCCGCGCTACGACGCCCGTCACGTCGCCCGGTGGCGCGCCCGCCAGCACGGCGCGCTGCTCGTCGCCGGCTCGGCGACCCCGCGTCCCGAGAGCGTGCGGGCGATGCCCCGCCTGCGGCTCGACCGGCGGATCGACCATCGCCCCCTGCCGCCGGTGCAGGTGCTCGACATGCGCGGCTTTCATCAGCCGCTGCATCCCGAGACGCGGCTCGCGCTCGCCGACCTGCGCCGCGCGAGTGGCAAGGCCATCCTGCTGCTCAATCGCCGCGGCTGGTGCAACTTCCTCTCCTGCCGCGCCTGCGGGCGGGTGTGGGAGTGCCCCGACTGCGAGGTCGCGCTCGTCCTGCACCGGAGCCGGATGACTCGAGTCCCGCCCACCCAGCGGCCCGATCACGCGAGGCTGGATGCCGAGAGCCGGACGATTCGCGCGGCGCGCGATTCGGCGAGGCAGGATGCCGAGCGCGCGCCCGGCGCGAACGCAGGCCCGAGCAATTTCGTCGCCTGCCACCACTGCGGGCACCGCGAGCGCGTGCCCGAGCGCTGCCCCGCGTGCGGGTCGGTGTCGGTGGCGCGCCACGGCGCCGGCACCGAGCGGATCGAGCACGAGCTGCGCGAGGCGCTCGGATCCGATCCCGCCCACCCGTTCCCGATCTTCCGTCTCGACGCCGACTCTTCGGCGCTCGCCGGTCGCGCGCGCACGCTCGAGGCGTTCGGCGCCGCGGGAGCCGGGGTGCTCGTCGGCACCCAGATGGTCGCCAAGGGCCACGACTTCCCCGACGTCTCGCTCGGCCTCGTGCTCGACGCCGACCAGACGCTGCGCTTCCCCGACTTCCGCGCCGAGGAGCGGACGTTCGCGCTCATCACCCAGCTCGCGGGGCGCACCGGCCGCGGACCGCTGCCCAGCCGGGTGCTCGTGCAGACGCTCGCCCCCGAGGCGCGACCGATCCGCTACGCGGTCCGCCACGACGCCGACGGCTTCGTCGCCGACGAGCTCATCCGCCGCGAGGCGCTCGCCTATCCGCCGTTCGCGTCGCTCATCCGGGTCGTCTGCTCGGCGGCCGAGGAGCCGCTGGCCCGCGAGACCGCCGAGGCGCTCGCCGCGCAGCTCGCCGACGCCGACGCCCTCGTCCTCGGGCCGGCGCCGCTGTTCGCCCTCCGCGGCCGCGCCCGCCATCAGCTCGTGCTCAAGGCGACCGCTCGCCAGGCCGCGATCGACGCCGTCGGCCACGCCGTCGACCGCATCGCGCCCGGGGCCGCACGACGCGGCGCGAGCGTCAGCGTCGACGTCGATCCCCGGTGACCCGCCCGGTCCAAGCGACCCCGCCCGGTCCAGGGACCCGCCCGGTCCCCAGTGACCCCCGGTCCCCCGTGACCCCGGGTCCCCAGTGACCCCCCGGGGTCCCAGGCACCCGCCACTAAACTCGCGGAGGTGTCCGAGAACCCCACCGATACCGCCGAGCCGCTCGTCGACGATGAGGAGCTCGAGGTGCAGGCCTCCGACGAGGAGGAGCTCGACCCCGAGGCGGCGGCGCGCCGCCAGGCCGCGCTCGCGCACGTGCGCAAGTTCGGCGATCCGGTGCTGCGCACCCGGGCGCGTCCCGTCGACCGCTTCGACGACACGCTGCGCGACGAGGTCCGGCGGATGGGCGCGGTCATGATCGACGCGATCGGCGTCGGGCTCGCGGCCACCCAGGTCGGGATCCTGCACCGCGTGCTCGTCTATCGGGTCCATCAGCAGTCGCCCGTATCGGCGCTCGTCAACCCCGAGATCGAGTGGTCGGGTTCCGGGCTCGAGACGGCCGAGGAGGGGTGCCTGAGCCTGCCCAGCGTGCACGTCGATGTTGAGCGCCCGATCCACGTCCGCGTCCGCGCCCACGACGAGCACGGCGAGCCGATCACGGTCGAGGCCTCGGGCCTCGAGGCGCGCGTGATCCAGCACGAGATCGATCACCTCGACGGGGTGCTCGTGCTCGACCGCGTCTCGCGCTCCCAGCGCCGCGAGGCGATGAAGGCGCTGCGCGAGGCGCTGCCCGCGTAGTGTCCGCGTCGGCGGTACCGGTGCTCGTCCGCGACCTGTAGCCGGCGTCTCACCCCGGCATGCGGACCGTCTACCTCGGCACCTCCGAGTTCGCCGCGGCGGTCCTGCGCGCGCTCGCGGACTCGCCCCATCGTCCGCGACTCGTCATCACCCGGCCCGATCGCCCCCGCGGCCGCGGCCGCCGGCTCGCGTCCCCGCCGGTCGCTCGGGCGGCCCGCGACCTCGGGCTCGAGCTCACCCAGCCCGCGTCGGTCAACGAGGACCAGGCGCGCCACGGCATCGCCGCCGCGCGCCCGGAGGTGCTGTGCGTGTGCGCCTTCGGGGCGCTCATCCGCGAACCGCTGCTGACCGACCACGAGATCCTCAACGTCCATCCCTCGCTGCTGCCGCGATGGCGCGGAGCGGCGCCGGTGGAGCGGGCGATCATGGCCGGCGACGCGCACACGGGGGTCTCGATCATGCGCCTCGTCGCCGCGCTCGACGCCGGTCCGACGTGCCTGACGCGCGCCGAGCCCATCGCGCCCGACGACACGTACGGGACGCTCGCCGGGCGCCTGCAGGGCCTCGGCGGAGAGCTGCTCGTGCAGGCGCTCGACGCGATGGCCGCCGGCGAGCTGCGGTTCGCCGCGCAGGACGAGTCGGCGGTCACCTACGCTGAGAAGATCACGCCCGAGGACCGGCTGCTCAACGGGTCGGGCTCGGCGGCGGCTCTCGGCCGCCTCGTGCGCGCGCTCGCGCCCCACATCGGCGCCGCGGTCGCGCTCCCGGGCGGCGAACGGCTCGGCGTCCTGGAGGCGGTCGCGCGCGAGCCCGCCGACGGCGACCCCGCCCCCGGCGAGCTGTCGCTGACCGGGCGGGTGCCGGTGCTCGGCGCCTCGCCCGGGGCGCTGGCGCTGACCGTCGTGCAGCCCGCGGGACGGCGGCCGATGGCCGGCGACGCCTACCTGCGCGGGTGGCGCGGCTGATGGCGGTCGCCGCCGCCGACGTCGCGCCCGCGCGCGCCTGCGCCTACGCGGTCGTCCGGCGGGTGTTCGAGCAGGGCGCCTACGCCGACCGTGCCTTCCACGGCGAGGCCGCCGGACTGACCGGTCGCGAGCGCGCGTTCGCGATGGCGCTCGCCTACACGACGATCCAGCGCGCAGCGACGCTCGACTACGTCCTCGGCGCGCTCGCCGGGCGCCCGGCCGAGCGCCTGGACGCGCCGCTGCTGGCGGCGCTGCGCCTCGGGCTCGCGCAGCTGCTGCTGCTCGACGGGGTGGCCGCGCACGCTGCCGTGCACGAGTCGGTGACGCTGGCCAAGCGCGATGCGCCGCGGGGCGCGGGGCTCGTCAACGCGGTCCTGCGCCGGGCGACCCGCCAGGGCGCCGTCCGGCTCGCCGAGTGCAGCGACGCCACCCCCGCGGGCGCCGCGGTCCTGCACTCGGTGCCCGAGTGGCTCGCGCGGCTGTGGTTCGCCGAGCTCGGGCCGCCCGCCGCCCGCGCGCTGCTCGCCGCGATCAACCGCCCGGCCGAGTCCGCGCTGCGGGTCAACACGCTGCTCGCCGACCCGGCGGCGGTGCTCGCCGAGCTCGGGCCCGGCGCGCGGGCCGTGCCGGGGATCGACGAGGGGATCGTGATCGACGGTCCTCTCGACGCGCACGGCTCGCCGCTGTGGGAGCGCGGGGCGCTCATGCCCCAGTCGCGCGGCTCGATGCTCGCCGCCCGGATGCTCGCGCCTGCGGGCGGCGAGCGGGTCCTCGACCTGTGCGCGGCGCCCGGGGCCAAGACGACCCATCTGGCGGCGCTGATGCGCGATACCGGGGAGCTCGTCGCGGTCGAGCGGCATCCCGGACGGGCGCGGGCGCTGCGGCGGACGCTGGCGCGGATGCAGGTCGGGTGCGCCCGGGTGGTGGAGGGCGACGCCGCGGCGCTGGGCGGGGACCGGGAGCGCGAGTTCGATCGCGTGCTCGTCGACCCGCCGTGCAGCGGACTGGGAACCCTGCAGTCGCGCCCCGACCTGCGCTGGCGCGCGAGCCCGGAGCGGATCGCCGAGGTGGCGAGGCTGCAGGCGCGCATCCTCGCCGCCGGGGCGGAGGCGACCCGGCCCGGCGGGGTGCTCGTCTACTCGGTGTGCACGATCTCTCGCGCCGAGTCTCGGGGGGTGATCGACGGCCTGCTCGCCGCGCGCGAGGACCTCGCGCTCGACGGCGAGCCGGTGCAGACGCGCCCCGACGTCGACGGCACCGACGGCTTCTTCATCGCCCGGCTGAGGCGCCGGTGAGCCGCGCGCGCGGCCGGCGGGCGGGAGTCCGGCGGGACGCGCGTTAACCTCCGGAGAGCATGAGCGAGTCTGCGGTCAAGCTCGGTCCGGAGTGCCCCGGCTGCGGGGAGCCGTGGCTGCGGCCGACCGCGGTGCCGGGCCGCTATCGCTGCGTCTACTGCCTGCAGCGCTACGAGCTCGTCTCGGTGTGCCCGGACTGCGGGGAGCACTCCACGATCGTGCGGATGTCGAGCACCGCGATCGTCGAGTGCAACCACTGCCGGGGCAGCATGCTGGTGGCCGTGTGAGCCTCGTCACGGCGGCCTGATGGCGGAGGGCCCCGGGACGGTCTCGCTGACGCAGCGGCGCGTCGCGCCCTCGATCCTGTCCGCGGACTTCGCGCGGCTCGGCTCGCACGTCCAGGAGGTGCTCGACGCGGGCGCGCGGGTCATCCACGTCGACGTCATGGACGGCCACTTCGTGCCGCCGATCACCTTTGGGGCGGTCGTCGTCTCCGCGCTCGCCGATGTCGTCCACGACGCCGGCGCGATCATCGACGTCCACATGATGGTCGACCGTCCCGAACGCCACATCGCCGACATCGCCGGCGCGGGCGCCGACTCGATCACGATCCACGTCGAGGCGACTCCGCACGTCCACTACGCGCTGGCGGCGATCCGCGACGCCGGCTGCGCCGCCTCGGCGGCGCTCTGCCCCGCGACGCCGATCGAGGCCCTCGCCGACGTCGCCGACGGCGCGCTCGACATGGCCCTGTGCATGACGGTCAACCCCGGCTGGGGAGCCCAGTCGTTCATCCCGCACTCGTTCGCCAAGGTTGCCCGGCTCCGCGCGCTGCTGCCCGATCACGTCGGCCTCGAGGTCGACGGGGGCATCCACGACGAGACCGCCGGACCGATCGTGCAGGCGGGCGCGAACATGCTCGTGACCGGTTCCGCGGTGTTCGGGTCCGACGACCCGGCGGGCACCTATCGCAGCATCGCGTCGGCCGCGGGCGCGGCTTAGGCCACCGCCACCGCCACCGCCGCCGCCGCCACCGCCACGTACCGATACGTTGAGGATTGCGCTCGGCCTGCTGGTGGGGGCGCGCTACGCGGGTACCCGCCACGGCCGCCGGATCAGGGCGCGACCGAGCACGCGGATCCTTCCCGCGGCACCAGGGAGCGCTAGGGTTGGCGCGCTCCCGAACATGGAGGCATGATGGCGGCCGCCGAGCCGCAGGCGATTCTGACCCCGACTACGTCGGCGGCGATGTTCCTCACGCTCACCATTCATGACGGGGCCGAGGATGATGTCCGCGACGTGCTGTCGGCAATCAACGGACTCAGGCGCTCGGTGGGGTTCCGGATCCCGGAGGCCGGACTGACCTGTGTGGTCGGCGTCGGCGCCGCGGTATGGGATCGGCTGTTCGGCCGGCCGCGCCCGGCCGGACTTCACCCGTTTCGCGAGCTGAACGGCTCCCGGCACCACGCGCCCGCAACGCCCGGCGACCTGTTCTTCCACCTCCGGGCCGATCGCCTCGACCTGTGCTTCGAGCTCGCGCAACTGCTCACCGATCGACTCGATCCGTACGCGCGGGTTGTCGACGAGGTGCACGGCTTCAGGTCGTTCGACGAGCGCGACCTGCTCGGGTTCGTCGACGGCACCGAGAACCCCGACTGGCCGGCGGCGCCCGCCCAGGTGCTGATCGGCGACGAGGACCCCGAGTTCGCCGGCGGCAGCTACGTCGTCCCCCAGAAGTATCTCCACGATCTCGCGGGCTGGAACGGCCTGACCGTCGAGGAGCAGGAGCGAGCCTTCGGCCGGACGAAGCTCAACGACGTCGAGTTCCCCGACGCCGAGAAAGCCGCGAACGCGCACCTCACGCTGAACACAATCGTCGACGAGAACGGCGACCAGCACCAGATCATGCGTTTCAACATGCCGTTCGGCCGCGTCGGCGCGCAGGAGTTCGGCACCTACTTCATCGGCTACGTCCGCACCCCGGAGGTGATCGAGCAGATGCTCGAGAACATGTTCATCGGCAAGCCGCCGGGCATCTACGACCGGATCCTCGACTTCTCCACCGCGGTCACCGGCAATCTCTTCTTCGTTCCCACGAACGACTTCCTCGACGACCCGCCCGCCCCAGCGGCCGCCGCGATACCCAGCGCCGAGGAGGATACGCCTGCATCGGGCGACGGTTCGCTGGGGATCGGGAGCTTGAAGGGCTCTGGAGACGAATCACCTACCTCCTGAGCCCTTGCTCAGGCCATATGGACGGACACTATGGACGGACATCGTCCGAATTGTCTGTGCTCGGTCGTCCCGGGCGGGACGAGCGGCTGGCTCAGGCCGGGCCGGAGGCCGCCGCCACCGCCGGTGCCGTCGCCCCGCCTCGCCGGTAGACCCCGACGAGCATCGCGCAGAGCACGGCGGTCGCCCCGAAGTAGCCCACCTCGACGCGCGTGACCTCCGAGGCGATCACCCCGGCGATCTGGAAGGCGACGAACAGCGTCGCGGCGAGCAGCCACGCCGCCGCCGCCGCGGGCGCCCGGCCCCGCGCGAGCGCCGCCTGGTTCAGCGTCCCGCACACGAGATGCAGGCCCATCCCGAGGCCGACGAGGGCCAGCCCGACACGGCCGTAATCAAAGCCCTTGTCACCGAGCAGGAGAGCCATCACCGGCGGCCCGATCGCCAGCAGGCCGAGCGCGACGGCGAGCCCGAAGCCGGCGATGACGAGCACCGTTGTCCGGATCGCGCGGCGGAACTCGGCGGCGCTCTCGCGCGCCTGCAGCCCGGCGAGGTGGGGGAGGATCGACGTCTGGATCGCCTGGAAGAGCTGGAGGGGCGCCCGGACGATCAGCATCACGTTGAACACGAATCCGGTCAGGCCGCTGTTGAGATCGTGGGCGCCGGCGCGAGCGGCGACGATCAGCACGCCGGCGTTCATCAGCGCCTGCTCGGAGAGCATGATCCCGACCACCGAGACCGCGAAGCCGGTGCCGTGGCGCAGCGACAGGTCGGCGCTGGCCTGCTCGAGCTGGGCGTGCGCCGGCCCCTCGGCGGCGGCGTCGACGACCGGGATCTCGCTCGTCGCCGAGGGCAGCGCGCGCCGGATCCGCGCGATCGCGAACGGCATCACCGACAGGGAGGCGAACGGCGCCACCGCCATCCCCAGCCCGACGGTGCCGAGGCCCGAGCCGATCCCGATCGCCACCGCGAGCGGGAACAGGAACCGTGAGGTGGACTCGAGGAACACGAGCCCGCCGTAGAGCGCGAAGTACTGGTGCCCGGCGAGCCAGCCGCGGGCGAAGTAGCTGCCGGCGTAGGCGATGACCCCGACGACGAGGATCCAGTACAGCGCCGCCGAGCCGCCGAACATCCCGTACCGGATCGCGTGACGCTCGAGCACGGCGACGGCGACGAACAGGGCCGCGAAGCCGAGCTGGATCGACGCCGGCACCCGAAGCGGATGACCGTGCAGGCCGCGTGCGCGCCGGTCGGCGATCGTGCGCGAGAGCAGCTGCTCGATCGGCCGGTAGATCACCGACAGGATCACGAACATGATCGCCCAGCAGAGCGAGATGAGCCCGTAGTCGCGCCGGCTCAGGACGTGGCTCGAGGTGGCCAGATAGGCGAAGGTGAAGATGCCGGTGGAGGCGATCCCGACCGAGAGCACCCGCGCCCCGGAGCCGAACGACGGGGTCTTCTCCGGCGGCGGCTGCGACCCCGGTTCGGGGGGCGCGACCGGCGCGGTGCTCATCGGCTCACCCGTCGCCCACCCGCACGAGCAGCATCGTCCACGGGAACGGAGAGCGCGCTCGCACGACGTCGCCGTGGCGCCCCAGCAGCTCCTGGAAGCCGCGACGGCTCCAGTGGTGCAGGTGCCCCGGGGTGTTGCCGAGCTCGCGGACGTAGGCGCCGCGCGCGAGGTTGAGCGCCCGCCACAGGGGCTCGCGGGGCACCGAGACGAGCAGCCAGCGCCGCGCCACCCGCGCCATCTCCGCGACCGCGCGTCCGGGGTCGTCGACGTGCTCGAGCACCTCGGTCGCCGCCACGAGGTCGAACTCGCGATCGTCGAACTGCAGGGCGTCGACCGACATCACCCGGAACTCGAGGTTCGCGGCCTCGCCGCGCTGCGCCCACTCGCCCGCGAGCTTTCGATCATCGAGATCGACGCCGACGATCCGGCCCGGGGCCAGGCGCTGCGCCCACTGAGCGGTCAGCACGCCCTCGCCGCAGCCGACATCGAGCACCGACTCCGGCGCGGCGGCGCCGAGCAGCTCGTCGAGCGCGCGCTGAAAGCCGGTCATCAGCCGGCGCACGACCGGGTTCGCGGATCCGTACTTGTCGAACGTGTTCCCCGTCGGGATCCCGGCGGCGGTCATACCTCGAGCGCCTCGCGGTCGTCGCGGCCCGCGGCGTCGTCGTCCCGGGCGGCGCCGGGCTCGTAGTGCGAAGGCTCGATCCCGAGCTGAAGCTCGATCCGCCTGACCCGCTCGAAGGTCCGCTGCGACAGCGTCCGCTGCGCGGCGAGCAGGTCGCCGATCACGCCGAGCGCGCCGAGGAGCATGGCGGCGTTGAACAGCACCGCGCCGGCGATCAGCGACTGGATGTGGCCGCGGGCGGCGTCGTGCGGGCTGGCGATGAAGAACACGAGAAAGCGGACGAACACCGCGAGCGCGAGCAGCCCCATGATGACCGCGCCGCCCCAGAACACGCGCAGCGGCTCGTACTGGGAGTAGATGCGGAAGATCGACAGGGCGTTGCGCCGGATGTAGGCCCACATCGACGGGAACAGGCGCGACTCGCGGGTCTTGGCGTTCGTCCGGATCGGGACATGATCGACGGCGACGAGCAGCTTGCCGGCCTGGATGATCGTCTCCAGCGTATAGGTGAACTTCGACACCGCCTGCATCTGCAGCGCGGCCTCGCGGTTGTAGGCGCGAAAGCCCGAGGTCGTGTCGGGGATCTCGGTCGAGGAGGCCTGGCGCACGACCCAGGAGCCGACACGCTGCAGGCGCCGCTTGGCGCGCGAGAAGTTCTCGTTGGAGTCGACGCGGCGGTCGCCGACCACCATGTCGGCTTCGCCGCGGAGGATCGGGGCGACGAGCTTGGGGATGTCGGAGCCCTCGTACTGGTTGTCGGCGTCGGTGTTGACGATGACGTCGGCGCCGAGCTTGAGTCCCGCGTCGAGGCCGGCCTGGAAGGCCGCGGCCAGGCCCTTGTGGTTGGTCAGGCGCACGACGTGGTCGACGCCGTGCGCCCGCGCGGTCTGCACCGTGGCGTCGCTGGAGCCATCGTCGACGATCAGCCACTCCACCGTCTCAAAGCCCTCGATCGCGCGGGGCAGCCGCGCCAGCGTTCCCGGCAGCTGGTCCTGCTCGTTGAAACAGGGGATCTGGATGATGAGCTTCATCGGGCAGGCCGTGGTTGCGACCGCGCTGCGGCGCGGCGACGCGCGGGGCGGGGGCGCCGGGCACGCGCGTGGGCGCAAACGGTAGCGGGATACTCGATGACCGACATGGATACGCCCCCGTCAACCGTAGCCGCGCCGGCGGATCCCTCGACGCGCCCGGCCCGTCCGTCGCGCCGCCGGACGAGGGCCCCGGCCATGCCGGGCGCCGGGCTCGTCACCGCCGCGCGGCGGCACCGCGTCGTGCTCGTCGCGCTGCTGGCGATCACGCTCGCGCTGCGCCTGTGGGGGATCAAGCAGGGCCTGCCCTACAGCTACAACAGCGACGAGGCCACCCACTTCGTCCCGCGGGCGATCGCCTACTTCGGCCACGACTACAACCCGCAGTACTTTCTCAACCCGCCCGCCTACTCGTATCTGCTGCACATCGTCTTCGAGCTGTGGTTCGGCTCGGCCGACGCGACCCGGCGCCTGTTCGTCAGCGACCCGACCACGGTCTTCGTCGTCGCCCGAGTTGTCGCGGCGGTCCTGGGGACCATGGCGGTGTGGCTGACCTATCTCGCCGGCCGACGGCTGTTCGGGCGCACCGCCGGGCTCGTCGCCGCGGCGATCTTCGGCCTCGCCTTCCTGCCGATCTTCTACAGCCACCTCGCGCTCAACGACGTCCCGACGCTCGCGCCCGTCGCCCTCGCGCTCTACGGGGTCGCCGGCATCGTGCGCAACGGGTCGTGGCGAGACTACGCGATCGCCGGCGTCGGGATCGGGCTCGGCGCCGCCACGAAGTACACCGGCGGGATCACGATCGTCTGCCTGCTCGGAGCCTTCGCCGGCGATGCGGTCTCGGGCACCCCGCTGCAGTCGGTGCGCCGGGTGCTCGGCGCCGTCGCCTGCGCGCTGCTGGCCTTCGTCGCCGCCAACCCGTACTCGGTGCTCGACTACTCGGCGTTCCACGCGGGCGTGACGCTCCAGCAGTCCCTGGCCGGTGGCGCGGACCCGATCAAGCTCGGGACGACGACCACCAGCGGCACCGCGTACTACCTGTGGACGCTGACCTGGGGGCTGGGCTGGGTGCCGGCGATCGCCGCCGCGGGCGGGGCGGGGCTGCTGCTCGTCCGGCGATGGCTGGCGCTCGCCGCCGTCTTGCTCCCGGCACCGATCGCGTTCATCATCTTCATGGGCGACCAGCAGCGGTTCTTCGCGCGCTGGCTGCTGCCGGTGTTCGAGATCGTCTCGCTGCTCGCCGGCTATGCGATCGTCGAGGTCGTCCACTGGCTGATCGTCCGCCGTCGGGTCCCGGTCGGGATCGCGGTGGCGGCGGCGGCGGTCATCGTCCTGGGCCAGAGCGTCGCCGCGGCGGTGCACTCCGACGTCATCCTCTCGCGCGCCGACACCCGCAACCTGACGCGGGCCTGGATGGTCGACCACGTGCCCGCCGGCGCCAAGATCGTCGTCGAGCCGGTCGTCTCCGAGGACTGGGCGCAGGACATCGGGCGCGCGAACCCCGCGACGTCGACGGGCGCGCGCTGGCGCACCTGGAACACCGCGGTCACCAACGTCGATGCCGACGGCCGACCGCTGCCCGCCGGCGAGCACCGGTTGGTCCCGGTCGACCAGTACGAGCGCACCCTGCGTCCCGAGCTGCTCGACGAGTACGCCAGGGCGGACGTCTGCTGGGTCGTGGTCGGCTCGCTGCAGGCCGGGCGATCGTTCGCGCAGCCGGGGATCGCGCCCGCCGCGATCGGCTACTACGCCCAGCTGGCCGATCACGCTCGGCTCGAGTACTCGGTGACCCCGTTCGCCGCCCGCTCCCGGGCGGTCCCGTTCAACTTCGACTGGTCGATCGATTACTACCCGGGCCACTACGCGCGTCCCGGGCCCGAGATGAGCGTCTATCGGCTGACCAGCGGACGCTGCGCGAGCCGCTGATCTCGGCGTCCGGCGAGGACGGCGGACGGGCAATATCCTGCACATGACGATGATTGCCCCTACCGACATCGATCGCCACCACGTCGCCCGGGCCATCGAGATCGCCGAGCAGGGGCGCGGCCGGGTCAGCCCCAACCCGATGGTCGGAGCGGTGCTCGCCGACGGCCCCCGCGTGCTCGGGGAGGGCTTCCACGCCGAGCTCGGAGGGCCTCATGCCGAGGTCGCGGCGATCCGCGCCGCCGGCGACCACGCGCTCGCGGAAGCGACCCTCTACGTCTCGCTCGAACCGTGCTGCCATCACGGTCGCACGCCCCCGTGCACCGAGGCGATCCGCGCGGCCGGCATCCCCCGGGTGGTCGTCGCCTCCGACGACCCGTCGGCGCACGCCAGCGGTCGGGGCCTCGGGATCCTGCGCGACGACGGGATCGAGATCGTGCTCGTCGACGGTGATCTGGCGGACCGCGCCCGCCTGCTCAACCAGCCGTTTCGCAAGCGCGCACGCACCGGCCGTCCGTGGGTGCTGTTCAAGTCGGCGATGAGCCTCGACGGCAAGGTGGCGACCCGGAGTGGCGACTCCAAGTGGATCTCGAGCGAGTCCAGCCGCCGCCGGGTCCATCGCTGGCGCGCCGAGTGCGATGCGGTGGCCGTCGGCATCGGCACCGCGCTCGCCGACGACCCGCAGCTGACCGCCCGCGATCCGGATCCCGCCCCCCTCGTCCACCCGACGCGCCAGCCGCGGCGGGTCGTGTTCGACTCGCTGGGGCGCCTCCCGCTGCAGTCGCGGCTCGTGCGCGATGCGCGCGAGATGCCGCTCAGCGTCGTCGTCTCCCGGGCCGCGCCGCGCGCCGCGACCGACGCGCTCGAGATCCACGGCGTCGACGTCATCGTCGCCACCGGCGAGCACGAGCCGGCGCGGGTCGTCTCCGCGCTGCACCAGCTCGCCGACCACGGGATTGCCTCGATCCTCCTCGAGGGCGGGCCCCGACTCGCCGGCGCCTTCCTCGACGCGGAGGAGATCGACGAGATCCGGCTGTTCCTGGCGCCGGTCATCCTCGGCGGACGAGCCGCTCGCGACCCGCTCGAGGGCGAGGGCGCGGACGCGATCGCCGCCGCGGTGCGCACGCTGACCCTCGACTGCGAGCGGATCGACTCCGACCTGCTCGTGTCCGCCCGGCTGCGGGAGTGGTAGGGGCGCGGTGGAGGCATGTTCACCGGGCTGATCCAGAGCCTCGGTGAGATCCGCGAGGTGGCGGCAACCGCCGACGGCGTGCGGCTCGCGGTCGACTCGGCTCTCGCCGACGAGTTGGCGGTCGGCGACTCGATCGCGGTCAACGGCGTCTGCCTGACCGCCACGCGTGTCGGCACCGCGGGCTTCGCGGCCGAGGTCATGAACGAGACGCTGCGCGCCAGCTCGCTGCGCGAGGTGCAGGCCGGCGGCGCGGTCAACCTCGAGCTGCCGTTGCGAGCCGCCGACCGGCTCGGCGGCCACGTCGTCCAGGGCCACGTCGACGGCGTCGGGACGCTGACCGACGTCGTCGACGACGGGTTCGCGCGTCGGGTGGCGATCAAAGCGCCGGCGAAGCTGATGCGCTACGTCGTGGTCAAGGGCTCGATCGCGGTCGACGGCGTCTCGCTGACGGTGGCGGAGTGCGGCGAGGCATGGTTTACCGTCTCGGTCATCCCCGAGACGCTCGCGCGGACGAACCTCGGCCGAGCGACGCCCGGCACGCGGGTCAATCTGGAGGTCGATGTGTTGGCGAAGTACGTCGAGCGATTGTTGGCGGGGGCGCGATGAGTTCCACGCGGCCGTCGTTTGCGACGATCGAGGAGGCGCTGGAGGACATTCGGCAGGGCCGGATGGTGGTCGTCTGCGACGATCCTGATCGGGAGAACGAGGGCGATCTGACGATGGCGGCGCAGTTCATCACTCCCGAG
>JAFAYV010000045.1 GCA_019240115.1 Solirubrobacterales bacterium | reverse complement strand
ACGATCCTGCCCTGCTCGCGCAGCGCGGCGACGACTGCCGGGCCGTCGCTCACCTCGACCAGCACGTAGTTCGCCGGCGATGGCCACACGCGCAGACTGTCGATGCCGGCCAGCCGCTCGCACAGATCTTCGCGCTCGCGGCCCACGCGCTCGGCAAGCGCCGCCAGATCGGCCGTGTGCGCCACGGCGGCGGTGAGCGTCGCCAGCGCCAGCACGTTCGCCGACCACGGCGGCCGGACCGCCTCGAACCGTCGCGCCATCTCGGCCGAAGCCAACGCGTACCCGACCCGCAGCCCCGGCACCGACAGCACCTTGGTGAGGCTGCGCACCACGATCACGTCGGGGAGCGACTCGCCCGCCAGCGAACCGGCCTCGCCCGGCACCATCTCCATGAACGCCTCGTCGACGACAATGACGCGCCCGGGGCGGCGCAGTGCGAGCACGGCGTGCGCGGGGTCGAGGCCGAACCCGGGGTTGCCGAGCACGACGAGGTCGGCGGCGTCCGGCACGGCAGTCGGGTTAAGCGCAAACCCCTCATCCGGGTCCCGCTGGACCCGGATCACGGGAACCCGATGAGCACGCAGGCCGGCCTCGGCCTCGGTGAACCCAGGGTGCACGCACGCCGCCAGCGATGGCCGCAGCGCCGGACCGAGCAGCCACAGCGCCTCGGCGGCGCCGTTGGTGACCACGACCTCGTCGGGTCTGCGGCCGTGGCGCATCGCGGTGGCCGTGCGGGCCTCGGTGTCGTCCGGGTAGCGGTCGAGCGCGACATCGAGCGCCGCCCGCAGCCACTCGGGCGGGCCGCCGGCGAGCACGGTGACGGCGTGGTCGGCGTCACCCGGGCGGACGTCCCGGTCGCCGTGGCGGCGGAGGTCGGCCACATCGACGGGCGGGCCGCTCAACGCAATCGACCGCCCGGCGACGACGTAGTCCACGCGTTCGGCGGCGTCCGACAGACGCTGGACCGACTCCCCGAGCAGGTCGAGCCAGCGACGCGACAGGGCGTCGAGCGGGAGCATCCCCTGGCCGGCCTCCTCCGCGACGACGATCACCGCGGCCTGGCGCGCGGCGTCGATCAGCCGTTCGATCTCGACCGCGACATCACCCTCACCACGGTGGAGCACCCCCCCGATCCACGTCCCGAGACCGTCGATCAGCGTCGTTCCCGCGACGGTCGCCGCCAGATCGCCAGCGGCGACCACCGTCTCCCACCCCGCCGGGCGCCGGGCGACGTGGGCGCGGATCCGCTCGTCCATCGAGCCGTCGCCCGGATCGGCGGTGGCGACATACCGCACGGGACCGCCGGCCGCGACCGCCAGCCGCTCGGCGTGGGCGCTCTTCCCGGATCGGGTGCCTCCGAGGACCAGCGTCAAGCTCACGCTGCCGCCACCCTTGCGAACCGCGCCGCGACCTCCGGAAAGGCGGCCCAGTGAACGTGGAGGTAGCTCGCCTGAACCGCCCCGGCGACGATCCCCTCCGCCCGCGTCGTCCCGCGTGCAGACAGCTCCCAGGCGGGCGCGCCGCCGGCGGTCACCGAGGAGTAGTGGAACTCGTGGCCGCGAATCGCGTCACCGTCCGCCATCCACGGCGTCGCCGTTGCCGCCCGTGCCTCCCGGTAGCCGAGCGTCAGCCGTCCCGCCATCTCGCCGCGGCCGGCGACGACGCCGCACATCGGGTGGCCGTCAAGCTCGTCGAGCAGGTAGAGCAGCCCGCCGCACTCGGCGAGCACCGGCCGGCCGCGCGCCGCCACCGCGCGCACCTCGGCGCGCAGGGAAGCGTTGGCGGCGAGCTCGGGGCCGAACACCTCGGGGAAGCCGCCGGCCAGGATCAGGCCGCCCGCGCTATCGGGCAGCCTCTCATCGACGGTCGGGTCGAACGGCAGCAGCTCGGCGCCGGCCGCGGTGAGCAGCTCCAGGTTCTCCGCGTAGTGAAACGAGAACGCCGGACCCCGGGCGATCGCGATCCGGGCGGGTGTGGGCTCGTCCGACGGCGCCGGGCTCCAGGCCGGTCCCGGGAGCTCCGGCGCGGCTCGCGCCAGCCGCCCGACCGCCTCGAGGTCGACCGACCGCTCGATCGCCTCGGCGAGCGTCGCGAGCGCCTCGCCCGCACGCAGCTCGCGCTCGGCGGTCGGGACGAGTCCGAGGTGGCGCTCCGGCGCGATGATCCGGTCATCGCGGCGCAGCGCCCCGAGCACGGGGACCTCGAGCGGCTCGACGGCCTCGCGCAACAGCGCCTCGTGCGCGTCCGACCCGACGCGGTTGAAGATCACCCCGGCGACGGACAACTCGGGATCGAACGTCGCAAACCCGTGGACGACCGCAGCCGCTGAGCGCGCCATCGCCGACCCGTCAACGACGAGCACGACGGGTGCGTGCAGGAGCTTGGCCACATGCGCGGTCGAGGCGAGCTCGCCCCGGCCGGAGGCTCCGTCGAACAGCCCCATCACGCCCTCGATCACGGCGATGTCGGCGCCGGCGGTGCCATGCCGGAAGAGCGGGGCGATCAGCTCGGGGCCGCTCAGGAATGCGTCGAGGTTGCGGCCCGGCCGGCCCGCAGCGAGCGCGTGGTAGCTCGGGTCGATGTAGTCGGGCCCGACCTTGAACCCCTGAGCGACTTCACCGCGGGCCCGGAGCGCACCGATCAGCCCGGAGGCGACGGTCGTCTTGCCCGCCCCCGACGAGGTGCCGGCGACCACGACCCGCGGGATCACGCCGCGCTCCAGCGAACCATCGGGACGAGGCCACCGAGGTGCCGGCCGGTGGCTGGGTCGCAGCCGTGGTCGGCGCACACCGTCAGACGGCCGATCTCATCGGCCAGCGGCCCGATCAGGGTCCGATCGGCGGCTTCGAGGACGGCGATCTTCGCTGACCGGTCGCGATCGTGGGCGGCGGCGTCGGCGCCGCCGACATGCACGACGACACGCGTCGCCCCACCGCGAATCGCGTCGATCGTCGCCCGGCGTTTGCCGGCCAGGTCGCTCCGAGGCCGCCCGGTCGCGCCGGGCGGCACCACGATCCGCGCGCCCATCAGGGCGCCGAGACCCGTTGCCGCCCCGGGCGCGCCGATGATGACGGTGCCGCGGTCGAGGATCCGCGGCGGTTGGGCACCGGGCGGCCAGGTCCGGGTGATCGCCTCCGACTCCAGCGTCGCATCGCCGAACACGAGCAGGCGGTGCCCGCCGTCGAGATCGACCCGCCGGACGGGGCCTTCCGACCCACGCGCAGCCGCCTCGACGAGCGCCCGGTCGACCGGTCCGGTCGGCCGCCAGCCGAGCAGCGAGGCGATCGCCGTCTCCGATCCGACCGGAACGCCCGGATCGAGCAGCTCCACCCACTCGGTCGAGCCTCCGTCGCGGAGCCGGCGCAGCGCCGGCATCTCGGCCTCGCTCAGCGTCGAGGGTTCGGGATCGGTGGCGCCGTCGAGGATGACGAGTGCGTCTACCACTCGATGCCCTGCTGGGCCCGGATCCCCGCATCCATCGGGTGCTTGACCTTCTGGACCTCGGACACGAGATCGGCGAGCTCGATCAGCTCGGGTGCCGCGTCCCGGCCGGTGATCACGACGTGCTGGAACCCGGGCCGGTCGCGGATCGTTGCGACCACGTCGGTGACGTCGATCCATCCCCACTTGATCGGGTAGGTCATCTCGTCGAGCAGCAGGAACTCGTAGCGGCCCTCCCGGGTCGCTCGCTGCACCTCGGCCCACCCCTCGCGGGCGAGGTCGGCCGACTCCTCCAGATCCTTGGACAGCCACGACCACCCGTCGCCCATCTTCTCCCAGACGATGCCGCCGAGCGCTCGCGCGGCCTTCGCCTCGCCGACCTTCCACTTGCCCGACTTCACGAACTGGAAGACGCCGCAGCGGTAGCCGCGCGCCCAGGAGCGCATCAGCATCCCGAACGCCGAGGTGCTCTTGCCCTTCCCGTGCCCGGTGATCACGATCACGAGCGGCTTGTCGCGCGGCTTGCGGCGCTTCGGGTCCGCGCTGCCCGCGTCCTCGGTGGTCATGCCGCCCTCAGCTTCTGGAGCTCACCGCGCGCCGCCCGGGCGATCTCGCCCGCCAGCCCCACCTGGACGGGGCCGTCCTCGGTGTCGATCACATGGACCGCATCGGCCGCGTGGCCGAGGGCGGAGGCGGCCGCTCTCACGGCGCCGTCGGTGTCCGTCACCCGCCCGTCGGTGAGCACGATCGCGATCGCGCGCCGGCGGGAGTCCCGGCTGTGCTCGCGGCGGATCAGGTTCTCGGCGGCCATGAGGCCGCCGGCCAGCGGGGTCCGACCTCCCGTGGGGAGCCCGCGCAGCGCCTCGGCAGCTCGCTCGAGCGGCGCCCCGGGCGCGACGATCACCTCGGCGGCGGCGTCGCGGAAGGCGATCACTCCGACCCGATCACGCTTGGCGTAGGCCTCGCGCAGCAGCTCGAGCAGGGCGCCCTTGACCCGGGCGGCCTTGCGGCGCGCGCCCATCGAGCCGCTGGCGTCGACGACGAGGCAGAGGAACGCGCCCTCGCGCCCGGCCCGGATGTGCTCTCGCAGGTGGTCGGCCTCCGCGCCGAGCAGCCGGGCGCGGAGCGTGGCGACGATCGCCAGGTCGTCGGAGCCCGGCCCCGCCGGGCGGCTGTCGATCGCTCCGCAGTCCTCGCCGGCGCTGCGTGAGCGGCGCCCCGCGGGACCCCCGCCCCGTCCGGGCAGCGACAGCGTCTGGGGTGGCAGCGAGGCGGCGATCGGAGCGTCGACCTTCTCAGGGGCGAGCGCGTCGCCGGGCGGAGGATCATCATCTGGGGGGTCGTCGGGCGGCGCCTCCGGCGGGGGGTCGTCCAGGGCCCGCTGGAGCCGATCCTCGTCGTCGGGCGCCCGGCTCTGGAGCGGATCACGGCGACGGCGATGGAAGAGGGCGAGCTCGGCGGCACGGCGCACGTGCTCCTCCTGAACCTCGTCCGCGCCGTCGAGTGCCGCCAGGGCTCGCGCCGCGCGGGCGGTGACGATGTCCCCGCGCACCCCGTCGACCCCGAGCGCGGTACACGCACCGGTGATCCGCATCAGCTCCCGCTCGGGCAGGCGCACGTTTCCGAGCCGCGCGCGGGCCGCGGCGAGGCGCTCGCCGAGCGCCGCCTCCGCGTCGCGCCAGTCGGCCGCGAAGGCCTCGGGCTCGGCCTCGAAGCGCAGCCGGCGGCGCACGATCTCGGCCCGTACCGACGGCTCGGCAGGCGTGGTCACCTCCAGGCCCAGCCCGAAGCGGTCGAGCAGCTGCGGCCGCAGGTCGCCCTCCTCGACGTTCATCGTGCCGACGAGGATGAACCGCGCCTCGTGCGTGACCGAGACCGCCTCGCGCTCGACGCGGGCGACGCCGGTCGCGGCGGCGTCGAGCAGCGCATCGACGAGATGGTCGGCGAGCAGGTTGACCTCGTCGACGTACAGGATCCCGCCGTTGGCCTTGTGCAGCAGACCGGCCTCGAAGCGATGCTCGCCGGCCAGCGCACCCTTCAGATCGAGCGAGCCGACGAGGCGGTCGAGCGTCGCGCCGAGCGGGAGCTCGACGAGCGGCGACGGGGCGAGCAGCGACGCGAGACCGCGCACGGCGGTCGTCTTCGCCGTCCCGCGCTCGCCGCGGATGAGGATGCCGCCGACGTCCGGGTTGACCGCGTTGATGAGGAGCGCCTCGATCAGCTGCTCCTGGCCGACGATCGCCGAGAGTGGAAACGCTTGACTCATCGCGCGGCCTCCTCCAACTCGCCCTCCAGTGACAGGAACCGCTGCTTGATGCTGTTGAGGGTCGCGTCGCTGGGCGCCTCCCACAGGCCGCGGTCGGCGGCCTCCAGCAGCCGCTCCGAGATCGAGCGTGCCGCCCACGGGTTCGAGCGCGACATGAACTCGGCCACCCCCGGATCGAGCAGGTAGCGCTCGGCGACCTGCTCGTACATCCAGTCCTCGGCAACGCCGGCCATCGCGTCGTAGCCGAACAGGTAGTCGACGGTGGCGGCGAGCTCGGCGGCGCCCTTATAGCCGTGGCGAATCATCGAGGCGATCCAGTGCGGGTTGGCGACCCGCGCCCGGAACACGCGCCGGGTCTCCTCGTCCAGCGTCCGGGTCCGCACCTGCTCGGGGTTGGAGCTGTCGCCGAGGTAAGCGCCGGGCTCCTCGCCGCGCAGTGCCCGCACGGTGGCGACCATGCCGCCGTGGTACTGGTAGTAGTCGTCGGAGTCGAGGATGTCGTGCTCGCGAGAGTCGACGTTCTTCACCGCCAGCTCGATCCGGCGGTAGGCGTCTCGCATCGCGGTGGATGCGGGCGTGCCGTCGAGGCCGCGTCCGTAGGCGTAGCCGCCCCACGCCTCGTACACCGCGGCGAGGTCGTCGTCGCCACGCCAGTCGCGGGTATCGAGGAGCTGGAGCAGGCCCGCCCCGTACGTGCCCGGCTTGGAGCCGAACACGCGCGTGGTGGCCTGTCGCCACGCCGCCCCGCTGTCCGTCAGCTCCGCGGCCAGTCGCGCCGCGTCGGCGCGGGCGTGGGCGGCGACGTAGTTGTCCTCGTCGGATTCGTCGAGTGCGGCCACCGCGGCGACCGCGTCGTCGATCAGCGCGATGAGCTGCGGGAAGGCATCGCGGAAGAAGCCACTGATCCGGACGGTCACATCGATCCGCGGCCGGTCGAGCTCCTCCAGCCCGATCACCTCGACGCCCGTCACCCGACGGGACGACGGGTTCCAGACCGGGCGCACGCCGAGCAGCGCCAGGATCTCGGCGACGTCGTCGCCGCCCGTCCGCATCGCCGCCGTGCCCCACGCGACGAGCCCCACCATCTTCGGCAGCTCGCCGGTCGCCTCGCGGTGGCGTTCGATCAGCGCGTCGGCGAGTCGCACCCCGACCTCCCACGACAGCTCGCTCGGGAGCGCCCGGGGATCGACCGAGTAGAAGTTGCGGCCGGTCGGCAGCACGTCGGGCCGGCCTCGCGTCGGCGCCCCAGAGGGCCCGGACTCCACGTGGCGGCCGTTCAGCGCCCGGACGATCGCCGTCAGCTCGTTGGGTGTCTGGTTGATCTTCTCCACCAACTCCGCCGCGCCGGGGTGCTGGAGCGCGTCCTCGTCGGCCTTGGTGTGGAGCATCGCCGCCACGAGCCCGCGCAGCTGCTCACCCTTGGGCGCGCGGCCGAGGATGTGGAGGCCGTCCTTGATCTGGATGTCCTTGACCTCGCACAGGTAGCCGTCGATGTGGGCGACCAGCTCGCCGAGGTCGTCGTCGGTGGGACGCTCGGAGATGCTCAGGTCGGCCTGGAGGTTCGCCTTCTCGATCGCCGTCCAGATCCGGCCGGCGAGCGCCGGGAGCTTCGACGGGTCGAGCACCTCGAGCCGGGCGTAGTCGTCGAGGAGGACCTCCAGCTCGGCGAGCTCGTCGTATGTGCCCGCACGCATCATCGGGGGGACGAGGTGATCGACGATCAGCGCGTGGGCGCGGCGCTTGGCCTGGACGCCCTCGCCCGGGTCGTTGACCACGAACGGGTAGATCAGCGGCATGTCGCCGAGCGCCGCGTCGGGCGCGCACTCGGGGGAGAGCGCGAGCATCTTGCCGGGTGTCCACTCGAGCGTCCCGTGCTTGCCGAGGTGGACGATCGCATCGGCGCCCCACACGGCGTCGATCCACCGGTAGCAGGCGAGATAGTGGTGGGTCGGGGGCAGCTCCGGGTCGTGGTAGATCCCGACCGGATCCTCCCCGTACCCGCGCGGCGGCTGGATCGCGACCACGACGTTCCCAAGCTCCAGGCCGGCGACGATGAAGTCCTCGCCATCGACGTACTGGTTTCCCGGCGGCGGGCCCCACCGCTCCTCCAGGGAGGTGCGCAGCGACTCGGGCAGCTTCGCGTACCACTCGAGGTAGTCCGCCACCGGGTAGCGCAGCGGGGCGGCCGCGAGCTGGGCATCGGTGAGGAACTCGGGGTCCAGGCCGCCCGCGGCGATCAGCGCGTGCATCAGCTGATCGCCGTGAGTGAAGTCGTGGTCGACCGCCATGCCCTCCTGGCTCAGCGCGTCCAGGAGGACCAGCGCACTCGCCGGGGTGTCGAGGCCGACCGCCATCCCGATCCGGGCGTGCTTGGTCGGGAACGCAGTCAGCAGCATCGCCACCCGCCGCTGTGCCGGCGGGATCCGGCGCAGCCGCGCGTGGCGGACGGCGAGCCGGGCGACCCGGGCACACCGCTCCGGGTCGGCGACATAGCGGGGCACCGGGACGCCCACGGGCGAGCCCTCGGCGTCGCGCTCCTTGAACGAGATCACGCCGGCGAGCAGGCGGCCGTCGAACTCCGGGATCGCCACCTGCGTGGCGGCGTCGAGCGGCTGCAGCCCGGACGCGGACTCGAGCCAGGCAGCCCGCGACTGGGTGGAGGTCACCGCCTGCAGGACGGGCACGTCAAGCGCGGCCAGCGCCGAGGCGTCCCAGTGCTCGGCGTCGGCGGCACCGCTGCCCCCGGTCGCCAGCATCGTCGTCAGGAGCGCGTCGACCTTGCCGTCGAGCAGCTTCAGTGGAGGCACCTCGCCGTCGGCGTCGCGACGGAGGGTGTAGCTCCAGACCGCGAGCACGCCCGCCCCGGCCGCGACGATCGCGTCGCACAGGGTGTCGACGAACGCCGTGTTCCCGGTGAGGAAGTGCGAGCGGTAGAAACAGACGCCGATCGTGGGGGCGTCCGGTGCGGGCGGCGAATCGTGGCGGTAGACGTCGAGGTCGGGCACGTCGTGGGGCGGCTCGAACCCGTGCCCCTGGAGCAGGAAGGTGTCGGCGAGGAAGCGCAGCAGCTGCTCGACGTTCTCGACGTCGCCGTGGCGCAGATACTCGCCCGCCTGAGCGACCGCGCCGGCGGGCGCGGTCGAGAGCGCGGTCATCTCGGCGTCGGGCTCGGCCTCGCCGCCCAGGGCGAGCAGAACGACGTCGCGCTTCCGGCAGGCGGCAACGAGCGTGTCGAGCCCGTCGGGCCAGCCGCGCCGGCCGCCGAGGATCCGGCATAGGACG
>JAFAYV010000017.1 GCA_019240115.1 Solirubrobacterales bacterium | reverse complement strand
AGCACGGAGTGGTGTTGATCCCGCACAACCGCAGCCCGATCCCGGCGGATGACCGCAAGCCGAGCCAGGTCGACATCATGATCGCGGGCGTCTACAACCTGGGGTACGTGTCGCTGGCCAGCCGGCCGGAGGTCGACGCGCTGCTCGACTGGTGGGCGGACCGCCTGCGGCGCGACTGCCGGGTCGATCCGACCTGGGGCTACTTCGTCGACCAGCGCTGGTTCGACCTGGCGCCCGGCTTTCTCACCGAGGTCAAGATCCTGCGCGACCCCGAGTACAACGTCGCGTACTGGAACCTCCACGAGCGCCGGCTGACCCGCCGGGACGCTGGGTACAAGGTGGCTGACCGTCCGCTGGCCTTCTTTCACTTCAGCGGCTTCGATCCTGACCACCCGACCGCGCTGAGCCGTTATCAGGATCGCGTCGATGTCCTCGCCGCCCCCGCGCTGCGGACGATGCTCGCCGAGTATGCGCGTGCGCTGAAGGACGCCGGCCATGCGCGGGCGCGCGATTGGCCCTACAGCTATGCGGCCCTCGGCGATGGGACCCGGCTGGAGGAGACCCAGCGCGCGCTGTTCGAGCGGTTCGCGCACGAGTCGCCGGTCGAGGTGCCATCCCCGTTCACCCCTGAGGGAATGCGGGCGTTCCGAGACTGGATGCTCCAGACGGCCCCGGGCGCCCCACCGGGGGTCAACCGGGTGCTCCACCACGTCTACGAGCGCCGCTCGGACCTGAGGCGGGTCTTCACCAGCTCTGGCGGAATCGACGGTGCCGGACTGCTGGGATGGGCGAGAGAGTACGCTGCGCGCGAGGAACCGCTGATCGCCCATCTGATGACCGGCGAGGCCACGCCCACACAGCCGCCGACCGGCGATCGCCCGGCGCCTCCCACGCCATCGCGGGCCGCGATCGACAGTCTCGGCGCCGACGTTCTGCCCACCGCGGCGAGGAACAACTCCGGGCCGCTGCAACGGGAGCCGTGGGGCGTCAACGTCGTTGGCTACTTTCGCTCGGAGCTGGGCACAGGGCAGGCGGCTCGCCAGATGGTCTCGGCGCTGGACAGGGCCGGCGTGCCCCTGCTTCCCATCCACGGGCAGACGATTCCGCTGAGTCGCCAGGAGCATCCCTACGAGACCGCGTCCCCCGACGAGGCTCCCTTCCCGGTCAACCTGATCAGCATGAACGCCGACATGCTGCCCGAGTTCGTCCGGCAGGTCGGGGCGGAGTTCTTCGCCGAGCGCTACTCAATCGGCCTGTGGTTCTGGGAGGTCGCGCAGTTCCCCGAACGGTGGCGGAGCTCGTTCTCGCTGGTGGAGGAGGTGTGGGCGCCGACGGCGCACGTCGCCTCCGCGCTGGCGCCCCTCGCGACGGTCCCGGTCAACACCGTGCGGATCCCCGTGGCGCCCCCCGCGGTGCCACCGCGCTCTCGCGCGCACCTCGGCCTCCCGCAGGACGAGTTCGTCTTCTTCACCAGCTTCGACTACCTGAGCGTGGCCGAGCGCAAGAACCCGTTGGCCACCATCGCCGCCTTTCGGCGGGCGTTCGTGCCGGCGGAGGGCGCGGCGCTGGTGGTCAAGTGCATCAACCACGAGCGCGACGCCGCGTATCACGCTCGGGTGATGCAGGCCGCCTCCGGACACCCCGACATCCACGTGATCGACAGGTACATGTCGCCGGAGGACAACGCCGACCTGGCCGCGCGTTGTGACTGCTGTGTCTCACTGCACCGGGCGGAGGGCTTCGGCCTGGTGATGGCCGACGCGATGTGGTACGCACGGCCGGTGATCGCCACCGGCTACTCGGGCAACCTCGACTTCATGACCTCCACCAACAGCCTGCTCGTCGATCACGAGCTCGTGCCGATCGGCCCCGGATTCGATCCCTATCCCGCCGACGGGTGCTGGGCGCAGCCCGACGCCGAGCACGCCGCCGGCCTGATGCGGCGGGTCTTTGAGAATCGCGAGTACGCCCGCCGCCTGGGTGCCAGAGCGGCCGCCGACATCCGCGCCACCCACTCCGCCGCCGCGGTCGGCGCGATGCTCCTCGCCCGCCTGGAGCAGATCCGCGCGGTCGGGCAGGCTCGTCGCACCCAGGCAGCCCCCCAGGCCTCGCCGGCGGTCGCCGCCCTGCCGTTGAAGATCCGGCAGGGCCCGATGCCCGCCGGCCGGCGGTCGGCCATCGGCCGCGGACTGGTGAGGAAGGCCGCGCTGCGCGCGATGAGGCCGTTCACGGCCTACCAGCAGGGAGTCAACCGGCAGATCGCCGATGCCCTGCAGGAGCTCGGCGGCGGCCTGCACGAGGGCCGTCGGCAATCCGGCGGCGAGCTCACCCGCGTCCTGCGCGAGCTCCGCGACGTCGAGGAGCTGCGCGGGCTGCGGACCCAGCTCGCCGAACAGGCCGAGCGGATCGACCGGCTGGAGCGCCAGCTGACTGGCGGGGAGGCAGACGCGGAGGTCGACGCGCCGGTTCGATCGTGAGCCGGAGCGGCCGGCAGTCCGCCCCGGCAGGCCATGTGCAGGTGGTGCAGCGCGGGGGCAGCTCGTCGGCGCGCTCCAGAAACGCGGCGGCGGACCCGACGCCGGGGGTCATCGTCCGCTCACGCTAGGGGCGCCTCCCGCGAGCTGCGCGCCGGCCTGACCAGCGCCTCGGTCCGGCCGAGCCCTCACCCATTGCTACCGTTGCCCGGCTTGTTGGCGTCGATGGGCAGAGGTCGGACTTGACGCTCCAGGCGTGGGGCAGCGCCGCCCTGCTCGTGCTCGGATCGATCGTCGTCGGCCAGGCGCTCAACCTGCTCGGCCTGCGCTGTCGCGCTGCGGGTCCGGCCGTGGGGCTGTCGGCGCTGATCGTCCTCGCGGCGGTGTCGATCAAGCTGCCGGGCAGAGCGGTGACCGCCGCCTCGGTGCTGCTCGTCGTAGCGCTGGCCGCGCTCGTCGTCGTGATCCGGGGACGCCGGGCGAGTCGCCCGGCGACGGCCGCGATCCTGACCTTGCCCATCGTCGGGTTCGGCGCCGCGATCCCGTTCATCGCCAACGGCCGAACCGGGCTGCTCGGCGTCAGCCTCGACAATGACACCGCCAACCACCTGGAATATGCACAGTCGCTGCGCCAGCCGGCGGTCGCCGCCCGGTACGGCGTCAGCCCCGGCTATCCGTTGGGCCCGCACAGCCTGGCGGACGCGGTGGCCACCGGCCTGGGAGTGCGGCTGGACCTCGCGTTCGTCGGCCTGCTGGTGGCGACGGTCCTGATCACGGGGTTGGTGGGAGCGGCTTCGCTACCGGGTGTCTCAAGCTGGTGCAAGCCGATCGCCGGGGTGCTCGCGGCGCTGCTCTACCTGCCCGCCGCCTACTACGCCGAGGCGTCGTTCAAGGAGCTCCTCCTGGGGGTGATGCTGCTGGGGATCGTGCTGCACGTCGAGGAGCTGCGCGTCGGGTGGACGGCGACCGGGCGCGATCGGTGGCTGGGACTGATCGCGCTCTCGGTGCTGTGCGCTGCGGCGATCTACACCTACAGCTATCCGGCCCTGGCCTGGATCGGGGTGACCCTCGCCCTCTGGGCGGCGGCGGAGCTGGTCACCCACCTGGGCTGGCTGCGGCAGTGGCGCCCGCGCCTGCTGGACCTGGGGCCACCGGCCGCGCTGGCCGGCATGATCCTCCTCGTGCTGCTCGTGCCGACGCTGGGCGGCGTCGTGACCTTCGCCCGGAGCGTCGGCGTCTCGCCCTCGGCCAGCGGCGTGATCGCCGCCTCCAGCCTGGGCAACCTCGCGGGTCCGCTGTCGCCCTACGAGGCGCTCGGGATCTGGAACCAGACCGACTTCCGCTTCGCCCCGGCCAACCTCTTCCACGCCGGCGAGCTCTCGGCGCTCGCGCTGGCGGTGCTGGTCGTCGGCGTCCTGTGGTCGATCCGCCGTCGCGAGCTGATCCTGCCGGCGGCCGTCGCGGCCTGCGCGTTCGTCTTCTGGCGCTCGAACCAGGGGCAGTCACCATACGTGGCGGCCAAGGCGCTGGTCATCGGCGGACCGGTGGTGGGCGTGGCGCAGAGTCGCGCGCTGCTGGGCTTCCCCGCGTTCCGCGCGCCGCGCTGGATCGCGGCCGGGCGCCTGGCGGTCATGGTCGGCTTCCTGGTGGCGGCGATGCACTCCAGCTACGACGCCCTGCGCAGCGAGCCGGTCTGGGCGCCGGAGTCGACCAGGGAGCTGCTCGCCCTGGGCAAGCGGACCCGCGGCCAGTCCCTGCTCTTTCTGGGAGCGTCCGACTATGCCGACTGGATCTTCAGCGATTCGGACATGAGCGCCCTGTCGCCCGACTCGGTCTCCATGGCCCAGGCCATCCCGCGTCCGAACAAGCCTCCCACCTACGCGACGGCGCTGGACTTCGACAACGTCGACCCGTCCTCCATCAACCGGTTTGACTGGGTGATCACCACCAACACCACCTACGCCAGCCAGCCGCCGCCGGGCGTGCGCCTGGTGCGTCGGCTGCGTATGTACGAGCTGTGGCGGCGGGTCGGCCAGATCGCCCCGCGCGAGACGATCGAGCCCTCCGGGGCCCCGGGGGCGGTGCTGAGCTGCCGCGTGCCAGCGGAGCGCCAGCTGAGCCGGCAACGCGGGATCGCGGCGGTCATGGCCGCGCCGGCGGTGGCCGCGGTCCCCGCGGTGGGGCCCGCTGGGACCGTGAGCAGCGTCCTGAAGCTGCGGGCCGGAACGTGGAACCTGTCCCTGCAATACGCCAGCGACGAGCCGCTGCGGGTGAGCGCCGGGGGCCGTGGCTGGCCGATGCCGGCCTACAACGACCGGCCGGGCCCGTTCTTCGCGGTCGGCTCGGTCGCCTCCACGGGAGCTCCGCTCACCGTGACCGTGCACGAGCAGCAGCCCTCCGCCCTCACCGGCCCGAACCTGATCTCTCAGCCCGGGGCGGTGGCAGCGGTGCCCGATCCCGATCCACGCCGGCTGATACCCCTGCGACGGGCCTGCGGTCGCTATGTCGACTGGTTCCAGCTGCGGCCCTCGTAGGACATCGCGGCGGCCGCTCAGCGCACCAGGGCCAGCGCGGCGCTCCGGTAGGCCCGGAGGGCCGGGTCCGCGCGCCGCACCGCCCGCGAGGCGAGAAACGGCGACTCCACCGAGGCGCTCATCCGTTCCACGATCGCCCGATCGCCAACCCGGCGCGAGGACTGCACCTCGCGCCGCCGGGCCCTGAGCGCGCGCCGATCGGCCCACAGCGCCCGATAGGAAGCGAGCTTGGCGCCCATCCATCCCTCGGCGGCCGCGCGAGCCCATATCGCCAGCTCCACCGCGACGAGCAGCGGGGCCAGCGCCAGCAGCGTGCGCGATCGGAAGTGGGCGAGCAGGCACCACCAGCGGTTTCGCTCCAGGTAGAGCCACTTGTAGCTGCCCTTGGCGAACTCGTACTCGTGCACGACCTGGGCGAGCGGGCAGAACAGCACCCGCCCGCCGCGCAGCTGCGCTCGCCACGCGAGGTCGACATCGTCGTAGTACATGAAGAAGCCCTCCGTGTAGCCGCCCAGCTCCTGGAAGGCCTCGCGACGCACGAGCAGCGCCGCCCCCGAGACGACGGCCGCCGCGCGGACCGGCCCTCGCTCCGGCGCCAGACCGTAGCGTCCGGCCCAGGAGAGGCCGGAGAGATGCAGGACGTTGTCCCCGGCGTTAACCTGCTCGCGGCCGCAGAGCAGGATCTGGGCGCCCGCGATCACCGCCCCGGGGCACGCAGCCAACGCCGACGCGAGCTCGGCCACGCAGTCGGCGTCCGCCTCGGCGTCGGGGTTGAGGAAGAGCAGATGCTCGCCGGTGGCGATTGCGGCCGCCCGGTTGCAGGCCGAGGGATAGCCGAGGTTGCACTCGGGCCGGACGATCTCGACGCCCTCGCGGTGGCGCAAGAGCCGCTCGAAGCGCCCGTCGGCGCTCTGGTCCACGCAGATGATCTGCGTCGGCGCGAGCGTCTGGCGCTGCAGCGACCGCACCGCCCGGCAGAGAGCCTCGGCGCTCCCGCCATAGCCGACGAGCACCGCGCTGACCGTCGTCATGGCGCTGACGTCTCGGTCCTGCTCGGGGCGGCTCCTGCCTCGGCGAGCCGCGGAGATGTGGACTCACCGAGGTCTCGGTTGCGCTCGATCCAGAAGGCTCCCCCGACCTCGCCGGGTCTGACCAGGCCTGCCGCGGCCGCCGCGCGCGGACGGTCCCGGCACAGCGCGTGGACCGCAAACCGGACGTCATAGCCATGGTTCATCGAGAGAAACGCCTGCAGAAGGTACTGCTCGGACCAGTACAGACCGTAGTCGCGCGCCAGGTAGAGCGGGTACTCGTAGGGCAGGTGGATGTCGTGAAAGTGCACCAGGACGCCCGGGGCGAGCACCGGGAGGATCTGGAGGATCAGCCGGTTGACATCGCCCGCGAGCTTGACCGTGTGGGTCGTGTCCACGATCAACATGTCGCCGGCGCGCAGATCACCGAACACGTCGCCGGGCACCGCGCGGGCCCCGATCCGCCGCAACTGCGCGAGCCCGGGCAGCTGCGCTTCGGCGACGGCGGCGAAGGGGTCGAAGACGCGATAGGTGGATTGATGCCCGTCGGTCGAGTTGGCGCGGCACGCGTGCGCGATCACGCGGCTGCTCTGCCCCGAGCCGAGCTCCACGATCGAGCCGGGCCTGCGGTGGCGGATGAGGGCGAACAGCAGCCGTGCGTCCGGCGGGGGATACGAGGGATTGCCGGGGTCGTAGCGAAACCGCGGAGCGACGTTCCCGTCGGGGGCGAACTCCCGCAGACCATGCGACAGCTCGGTCTCCAGCAGCCCGATCTGCGCGTCGAGGTCCAACTCGATGCCCCACATCGGGTCGGGCTGGGTGAAGACCTCGAGCGGCACTGTCCGCAGATCGGGGATCGGGCTGTAGAAGGTCTTGACCACGATCTGCAGCCCCACACGTTCGGCGGCGGCGCGAGCCAGCGAGTAGGCCCTCACCGCTGCCCGACGTTCCCAGAGGCGCCGCCGGCGGATCGCGGCTCCCCGGTCGAGCGTACGCAACGTTTCCTCGCGGCGAAAATCGAACGATGATGCCGAGCGTCACCTCGGCCGGCGGCCGGGCACTGAGACGGACGGTCGCGGAGAGAATACTCGTTATGCTGTTCTGCGGCCTCCCTCTGAAGGTGCGCAACCTCTGCTCGCCGCTGCCGTTTGCATCAAGGACATGAGCACCGAGCCCTCATATCTCGCGGTGGTTCCGGCCTACAACGAGTCGATGACGATCGCTCGCGTGCTGCAGGCGCTGCAGGAGCGCGCTCCGCGCTTCGACGTGCTCGTCGTGGACGACGGCTCGACGGATGACACCGCCGCGGTGGCCGAGCGCGCCGGAGCCCGCGTGCTCAAGCTGCCGTTCAACCTCGGGATCGGCGGCGCGGTGCAGTCCGGGTTCGTGTTCGCTCGCGATCACGGCTACGACTTCATGTCCCAGGTGGACGGCGACGGCCAGCACGAGCCCGGCGAGCTCGAGAAGCTCGTCTGCGCCATGGGTGCCCCGCCGTGGCCGGACATGGTCTGCGGCTCCCGGTTTCTGAGCGACGATTTCCACTACCCGACGCCGGTCAGTCGGCGCACCGGGATCCATGTGTTCGCCACCCTGCTCTCGTGGATCGTCTCGGCTCGGGTCAGCGATCCGACCTCGGGCTTTCGTCTCTACAACCGCAGGGCGATCCAGCTGTTCGCCCGCGACTACCCGCACGACTACCCGGAGGTCGAGGCGGTGCTGATGCTCCACCACCACCGGCTCGCGATGCGCGAGATCCCGGTGAGGATGTACGCGCGCGGGGGCGGGGTGTCGTCGATCAGCAACGGCAAGTCGGCCTACTACATGGTCAAGGTCCTGCTTGCCCTGCTCGTCGGACTGGCGCGGCGACGCCCCGTCGTCGACCCGGGCGACCGCGCGCCCGTCGCCGCCGAGCAGGGCGTCTGATGGCCGCTCGGGTACAGCTCGTCGCGATCATCGGCGCGGTGATCCTGTTGTTCGTCGTGCTCGAGATGGTTCGCCGGCGGCGTCTCATGGAGCGCTACGCCCTGCTGTGGCTGCTCTGCGCGCTGGTCCTGGTCGGCCTGGCGAGCTGGCGCAGCGGCCTGCTGCACGTCAGCCGCGTGATCGGGATCATCTACCCGCCCAACGCGTTGTTCTTCATCGCGTTCGGGTTCGTCCTGCTGCTGCTCCTGCACTTCTCCACGGCCGTCTCGCGTCTGTCGGACCAGACGAAGGTGCTGGCCCAGCGCCTCGCACTGCTCGAGGAGCGGGTGAGCCATGCCGAGAGGCGTCCCGCGATGGGCGAGGAGGCCGACGAGGAGTTCGAGCCGGTCGCCTCGGGCCACGGTCGCCGCTTCGTCAGCTCGGACTGACGGATTCCCAACACCGTGGCCGCATGAAGACCGCACTGCTCGATGTCCTCGCCGCGCCCGGCGACCGCTCGGCGCTGACGATCTGCGACGAGCGCCGCGAGAACGGGGAGGTGCTCGAAGGGTCGCTCATCGCCCAGGACGGGCGCAGGTTCGAGATCCGAGACGGGGTCCCGAGGATGGCGCCGGAGCTGCAGAGCGCCGACGAGCAGTCCGACACCCGGACCACGTTCGGCTCCAAGTGGCAGACGATCTCAGACGAGGAGCGCGACCGACTGTCGGTGTTCCAGTATCGCTGGTTCGAGCAGCGCTTCGGGTTCGGAGACGAGGACGGGCTCGCCGCCGAGCTGCAGGGCGCGCGGTGGGTGATCGATGCCGGCACGGGTCCCGGCATCCAGGCGGCTCGCCTGGCGCGCGTGACCGACGCCCAGGTCCTGGGCATGGATCTCTCGGAGTCGGTCGTGCGCGCCCGCAGGTCCTTCGCCGCGGAGCGCGCGAACCTCGACTACATCCAGGGCGACATCCTCGACCCACCGCTGCGGCGCGGGTCGTTCGATCTGGTGGTCGCCGACCAGGTGCTGCACCACACGCCCGACTGTCGGCGGGCGTTTCACTCGATGGCGGAGCTGGTCAGGCCCGGCGGGCAGCTCGCCACCTACGTCTACCGGATCAAGCCGCTGCTGCGCGAGATCGCCGACGAGGAGGTGCGCAAGCTCACGACTCGGCTCTCGGTCGACGAATGCATGGAGTTCTCAGAGCAGGTGACCGAGCTCGGCCGCGAGCTGTCAGGACTCGACGCCAAGGTCACCCTGGAGAAGGGCATCCCGCTGCTGGGCCTGGAGCCCGGCGAGCACGACGTGCAGCGGCTGATCTACTGGACGTTCTTCAAGTGCTTCTGGAACGAGGAGCTCGGCGAGGGCGTCTCGAACCTGGTCAACTTCGACTGGTACCACCCACCGTACGCCTCCCGACACACCGAGGAGGAGGTCCTGGGCTGGTGCCGCGATGCCGGCCTGGAGGTCATCAACCTCGACGTGATCGAGAGCGGCATCAGCCTGCGTGCGCGGCGCTTGGGTTGACGTCGTCTGGCCGGTCGCCAAGCTGGTGGCCGGCAGCCTCGCCCTGCCGATCCTGACCGTCGTCGCGGCCGCGGAGGGCCTGCGAACGCGCTGGCGGCGTCGGCGCCGCCAACCGCCGCGGCTGCTGTGGGGGCCGTCGCCGATCATCGCGATCCGCGACTGGTCGCGCAGCCTGCGGGCGCTGGGCTACGACAGCGTCACCTTCGCCCATCACGTGGCGCCGATCAACGCGCGGGAGGACTTCGACGTCCACCGCGACAGCTTCCTGCCGGGCGTGCCCTATGCCGACGTGATCCGGGACTTCTTCGTGTTCGTCTGGGCGCTGCACCGCGCCGACGTGTTCTTCGCCTATTTCGACGGCGGCTATCTCGCCGGCACCGGGCTGCGGTCGCTGGAGTGTCGGCTCCTGCGGCTGGCCGGCAAGAAGCTCGTTCTCTTCCCCTACGGGGGCGACATCGCCGTCGTCGGCGAGATCGGCATCATGGAGACGGCGCTGCTCACGGATTACCCCGAGCTGGTGCGCTCGAGCCCGGACAAGCGACGGCGCATCCTGCACCTGTGTCGCTGGGCCGACCTCGTGGTGCGCAACCACCAGTACGGCTTCCTGCCCCGGGCCGACGTCCTGTGGCCGACGCAGATCGCGATCGACGCGCAGCAGTGGAGCCCGGCGGACGTCGCCGCTCCGGGCGGCGACGGACGCGACGGCGAGGTGGTCGTGCTGCACGCTCCGAACCACCGCGGGATCAAGGGCACCGAGCAGCTGCTCGAGGCGGTGGCGCGGCTGCGGGCCGAGGGCCTCGGGATCCGGCTGGATCTGATCGAGCGGCGGCCCAACCACGAGGTGCGGGCGGCGATGCGCGGCGCCGACATCGTCGCCGACCAGTTCATCGCCGGCTATGCCCTGTTCGCGATCGAGGGAATGAGCACCGGCAAGCCGGTCATGTCGGCGCTGCGCTGGATGCCCGAGGAGGTGGCGCAGAGCCCCGCGCTGCGCGATTGTCCGATCGTTGACACCGATCTGTCCAACCTCGTCGAGAACCTGCGCGCGCTGGTCATCGACCCGGCGCGTCGGCTCGCGCTGGGCCGCGCCGGCCGGGAGTTCGTGCTCCGCCACCACGCCCACGAGCCCGTCGCGCGGGTCTGGAGTTCGCTGATCGAGCACGTGTGGTGGGGGGGCCCGCTGCCTCACGAGCTGGAGATCGAGCCAGCCACGGGTGGGTCTGGGGCTGTCTGATCGTCGGGCCAGTGACGGCGAGCAGTGCTGGGGTCGGTGCGGCGCTCGCGTGGCGACTGGCGGCGTGAGGCTGCGCGGTCGTGGTGCACGGTCGCCGCGCCGGCCCGGTCGCGTGCGGTCGCGTGACGCGTCGTGCGGTCGCAGTGGGCTCAGGCCGGCGCCCACGCGGCTCAGGCCGGCGCGACGCGCAGCGGACGTTCGTAGGACAGCTGCTGATACTCCGGCGGACCGGCCGTCGGCCGCAGACTGAGCATCGCGCGGGCGGGCCCGCGTTCGGGCCACGCGCCCCGCAACGCCACGTCGAAGCCCGAGGAACGGCACCAGTCGCGCAGCGCCCGCACCGACGGCGCAAACCAGTTCGAGCTGTCCCCGGAGAGCTCGTCGCGGCGATAGAAGCGCGCGACCGCGACCTCGCGCTGGCGGCGCGGGAGCTCACCGTCGCACACGACGGTCTCGAGCGACGCCTCGCCCGCGGTGACCGCCCGGAGGTTGTCCAGCGCCAGCAGCGGGTGGCGCAGGTGGTAGAGCACGCCCCAGAGGATGACCAGGTCAAACGGCTCCGGAAACCGCTCGGCGAGCTCATAGACGCTGGCCTGCACGAACTCCACCCGCGACTGCAGCAGCTCGCACAGCGGCCGTACGCCGAAGTGCTCGGCGTCGTAGAGGTCGACCACGACCACCCGCTCGGCGCCGCGGCGCTCGAGCTCGAACGCGGTGCCGGCGTTCGTCGTGCCGATGTCGAGCACCGTGCGCCCGGTCAGGTCGGCCGGCAGCCGCGCGCTCCTGCACAGCCACGGCACCGGGCTCACGCCCGGGGTGATCACACCAGGCGCCAGCTCGAACTGCTGATGCCAGACGAAGTCGTGGCTGACGATGAACTTGCTGGCGGCGGCGGGTGTTGGGATCACCACGGCCAGCGAGCGTATCGCGGCGTCGTGACCCACCCTCACGCATTCCCCTCCCGCGGCGATCGGCGTCCGGCTTCGGCCGGACGCCGATATCTCACCGTTTGAGTGAGGATCGCTGGGATGCCGTCGTCTTCGTGATGAGGCCGCGGGACGTGCGCGCTAGTTCACCAGCGCGCCGGAGCCCTTGACCGCAGGCCAGGTGCCGCCGAACTGGGAGACCCCGATGTAGTCGGTGGATCCGGCCGACGTGTCGCTGACGTAGGTGTAGAGCGGGTGGCCGGCGTAGGTGACCTGCGAGACGTGGCCGACCTTGATCGTCGACAGCTGCGATGCCCGGACCCCGGACCCGGCGACGGGATGCCCGCGAGTCGTCTCAAGCGGCCACACGCGCGTGCAGCCGGGGATCATCACGCAGTTGTCGCGGTTGCGGGTGTCGCGGGTGAACGCGTACAGGGTGTGGCCGTTGGGCGCGACGAGGATCTTGCCTGCGGAGGTGGAGCGCACCGAGATCCGCGTTGCGGCGGCCGCTGCGCCCGGTGCCGAGCGAGTGGAGGACTCGCCCCAGCCGGACCGTTGGTAGGCGGCGGCCGTGGCGGCCGTGGCGGTCGCAACGGCGGGACGGGCGTGAGCGCGGGCGGTGCCGGCGCCCGCGCCGCCCGACGTCGACAGTGCCACGATCACGGCGGCGAGAACGATGACCCCCACGGCGCCTGTCGACCACAGCGTGCTGGGTTTGAGAGAGTGGAACACGATGGTCTCCTTGAGAGAGGGTGAGCTGGTCACCGGTCAAGACCACCGCGCCTGCGATTCCTTCCCGTCAAGTCGCCCAGCCGGCCGCGCGTAGGATCGCCGAGACGGTGCATCGCCTCGATACCAAGTCGCTTGGCCAACACCTCGACCCCATGTACCGGGCTGCGTGGGCGCTGTGCGGCTCGCGCGAGGACGCCGAGGACCTCGTGCAGGAGACCTTGACGCGCGTGCTGGCCCGCCCGCGCATGATCCGTGGCGAGGATCGCGGCTACCTGCTGCAGGCGATGCGCAACACGTTCGCCACCGGGCTGCGCGGCGCCGCGCGCCGGCCCCGCACGGCGGCGCTTGACGACGTGGGGGAGCCCGCCGACCGTCGTGCCCCGGCTCCGGATCGCGCCGCCGAGGTCAACGAGGTCCTCGAGGCGGTCGCGCAGTTGCCCGAGGACTTTCGCCTGGCGGTGGTGGCGGTCGACATACTGGGACTCTCATACGCCGAGGCTGGACGATCGCTCGACGCGCGCGAGGCGACGATCGCCACCCGCGTGTACCGCGGCCGCCAGCGGATCGCCGAGCAGTTCGCGCAAGCGCCCGGAGCGTCGCGGGAAGGATCAGGGCCGAAGCGCAGTCTCACATGACAGACGATCCGATGACATCCGACACGAAGCCTCCGCGACCTCCTACGGAGGCCGAGCTCGCGCGGCTGGCCGACGGCACGCTGCCCGCGGCCGAGCGCGAGCGGGTGCGCGCGCAGGTGGCCGCCTCGCCGCAGCTGAGTGCCGTGGTGGCCGGCCAGGCGCGGGCGGTGTCGGTGCTGCGCGCGGTCGACGTGGCCGCGCCCGCCTCGCTGCGTGCGCGCACCGAGCAGCTGGCGGGGGCCGAGCCGCGGCCGGCGGGGCCTGCCGGGCGCCTGCGCACGGCGATCGCGCCGCGGCGGGTGCGGTTCATCCCCGCCGCGACCGCGTTGGCGGTCGCGGTCGTCGCCGTGATCGTGCTCACCGGCGGCAGCGGGCCCCCGACGGTGGGTCAGACCGCGCGGCTGGCGCTCGCCTCGGCTACGGCACCGGCTCCCGCTCCCGACAGCGCGGATCGCACCCTCCTTGACCTCCGTGCCTCGGGGATCCCGTTCCCCCGCTACGTGCGCGGCGAACGCTGGGAGGCGAACGGCACTCGCACCGACACGGTGCGCGGCCGACGCATCGTGACCGTCTTCTACCGCGCGGATGGCGTCGGCCGGGTGGGCTACGCGATCGTCGCCGGCCGCTCCCTGCCCACGCCCAGCGGACCGACGATCACGCGCAACGGGGTGCGCTACGCGTTGGGCCGGGTCGGCGACGCTCGGCTGGTCACCTGGCAACGCGCGGGACACACGTGCGTGATCGCCGGACGCGGCGTCGGCGATCGGACCCTGCTGGCTCTGGCCACCGCCGACGAGCACGTCACGGTCAGCTGAACGGTCGCGCCCGGTGCGTCGGGCCGGGAGCCGCGATGCGAGCGCCGGGCGGCCGCAGACCCGCCGTCCGCGCCGACCTTCAGCCGGTCGACGGCGACGTCGGCCCGCGCCGGGCGGGCCAGCGCCTCCTATACTGGACGTTCTTCAAGTGATTCTGGAACGAGGACCTCGGGCGTGATCGAGGGCAGCATTCGTGCCCGAAGCATGGCTTAGGGCTATCTGGCCCGCCTACAACCTGGCGGTGGCCGTGATCGCCTTCCCGATTCTCGTCCTCATCGCCGCCGCTGAAGGGGTTCGCACGCGGCGGCGGCGGGCACGCGGTGCCCGGCCGCGCCTGCTGTGGGGGCCCCAGGCCATCATCGCCATCCGCGACTGGTCACGCGGCCTTCAGGGGCTTGGTTACGAAAGTGTGACGTTCGCTGATGCCGTGGCGCGGATCAACCGACGGGAGGACTTCGACGTTCACCGTAACGCGTTTCTCCCCGGCGTTCCCCGCGCGGAGCTGGTCCGCGACTACGTCGTGTTCGTGTGGGCGCTGCGCCGGGCGGATGTGTTCTCCTGGTATTTCAACCGGGGGTATTTGACCTACTCCGGGCTGGCCTGGCTGGAGTGCTCGCTGCTACATCTCGCCGGCAAGAAGATCATCGTGTCCCCGTTCGGAGGCGACATCGCGGTGGTCGGCGAGATCGGTGTGATCGAGCCATGGCTGCTGCAGGATTACCCGGAGCTGGTGGACACCAGCGCGGCCGCGCGGCGGCGCATCCTGCATCTGTGCCGGCATGCGGATCTGGTGATTCGCAACTACCAGTATGGGTTCCTGCCGCGAGCCGACGTCCTATGGCCCACCATGATCGCCATCGACACACACCAATGGGATGTTGTTGAGCGAGACGACGCTCGCGCTGACGGCCACAACGGTGAGGTGGTCGTCGTGCATGCCCCGAACCACCGGGCAATCAAGGGAACCCAGCAGCTGATCGACGCGATCCAGCAACTGCAGGCAGAGGGACTGCGCGTCAGGCTCGATCTCATTGAAGGGCGGCCGAACGAGGAGGTGAGGCGCGCAATCCAGCGTGCCGACATCGTTGCCGATCAGTTCATCGCGGGTTATGCGCTGTTCGCGATTGAGGGAATGAGCAGCGGCAAGCCGGTGGTGTCCGCCCTTGCCTGGATGCCGCCCGAGGTGGCGCACACTCCGGCGCTGCGCGCGTGTCCGATCGTCGACACCGACCTCTCAAACCTCGTGGGCAACCTGCGGGGGCTGATCAAGGATCCTGCGCGGCGGCAGGAGCTGGGACGGGCCGGGCGTGAGTTCGTTCTTCGTTACCACGCCCATGAGCCGGTGGCCCGGACGTGGAGCGCGCTCATCGAGCACGTGTGGGCGGGGTCACCGTTGCCGGCCGAGCTGACCGCGCCCCTGCGCATCGCGCCGGTGCCGAGCGCATGACCGGCCCGGCCCCGACCGGTTCAGGCAGGGAGCGCGACGAGCCCGGCGAGCACGGTGCGCGCGATCGTGCGCGGGTCGTGGCGGCGCTCCACGAACGCCCGGCCGGCGGTTGCGATCCTGGCTCGGCGGTCGGCGTCGCTGAGCAGGGCTTCCAGGTCGTCCGCGAGCGTGTCGGGGCCGGTGCGCACGATCGGGAGCTCATCGCCGAACGGATTGTCGGCGGGCGCGTCGCCCTTGATGTGGCAGAAGACCGGCTTGCCCAGCGACATGGCCTCGACCGCGAATCCGCCATACCAGCCGACCTTCAGCTGGTCGATGGCGATATCGGCCCGCGCCAGCCGGTCCAGCGACTCCGCGCGCGTGACGCCCTCAACGAGGTCGAGCCGCACCGAGACCCCGCGCCCGCGGAGCTGGTCGATGGCGGCCAAGACCTCGGCGGTTCCCTTAGAGGCGCGGTTCGACGGAGCGTGCAGGACTGTGAGTTCGCCGGCGGGGCGGATGGGGGTGGGTGTCACCGACCGCGGGTCGAAGCTGGCATACGCGCAGAACGTCGCGCCGGGCAGCCACTGGCGCATGTCGGGGTTGAGGTAGAAGACGCGATCCGCGTAACGGAGCATCCGGCGGCGGGCGTTGCTGCGCCTGCGCTCCAACCCGGCGCGCTCCGCCGCCCCGGGGGGCGCGGACTGGTAGTCGGCCGGCCGCGCGTCATCGCCCTGGAAGGTTGCGATGACCACCTTTCCCATCCGTCGCAACAGCGGCAGCTCGTCGAGAGCGACCGGGAGCCCCCATCCCGGCAGTAAGGTACTGCCGAAGTTGAAGTGGAACACGTCATAGCGCTGCACCGCGTGCGCCAGGAACCGAAGCCGGTCGGGTGTCGTCCGCCACGGAGCTACGCCCGGGCGATACAGCGACCAGTCGACCTCGAACGCAAACGGGTCGTGCTCGAAGGTGACGACCTCGCTTTCCAGTCCAAGCTCGCGCTCGGCATGAGACAGGCCGATCGGATGACCGCCGACGTTCCACGGCGTGTGGAGGATCCGCATGCGACCTAAGCTAGCGTCGATCACGGGGTTCCGGCTCGCGGCGACGGGGTCCTTCGGCCGCGCTTGGCCGGTGATCCGGTCCGCTGTGCGCCTGGCCGTGGCGCCGCTGGCGCTGCCCCTCCTTCTCTGGGCGTGTGCAGTCGAGGGTGTCCGGACCCGGCGGAACCGCAGGGCTCCCCCACGGCTGTTATGGGGTCCGACGCCGCTGATCTCGCTGAAGTACTGGTCGGCGGCGATGCAGGCTCGGGGATACGAATCGCGGACGCTGGCCGACGGCCTTATGTCGATCAACCGCCGAGAGGATTTCGACGCGCACCGCGAGGACTTCCTGGGCGGCGCGAGGGCGTGGGAGGCGGTCCGCGACTTCGTCGTGTTCGTCTGGGGTATCCGAGAGGCCGACGTCTTCCTGACGTTCCTCGACGGAGGGCTGCTTCGGCACACGGCGTTACGCGGCTTGGAAGGTCTTCTGCTGCGGGTCGCCGGTAAGCGCCTGATCGTGTTCCCGTATGGCAGCGACATCGCCGTCCCGGGCTATCTCGGCGTGATGGAGGAGGCGCTGGTGGCTGACTACCCGGAGATCGCGACTCGGGTCGAGGCGACGCGCCATCGCGTCGACTACTTCTGCCGCTGGGCCGACCTGGTCGTTCGCAACCACCAGTACGGCTATCTGCCGCGCGCTGACGTCGTGTGGCCCACCCAGATGTCGGTGGACACCGAGCATTGGAAGGGGGATGGCTCGGCCTCCTCGGCTGACGGCGTCACCGGGGAGGTGGTCGTCCTGCACGCGCCCAATCACCGCCACATCAAGGGCACGCAGCGTCTGCTGGACGCCGTGCAGGCGCTCCAGGATCGGGGACTGCGGGTGATGCTCGACCTGATCGAGCGTCAGCCCAATGAGGTGGTCCACGCCGCTATGCAGCGTTGCGACATCGTCGCCGAGCAGTTCCTGGCGGGGTTCGGCATCTTCGCGATCGAGGGCTGTGCTACCGGCAAGCCGGTGCTGTCGGCACTTGGGTGGTGGCCGCCGGACGTGCGCGAGAGCGCGCTGGTGCGAGACTACCCGTTCGTCGACGTCGACGAGCTGGGTCTCGAAACCGCGCTCGAGCAGCTGGTGAGAGACCCGGCCCGCCGGAGGGCGGTGGGCCAAGCCGGTCGGCGTTTCGCGGTGGAGCACTGCTCCTACGACGCGACGGGACGCGTCTGGGCGACGCTGATCGACCATGTGTGGAGCGGGGTCCCGTTGCCGGTGGCCCTGCTCCCGCGGACCGCCGCGCGACACTAGGCCGATGTGCGGCATTGCTGGCATCGTCGGCGCGCCGGCGCCCGATCAGGACGTCCTGACTCGCATGGCCCAGGTCATGATCCACCGCGGCCCCGATGACCAGGGCCTCTGGCGCGACGGATCGGCTGGTCTGGCATTTCGGCGCCTGGCGATCATCGACCTCGAGCCGCGGTCAAATCAGCCGCTGCACCACGACGGGCTCCACCTGGTGTTCAACGGCGAGATCTACAACTACCGCGAGCTGCGTAGCGAGCTCCAGGCTGGTGGTCACACCTTCGTCACCGAGGGCGACGGCGAGATCCTGATCCACGCTTGGCGCGAGTGGGGCGAGGCGGCGCTTGCTCGCGTCAACGGGATGTTCGCCATGGCCGTCTTCAACGAGCACGACGGCTCACTGACGCTGGCATCGGACCCGTTCGGCGAGAAACCGCTCTACTACTGCGATCGGCCAGCCGGGTTGGCGTTCGGCTCCGACATCCGCGCGCTCATCACGGCCGTCGACGGCCTCGGCGCCGCGAACGAGGCGGCCGTACAAGCGTTTGTGGCCCACGACCTCATGCCGGCGCCGGAGGGCAGCTTCTTCGCAGGTGTCAGGCGGCTTCCTGCCGCTCACCGCCTACGCTGGCAGGCAGGAAGCGTCACCGTCACGCGCTACTGGACGCCCGCATTGGTCGAGGTGCCCGCGCGCTACGAGGACGCGGTGGAGACGTTGCGGGACCTGCTCACGGACTCCATCCGATTGCGGCTGCGCAGCGACGTTCCGATGGGCACATCGCTGAGCGGCGGGGTCGATTCCTCGGCGGTGGCAGCGCTGTGCGCCAGGCTCGGCGCCGATGCCCGGCGCCACGCTTTCACCGCCACTTTTCCTGGCTACGAGCGCGACGAGTGGCCCTACGCGGAGCAGGTTGCCCGGGCCGCCGAGGTCCTCGAGCACCATCGGGCCCAGCCCACCGCGTCCGCGCTGGCCGATGACCTGGAGGCGCTGGTACGCAGCCAGGAGGAGCCGTTCGGCTCGACCTCGATCTACGCCCAGTGGTGCGTGAACCGGGTGGCCCGTGACGCCGGCATCGTCGTGCTCCTCGACGGGCAGGGCGCCGACGAGCTGTTCGGGGGCTATCCGTGGATGGTCGGGACCGCGGCCGTGGCCGGCGGGCCAACGGGGATCGCGCGCGCCGTGCGTGCGGGCGGTTCGCGCCGCGCCTTCGCCGTGCGCATGCTCGCCGGGGCGTACCTTCCGGAGCCGGTCATCCGCGTCTACCGACGACGGTCGGCGAGCCCCTACGTCACGCATGGGGTGGTGGCGCAGACGCTGGACGTGGCCCCGCCCGTACCCGAGTTCGCCGCCGGAGCGGCGATGCGACGCGAGCTGCTGCTGGAGAGCTTCGTCACCAGCCTCCCCGCTCTCCTGCGCTACGCCGACCGCAGCAGCATGGCCCATTCCCGCGAGGTACGGCTGCCGTTCCTGGATCGCCGCGTGGCCGAGTTCGCCTTCTCGCTTCCGGCCTCGTTCCTGTGCCAAGACGGCGTCACCAAGCGCATCCTGCGCGACGCGGTGCGCGGTCTCGTGCCGGACGCGATCCTTGCCAGGCGCGACAAGGTCGCGTTCGAGCCCCCGCAGGCGCGGTGGCTGGCCGAGCCGGCGTGGCGAGAGCGCATCGCAGCGGTACTGCTCGATCCCTCCACTCGCGCTCGTGGACTCTACGACACGGCGGTCATCGAGGCTGACCTGCGGGCGGGCGCCTGGCGTGACCACCACTCACTGTGGCGCGCGTTCTGTGCCGAGACCTGGCGAGCCGCGTTTGCGCGCGACTCGGCGCGTTCCGCCTCCGCGGTCGGCTGACGCATCAGGCGCCCGTGCGCACAGGAACACGCTGGCCCCGTGGCGACCGGCATCGGCCACGGTCAGGCCCGCCGCCGAGAGCCATTCCGACACAAGCGGACTGCTCAGGTGCACAACGTGAAAGATGTCGATTGCGCCGGTTGGAACGGCCAGCTCCCGGAGGTAGGCCGGTTCCGGCGGCTGGGGCGGCGTGCGGCCCGTCAGCCTCCTGATCGCGGCCCGCGGGTGCATTGCTGCGTCGCCCAGGCGGCGCCGGAGCGACGGTGAATCGGTCGCCGGCGGCGGAAGCTCGGTATCGGGCACCTCCCCGAACCAGATGTTGACGGTCCCGCTCGGGCTCAGCACGCGCCGCGCCTCCGACAGCGAGCGCGCCGGGCTGAGCACGTGGTCCAGTGACGTGGCGAACAGGACCCGGTCGAAGCTCCCGTCGGCGAAGGGCAGATACTCGCCGATGCCTTGGACGAATGTGAACTCACGCTGCTTCTCCCCGCGGAGCGGATCGATGCCGACGAACCTCCCGTTTGCGCCCACCGCATAGCTCGGCTCGGTCTGCGGCCCGCAGCCGACGTCGAGCACCGAGCCCCGGAGGTCCGAGAACCGGGCGAACGCCGTGGCGTCCGCGCGACGCCCCACCGACAGGCTGTGCTCGGGGATCTCGTCGGCGGCAACGACGAAGTTGTGCTGCAGCTGCTCCCAGAGCGGCCACCGCTCCTGCACGTCCGGATCGGGCGGAGGGTTGGGGGTGAAGTCCATCGCTCCGTCACGGTCGGGGAACTGGCGCCCGCACGTCGGGCACCGGACGCCGGACGAACCGGGCTCGGGCACGTCGACGTGACACACGGGGCAGACGAAGCTGAGCATCCGGCCGAGGTTATCGATCGGTTCAGGCGCTGACCGCTCGCACGTTCCGGGCCCGGCCGATGAGTGCGCGCAGCTCACCGATCTCCTCAGGACCGATCACGCCGATGATGCGCAATCCGATCGCCAGGACAACCAGGGCACCCAGCTTGACCAGCAGCGCCAGCCAGAGAGGGTCGTCTCCGATCAGGCCGATCGGCATCAGCGCCGCGCCGAGTCCCGCGAGGGCGATCAGTTTGCTCGTGGCATAGGGGGTGGGCGCGACGCGCTGGGCGCCTCGGTAGTAGAGCAGGGCCAGCAACAGGTATCCGGCGGCCGTCGCCGCGGCGGCCCCGACCTGTCCCCACGCCGGGATGAGCAGGACGTTGAGCCCGAGGTTGACCACGGCCGCGATCGTCGAGTAGTAGGCGAAGAGCTTCGTCCGCCGGGAGATGCTGATGCCGGCCATCGGGATCTGACAGAAGCCGAGCGCCGCTGTACCGGCACACACAAGCGCGACCGCCTGGTAGCTGCGGTCGAAACCGGGAGCGATGATGGCGATGATCTCCCGTGCGAACACGGAGAAGACGATTGCGAGTACGACCAGGCCCGCGGTCAGGTACGTCATGAGGCGCGCGCGGACCACCCGCTCAGTCTCCGCGTCGTCGGCGTGCAACGAGAGCATGAACGGGGCGTAGGCGATGCTGAACGCCGACACGAACAGAAGCATGGCGAAAGAGAGCCGGTTGGCGACGGCGTACTGTCCAACGTCATCGAGGCTGCCCAGCTTGGTGAGGAGGATGCGGTCGATGAACTGGAGCATCCACATGGCAATCGCGACGGGGATGAGTGGCAGGCCAAAGGCGAGCATCACGCGTAACTCCGCGAGTGAGATCCGCCGGCCGATGTACGGATGCGCGACGGACAGCGCGTAGCCGGCGGCGGCCACGCTGCCGGCCAGCGTCCCCGCGAACACGCCGTTGACGCCCCATCCGAAGGCGAGCACGAACGTCAGTGCCAGCGTCGTCCCGAGGCCGCCGGCGATCAGCGAAACGGTGAGGTAGCGCCACGGCTGGAACCGCAGCCGCATGACCTCTTGCGTGAGCGACGCCAGCGTGCCGGCGGGGACACACGCTGCCACCAACAGGACCGCGGTGCCGTAGCGGTCGCTGCCGAACAGCCACGCGGCGATCGGATCGCTGGCGGCTGCCACGCCAGCCGCCAGGAGCAGCGCGATGCTCATGGAGGATCCGATCGAGGTCGACAAGACCACGCGGCGCTCCTCGAAGTTGTCCTCCGTGTAGTCGAAATACGACCGCTGGGCCGCCGAGTTCAGGCCGAAGTCCACGACGATCGCCAGCACCGACAGTCCGACGGTGAGCACCTCAATGACGCCGTACTCGCTCGGGGCGAACACCCTGGCATAGATCGGCAGGGTGATGATGCCCAGGAGCTGCGCGGCGACCGCCCCTAGCCCGTAGACAGCGGTCTGCTTGCCGAGGCGGATGAAGTGCTGTCTCACGGCGACGACCTCAGCCGGCCGCCACCATACGTGCCAGACCCTCCCTGGGTGTTGTGGTGGGAGCTCCCAGGAGGCTGGTCATCAGGTCGATCGACGCGACGAAGTCCGGTTGCTCGGCCACGTTTTCGAATGTTGGCGCCTTTCCTGCCTCGCCGCCGATGATCTCGGCGATCTGGCGGATCGACACGGTCTCGGGTCCAGCGACATTGATTGTCGCGCTCTCGTCGAGTTCCAGCGCGGCCGCGGTGGCCCGAGCGGCATCGCCGGCGTACACCGGATTGAGCGAGATGCCGTCCGCGCCGGCGAGCTGCACCTCCTGTCCGCTCGCGACGCGCCCGATGATGCCGGGCATCATCATCCCCTCCTGCCCGGGCCCGTAGATGAAGAAGTAGCGCAGCGAGTGGGCGCAGAACAGCGGCCGGTACTGGGCGACGACCTGCTCGCCGGCGTGCTTGGAGATCGCGTACAGGTTGCCCGGCGCGGGCGGATCGTCCTCGCGGATGGCCTTGCGACCGGCGCCGCTGACGGCGCCGGTGGAGGCGTAGACGAACGTCGCGCCGCCCGCCCGGCGGCAGTAGTCCAGCAGCCGCGTCGTCGCCATCGTGTTGACGTCCATCACGTCGAGCGCCCCGTCGGGGAACTCACGGTAGCGGCGCGATTGGGCCACGTGCAGGACACCGTCGATGCGCGCGGGCAGCTGCTCTGAGAGTGGGGCCGCGAGGTCCTGGGCGACCCAGCGCACGCGGCCGGCTTCCGGTGGGGCGGCGCCGTCGGGGTGGCCGCCGTCGAGGTGGCCGACGTCGGGCGGATCAGTGCCGGGGCGGTGCAGGGCCACCACGTCGTCGCGCTGGGCCAGCAGCGGCAGCAGCGCTCGTCCGAGAAAGCCCGTCGCCCCGGTGAGAAGCAGGGTCACGCGTGCGCCCCCGTGGGAGCGGCCGCTCCGCGGATGGCGGCGCCGGCGTCGTCGATGAACAGACGCTGCCACCACTCCAGGCAGAGCAGCGACCAGATCATCAGGCGGTGATCGGCCCGTCCGTGGGCGTGCTCGTCGATCACGCGCTCGAGGAACTCCGGCCGGAAGATCCCGCGCCGCAGCGAGGCGGGATCGAGCAGGACGTCACGCACGTAGCCGAGGTTACGACCGCGATACCAGGTCCCGTCGGGAGGGCTGAACCCCTGCTTGCGCTTGCGCACGAGCACGTCGGGCAGAAACGACCGAGCGGCCCGGCGCAGCAGCACCTTGCCCTCGTCGGAGCCGGCCCGGACCCGGGCGGGGATGCGCAACGCGAAGTCGACCAGCTCGTTGTCGAGGAACGGCACGCGGGCCTCCATGCTGTGGGCCATCGACATCTTGTCCTCGACGACGAGCAGCCCGTGCAGGAACGTTCGCTGCTCGAAGTACAGCGCCTGCTCGAACGGGTCAAGCCCCGGGTCGAGATGCCGCGTAACCTGCTCGAAGCTCTCCCGTGGGTCCCGGCCGCCCGCCATGGCCAACGCGTCCGGGGTGAACGCCTGTGAGCGGTCGGAGTCCTTGAGCAGCCGGCACCAGTAGTCGTAGTAGGCGTCGAGAAAGCCCCCCCGACCCTGCGCCGGGTCCAGGAGCGAGTACCGCCACGGGTACCCGGCGAACAGCTCGTCGCCGCCGGTGCCCGCGATCACGACCTTGACGAACTTCGAGGCCAGGCGGGCCACGAAGTAGTTCTGGTAGCAGGTGCCGGCGCGCAGGTCCTCGAGGTGCCAGACCAGGTCCGGGAGGACGCGGGCCATGTCTCCGGCATGCAGCACGGCGCCGTAGTGCTCGGTTCCGACGTCGCGGGCGACGACCTCCGCGTCCGGGCGCTCGTCGACGGCGACCTCGAGCGGCGAGGCGTCGCTGACGTCGAAGCCGGCCGTGAAGGTGTGGATGTGCGGGATCCGCCGCCCGGCGAGGACCACCAGCGAGGCCGAGTCCATCCCTCCTGACAGGTACGCGCCCACCGGCACGTCGGCCATCAGCTGACGATCGACGGCGCGCTGCAGCGACGCCGCGAGCGCCTCGGTGACGTGCCGGTCCTCGAGCGTCGGCTCGGCGTTCGGCAGGGGGTCGTAGTAGGTGCCCCCCTGCGCGCTTCCGTCGGCGTGCACCCCCAGCCAGGTCCCGGCCGGCAGCATCGTGACGTTCTCGAACAGGGTCTGCTCACCGTAGGTGTTCTGAAAGCTCATGTACTCAAGCAGCGCCGGGAAGGAGAGCCGCGGCGCCTCGCCGGCCAGCGCCACGACCGCCTTGATCTCCGAGCCGAACAGCAGGCGATGCGAGTCCCGGCGCAGGTACAGCGGCTTGGTGCCGAAGCGGTCGCGCGCGAGCAGCAGCCGACGCTCGCCGCCGTCCCAGATCGCGAACGCGAAGATGCCGTTGAGGCGCTCGAGCAGCCGCACGCCCCACTCCTCGTAGCCGTGCACGAGCACCTCGCTGTCGCTGTGGGAGGCGAAGCGGTGGCCGCGGGCCTCCAGCAGCCGCCGCAGCTCCCGGAAGTTGTAGATCTCGCCGTTGAAGGTCAGCCAGATCGTGCCGTCCTCGTTTGACATCGGCTGATGCCCGGAGTCGGTGAGGTCGATGATCGACAGGCGCCGGTGGACCAGCCCCACCGGCCCGTCGAGGCGCAGGCCCTCGTCGTCGGGTCCCCGGTGCGCGATGCTGCGCGCCGCGCGGCGCAGCGCCTCGGCGCCGACCGGCGCGCCGTCATGGCGCAGCACCCCCGCGATCCCGCACACGGCGCTACGCGGCGCGGGCTCGATCGCGCAGCGCGTCGAGCACGTCGGCCATGCCGTCGCGGAGCGCAACCTGCGGCCGGTATCCGATGAGCTGTCGCGCGCGCTCGATCGAGCCGACCCGAGGGGGAGCGCTCGACACCGGTCCGTCGTACTCGGGCTGCAGGTCCGCGCCGAGGAGGTCGGTCATCGTCGCCACCAGCGCGTTGAGCGAGGTCGCCTCGCCCGAGCCCACGTTGAGCTCGGCGCCGCTGCTCTCGGCGGCGATCGAGAGCATGTTCGCCTGCGCGCAGTCCTCGATGTGCACGAAGTCAAAGGCCTGGCTCCCGTCGCCGGTGAGCCGGGGACGGTTGCCGGCCAGCAGCGAGCGCGCCACCGCGGGCACCACCCCGGCGGTCTGACCGGGTCCATAGACGTTCATGTAGCGCAGCACGATGAAGCTGTAGCCGTAGGTGCCCGCCAGGCCGCGGAGCAGCATCTCGGCCGCGGCCTTGCTGGCGGGATAGAAGGCGGTCGGCCGCAGCGGCTGATCCTCGACGATCGGATAGGCGTCGGTGGGGCCGTAGGCAGACGACGCCGAGGAGTACACGACGCGCGACACGCCGGCTCGGCCGGCGGCGTCGAACACGTTGAACGAGCCGCGGACGTTGGTCGCAAACGCCGTCGCGGGGTCGGCGTTGGCCAGGTTCAGCGGCAGCACGGCAAGATGGACGACCAGCTCGATGCCCCGGCACGCCGCCGCCACCGTGTCCTGATCGGAGATGTCTCCGACGACGAGCTCGCACTCGAGGCCTTCGAGGCGATCGGACGCCACGGCGTCGAGCACGCGCACGACCGCTCCCTGGGCCAGCAGGGCTCGGACCGTGGGAGCGCCGACGAAGCCGCCACCGCCGGTGACGAGCACGTGCCTGTTTGAAAGCTCGGCCATCAGGTCGTGCGCGACTGTATCAACGGTCCCCGCGGCCTCCGCCAGCGGCGCGCGCCGACCGGGCCGAGGGCATCGGTCCGCGCCGAGACTGAATGTGCTCTACCGCCGGCCGGGCTGACCGTCGCGGATCAGGCGCATCGCAGCGCGCAGCGGCGCCGTCACGCGCCAGCTCAGTGAGCTGCGCACGTCGTCGAGGCGGCGTTCCAGCTCGAGTCCGGCGGCCTGCGCCGCCTGCTCGGCGGCCGCGGCCCTGCCGGTGAGACGGGCGCACTCCTCCTGCAGCGCCACCAGCTGGGCCTGGGCGTCCGAGTCCCGCCGGCGCAGCGGGCCCGCGGAGGTGCGCTCCTCGCGAAAGCCGTGGCGGCGCGAGGGGATGTAGTCGATCACGGTCTCGTCTGTCTGGCCCATCCTCACCCCGATGCGCATCATCCGTCGGATGATCCCCCAGTCGTTGGGGACCTCGAACACCGCGTGGGCCAGCTCGAACTGGAGGAAGCGCAGCCCGGAGTGCAACAGGGAGGTCTGCAAGTTGATACGCCCGAGCTGAGGGGGGAACGCCTTCAGGGTCATCCACGAGCCGTCGTCAGCGAGCTGGCGCAACCCGCCGTAGACGAACTCCAGCCGCCGCTCCTGGGCGAATCGCAGCAGGATCTCGAGGTGGCGCTCTGGGTAGGTGTCGTCATCGCCGATGATGGCGATCCAGTCGCCCCGGGCACGGGCCAGTCCGGCGTTCAGCGCGGGAGTCCCCGACGCGCACCAGGCTCGATAGGAGTCGGCATCGTAGGGCCCGTTGATGGTCAGGTTGTGGAAGCTCACCCGGGCATCTTGCACTCGCGTGACCGCCTCGGAGACCGCGGCCGACGCATGGTCACCGACGACCACGACCTCGAGGTTGCGGTGGCTCTGCGCCAGCACCGAGGGGATCGAGCGCGTCCGCAGCGAATCCGCCCGGTCGTAGGTGGGAATGATGACCGACACGAGAGGATCGGTCGCGATGAACGGCGTCGCATAGCCGGGGTCGTCGCGGAGCTCGGCGAGGGCGCGGCGCCCGCTGGGGTCGTCGTCCACCAGGAACTCGAGAGCGTCCTGGAGCGTCTGCAGACGGCGCGTGACTTCGTCGGTCAACTGCGAGACCCGGGTTTCCAGCAGCCCGATCCGGGAGGCGAGATGTGCGGTCTCCGCCGTCCGGGCACCGTCCGTCGCCATCGGCCTATCGTACGATGCGCCCCAGGATGAGCACCGTCCAGCGGGCCGAACCCGAGCTCATCGAGCTGACAGCGCACCAAGACCCGCGCGGCAGCCTTGTCCCGCTCGAGGAGACCGCCGAGGTCCCCTTCACGATCCGCCGGGTGTTCATCATCGTCGGGGTCCCCGAGGGCGCGACGCGAGCGAACCATGCGCTCAGCGACGTCGATGAGGTGCTGATGGCGGCGTCGGGCTCGCTGCGCGTGCAGACCGTCACCGACCATGTGCGCCGTCACTTCATGCTCGATCGACCGACCCAGGGCCTGTACATCCCGGGCCGCTCGTGGCGGGAGCTGTCGGCGTTCGCGCCGGGCACGGTATGCGTCGTGCTGGCCTCCAAGCGCTACAACGAGCGCGACTACCTCGACGACGACGTCCGCGACGCGAAGGCGACCGTGCGTATCAGCGGGCCGTCCTGAGGCTCCGGCGGGCGATCGCCCGTTCGACGACGTCGGCCATCTCGACCGCGATCTGCGCGTACGAGAATCGCTCGGCCGCTCCTCGCGCCGGCGTGGGAACCGCTGCACCACCCCGTAGAAGCCGTCGCAGCGCCTCGGCGATCGCCTCGGGGGCGTCGGCTCCGACCACCACCCCGGCGCTGCACTCCTCGACGATCCGGGCGGCGACGCTGCCTTCGCCGATCACCAGGATCGGACGCCCGGAGGACAGGTACTCGTACAGCTTTCCGGTGGCGATGCTGGGGCGCCGGCCGTCGACGATCAGCACCAACGCGTCGGCCGCCCGCTGCAGGCCCAGGGCCTGCTCGCGGCTCATCGCGCCCACCACGCGGACGTGGCCGTCGAGGTCGGGGGCCCGCAGCTGCGTCAGATCCTCGCCCGCCATCGGACCCGCGAACACGAACTCGAGCCGCGCCGCGATGGCGGGCTCCCGGCCGCGCAGCGCGCGGAAGCCGTCGAGCAACGACGCGGCCGATGCCCCGCCGTAGGCGAGGGTGCCGGTGTAGGCCACGGTGAAGCGCTCGGCGCTGACCGGAGCCTGCGCGGAGGCCGCGTCCGCGCCCGCCAGCTCGTCGGGATCGTAGCCGTTGGTGATCGTCACGGCGGCCGGGTTCAGGCGCTCGCGGAGATCCTCGGCGATCGGAGGGGTCACGGCGACCAGCGCGTCGGCGCGGGCGAGCACGACCTGCTCCAGGGCCCTGTCCAGCTGGCGCCTGCGCCCCGAGGGGAAGCGCTCGCCGCTGGGCTCGAACGACCAGCCGTCACGCAGGTCGGCGACCCACGGCAGGCCAGCTCGCTGGAGCGCGAGCCCGATCAGGTGCGCGGACTGCGGCGGCGAGCTCGTGATCACGCAGTGAAACCGCCCGGACGCGGCGAGGGCCAGCGCCCGGGGGAGCGCGAACGGCAGCCATCCGATCAGCTCCAGGTCCGGGATCACCCAGGCGGCCAGCGCGCTCGGGCCGCCCGGATAGGCCTGCGCCGCTTCCCCCTTGAGCGCGGCGAAGCCGCTCCGGCGCCAGTTGAGCGGGCTCACGAGCAGGTCTCGCGTCTTGACGGTGCACGCGGCTCCCGGGACCGGCCCTGATCCGCACATCACCGAGCTGAGCACGGTCACCCGGTGTCCCAGACGGGTCAGGTACTTCGTCAGCCCGGCTGCCCGTCGCGCCGCCGACATCGTCGTGGGCGGCGTCACGTGGGCGACCAGCAGAATCGACCGTGATGGCCGTGGGCCCGCTGGCGCGGTACAGGTCGATGGCGGTGCGGTCGCTGGAGCAGCCGAGCGTGGGACGGGCACCGCCGGGATCGTATCGGCGCATCTGCGAGCATCCCGCCGTGTCCGAGCACGACGACGTCACGGTCGTGGTCCCGTGTTTCAATTATGGGCGCTTCCTTGAGGAGGCGCTCGCCAGCGTGCGCGCGCAGGCCGGCGGACCGCCGCGCCTGCTCGTCGTCGACGACGGCTCGACCGAGCCCGAGACCCAGCGGACGCTCGGCTCGCTCTCGGAGGACGTGGGGCTGTTACGTCAGCGAAACGCCGGGCTCTCCGCGGCCCGCAACGCCGGCTTTCGGGCGGCGCGTACTCCGCTGCTGCTGGCCCTCGACGCCGACGACCTGCTCCCGCCGGCAGCGCTGCGGGCGCTCAAGCAGGGGCTCGAGGCCGACCCGGTGGCGGGCTTCGCCTACGGGGTGACGCGTTTCTTCGGCGAATGGTCCGGGGAGTTGGCGATGCCCGGGTGGGATCCGTACCGCCTCCTGTACCGACACACGATCGGCCCCACGGCGCTGACGCGTCGCGAGCTATTCGAGGACGTGGGGGGCTACGACGAGCACGTGACCGGCTTCGAGGATTGGGAGTTCTGGCTCCACGCGCTGGCGCACGGCTGGCACGGGGTCAAGGTGGCCGAGGTGACGTTCCTGTACCGCCGCCACGGCGTCACCATGCTGGCGGGGGCGAGACGCGACTATCGCCGGTGGTACCGACGGATGCGCCTCAAGCATTCAGATCTCTACCGGCGGCGGCGCGAGCTGGCGCGCGGCAGCGATCTGGGCGCGGTGGGTCGCCTCCTGTATCGCTTCTATTGGGGACCGCGGCCAATCCCGGCCGTCGTCGAGCAGCGTCTCTACCACCTGATCTGGGGCCGACGCCGATCGTGATCGCGCAACGCGCTCGATAGCCTTCTGCTCCGCATGGCGATGCGAGAACGACCGGTACGGCTGCGCGGGGCCGTCGTCGGCTTGGGGATGATCGGGCGCCACCACGCCAGGCTCCTGCAGGCCGCCGAGCGAGTGGACTTCGCCGGTGCCGTCGATCGCGACGGGGATCGCTACCGCAGCGTCCACGACCGCAGCCTGGTGTTCGAGTCGATCGCGGCGCTGATGGCGCGCGGCGCGCCGGATTTCGCGATCGTGGCCGTGCCCACCGACGTTCACCTTCCGGTGGCCGAGGAGCTGGTCGGCGCCGGCGTCTCGGTGCTGGTGGAGAAGCCGCTGGCGTCGACCGCCGAGGAGGCCAGGCAGATCGTCGAGCTGTGCGAGGAGCACGGCGTCCACGGCGCGGTCGGTCACGTGGAGCGATTCAACGTGGCGCTGCAGGAGATGCGACGGCGTCTGGTGGACGGCCAGCTCGGCCGGATCTTCGCAATCTCGACGACCCGCAGCGGTCCCTTCGCCGGCAGGGTGCGCGATGTGGGCGTCGTCAAGGACCTGGCGACGCACGACATCGACGTCGTGAGCTGGCTGTCGGATTCGAAGATCGCGCGACTGGCGGCGCAGACGCAGCATCTCAGCGGTCAGGTGCACGAGGATCTCCTGTTGGCGACCGGGGCGCTGGAGTCGGGAACCGCCTTCAGCCTGATGGCCGACCGGGTGTCACCGACGAAGGTGCGGCGCACCCGAGTGCTCGGCGAGCGCGGCATGCTGGAAGCTGACACTCTCACCGGCGACCTGTTCTTCTACGAGAACGCCGAGGTGGGGATCGAATGGTCGACCACGCAGCAGTTCCGAGGCGTCAGTGAGGGTAACGTCATCCGGTACGCGCTCAGTCGGGACGAACCGCTGCGGGTGGAACTGGAGACCTTCCTGGACCTGATCGCGGGAAGTCCCGAAGCCGACGTCGTCACCCTCGAGCGGGGGGTCGAGATCGTCGAGATCGCGGAGACCGTGATCGAAAGCGCGCGCACGGGACGGACTCTGGGCACCACCGTCGTCGGCTGATGCGCGCAGTCGTCGTGGCGCTCGGGAAGATCGGACTGCCGATCGCAGTCCAGATCGGGCTGCGTGGACACGCGGTCATCGGGTGCGACGCCGATCCTCGGGTCGTGGACCAAGTGAACCGCGGCGTGGAGCCGTTTCCCGGTGAGGCCGGGCTGCAGGACGCGCTCTCAGAGCTGATCCCCGCCGGCCGCCTGCGCGCGACCGGCGATACGACGGCCGCGGTGGCAGAAGGAGCGGACCTGGTCATCGCCGTGCCCCCGCTCGTGGTCGACTCCGACGCGCGACCCGATTACGCGATCCTCGACGCGGTGGTCCGCGACATCGGCCGCGGACTGCGAGCGGGCACGACCGTCTGCATCGAGACGACGCTTCCCGTCGGCACGACGCGCAACCGGGTCGCTCCCGCCCTGGCGGAGCTGTCGGGACTGCGCTCCGAGGAGGACTTCTTCACGATCCACAGCCCGGAGCGGGTGTACTCGGGACGTATCTTTCGCGACCTGGTCGCCTATCCGAAGCTCGTCGGCGGGCTCAGCGAGCCCGGCGAGGCGCGCGGCGTCGAGTTGTACGAATCGTTTCTCGACGCGGAGGTACGCGGCATGGGCAGTGCCGAGGCCGCCGAGCTGACCAAGCTCGCCGAGACGACCTACCGCGATGTGAACATCGCGCTGGCCAACGAGTTCGCGCGGTTCGCCGACACTCTGGGCGTCGACATCGAACGGGTCATCGATGCGGCGAACTCGCAGCCGTTCTCGCACGTGCACCGACCGGGGGTCGCCGTAGGGGGGCACTGCATCCCCGTCTATCCACGGTTCTACCTCGCCGGTGACTCGGCCGCCCGGCTGCCCGCGGTGGCGCGAGAGGTCAACGAGCGCATGCCGGCCTACGCGGTCGATCTGCTGGCCGGCGACCTGGGCGACGATCTCTCGGGAAAGCGGGTCCTGATCCTCGGCGTCACCTACCGCGGCGACGTCAAGGAGACGGCGTTCTCCGGCGCCTTCGCCGTGCGCCGCGAGCTGGAGCGGAGAGGATCTCTGGCGGTGGCCTCCGACCCGCTCTACGGCGCGGAGGAGCTGCGGTCGCTCGGCTTTACGCCGTGGGGCGGCGAGAGCGTCGATGCGGCGATCGTCCAAGCCGATCACTCCTCCTACGCCCGGTTGGACAGCTCGGATCTTCCGGGCGTCCGCGCGCTCGTGGACGGCCGCGGCGTCCTGGATCCCGCGGTCTGGGTGGCGGCGGGGGTCGCGTTTCGGCGTATCGGCCGTCCCTGACCCCGAGTGGGCGTCAGTCAGGCCGCGAGCTCGGCGGCGGTGTCGAAGAACGGCCGCGGCGGATCCTGGACGGGCACCGCCAGCAGCTCGGTGAGCGCCGAGGCCGATCCCAGCCCCTCAGCCAGCTCGTCGGCCCGGACGCGACGCGCCTGGGGCTGCGTTCGCAGCGCGGCGGCCGCGAAACGTGGCTCGGGATCGCCGTCCAGCACGACGATGTCGTAATGGAACAGACGATGGTCCAGCCAGCCGGGATCGAGCTCGTCGGCGACCTCCACGCCGCGCGCCAGCCAGGGGTCGACCGGCGGCCCGTCGCCCAGCGGCTCCGGCACCCAGGTGAGCCGGCCGGCCGGCAAGCGCCCGAGGAGCCCACCGAGGAGCGTGTCCGCCCGCGGCGCGGGGCAGCGCAGCAGGACACGTGGCGTGGCCAGGGCGTCGCGCGCGGCGATCGCCGCCTGGCCGCCGGCGCCTGGCAACGTCCACGGGCGGGGGACCAGCCGGCGCCCCCAGCGGCCGGTGAACAGGTGGCGGTTGCGCTCGCTCAGCTCCGCCGCCCGCCCGGGGCTGCCTGACCCGTAGCGCAGATGCGTCACGGTGGCGCGCGGCTCGTAGACGACCGACAGCCCGCGCTCGGCCAGCCGCAGGCACAGGTCGGCGTCCTCGTAGTAGGCGATCGTGAACGACTCGTCGAAGCCGCCCAGCGCCTCGTAGGTGCGGCGGGCGATCAGCATGCACGCCGCCCCGCCGTGGTCGACCCGACGCCGGAAGCGGTAGCGCAGCGCCTCGGGATCGTCGCCGTCGCCGTGGACCTGCACGGTGCCGTCGCGGGCGAGCAGGGTGCCGGCCTCCTGCAGGCGTCCGTCGCCGTGCAGGTAGCGCGGGACGACCGCGCCGACGCCGGGCAGGGCGAGCGTCTCAAGCATCGGCGCCAGCCAGTCGGGACGGACGAACGCGTCGGTGTTGAGCAGCAGCAGGTTCTCGCCGCCTGCCAGTCGCGCCGCCTGATTGTTGGCGGCAGCGAACCCCCGGTTGCGCTCGTTGATGATGACTCGGGCGTCAGCCATCTCGCGCAACCCTCGGCGCGTCTCGTCCTGCGAGCCGTTGTCGACGACGATCAGCTCGTAGGAGACGCTCGTGTGCTGGGCAAGTGCCGCCAGCGCCCGCTGCGTCAGCTCCCAGGCGCCGTGAGCGACGACCAGGACCGACAGCGCCAGCTCTCCCGTCCGCGGCCGAGGCGGCGTCATCCCGGGCGCGGACGGATGCGGTCGGCCAGCTCACGCGCCCGTCGGCTCCACCGCACGGCCCTCATCGCGCGCAGCTCGGCGATCCGGTGGTGGGCATCGCGCAGTTCGGCCTGCAGCGTGACGTTCTCGGCCACGAGCGATTCCAGGTGATCGCGCAGGCCGTTGACCTCCTCGCGTCGGGCGTCGTGGTCCGCGATGAGCGCTGACACCGCCTCGGCCAGCACGCCGCGAGTGACGTACACCTCCTCGCTGCGCTCCTGGTAGGCCTTCCTCAGGGCCGTCTCCGCGTTCGCGCCCGGCGCTGCGCCCGCGGGTTCATCGGACGAACCCTCCGCACCCGGCGCCGCGCCCGCGGGGGGTTCGTCGTCCGAGGACACGATCTCATGATGGCAGCCACCTCGCGCCGCCGCGACGCCTCGGGCACAGGGGGCGAGCGGATTGTCTGGGCACAGCCGCGCGTGACCGGGGCGGGCGGGTTCGCCGGCACAGCGTGCTCAGCGGTCTGGCCGACGGTGGGGCGCTCGTCATGGCGCCCTGCGCCGCCGTTAGCCTGGAGCGATCGAACCGTACGTGAGCGCCCTCGCCCGGCTGGCCGTCGACACCGGCGCCAACGTCGCGCCCGGCCAGACCGTCGTCGTCTCGGCCAAGCTCGGGCAGGAGGAGCTCGCGCGCGCGATCGCCGCGGCGTGCTATGACCGCGGCGCGCACCAGGTCGAGGTCGACTACCTCGACCCGTATGTCCAGCGCGAGCGGCTGCTGCGGGCGGCCGACGAGGCGCTCGGCGAGGTGATCCCGTGGGTGCGCGAACGCCCGGGGCAGATGGCCGAGATGCGCGCGTCGTGGATCGGGCTGAGCGGGCCGCCGGCGCCGGGGCTGCTCGACGACGTCGATCCCGGGCGGATCGGGCGCGATCGGTCCGCGCTCGTGGAGTGGGCGCGGGTGGTCGACCGCCGCGAGGTGACCTGGGCGATCGTGCCCGGGCCGACGCCGGGGTGGGCGCGGACGGTGTTCGGCGACGACGAGCCCGATCCGCTGGCCGCGCTGTGGGAGAAGCTGGCGGGGGTGTGCCGGCTGCACGAGGCCGATCCGGCCGCCGCCTGGTGGCGGCGTTCCACCGAGCTGAGCGGCACCGCCGACCGGCTGACCGAGGCCGGCCTGGACTCGCTGCGCTTCCGCGGGCCGGGGACCGACCTGACCGTCGGGCTGATCGCGGGCGCGCGCTGGCACGGCGGCGGGCTGACGAGCGTGTGGGGCCGCGACCACGTGCCCAACCTCCCGACCGAGGAGGTGTTCACGAGCCCCGATCGCGAGCGCGCCGAGGGTACGGTCGCCGCCACCAAGCCCCTGCTCGTGTCGGGTCGGAAGGTCGAGGGACTGCGGGTCCGCTTCGCCGGCGGCCGCGCCGTCGAGGTCGACGCCGACGAGGGCGCCGGCGTTTTCCGCGAGCTCATCCGCCGCGACCCCGGCGCCGACCGCCTCGGCGAGGTGGCGCTCGTCGACGGCAGCGGTCGCGTCGGGGCCGCCGGCCTGGTGTTCCACGACACCCTGCTCGACGAGAACGCCGCCAGCCACATCGCGCTCGGGTCGGGCTTCACGGATCTCGCCGCCGACGAGGCGGGCGCGGCGCGCGTGAACTCGAGCGGCGTCCACGAGGACTTCATGATCGGGGGGCCCGAGGTCGACGTCACCGGGACGACGCGCGACGGCCGTGAGGTGGCGGTGCTCGTCGGTGGCCGGTGGGGACTCTGAGGCGCGGCGCCGAGCTGAGCACCTGCGACGCGGACTTCTCGCGATTCTCGGGCCTGCGATGGCGAGATCCCCTGCGGCCGCTGCGCTGCACGGGCCCGGGCGGACGCCGTGAAACGCCCGTGACGGCGCCTCGGTATCGTCGGCGGACCGCCTCGCGATGCAGAAGCTCCCGACCAAGCTCATAGGCCCGATCCTGCTGGCGCCCGTGGTGCACGGCGACGAGCGGGGGTTCTTCCTGGAGACCTTCCGCCGCAGCGTCCTCGCCGACCTCGGCGTCGACGACGCGTTCGTGCAGGACAACCACTCGCGCTCGCGCCAGGGCATCGTGCGCGGCATGCACTTCCAGCCCGGCCAGGCCAAGCTCGTGCGCTGCGTGCGTGGCGCGATCCACGACGTCGTCGTCGACATCCGGCCGGGCTCGCCGCAGTTCGGCCAGTGGGAGGCGTTCGGACTCGACGACGTCGAGCACCACCAGCTCTACGTACCCGACGGCTTCGCGCACGGCTTCTGCGTACTGTCCGAGCTCGCCGACGTCACCTATCGGATCACCTCCTACTACGACCCCGAGACCGAGTCCGGCTTCGCCTTTGACGATCCCGAGGTCGGGATCGCGTGGCCCGACGCCGATCGGCTGACCGCGTCGGCGCGCGACCGCGGCGCCCCCCGGCTGGCCGAGCTCGGGCTCGCGCCGGCGGCCGTCAGCGATGCGTGAGCGACTGGCGATCGGGCCCGTCGGCTTCCGGCGGCTGACCGGCGTCACGCTTGCGGCGCTGACGCTGATCGTGATGACCGGCGCCGCGGTGCGCCTGACCGACTCCGGCCTCGGGTGCCCGAACTGGCCGCGCTGCTACGGCGGCACGCTCCCGCCGCTGTCCGGGCACGCGCTGATCGAGTTCGGCAACCGGGCGCTGTCGGGCGCGGTCGGCGTGCTGACCATCGTCACCGCGATCTTCGCCTGCACTCGGCGCCCGTTCCGCCGCGACCTCGCCTGGTTGGCGCTCGTCCTCCCGCTTGGCGTCCTCGCCCAGGCGGTGCTCGGCGGCTTCACCGTTCGCGAGCATCTCGCGCCCGGCTTCGTCATGGCGCACTTCTCCCTCTCGATGCTCATCCTCATCGGCGCGGTGGCGCTCGCCTGGCGCGCCCGGCCGACGGCGGCCACCGCGCCCGGCACCGAGCGCGACCGGCTGTCGGTGTGGGCGGTCCGAGCGCTCGCGCCGCTCGGCGCCCTGACGATCTTCGCCGGGACCGCGGCCACCGCGGCCGGCCCGCACTCGGGCGGGATCAGCGGCGACCACGTCCATCGCCTCACCTTCGAGGGGGCCGACACGCTGCAGTGGGCGATCCACCGCCACGCGACGATCGCCGCCGTCTTCGGCATCGCGGTCGTCGGCGCGTGGCTGCTGTGTCGCCGCCGCGGCGCCAGCGCCTCGCAGCAGGAGCCGCTCGTCGTCCTCGGCGTGCTCGTCGCCGCTCAGGGACTGGTCGGCAGCGTCCAGTACGAGCTGCACCTGCCTGCCGACATGGTCTGGGTCCACGTCGCGCTCGCCACGTTGACATGGCTGGCAGCGCTGTGGGCGTGGGCGGACGCCCGCACCCCCGAGCCGGTGCCGCCGCTGGAGGTCGCCGGCGCCGACGCGCGGTCGCCGGCGCAGGCTCGCGAGCTGGAGGCCGTCTGAGCGCCGGACGGGAGGTGCGCCCGACCCGATCCGGGTGGAGCGCTCGGTACGATCGCAGAGGGCCATGGCCGCGTTCTCGCAAAGCTCCATCCCGCCCGCCCGCGCTCCCGAGGCAACGCTGAGCATCCTCGTCGTCGACGACGAGTCCGACCTGCGCGACATGCTGACGCGGTCGTTCTCGCGCGAGGGCCACCACGTGCAGGCGGTCGCCGACGGTCGCGCGGCCGTCGAGCGCGCATCGAGCGAGAGCTTCGACATCGTGCTCCTCGACGTCGCCCTGGGTCCGGGCCCCGACGGCTACGAGGTCTGCCGGACGCTGCGCGGCCGGCGCAACGTCGTCCCGATCATCATGCTGACCGCGCTGGACTCCGAGGCCGACGCGGTGCTCGGGCTCGAGGCCGGCGCCGACGACTATGTCACCAAGCCGTTCGGGCTCGCCGAGCTGCGCAGCCGTATCCGCGCCGTCCTGCGCCGCGCCGGGACGCGGACGATGGAGGCCGAGGTGCTGACCGTCGGTCCGATCGCGCTGGACCGCGCGCAGCGCGAGGTGACGATCGACGGCGAGCCGGTGAAGCTGACCTTCTCGGAGTTCGAGCTGCTCGACGCGCTGATCGCCGATCCCGGCCGCCTGCTCAACCGTCAGGAGCTGCTGCGCGCGATCTGGGGCGACAGCGCCTATCGCGACCCGCGCGCGATCGACGTCCACATCCGCCACCTGCGCGAGAAGCTCGAGCCCGAACCCGAGAAGCCGCGCTACATCCTCACCGTCCGCGGGGCGGGCTACCGCCTGCGGGGATCGTAGGTCGCCCGATGCGACTGCCGGGACGCGGGGCGCTGGGTCTGCGCGGCCGGATCGTCGGGGCGGTCGTGGTCACGGCCCTGGCCACGCTCGCCGTCGCCGCCGTCGCGCTGCTCGGGCCGCTGGAGAACAGCCTCCGCCACGCCGAGGTGGCCGCGCTGCGCCACGATCTCGGCGCCTCGACGAAGAGCAGCTTCGAGCACCTGCCGGCGATCGACGATCCCGACCTACACTCGCGCGAGGCGCTGCACCGGCTGCAGGTCCGGACCGGCAACCGCATCGGCGGAGCGCTCGTCGGCGTCTACGGCTATCCCGGTCGCGGCGGCTACGACAGCACCGCGCCGTACGGCCATCCGGTCGCGCAGAGCGAGAGCCAGGCCGCGCGCGCGAAGGCGTTCACGACCGAGCGCCCGAACTTCGGCTACGTCACGATCGAGGACCACGAATACGCGCTGGCCGCGATCCCGTTCACGAACGCCAACCAGTACTGGGTCCTGGTCGTGATCAAGCCGATCGACGAGATCGCCGACGCCGTCGGGGTCGTGCGCCGCGCGTTCCTCGACGCCTCGCTGGCGGGGCTCGCGCTGACGTTGATCCTCGGGATCCCGCTCGCCGCGACGCTCGTGCGACGGCTGCGGCGGCTGCGCGAGGCCGCGCTGCTGCTCGCCGACGGTGGCCCCGGCGGACAGGTCCCGGTCGACCGCGCCCGCGACGAGGTCGGCGACCTGGCCCGGACGCTGGCCTCGATGCAGAAGCGGCTGATCGTCCAGGAGGAGGCCCGCCGGGCGTTCGTGGCCACCGCCTCGCACGAGCTGCGCACGCCGCTGACCTCGCTCGACGGCATGCTCGAGCTGCTCAACGAGGACCTGCACGATCCCGAGCCCGATCTCGACGACGCCCGCGCGCTGCTCGAGCGGGCGCGGGCCCAGTCGCGCCGCCTCGGTCGCCTCGCCGCCGATCTGCTCGACCTCAGCCGGATCGACGCCCAGGTCGAGCTGCGCTCGGAGCCGGTGGAGCTCGGCGAGTTGAGCCGGGCGGTGGTGGCCGAGTTCGAGCTCGGCACCGAGGAGCGCGGGGTTCGCTCCGAGCTCGAGGACCTCGACGGCTCGGTGTGGGCGCTCGGCGACCCCGGCAGCATCGCGCGCATCCTGCGCATCCTGCTCGACAACGCGGTTCAGGTCAGCCCCCGCGGGGCGGAGGTCCGTGTCATCCTGCGCTGCACGCCCGAGGTCGCGATCAGCGTGTGCGATGAGGGGCCAGGCGTCGCCGAGGAGGATCGCGAGGCGATCTTCAGCCGTTTTCGCCGCGGGCAGAACACCGCGGGCCAGGCCGGGTTCGGCCTCGGCTTGGCGATCGGGCGCGAACTGGCCGAGCGGATGGGCGGGACGCTCGTGCTCGACGGCACTGGGGATCACGGTGCGCGGTTCACGCTGCGGCTGCCCCGGGCGCCCGCCGCCGATCACGATCCGGTGGCGGTCGCCTGAGCGAAACGCGCCGCCGCCGGACGCGCCGCGCCCCCAACTGGCAGGATCACCAAACGATGGACGAGAAGCTCATGCAGGCGACCCACGCGGTCGACGAGCACCACTGGTGGTATCGCGGCCGCCGCCGGATCATCGACGCCGAGCTGCGCCGGCTCGCCCTGCCCGCGGACGCCCAGCTGCTCGACGCCGGCTGCGGCTCGGGCCGGATGCTGCAGGAGCTCGTGCGCTACGGCACGGTCAGCGGCATCGAGCTCAACGAGGACGCGGCCGCGCTGGCGCGCTCGCGCGGCCACGGCGAGGTTCGCGTGGGGCGTCTCGAGGAGCTGCCCTGGCCGGATGCGAGCTTCGATCTGATCACGTGCCTCGACGTCATCGAGCACACGGCCGACGATCGCGCCGCGCTCGCCGAGCTGCGCCGCGTCTGTCGGCCGGGTGGGCGGCTCCTCGTCACCGTGCCCGCCTATCCCTCGCTGTGGTCGGCCCACGACGAGGCCAACCACCACTTCCGCCGCTACACGCGGGCGATGCTCTCCGACGCGGCCCGTGGGGCGGGGTGGACGGTCGGGCGGCTCAGCTCGTTCAACAGCCTCCTCCTCGCCCCCGCGGCGGTCGTGCGCCTCGCCCGGCGGCGGCTGCCGTCGCGCAACGGGCGGGGATCGGACCTCGACGTCGGCCCGGCGTGGCTCAACGACGCGCTCGAGCTGCCGATGGCCCTCGAGGCTCGTTGGCTGGCCGCCGGGCGCACGCTCGCCTTCGGGCTCTCGCTGCTCGCGGTCCTGCGCCGCCCGTGCTGATCGCCCTCGCCGCGATCATCAGCGTCTCCGGCGGGCTCGGCTACGCGCTGCCGGCAATCATCGGCCTGGAGTCGATGGGAGTGCCCTCGCCGGGCGAGACCGCGCTCGTCCTCGCCGCAGTGCTCGCCAGCCAGGGCAAGCTGCAGCTCTGGCTGGTCATCCTCATCGGCGTCTCCTCGGCGATCGTCGGCGACAACCTCGGCTACCTGCTCGGCCGCCACTTCGGGCGCCGCGTGCTCGAGCATCCCGGGCCGTTGCATCACCGCCGCCTCGAGGCGATCACCGCGGGCGACCGCTTCTTCGCGCGCCACGGGCCCAAGGCGGTGTTCCTCGCCCGCTGGATCGCGCTCATCCGCTTCGCCGCGGCGTGGCTGGCCGGCATCGACGAGATGCCGTTCCTCGTGTTCTTCGTCTACAACGCGCTCGGCGCCATCACCTGGGGCATCACCTTCGGCCTCGTCGGCTACTACGCGGGCGAGGCCGCGGCCCACGTCATCACCCAGTTCGGCGTCGTCGCGCTCGCGGTGGTGATCGTGGTGGCGGCCGGCGCCTTCGCGCTGAGCCGGCGGCGGCGGCGGAGGCGGAGGCGGAGGCGGTGACTACTTGCCGGCGGTGTCGAAGGACAACGCGCAGGAGTTGATGCAGTAGCGCTGCCCCGTGGGCCTGGGGCCGTCGTCGAAGACGTGCCCGAGATGGCCGCCGCAGCGCTTGCAGCGGACCTCGGTGCGGACCATGCCGAAGCTGCGGTCCCGGTGCAGCTCGACGTTCTCGGTGTTGGCCGGCTCATAGAAGCTCGGCCAGCCGGTGCCGGACTCGAACTTCGTGTCGGAGGAGAACAGCTCGGCTCCGCAGCCGGCGCAGCGATAGGTCCCGTCGTCCTTGACGTTGACGTACTCGCCGGTGAAGGGACGCTCGGTCGCCTGTCGGCGCAGGACCTCGTACTGCTCGGGCGTCAGCCGGGCCCGCCACTGCTCGTCGGTGAGGTTCATATCGCGTTCGGTATCCATGACGTTCAGTCTAGTTGTGAGCTGGCGGCCGGCTCCCCGGGGGCCAGAAACGAGCCGGCGGCCTGGGCCGATTCGGCTTGCCAGCATGACTTCGCAGGTGCTCGGCGGGTCGTTGATCGGCGGCTCGCTGCCGCGGCTGGCGGCGGGACGCCGATCGCGCTGGCACGCACCGGCCCCGCTGCGCGCGGTTCTGCGGTCAGCCCGTCGCGTGCTCGTAGGCCGCGCGCAACGCCGGGGCCACGACCTCCGGCGCGCAGGTCGCGCGGGCGGCCTCGCGAGCGCGCGCGGGCGCCGACGGGTCGGCACAGACCCGCTCGATCGTCTCCGCCAGCGCGCCGGGATCGCCGGGCGCGGCCAGCCACTGCTCGGGGACGAGCTCGGGCAGGGCTCCGATGCGCGATGCGACCATCGGGAGCCCCGCCGCCATCGCCTCGGCCGCCGCCAGTCCGAACGTCTCCGCCGAGCGGGACGGCATGAGCCCGATCACCGCCCGCCGCCGCAGCGCGGCGAGCTCGGCCGGGGCGACCGCTCCGAGGAAGCGCACCGCCCGGGCGGCACGCCCGGCGGCGGGGGGACGGTCGGCGGCGGCACGCGCCGCGAGCCGCTCGCGCTCGGGGCCGTCGCCGGCGACGACGAGGTCGAGCCCGAGACGCCCGCAGGCATCGATCGCGACGTCGATGCCCTTCTCGGGCGTCAGGCGCCCGACGACGAGCGCGAACGGCGCGCCGGGATGGTGGCCGTCGGGATTCTCGGAGCTGACTCCGGGATCAGGTGCGACTGGCCCCGCTGCGATCATCCCTGCGTTCTCGGTCTCGCGCACGACGTGGGGGACGACGAGCGGCGCGCGGATCGGCGCCCCGAGCTCGGCCAGGCGGACGCCGGCGAATCGGCTCGGGACCACGAAGGCGTCGACGTGCGCGGCGAGCCGTCGTTGCCAGACGGCGAGTCCGGCGCCGTAGGCCAGCGCCTCCGCGCGCGAGCCCCGACAGTTCAGCGCGATGCCGGGCAGGGTATTGCGCCCGTGGCAGCGCATGCACTCGGTGCCGTCGCGAAAGCAGACCCCGATCGCGCACACCATGCGGTACTGGTGCAGGTGCAGGACGACTCGGGCTCCCGCGGAGCGCGCCGCCGACAGGGCCCGCCAACCGAACGTCTGGTGTACGTTGTGCGCATGAACGATCCGGGCACGGGTCCGTCGGACCGCCCGCGCGACCGTCTCAGGATGCAGTCCCCCCGCCAGAAGCCCTGCTCCGGCGACATGGCGGGAAAGCCCGCTCGAGTCTCGAGCGATCAGTTCGGCGTCCTCGCCCAGCCACTCCCGGACCAACCACATGAGATCGGCGACGCCGCGCTCCTCCCCGCCGGTCATGCGGTAGCGGTGGTGGAGAAACAGGATCACGGGGTCCCCGCCATGGCTCGTGCGCGCCGCGCGCCGGCCGCGCCGGCCGCGCTCCGGTCGATGCTTTCGATTGCGTTGGGGTCGGCAGACATGGACGTAACTCGACGGGGTTCCTCGGTGCAGCGTATTGTGAGCGGGAGAATGGCGTGCTCCACATTGAGCGCTCGGCTGCCATGAAACCGATCACCGAGATCGACGATCCGCGCCTGGTCAAGGGGTTGGCCCACCCACTGCGCATCCACATCCTGCGGGTCCTGCAGGATCGGGTGGCGAGTCCGAGCGAGATCGCCGAGGAGCTCGGTGCCCCGCTTGGCAACGTCAGCTACCACGTCCGCTTCCTCGTCCGCGTCGGCCTGATCGAGCTCGCCGGCACCCAGCCTCGCCGGGGCGCGGTCGAGCACTACTACCGGGCGATCGGCCTGCCCGAGATCACCGATCAGGCATGGAGCGATCTCCCGCGCGTCGTGCGCAACGCCGTGACCGGCTCGGCGCTGGAGGAGACCGCTCGGATGATCGGCGCGGCGGCCAACGCGGGCGGCTTCGACGCCGAGCAGGCGTCGGTCAGCCGGCGCTCGCTCGCCCTCGACGAGCAGGGCCGCAGCGACCTGGCGGCAGCGGTCTCCGAGCTCGTCAGCCGAGCCGAGGAGATCGAGCGCGAGAGCGCCGCGCGCACCGCCGACGGCGGGTCGGCCGATGGCGGGTCGGCCGATGGCGGGTCGGCCGACGGCGGGTCGGCCGACGGCGGGCCGACCGACGGCTCGACCACCGCCCTCGTGGCGATGCTCTTCGGCGTCGCCGCGAACGGCTGACGGCTCGCGATCAGCCGACTCCGGCTTGCCTAGGGCCGCGAACTCAGCCGACCCGGATCGCCTCGCGCGATGCCCCAGCCGAAGCGGATCGCCCCGAGCGATGCCTCAGCCGACCCGGATCGCCTTCAGCAGCGCCTCGGCGAGCAGTGCCTGCCCCGCATACGTCGGGTGGATGCCGCACTTGCCCGTGCGCAGCTGCGTCAGCAGCCCCGCTGTGCAGCTGCTTCCGCCGGCGCGCGCGGTCGCTGCCTGCCACTCGCCGTACCCGTCGGCGATGACGACATGGAACGGCTTGGCGGCCGTGTCCTGGATGCGGTTGAGCGCGTGCGAGAGCGCGTCGATGGTCGGCGAGGCGTAGTCGGTCGAGAAGTAGTTGACGATCGCCACCTGGCCGCGATAGTGCGCGGTGTCCCGGATCGCGGTCAGGATCCGGCGTACGTTGCCGCTGATCCGCGACTGCAGGGCCGCCTGCTCGAGCAGGCTCGCGCACTTGTCGGCCGTCGTCTCCTGGCAGACGAACGCATCGTTGGCGCCGATCATCAGCGACACGAGCCGGACGCCGGGATGGGCGCGCAGATAGGACACGGCAAACGCGAGCTGTGAGCCCGTGTAGGACACGTGCAGCGGGAACAGCTTGCGGTAGGCGATCGGCGGCATGCCACGAGCGGCGTTCTCGCACCCGTTGCTCTGCGCGTTCGCGTTGACCAGGCTCGCCGAGGTCTCGCCCGGGCAGGACGCGTTGGCGAGCGTGAGATGGAGCTCTGAGGCGAGCTGCTCGGGGAACCCCAGGAAGCTCGACGACTTCAGATAATCGGGCGCCGGGACGACCTGCGGTTCCTGATAGCCGAAGCTGACCGAGTCCCCGAGCGCGAGATAGCCCGAGCCCGCGGTCACCGGCGCGGAGGTCACCGGCGCCCGCCGCGCCGACGCGCACGCCGCGCCGAGCGCCGTCGCCGCGACCACGCAGACCAGAACGGTCGCCGCCGTCGCCAGCCGCCGCGCGCTCGTCTCGATCCTCATCCGCATCCGGCTCTCCTCTCCGAGCAATCGTCCGTAGAAGGCACCCCGCTCATGCGGGACGGTAGCCGACGCCCTCGCCCGAGCGGCGTCGGATGCCCGAGGCGAATTCGGGACACGCCGGTCTTTCTCCGAGCCGCCGGGCCTGGGGTGCGGCCGGGGGGGTTGCGGTCGGCGGTTCCGGTCGGCGGTTCCGGCCGGCGGTTCCGGCCGGCGGTTCCGGCCGGCGCCGCCGCCACCGGCCGGATCAACCGCAGCCGGTGTTGAAGCCGCAGCTCCCGCACGTGTAACAGCTGCCGGTGCGCTGCATCATCCCGCCGCACTGCTGACACGCCGGCCCGAGATCGAGGCCCTTGCGCACAGCGGGGAGCACCGGCGGCTCGTCGGTGAACGCCGCCGCGGCCGGTTGCGCCGACGCGGTCGCCTGCGAGGCCTCGGGCGCCGACGTCGCCGGGCTCGCGGTGTCGCCCAGCTGCGAGCTCGCCGCATCCTGGGCCGCCTTGCGCGCGCGCACCTCCTTGGTGAGGATGCCGAGCTCCTCCTGCAGATCGACGTCGAGGAAGCGCGAGGCCAGCCAGCGCATGATGTAGTCGGGCATCGACTTGGAGAACGGGATCTCCGGGTTCGAGGTCATGCCCTCGGGCTCGAAGCGCATGTAGGAGAACTTGCGCACGAGCGTCTCCAGCGGCACGCCGTACTGGAGCGACAGGGAAATCGCGGTCGCGAACGCGTTCATCATCCCGCGCAGCGTCGAACCCTCCTTGCCGATGTCGGTCAGGAAGATCTCGCCCACCGAACCGTCCTCGTACATGCCGGCCGTGATGTATCCCTCGTGCCCGCCGATCGAGAACTTGTGCGTGATCGACTGGCGCTCGCGCGGCATCCGGCGCCGCTTGGGCCCGACCTTGGACAGCGCCTCGGTCACGGCCTTCTCGACCTCGGCCTGCACGTCGACGTCGGGCCGCGCCGCGTGCTGGGCGTCGGTGCGCAGCGCCTGCGCGGTCTTTGACCCATCGCGGTAGATCGCCAGCGCCTTGACCCCCATCCGCCACGCCTGCAGGTAGGCGTCGGCGATGTCCTCGACGGTGGCCGTCTCGGGCATGTTGACCGTCTTGGAAATCGCGCCCGAGAGGAACGGTTGCACCGCGCCCATCATCTTGATGTGGCCCATGTGCGAGATCGCCCGCTCGCCGACGGCCACGTCGAACACCGGCAGGTCCTCGGCGTCGAGACCGGGCGCGCCGATGATCGTGCCGTGCTCGTTGACGTAGGCGAGGACCTGCTCGATGTGCTCCTCGGAGTAGCCGAGGGTCTGCAGCGCCAGCGGCACCGTGCGGTTGACGATCGTCATCTGGCCGCCGCCGACCAGCTCCTTGAACTTGACCAGCGAGAAGTCCGGCTCCACACCGGTCGTGTCGCAGTCCATGAGGAAGCTGATCGTGTTGTGGCTGATGAAGCCGTTCGCGACGTAGGTCACGTTGTCGGGCACCGACAAGTCAAAAGTCGGCTCGTCATCGAGCAGCTCGACGCTCGCGACCATGTCGTAGAAGTAGCCGAGCGAGCGCTCGAGCTCTGCGGCCTGCCCGCGCTCCGACAAGCGAGTCGCGAGGCGTCGCGACACCGTTCCCGACCGCGAAAGACTCAGGAGAGCCGACCTGCGCAGACTATCGTTCGCCGGCGCCAGCTCGTCGACGAGCTCACGCGTGATCGGAATGTGGTCATACCGCGCGGCCTGCGGGTGATCGCTCATCATGAGCGCCTCGGTCTTACGTCGTGACATGAACCCCACGGCGGAGACAAAGCGCGCGGACGCGCTGGCGTTGAGAAGGCGAAGTCGATGGCAGGGTGCACCGAACTTGTCAGAGCCCTGGTCGAGACCACGCGTCGTGGTGAAGCCGAGCGCCAGCAACAGGGTCTGAACGTCGCGAGAGAAAGCCTCGCTCGTGGTGCTCCAATACGCGTATCCGTGACTGGCGGTTCCGTCAGCCTCGAACAGACCCCGGATGAACGCGGTGTACACGGCGGGATCATTGCTGTGCAGGATCGCGTCCGGAAGGTGTGGCGTCCAGCCTTTGCCGGAATGTCCCGCAAAGGGGGCTAGCTTGGCAAAGCCGCAGGCGTCCCACCAGATCGTGAGCGGCACCGAATGAAACGCAACCTCGAAATAGCCCTCTCGGGGGAGGGTGTGACCGTCGAGATCGAACAGCTCGCGCCCGAGCGCCAGCAGTCGGTCGACGACGTCGGTGTCTCCGTCAGCAACACAGAGCCTGATGCCCTTGGCATGCAGCGAACCGTCGCCCATGAAGTAGCCGACGAGCTCGGCCAGCTCGGGGCTCATCCGACGGGGAACGCGGGTGCGCCGGTCGGCGTTCCAATGCAGATCCCCGAGCGGAGGCAGCACGACCTCCTGCGCTTCACCGACCAAGCTACCGAGCATCATCGGGACCTGATCGTCCTTTTCAACCTCCGCAAGGCGACGCCAGACCCAGTGGCCGTCGCCATCGATGACCTTGATCCGATGGGTCGGAGTCCCCTGGATCCGGTACCCCCGCTTGGTCTCGATCGACACCACCTGCTCGGCGCCGTTGACATAGAACTCTGTCGCCCGACGCGGCCCGTCGTCGGTGGCGACCTCGACATCCAGATCCTGCCAGGTGGGGCCATCGGGAGCTCCCAACGCCCCGAGCCGAACGAGTCCGCGGCTGGTCGACACAAGCGAGCCCGCCACAAGGCAGCCGGTGGGAGCCAGGACGGTCGCCTGGGCGTTGCGATACCCGTGCGCCTCGCCGGCGCTCACCGCCGCGTCCCACGTCGAGCGCGCCGCCGTCAGCAGCTCGTTGTCCAGGCAATCCTCCACTGGGATCGCGTACGACGCATCGCGGTGCATCCGCATGATCTCGTTGTGCGCCGCGCGGTTCTCCGCGTAGCGGTCATACGGACCCATCGCGGCCGCGACCTGCGCCGAGCCCAGATAGCCGCGGCCGGTCATGAGCGAGGTGATCGCGGCGGCGGTGCCCCGCCCGGCGTCCGAGTCATACGGCACGCCGTTGGCCATCAGGTACGCGCCGAGGTTCGCGTAACCGAGCCCGAGCTGGCGGAACGCGCGAGCGTTGTCGCCGATCTCCTCGGTCGGATAGCTCGACGGCGAGACGACGATCTCCTGCGCGAGGAACATGATGTCCACCGCATGCTCGAACGACTCGGTGTCGAACGTCCCGTCGGGGCGGCGGAACTTCATCAGGTTCAGCGACGCCAGGTTGCACGCCGAGTCGTCGACGTGCATGTATTCGGAACAGGGGTTAGATGCATTGATCCGCCCCGACTCCGGGCACGTGTGCCACTGGTTGATCGTGGTGTCGAACTGGACGCCAGGATCGGCGCACCGCCACGCCGCCTCGGCGATCTCCTTCATCAGCTGGCGCGCGGGGATCGGGTCGCCGATCGGCTCGCCGCTCACCCGGGCGATCAGATGCCAGTCCTCGTCGTTCTCGACCGCGCGCATGAACTCGTCGGTGATGCGGACCGAGTTGTTGGCGTTCTGGTACTGGATCGAGAAGAAGCCCTCGCCGTCGATCGACATGTCGAAGCCGGCATCGCGCAGCGCGGCGGCCTTTTCCTCCTCGCGCGCCTTGCACCAGATGAAGTCGCGGATGTCGGGGTGGTCGACGTCGAGCACGACCATCTTGGCCGCGCGCCGCGTCTTGCCGCCCGACTTGATCGTGCCGGCCCAGGCGTCGGCGCCGCGCATGAAGCTGACCGGGCCAGACGCGGTGCCGCCCTTGGACAGCGGCTCCATCGACCCCCGGATCCGCGACAGGTTGATTCCCGATCCCGAGCCACCCCGGAAGATCTTGCCCTCCTTCGTGTTCCAGCTGAGGATCGACTCCATCTCGTCCTGCACCGACAGGATGAAGCAGTTGTGCACGACGACGTTGTTGGTGAGGAACTCGCCCGACTCGGTCTGAATGTCATACACCTCCTGAGGCCCAAGCGGCTCAAGTCCGACGATCTCCTCCTCGCGGAGGTCGGGGCAACGCTTCGGGTTGCGCAGCGACAGCGACCGCATCAGCCGATCGGACTTCTTGGCACCAGGGAAGCCGACGAGCTCCGCGAAGCGAGCGCGCTCGGAGCCGATCGACACCGACAGCTCGTGAAGGTCATCGCGATCGGTCCGGGACGCGTGCTTGCGGATCCGCCGCGAGTAGATCCCGAGCACCATCAGCAGCAGCTGCAGGTCCTCGGTCCACCGCTCGCTGATCACCGCGATCGAGACCCGCGCGCTCTCGCATCCGCCGCGGTCGTTGATCGAGACGTACCCGTCGGCTCCGAACACGCTCCGCAGGTAGGCGGAGATCTCGTCGTGAGAGGCAGTCCACAGATGTGAGGGGACCCGCAGGTCGTGACCGCGAGCCAGCAGACCCCAGCGCTGCACGAACTCCCGCAGCGTCTCGCCGTAGAGCCGGATTCGCCGAACGCTGGCCGCCTCCCCGGCCGCCTCGCGCTCGTGTCGATGAACTCCCGGAAAGACCAGGTCGAGATGACGAGACACCCACTCGTGCTCATCCTCGTTCGCGGTCAGGAACTCAATGGTGAGCGATCGGTTGGTCCCATGCCGGGACCGACCGACGAAGCCATCGGCCTGGAGCCAGCCGGCGAGAGCCGCTTCTGACACCGCCCGCGGGTCGGCCGCGACCGGCTCGTCGAGCGTCGGGTCATCGCCCGCAGCGCCGACCATCACACGCGTCGGCGCCCCGACCTTGCTTCGATGCGGATGCAGGTGCATGCGCATTCCGGTCTCGAGCTGATCGACGCGAAGCCATGCCGCCTCCGCCCGTCGCTCCGGGACCGCCTTGACGAGGTGATCCCCGGTGGCCTCGACGAACCCTCCGTTGCGCAGCCGGATCCGCCACACCGGCTTGCGGCCGTTGTGCTTGACCGCGACCACTCGGGTGGTTCCAGCGGAGTCGTAGACCTCGTGACCGACCTCCGAGCGCGTGACCAGGTCGCCGATCGGAACCATGCCCTTCGGCGTGGACACCAAGGCGTGGTACGGAAGGCAGGCCGAGCACTGCGGGCTCTCCTCGAAGCCGACGTTGAACCACACCGGCGAGTTGAACGCCGCCAGCTGATGGAGCAGGATGTGGATCAGCTCCTCCTCGAAGCTCGTCGCGTCCTCGTCGGTGGCGAAGTAGCCGCGCTCGCGTCCCCAGGCCGAGATCGTGCCCGCCACCCGGCCGATCATCTGGCGGACCGAGTGCTCGCGCCCGGGCGAGCCCAGCTGGCCGCGGAAGTACTTCTGGGCGACGATGTTCGTCGCGTTCTGCGACCACGCCTTCGGGAACTCGACGTCGCGCTGCTCGAAGGAGACCTTGCCCCCGTGTCCGATCCGAGCGTCGCGCACCTCCCACTCGATCGCGTCGAACGGATGCTTGCCCGCGGTGGTGAAGTAGCGGCGGATCGACAGCCCGTCACCCTTCCGAGCCTCGGGGGTGAGCTGGGTTGGGGATACGCGCGACATGCTGCTCCTCTCGTTCTCCGCTGGCTGGGCAAGTGCCCCGGCTCGAGCTCGGAGTGCTCGAGCGGGCCGGGAATGCTTGCGAACGGCTCGGACGGAAGACCGAGCCCGAGACCGTCGCCGCGGATGCCGTCGATGAGGCGATCTCTTCCCCCGGTATTCTACCGCGTCCGCGACGCGATCCCGGCCTTCAGGACGGCGGAGAACCCCAGTGTTTGCGGGTGAAACGTGGCCGTTAGGCCGTGGATGAAGCGGCTTGCGCGAGCTCGCGCTCGGCCTGCTCCTCGGCCGCCGCGACGGCTGTTCGGCGCAGCATCTCGGCTCGCTCGCGAGAGGCCGCGTCGCGAGTGGCGGCGAGCTCGCCGCGCAGCGTTTCGAGTTCCTGGCGCGCGACCGCCAGCGCCTGATCGCCGGCCTCCGGCGGCCGAACGCTCGCGGGCGCGAGGCTGCGTACCAGGCCCACCGCGCTGCGGGGCTCGGCGGAGGTCGGCGAACCGTTGCCGGCCCCGTTGCCCTTCGGCTCGGCCCGCGCCGCGGTCTCCTCGGTCAGCCGCCGGGCCTCCTGGGCGCGCGCGTCGGCGAGGCGGCGGTCGAGCGCCGTCACGCGCGCTTCGGCGAGCTCGGCCCGCGCCTGCGCCTCGGCGAGCTCGGCGCGCAGCCACAGCAGCTCGCCGGCCTCGCCGCTGCGGTCCTGCATGAGCTGGCTGAGCTCGTCGGTCGTGCCGATCAGCCGGCGCTCGAGGTCGCCGCGCCACGCCTCGAGCTCGTCGCGTTCCTCGGACACTCGGCGCACCGTCTCCTTCGTCGTCTCGAGCTCGTCGCGGACTCGCGCCGCGCGCCCGCGCTCCTGCTCGACCGAGCTCTGGAGCTCCTGGCGGGCGTCGGCCTCGGCGATGTAGGCCGCGAGCGAGCGCTCGAGCTCGTCACGCGAGCGCTTGACCCGGTCAAGCTCGGTTTCGTGGGCGTGGCGGGCGTCGGTCATCGCGGCCTCATGTGCCATTTCTACCTCGGCGCGCCGGATCCTGTACGCCTCGGCGAGCTCGGCGAGCTGCGCCTCGTGGCGCTCCCGGACCTCGGCGTGCTCGGACTCCAGCGCCGCGATGCGCGCCTGGGCCTGCTCCTGCTCGGAGAGGAGCACCGCCTGCGCCCGACCCTCGGCTGCGCTGAGCGCGGCGCGCACCCGCTCATCGACGTCCGCCGCAGGAGCGATGGCAGCCGGCAGGGCGGCCGGCGGGCGGCTCTCGAGGTCGCCGAGCCGGGCCTCGAGCGCGCGCGTGCGCTCGCCCGCCTGCTCGGACTCCGCGCGTGCGGAGGCCAGCGCGCTGCGCAGGCGACCGCGGACCCGCTCGCTCTCGGCCAGCGCGGCGGACAGCTCGGAGAGCTTGGTCACCATGCCCGTGCGGCGCTCCTCGTCGGCTCGGCGATCGGCCGCCGCCGCGATCGCGTTGCCACGAGACGACCGCGGCTTGGGCGCCAGTCGGGTCGCACCCCGGGTCGGAGTGGGCAGAGCGATGACCTCACCGTCGTCGAGCTCGAGTGAGAAGACGCTGCCCGAGTCGATCAGGTCGGCGGCGACCGTGTAGGCGGCGCGCAGCGTCCCCCGGGCGTCGGGCGGCGACGGGATGGCCGCGACGCGCTTGACCGTGTGCCCGTCGTCGGCCAGCAGCGTCGGGCGGGACGTGTCCGCCGAGCGGCGGCGGGGCGCCTTGCCGGTGACTCGGAGCAGCGCGACGCTCGGAGAGACGAGAACGTGCTCGAACTCCCTGACCTTCACCGCATGCCACGCATCGGTCACCCGGCGCGCGATTCTAAGCCGCTTAAATGACCTGATTCAAATGGCAACCGTCACCTGGAACCGCGCGCGATGAAGCTACTCGTCACCGGAGGCGCTGGATACGTCGGGTCGATCGTCAGCCGTCAGCTGCTCGGTGCGGGCCACGAGGTCGTCGTGCTCGACAACCTCGAGCGCGGGCATCGCGCCGCCGTGGCCCCGCAGGCGCGACTCGCGGTCGCCGATCTCCGCGACCCCGGGGCGGTCCTGCAGGCCGTGTCGGAGGGCTTCGACGGCGCGCTGCACTTCGCCGCCTTCGCGCTCGTCGGCGAATCGATCGCCCATCCCGAGCGCTACTACCGCAACAACGTGCTCGGCACGCTGAACCTCCTCGAGGCGCTGCGGGCCGCCGAGGTCTCGCGCCTGGTGTTCTCGTCGACGTGCGCGGTCTACGGCCAGCCCGACGAAGTGCCGATCTCCGAGGCGGCGCCCCCGCGCCCCACGAACGCCTACGGCGCCTCCAAGCTCGCCGTGGACGGGATGATCGGCGACTACTGCGTCGCCTACGGGCTCGGGGCGGTCAGCCTGCGCTACTTCAACGTCGCCGGGGCGAGCGGCGGCGCGGGCGAGGACCACGATCCCGAGACCCACCTGATCCCGAACATCCTGCGCACCGCCCAGGGCCGCAACCCCTACGTCGAGGTGTTCGGCACCGACTATCCCACCCCGGACGGCACCGCGATCCGCGACTACATCCACATCGATGACCTGTCGGCGGCCCACCTGCTCGCCCTCGACGGCGCCGAGCCGGGCCGCCACCGGATCTTCAACCTCGGGACCGGCCGCGGGTTCTCGGTCCGCGAGATGATCGCCGCCGCTCAGACGGTGACCGGGCTCCAGATCGCGACCCGCGAGGCTGCCCGCCGGCCGGGCGACCCTCCGATGCTCGTCGCCGCTGGCCAGCGCATCCGCGACGAGCTCGGCTGGGAACCGCGCAAGCCGGAGATCGAGACGATGATCGCCGACGCGTGGAGCTTTCAACAGGCGCGTCCCGACGGCTACTCAGAGTAGGTCGCCGACCGCTCGCAGCGCCGCGGCGAGCACGGCCTCGGGGGTGAGCGCCCCGTCAAGGACGGCGAAGCGGTCGGCCTCGGCAGCCGCCAGCGCGTCGTAGGCACCGGCGATCCGCTGAAAGAACGCCTCGTCCTCGCGCTCGAGACGATCCTGGTCGCCGCCGCGCGATGCCGAGCGCGCCCGCGCGCGGCCGGGCTCGATGCGCAGCAGGAGCGTGCGGTCGGGCCGCAGGCCGCCGGTCGCGAAGTCGTTGATCGTCCGCACGGCGTCCATGCCCAGCTCCCGCCCGGCGCCCTGATAGGCCAGCGAGGAATCGACGAAGCGGTCGAGCAGGACGAGGCGGCCCTGTGCAAGGAGCGGGCGCAGCGCCTCCTCGACGAGCTGGCTGCGCGCGGCCGCGTACAGCAGCGCCTCGGCGCGGGCCCCGATCGCCGCCCCCGGGTCGGTGACGAGCTCGCGGACGCGCTCGGCGATCCGCACGCCCCCGGGCTCGCGCAGCAGCCGGACGTCGACGCCGCGCGCCCGGAGCGCCTCGGCGAGGGCCCCGGCCAGGGTCGTCTTGCCGGCGCCGTCGATGCCCTCGATCGTGATCAGTCGGCCGGCGCCCATCGAGCTGGCGGCGACGTTATCGCTCCCGTCGGCCGCTGCCCGACCGACGACTAGGATCGACGCGATGTTGGCCGAGCTGGAACGTCATCCGCACGCGCAAGCGGTCCTCGCGCCCGCTCTCGAGGTGCCCGCGCGTCCCTCGCACGCCTATCTGTTCCACGGCCCCGGCGGCGCCGGCAAGCGGGCGGCCGCGCGGGCTCTCGCGGCCGAGCTGCTCGCCGAGGGGTCGCCGAACCCGGCGGGCGCGCGCGCCCGGGTGCATTCGGGCGCGCACCCCGACCTGACCTGGGTGATGCCGAGCGGGGCCCACGAGGTGCTGGTCGCCGACATCGACCGTCCGGTCGTCTCGGCCGCCAGCAAGACCCCGTTCGAGGCGCGGCGCCGCCTGTTCGTCATCGAGCGCGCCGACGAGCTCGGCGACGAGGCGGCCAATCGCATGCTCAAAACGCTTGAGGAGCCGGCGTCGTTCGCCCATCTCATCCTGCTCACCGACCGTCCCGAGGAGGTCCTGCCGACGATCCGGTCCCGCTGTCAGCCGGTCCGCTTCGAGGCGCCCAGCGAGGACGAGGCGGCCGCCGACGTCGTCGCGCTCGGCGTCGAGGAGCCGACCGCGCGGGCGTGCGTCCGGCTCGGCCTACAGGACGGCGACCGTGCCGCGGAGCTCGCCGGCCCCGAGGGCCGGACGCTCCGGGTCTCCGCCGAGCACTACGCGCGCGCGGCGATCGCCCGGCGGGTCGCCGAGCTCCGGCCCTGGGGCGGGCTGCTGGACGCGGTCCGCGCCCGCGCTGCCGCCGCCGGCGCCCAGCTCGAGGCCCGGGCCGCCGCCGAGCTCGAGCTCGTCCCGCGCAAGGAGCGCAAACGCTTGGAGACTGAATGGACCGAGCGGATCCGCCGCACCCGCCGCCGCGTCCAGACCGGCGCGCTCGACCTCGCGCTGCAGCTCGTCTCGCTCTGGTTCGCCGACCTCGCCGCGCTCGCCTGGGACGCTCCCGAGCTCGTGCGCAACCTCGATCGCATCGAGGAGCTCGGCGCCGACGCCGGCGTCGCGCCCGAGCGTCTGCTGGCGGCGATCGAGCTCGTCGAGGACACCCGTGAGCGCTTCGTGCTCAACGTCTCCGAGGACCTTGCCTGCGAGGCGCTCGCCTATCGCCTGCAGGACCAGCTCGCGCCGTGACCGACGAGCCCCGCGTCTTCATCCGCTCGCCCGCCTCCAGCGACCGGCATGAGTTCACCGCGCTGATGCGCGCGAGCTCGGACTTCCACAGTCCCTGGGCCACCGCTCCGACCGACGACGAGCGCTACGACGCCTACCTTGCCGATGCCCGGCGGCCCGACTTCGAGGGGATGCTCCTCTGCCGGCGCAGCGACGGCGCCATCCTGGGCTTCTTCAATCTCTCCCAGATCGTGCGCCGGCGCCTGCAGAGCGCGTTCCTCGGCTACGCCGCCGGTGAGCCCTACGCCGGCCAGGGCTACATGCGCGAAGGGCTCGCGCTCGTCGTCCGCCATTCCTTCACCGCTCTGCGCCTCCATCGCATCGAGGCCAACATCCAGCCCGGGAACGCCAGCTCGCTCGCCCTCGCCCGCGGCGCCGGCTTCCGCCGCGAGGGCTTTTCCCCCCGCTACCTGAAGATCGGCGGGCGCTGGCGCGACCACGAGCGCTGGGCCATCCTCGTCGAGGACTGGCGCGACCGCACCGGCGATCCCGCGCTTCCCGACGGGCCGTTCTGAGCGACCTCGCGCGCCGAGGCGCGGCGGATGCTCGGTAGCCTCTGGGGCCGCGCCGACGTAGCTCAGCTGGTAGAGCACTTCACTCGTAATGAAGGGGTCCGGGGTTCGAGTCCCCGCGTCGGCTTTAGGTTTTCGGGGTACGTGTCCCCAATATGTCCCCAGATCGGCGTAAGATCTGCAGACGATGGCGGGACAGCCGAGGCAGCCGACGGGTCACGTCTTTCGGGTCGAGCGGGCGCGAGGCCCGGTCTGGTACGCCAAGTACCGGCTTCCGGACGGGCGTCAGGTGCAGAGGAAGCTGGGTCCGGCGTGGACTGAGCGGGGGCGTCCGCCGACCGGCTACTTCACGAAGCGCCTGGCGGAGAACTGGCTTCGCGAAGTGCTGCACGAGGCGCGGCGCGGCACGCTGGTGGGGCAGGTGCGGACCGGCGCGACGTTTGGCGACGCGGCGGCTGAGTGGCTTCGCTACGTGGAGTTCGACCGCCAGCGCAAGCCGTCCACGCTTGCGGGCTACAAGGTGCTCGTGCGCTCGCAGCTGCTGCCGGCGTTCGGCTCGATGGCTTTGGAGGAGGTGACGACGGAGGCGATCGAGCGGTGGCTGTCCGGGCTGGGTGGCGCTGCGAGCAGCCGCACGAAGTCGCTCGTGCTGCTGCACGGGATCCTGAAACGGGCCTCGAAGGTGTGGGGGCTCCAGGTCAACGCCGCGGCGGAGGTCGAAAAGCCGGCGCTGAAGCGCAGCGGCGATATACAGGTGTTCTCGCCCGAGGAGGTGTGGTCGCTGGTCCGAGCCGCTGCCTCAGAACAGGACGCCGCGGTGTTCCTCACCGCGGCGTTCACCGGGCTGCGCCTGGGTGAGCTGCTCGCGCTCACGTGGCGCGACGTCGACTTCGCCGGCTCGGTGGTCCGGGTCCGCGGAAGCTATGCCGCCGGCGTTCTGACGACGCCGAAGTCGGGGAAGGTACGTGCGGTGCCGCTGGCGCCGGACGTCGCTGAGGCGCTGGCCAAGCTCGGTGCCCGCAAGATGTTCGTCGGCGAGGACGACCTCGTGTTCTGCGGCGAGGCCGGCGGATATTTGGACAGCTCAGCGCTGCGCCGCCGGTACAAGGTGGCGTTGGGAGGCGCCGGGCTCAGGCCGCTGCGCTTCGACGATCTGCGCCACACGTTCGGGACCCGGATGATCGCCAAGGCTGACATCAGGCGGGTGCAGGAGTGGATGGGCCACGCGGACATCCAGACGACGATGCGCTACCTGCACTACGCGCCCCGCGACGAGGAGGACGCCCGCCTGGTGGCGGAGGCGTTCGCGCTCGCCTCAGCCGCCGTTCCGGCCGGGAGGTCTTCGGACGACTTGGGGCGACTTGGGACATCTCGGGACGTCTAGCTCGGACATCTCGGGACATCTTCGGGGGGTGGGCGGGGTTTCGGGGCCCGCCGGCGAGCGGCGGCAACTTTGGCGAGCCGGCCTGTGTCTGCCGACGGGGCACCGATCGCCGCAGCGGATGTGGGCCGTCGAGCAAAGCAATGGCCGAGGAGTGCCGCTGAGGCTTCCCCACGTTTCGTGAAAGCGGGTCTGTCGACGCGTCGCTGAACACGGCGAGCCGCTTGCCGGTTTGGGCGACGAGCAGGTCGATCAGCGCTCTGCCCGGCGCAGACCTGCTTTCCCGACAACGCAGGCATCGCTCTAGCTGGTCTGGTCCTGGTTGTGGGTTGTGAGGCACGGTTGGTTGACCGCGGCGCGGAGAGCTCTCGTATGTTTGCTCTGGGCAGGCGTGCTGCTGGTGGTCGGGCGATGCTTAGTGGGTAAGCACCGCATCGTGATGATCGAATCGGGCGAGGATGTCCGAGGTGTGGTCGATGCTTGGATCCCACATCGCGTAGTCCCCGGGCTCGGAGAGGAGGAAGGGTCCGGTGCTGAGCTCGATCTGGCATTTTCCGGCGGCGAGGATCATGACCGTGGTGTGTGTCTCGCGGGTCATTGGCAGCGCCCGTGGGTCGCCGGCGCGGTGTGAGGCGCATTTGATTTCGGCGTCGGTGGCGCAGATTCCGGCCGCTTGCCCGAGGACTGGTCTGACAAAGCAGCCTTGTTTTTCACGCGTTCACGCTGGGCGTTTCCCAGGTGTGATTGCGCGGGCGCGCGGGCTCGACCGAGCCGGCGGGGTTGGGCCCGGGCTTGTCTGTTGGTCACCAGGGAGTGATGGTCAGGAGTCGTGGGCCACGATGGTGGGTGCTGCGGGCCTGGCTGACTGGAGCCAGAGGGCTGTGAGCAGGTACCAGATGGCTCCGCCGATGGAGTACTGCGCGAGGGCGTGCAGTGCCGAGGTGGGAGAGCGGCTCCAGCCGATGAAGGTCGTTCCGGCGAAGATCGAGCCAGCGCCGCTGATGATCATGGGCCACTGGCCGGCGAGCTGCCCGAGGCGACGGGCCCCGACTGTCAGCTGGATCGCGCCGCTGATGATCGCCCAGACGCCGAAGATGTCCATCGCGGTGACCAGGCTCACCGATACGCCGATGGCGACCGTGATCGCGGCCGCGGCGCTGGTGGCGGCATTGACGCGCTGCGGGAGACGTAGCCGTCCGGTGGTGTCGGTGCGCAGGTCGACGACCGTCGCGGCCGCGTCGGAGATCGGGTAGGCGACGAGGAGCAGGCCGCCAAGGATGCTCACCGTGGTTCCTGGGTGAGACGGTGGGCTGGTTAGGGTGAGGAGGGCAACCCAGACGATTGAGAACGCGACGCGGAACAGGTAGAGGTTTCGCAGGGCGGAGCTCATGCCGCGGTCGCGTCCTCGGCGGCGGCGAGACCCGGTTGGGCCGAGATTGCCACCACCAGGGTGCCGAGCGCCACGCCCTGCATGTCGATCGCCGGGATCGTGCTCCTCGCCGGCGCGGCGACCGTGAGCGCTGGTGATGGTTGCTGGTTCATCGCTCCTCCAACGCTGGGATGCGGACGGGGTTCTGCGCATCGATCGAGATCCGCGGCACGTGCTCGCTGAGCCAGGTCGGCATCCACCAGGTGCGCGGTCCGAGGAGCTGAAGGACCGAGGGAAGCAGCAGGCTGCGCACGACGAACGCGTCGAGGAACACCGCAGTGGCCAGGCTGATGCCGAACAGCTTGACGTCGCGGTTGTCGCCCAGCGCGAAGGACGCGAAGACGCAGATCATGATGGTCGCCGCAGCGGTGATCAGGCGCCCGGTGGTGCTCATGCCGTGATGGACCGCCGCCGCAGCGTCGCGCCGGCGCACCCATTCCTCGTGGATGCGGCTGACGATGAACACCTCGTAGTCCATCGAGAGCCCGAAGACGATCGCAAACAGAATCTCGGGGATGAACGCCTCGATCGGCCCCGGCGTGACGCCGAGCAGACTGCCGAGCCACCCCCATTGAAAGACGGCGACGATCACGCCCAGCGACGCGCCGATTGACAGCAGGTTCATCGCGGCGGCCTGCATCGGGATGACCAGCGACCGGAACACCACCGCGAGGAGGATCGCGGACAGAATCAGCACCACTCCGATGAACTGCGGCAGCTTGCTCGACAGCACATGGCTGAAGTCGATCGCCGAGGCGCTCGCTCCGCCGATCAGGATCCTCGCGCCCGTGGATCGCTGCACGCGCGGGAGGACGTCGTGGCGCAGGTGGTTGACGAGGTCAGTCGTGGCCGCGGCTTGTGGTGAGGAACGTGGATAGGCCTGCAAGACCGCGGTGGTTCCCTCGCGGCTGATCTGCGCCGGGGAGACCCGCGCGACATCGCCCGCGCCACGCAGCGCGCCGGTCACGCGGTCCACGGCGGCGGTGTCACGAGCGAGGGGCAGCCTGACCACCACTGACAGCGGGCCGTTGGCCCCGGCGCCGAAGCCCTGGGCGATCAGGTCGTAGGCGTGGCGCGTGGTCAGGTTTGTGGCGTCGTTGCCGGCATCGCTTGAACCGGCCCGCAACGACAGTGCTGGTACCGCGAGGGCGACCATGATCGCCAGTCCCGCGATCACCCCTCGCCAGGGATGCCGGGCGAGGATGCGTGACCAGCGCAGCCAGGCTCCGGATGCCGGCGCGCCCGGGCGGCGCCGGCGCGACAGCCGCGGTGACCGGTGCTTGACACGCTCACCGAAGCGGGAGAGCAGCGCCGGCAGCGCGGTCAGGGCCGCCAGCATCGTGGTCAGGACGGCGAGCGCGGACGCGATCGCGAGGCCGTCAAGGAATCTGACGCCGAGCACGAGCTGACCCCCTAAGGCAAGGATCACGGTCACTCCGGCGAACAGGACGGCGCGTCCCGCGGTGTCCATCGCCACGGTGACGGCGGCATCGACCGTGTCGCCACGTCCTCGGTTCTCGCGGAAGCGGGTGACGATGAACAGCGCATAGTCGATCCCCACCCCCAGACCGATCATCGCGGCCAGCTGGGTGGCGAAATCGGGGATCTGGATGAGGTGGGAGCCCAGGCCGGCGAGGCTGATGCCGACACCGAGGCCGAGCAGGGCGGTCACGATCGGCAGGCCCATCGCGATGAACGAGCCAAAGGTGATCAGCAGGACGACGCTCGCGGCCAGCAGTCCGATCGCGGTCGCCGAGCCGAGTGACGGCCTCTGGGCGTGCTCAATCGCCTGGCCGCCGAGCGCGACCTCCAGCGACGGTGAGCGCGCTGACCGCGCGGTCGAGATCACTCGGTCCATCGCTGGGACCGGTAGCGACCGGGCCTGCTCGTCAAAGGTCACGGTCGCGAACGCAACGCGGTGGTCGGCGGCGATCTGTTGCGACCCCTGAGCCGAATAGGGGCTGACCACGGAGACGACGTGGGGCAACTGCGCCACGTCAGCCAGCGTGCGTTCGATCTGCGCGGTCACCGCCGGGCCGCTGATCGACCCGTCTGGGGTGGCGAACACGATCTGGTCCTGATCTCCGGCCTGCTGTGGAAAGTCGTGCCCCAGCAGATTCACGGCCGCCTGGGACTGCGTGCCGGGAAGCGTGAGGCTGTTAGAGAAGTTCGAGCCGGCGCTCTTGAAGAGCGCGATCGCCGCCAAGAGAACCATCAGCCAGCAGAGCAGCACGCGACCCCGATGTCGCGACGTCCACATGGCGGCGCGAGCCACCGGCCCTACGGATCGGTCACGGCGTGCGTCGATGCTCATGCGGTGGATGGCCCCCGTACGTTGGTGGTATGGACCACCGGCGGAAGGCTCTGGCGTCTTCCGCCGGCTGCACCGCAGACTATACGTATCATATACTGGAGCCTGTCAAGTCATTTAGCTAACTTTTACGACTAACGTTCTCGTCGATGGCGTCCGCAACTCGCACCTATGGACAGATGTGTCCCGTCGCTCGATCGCTAGACGTGCTCGGCGAGCGCTGGACCCTGCTGATCGTCCGCGAGCTGCTGCTGGGTCCCAAGCGGTTCAAGGACCTGCTCGCCGAGCTGCCGGCGATGGGCACCAACCGCTTGTCGGACCGCCTCAAATCCCTCGAGGCCGACGGTGTCATCGCCAAGATGACCCTGCCGCCGCCCGGCGAGGCACGGGTCTACGTCCTCACCGACCTGGGCGAACAGCTGCGCGCACCGGTCGTATGCCTCGCCCAGTGGGGCGCCGGGCTACCGCTCGACGAACGCCTGGACCCGAGCACCGCCCGTGGCGTCCTGCTCGCCCTGGTGCGCTGCGCCACCGCTCCGCCTGAGCTCCTCCGCGGCGTCCGCGAGACCTACGACTTCATGGTCGGTACCGAGCGGTTTCACATCATCGTCGACCACGACCGAGCGATCCCGAGATCTGGGCCCTCGCCGGTCAGCGCCGACGTCACGATCGAGTGCGACATTCAGACACTGCTCATGCTCGACGCCGGCGCCCTGACGCCCGCCGGCGCTCGGTGCGAGCGCAACGCGCGCATCGACGGTCGCGCCGCCGCCATCCGTCGGGCGTTCGCCATCATGCGGCGACGAACCTGACCACAGCAGCCGCCGCCCAGATTCGCTGTACGGCTGCCAGCCTCGACCGCAACCGCCACGGCCGTTGCAGTTGAGGAGTGCGCTACCCCGAACCAGCAACCCGAAGACGCCGCTCCACCATACCCAGCACCATCGATGGCCGCAGCCTGATCGTCGCCTGTCTGGTCCCGGAAGCGCGGTCAACGACAGCCGCGCTTGCGTCATCACCCGCAGCCCAGCTTTCGATCTAGAAGGAGCGATTGCCGACGACGCCTCGGGAGACTTGGTCTGCGCGCGGGAGGGAGGGCCCGTCGCGACCGCAGGGCACCCTCCCCGTCGTCGCCCTTCAGGCACTCACCGAGAGGCTGCCGCCTTGAGCCCGGGAGGCAAACCTGGCTGCCTCGGGCCGTTCGGACAATGGTGCGAGAATGGATTCGATGGACCCCGCCAGGAGCACGATCACGGTGACGCAGCGCGGGCTCGGCGGCTCCTACGAGCTCGTCGAGCGCCGTGCGGACGGGTCCTTGGTGCTGCGGCCTGAGCGCGAGCTGCTGTCCGAGGTGTTGCGGGAGACGGAGGGCTCGGTCTTTCGCGATGAGGGGTTCATCGCCCACCTGGAGCGGGTCGCGGCCACCGAGGACGACCTGGCAGCGGACGCCGCCGAGTAGCCGCCGGTGCCGACGTTCGAGTCGGTGGCCCGGGTCGACCGGGAGTTCCGTCGGCTGTCACGCGACCTCCAGGCCGCGTTTCTGGCGATGCTGCCCATGTTCATCTCGGCGCTGCGCGCTGACCCGCCTGAGTTTCCGCCCTTCGCATCAAGCGCGTCCAGGGAGCTGACGGCGTCTGGGAGATCACATTTGCGGCCGACGGCCGCGCCACGTTCGCGTACGGCGAGGAGGGTTCCCGGCGAACCGCACATCGTCTGGCGGCGAGCCGGGACGCACGACGTGCTGCGGGATCCGTGATGGGCCGCGGCGGAAACGTGTCCCCAACCGTGTCCCGAAACAGCGTGTCCCGAACGCAGCAATTCTGACCTGCGCCAACTGCACTGACTTGCACTAAGACGCCCTTAGCTGCGGCAAATGCCCTGCAAAGGAGCCACTCGTAATGAAGGGGTCCCCGGTTCGAATCCGGGCGTCGGCTCTGGGGTTTCGGGGTTTCGGGGCCGCGGATGGAAGCCATTTGGAAGCCTGTTGAAACAGCAAGCGCCCCCGCTCCAGTCTCGGAGCGAGGGCGCTTGGTCTGGCGATTGGCGATGTTCTACGCCTCGTCGCCGAGGGCGATACAGAGGGCCCCGCCGAACTCGGCCGTCATCCTTGAGCGGCGCATGTGCCGCCGGCGGGCGTCGGCGATCTCGCGGATGTAGACGACACGCGTGACGGTCGCGTCCCGGTGGCCGAGGAAGAAGGCGACCTCGTCCACGCTCTCGCCCGCGAGCAGCGCCCCCGAGGCGACGGTGTGCCGGAACGAGTGCATCGACGGCACCGAACCGGCCGGTGCCGGGATCGGGTGCCGGCGGCATCCGCCTGGTGGAGGACCGGGAACGTCGGCTGTCCGTGATCGCCGGTCGCGCGCTGCTGTGCCTGCGAAGCTCCCGGGCGACGTTCCGCTGCCCGAGGGGACGGCCGGTGCAAGTGGCGAACACGAATGCCTCTTGGCGTGAATCGTTTGTTGCGCTCATGTGCCGAGCGAGGATCAGCGCGAGCTCGCGGGGGATAGGCACCGTGCGGGCGGAGCCGTCGGTCTTGGTCGGGCGGCGGTGGCCGTGCCGGTCGACCTGGAAGCCGAACGTGATCTCGGCCTCGTCGAGGTCGTCGAGGGTGACGTCCGCCCAGGTGAGGCCGCACAGTTCGGAGATGCGGGCGCCTGTCATCTTCTTGATCCTCTTGACCTCCGCTCCGCACGCGACCCATGCACCGACAGGACGTTCGACTGCTTCGCCCGCTGGGGCGGGAACCACCGGGGGGTCAAGTTCGAGGATGCGCTCGTCTATTGCGAGCGTCGCGATGCCGAGCAGAGGTCTGCGCTCAGTGAGCTAAAGCCTCTGTCGGAGGAGCCGCCCGGCGGATACCGGTAGATGGTCTCGATTGGCGCGCGCGCATACCATAAGGGCGCGATGACCACGCGCGAGAAGCTTCACCTGCTGGTCGATGAGCTGAGCGATGTGGAGGCAGAGGCTGCGCTCGCTCGCCTGACGCGAGAGCGGGAGCTGCTGTTCCAGTGGAGCGAGGGCGAGGGGGCAGGGACGACTGAGGACGCCTGGGCGCTCGCGAACGCGCGCGAGGCGATCCGTGAGGAGCCGTGGTAGCTCGTGGCGAGGTCGTCTGGCTCGAGCTCGAGCAGGAGGGTCGCCGTCCGGTAGTCGTCCTGACGCGGGACGCGGCTCTCCCAACGCTGCGTAACGTGGTCGTCGCCCTAGTCACTCGCACGACCCGAGGGATCGACACCGAAGTTCACATCGGACCCGCTGACGGCATGCCGATCGAATGTGCCGTCGGCCTCGACAACCTCCGCACCGTGCCGCAAGCACTCCTGACCGAGCCGATCACGAGACTCGATGCCGTGCGGATGGACGAAATCTGTCGGGCGCTCGCACGCGCCGCCGGCTGCTGAGCGAGCGCCCGCAGTCTCGCCGGACAGACGCGTCTGAACTCGGACCCGGCACGGGGGTGAAGCTATGGAAGCCTGACGGAAGCCTCAGGTCGCCAAACCGGGGTCCGAGCCGACCACCGCACGGCGCAGACTCGCCCGTGGCGTCTGCAAATCCCCGCGACCGAGCCACGTCGACCCACGCCATCGTATGAAGGGGTCCGGGGTTCGAGTCCCCGCGTCGGCTCTGGGGATTCGGAAGGTCGGGCGGCGACCGGGCAACGGTGGCACAAGGAGTTGGTCGAAGCGGACGTGGGCTACCAACCTTCCAGAGGTGCCCGCGGCGCTGGGGCTTCTCGGACGCCGGGCCGTCAAGGCCGCAGGGGATGTCCCGTATAGCCTCGTTCGAGACGATCGGGGAGGCGACGGCGTACCGCTACTTCCCAGACCTCGTCTCGCTCCTTGGCGAAGCGACGCGCGACGCCTGGCCCGATCCCGCTGTCGCGCTTGGGCCGGTCGCGCATCTACCGACCCGGCCCAGCGCATCGACCGCGCGGCCGAGGCGCTCATGCGCCACGTCCTGGCCTGAGCGCGGTGCCCTCGACGACCGCCGCCACCATGACCGCCCGCATCTCGTCGCCGACCACCGCCCCGGCTGCCGCTTCGCGCTCATCGACGCCGCGCTCGCGCCCCTCAGCCACGCCGACCCGCCCGTCGACGCCGACACACTCGATCAACTCAAACGCGACCTCGCGGTCATCGTCGGCGCCGAGGCGCTGTTCATGCTCACCGACCCGTGCGGACTCTCACCCGAGGAGGCGATCGCCAGCGCCGCCCGCACCGCCGCCGCAGTCACCCAGGCGACCCTTGGACCGGTTGCCGCCATGCCCTTCTGGCTCACACCGCAGCGCCGGGGCCTGGGAGTAGCTCGACGTCGCTGGCGTGCATCGGCTCTCCGCAGTGTGCGCAGCGAAGGTCGACGCGGCTGATCTCGCCGCACGCGTGGTGGCGGTAGAGGACCGGGGGGCCGGCGTCGCCGGCGAGCCATTTGTCGGCCCAGCCCACCATCACCATCAGCATGTCGACGAGCTCCGTGCCCTGGTCGGTCAGTAGGTACTCGTGGCGCGGTCGGCGGTCGTAGGGCCTCCGCTCGAGAACTCCCTGCTCGACGAGGTGGTGGAGCCGCTCGGTGAGGACCTTGCGTGAGATGCCGAGGTCGGCCTGGATCTGGTCAAACCGGGTGAGCCCCACCCACACGTCGCGCAGGATCAGCGGCGACCAGGGCTCCCCGATCACCTCCAGCGTGCGCGCGATCGAGCACGCCATCTCGCCGAAGTTGGTCCGTTGCACGCGATCAGCATACCAACTTGGGTTCCTTTAGGAAACGAAAGCTGCTACCGTTCCAGCGTCTTCTCAAGGAACCCCAGAGGGAGGATGGACATGAGCAAGACCTTCAGCGCCAACGCCGGCGTCACCAACTTCGTCCACGTGGGCCTCGTCGTCGAGGACGTGACCGAGACGGTCCGGTTCCTTGAGCTGCTCGGCTTGGACTGCGACGAGCCCGGAATGTTGCGCGGCGACTGGATCGATCGGATCATCGGCCTTGAGGATGTGACGATCGAAATTGCGATGGCCCGCGCCCCCGACGGCAGCGACTTGCTCGAGGTGGTGCGCTTCCACTCGCCTTATGCCGGCGCCCACGAGCCGGCGCCGGCCGCCAACCGTCCCGGGCTGCGCCACATCGCGTTCACCGTCGACGACGTGCACGGCGTCGTCGCGCGCGTCCGTGAGGCCGGCTGGGAGACGGTCGGGGAGATCGTCGACTACGAGAGCATCTACCTCCTCTGCTATGTGCGTGGACCCGAAGGCCTGATCGTCGAACTCGCCCAGCGGCTCGACGACGCGCACCGCTGAACGGCCAGACTGAACCCCCGCGTTTGTCGCAGGCGCTCAGCCTCGCCGCTGTTCGTGGCTGACTCGTCCGCGCCTTAGCGAGCACCTGTCTTCACCGGGACGATGCAGATCGGAATCGTCGTGCGCGACGCGATCACGGAGATCTTCAGCGACGCGCCCCGCCGCCGATATCGCACCCCCAGGGGAGTCATGAGGATTCGAAAGCTCGCCGACGGCCCGCGCGTCCTTACGTCTCGTCTCGTCACAATTCAAGCACTACCTTGATAAAGTAATTGCTTGATGACTCCTGCAACCGATGAGCTGAGCAGCGTTTTCGCCGCGCTCGCTGACCCGACGCGCCGGGCGGTGCTCGACCGCTTGCGTTGCGGGGAGGCGACACTGAACGAACTTGCTCTTCCGTTCGAGATGAGCGTGCAGGGCGTCTCGCAGCACGTGAAGGTTCTCGAGCGAGCCGGTCTGGTCACGCGCGGTCGTCTGGCGCAGACGCGTCCTGCACGGCTCTCCTCGGGTGGCCTGCAGGCGGCCAGCGGTTGGCTCGAGCGCTACCGGGAGTTCTGGGACGCGAGCTTTGATCGGCTCGATCAGTACTTGGAGGAGCTTCAGGCCCGTGAGGACCACGAGGATGGAACATGACCGACCGGCCGCTCGTGATCGAAGTCCCGCCGGGGGAGCCGGCGGTCGTCTTCCGACGCTTGGTCGATGCGTCACCGGACCTCATGTTCGCGGTGTGGACCGAGCCCGAGCATCTGCGCCACTGGTGGGGGCCACGCCAGTTCGAGCTCGTGGTCTGCGAGAGCGACCCGCGCACCGGTGGCCGGTACCGCTTCGTGCAACGCGCGCCCGATGGCCAGGAACACACCTTCCACGGCGTATACCGCGAGGTCGACCGCCCGCACCGCCTCGTCCGAACCTTCGTGTACGCGGGATCGCCCGCAGATGAGTCTGTCGAGACGGTCACCTTCCAGCGTGAAGGTGCCGGCACGCTCATCACCAGCCAGTCGGTCTTCCCTTCATTCGCGGCGCGCGAGTTCTACGCGAAGGCTGGGATGGACGCTGGGCTGCGGGAGTCCCACGACCGTCTCGACGAATGGCTCCAAGCAATCGAAACCAATCGGAGGCAAGCGTGAGCAAGCTGGTGGAGGCAACCCACGTCACGCTCGGCGGCGAGATCGGCTCAACCGACTGGGCGTTCCCGTACCTCGACAAACAGCACGTGCACTACGCCACGAAGCTGTTGACGGACGCCGACGCCCTCCTCCTCGGACGACTGACATACGAGGGTCTATCGGCGGCATATTTGCGGATGGCCGACGAAGCCCCGGCGGGGATACCGACCAGCTTCATCGAGCGGATGAACAGCATCCCGAAGTTTGTCGCGTCGACCACGCTCCGAGAGTTGACCTGGAACGCCACCACCCTCGACGGCGACGTCGCTGCAGAGGTTGACGATCTGAAGCGCAACGGAGGCAAGAGCCTCTTGAGATTCGGAAATGGGCCGCTGGACACCACCCTGATGGAGCACGGGCTGATCGACGAATTCCATCTCTTCCTCACCCCGGTTGCCATCGGAACCGGGACGCACCTGTTCGAGAGCATCGATACCGCTCCGCACCTGCGGCTGGTCGACGTCCAGCGCTTCGATAGCGGCGTCGTCATCCTCGTCTACGCGCCCAAGTAGTTCGTCTCGCCACGCACGCGTCGTGACCGCCAGGCGGCGGTGGTACAGAAGCAGGACGCGACCGTGGCAGCCGGATCGTCGTGCGGGACCGGCTTATTGGCGGCCACCCCCCCCGGCCACCCCAATGGCCACCCCCCCGCGGACGTGCCCGACCCGCCGGCCGCGCTTCGCGAGCACGAATCCCGTGCCGCGGTGCCGCCGTGGCGCGGTGCCGCCGTGCCGTGGTGCCGCCGTGCCGCGGTGCCGCGGTGCCGCGGTGCCGCCGTGCCGCCGTGCCGCCGAGTGGCCGTGTGGCCGACGACGTTGCCGGACAGCCGCTACCGCGAGCGAGCGGTGGCGTCCAGCGCGCTGGTCGCCGACTAAAGCTTGCGCCGGATGCGTCCGAAAGAAATTGTTAACGGCGGCAAGTGCCGCCTCCTCGTCTCATGGCCGAAACGACGCTACCTCACGATCCGGGCCGCACTGCTCTCGAGCGGCTGTGCTCGCTCGCGCTCGAGCGGTTGGAGGCCGAGCGGGTCGTCGTGTGGCGTTACTCGGCCGGGTCGCGGCTTGTCTCTCCGGTTGCCGGGCGCCGACGGGATCAGGATGGTCCACCGGCGCCGAGCTGGTGGGCCCGGCGCAGCATCGAGGAGGTCGCGCCGTTCGAGAGCTGTCTTCAGGAGCATCGCCCGGTAGTCGTCTCGCGCGACGCGCTCCATGACGTGGCGTGGGAGCTGGCCGAGGAGCTGGTCGGCGATTCGATCTCCTGCGAACCGCTGCTGCTGTATGGGCAGCCGCTCGGGATGATGACCGTTGAGCCGGCTCCGTCCGAGGACGCGGCGGGCGCGTTATCGCAGCTGAGTATCTGTGCCGCTCCGCTGCTGGCCTGGGAGGCGGCTGAGCGAGGGCGGACGCAGGCCGAGCTCCTGCTCGAGGTGATCGAGGCCGCCGGGACCCATTCCGGATCGGTCGGCGAGCTTCTGTACATGGTGTGCACGCGCCTTGCCCGCGAGCTCGACGTCAACCGGGCCAGCGTGTTTCTGCAGGTGGGCGACCGTCTCGTCCCGCGCATGGCCACCTTCAGCGATGGTCGCCGGGAGACCGATGCCTGGCAGCAGCTACACCAAGCCCAGGAGCTGCCGCCGATGGTGGAGGCGGCCTTCGCCTCCAGCAAGCCCGTTCGGGCCGCGCACCGCCACGATCCAAAGCTGGGCGAACGGTGGGCCGAGGCGTTCGGGATCCAGTCGGCCATGGCCGTACCGCTTGCCTCCCCCCCGGTCGGGGTGCTGGTCCTGGACTCGAGCGTCCCGCGGTCCTTCCGCAGCGACGAGATTCGCGTGATCACCGCCTTCGGGTCGCTGCTGGGGGAGATCGTTCGCCGCATCCAGCAGGCCACCGAGCGCGAAGCGCGGCTGGCCGCCGGGGAGTCGGTTCGCGAGCTTCTCAAGCACGGTCTGGCCAGCCCAGACGTGGCCCACATGGCCGATCGCCTGGCGTCCATCGCGCGGCAGGGCGCGCAGGCCGGAGTGGCCTTGGTCTGCCTACCCGCCGGCGAAGGCACGCTGCGTGAGGCTGGTCACGCAGCCACCGATCCGGCGCCCGGCCGCCGCGTGTCGGGGAGGATCGAGTCGCCGGCCGCGGAGGAGCCGATCGCCCCGGCGGCCGTGGTTGATGTGGCTGACGACGCCGGCGCAACCGGGCGGCTGATCCGACAGCTCGGTCTCGCCTCCGGCGTGGTGGTTCCGCTGGCCGGCTATGAGGACGGCAGCGGCGTCCTCGTATGCGGCGCTCGCGAGCCTCGCCTGTGGAGCGCGCGGACGCTCGAGCTCTGCTCCCAGTTGGGTCTGGAGGGCGGGCTGGTGCTCGAGGCGGCTCGCCTCCGCGAGCTCGACCGCGCTCACCAGGTGGAGCTCCAGCATCGGGCGCATCACGATCCGCTGACCGGTCTGGGCAACCGCCGCCTGTTCTATGAGCGCATCGCCGTCGCGCTTGCCATCGCCCGGCGCGAGCGCCGCCAGATGGTCCTTCTGCTGATCGACCTCGACGGATTCAAGGACATCAACGACGGTCTCGGCCACGATCATGGCGATCGGCTCCTGGCGGAGGTCGCGACTCGCCTGCGGAATGCGGTTCGTGAGAGCGACATCGTGGCGCGCCTGGGCGGCGACGAGTTTGCGGTGGCTCTGACCACCGGCGGCTCAAGAGAATCCGCGCTCGCCGCCGCGCGGCGGATTGCCGCCGCCGTGGGGGCGCCGGTCGCGCTCGGCGAGATCGAGGTCCGCGTGGGCGCCAGCGTCGGGATCGCGCTGTTTCCCGATCACGGTGACTGCGCTGAGGTCGTGTTGCGTGCCGCCGACGCGGCCATGTACGAGGCCAAGCGTGAGCACTCGGGCATCGTGTTCTACGAGCAGCGGGCAGGGAGGGACGAGAGGCCGGCGCTGGTGGTGCAGCGACTGCGCAAGGCCATCGCCGAACGCATGCTCGTCGTGCACTATCAGCCGAAGGTCGACCTGCGGACGGGGAGGGTCACGGGCGCCGAAGCACTCGTGCGCTGGCGGCAAGCGGATGGCAGCTACATTCCGCCCGCCGAGTTCATTCCGCTGGCAGAGGCGACGTGCCTCATCCGCCAGATCACCGGGCTGGTGCTCATGGACGCGCTCCAGGAGTGTCGGCGCTGGCTCGATGACGGCCTCGACCTCGGCGTGGCGGTCAACGTCACGACGCCGGACATCAGCCACCCCGGTTTCGCCAGCATCGTTCAGGAGGCGCTCGAGCGCACGGGCGTCGAGGGCCACCGCCTGACGGTGGAGATAACCGAGAGCTCTCTGATCCGCAACCAGTCGCAGGTCATCGCGGGCCTGCGAGAGCTGGCTACACTCGGGGTGTCGGTGAGCCTCGACGACTTTGGAACCGGGTACTCGTCGCTTGGCCTGCTCAACCAACTGCCGGTGAGCGAGCTGAAGATCGACCGTGGCTTTCTGCGCGACAATGATCGCCCCGCAACGACCGCGATCGTCCGGTCAGTCGTATCCCTCGGGCACTCGCTCGGGCTGCGGGTCGTCGCCGAGGGCGTGGAGACGGACACGTCGATCACGTATGCGGCGGGCCTGGGCTGCGACACGGCGCAGGGCTATTACTACGCTCGGCCGCTGCCGCCCGACGAGTTCCGGGCTTGGGTGGCGGCAGGCGCTATACGGGCGGCGGCATGACCAAGTTCGCCGCGTCACCGCCGCCCCTCCTCGGCGAGGCCCTCGAGCGCGAGCTGGAGCGACTGCTCGCGGTGCCGTGCTTCGCGCCCTCAGCCCAGTTCCGAGCGCAGGCGCTGATCACCGACGACTCGGTCTATGAGGAGGCCGAGCGCGACTACGAGGGCTGGTGGGGTCGCCAAGCCGAGGAGCTGCTCGACTGGATGGCGCCATGGCACACCGTGCTGGACCAGTCAGACGCTCCCAACTACCGCTGGTTCCTCGGCGGGCAGCTGAACGCCTCCTACAACTGCCTCGATCGCCACGTGCTGAAAGGCCGGGGCGACCGCGTCGCCTACCACTGGCATGGGCAGTGTGGCGAGGAGCGAGCGGTGACCTACGCCGAGCTCCTGCGCGAGGTCGAGGCGCTGGCAGGGGGTTTGCGCGCTCGGGGCATCGGGCCGGGTGACGTCGTCGCGATTTACATGCCGATGGTGCCTGAGGTGGCGGTGGCGATGCTGGCCTGTGCGCGGATCGGCGCTCCCCACAACGTCGTCTTCCTGGGGTCCTCGCCGCAAACGCTGCATCAGCAGCTGTCCTTCTCCGAGGCCGTTGCCCTGATCACCGTCGATGGCGCCCTCCAGCGCGACGCGACGCGCTCCGTCAAGCAGGAGATCGATCCGGTCCTGGACGAGCTGGCCTCGCTTGAGACCGTCATCGTGCGTCATCACCGAGCGGCGCCCTGTCCGATGCGTCCGGGCCGCGACGTGTGGTGGGAGGACGCGGTGGTGTCCGGCGGCGGCAGTTGCGCGGCCGAGCCGCTGGACAGCGAGCACCCGCTCTATCTCCTCTACACCTCGGGCTCCACCGGTAAGCCAAAGGTCGTCGTGCACAGCACCGGCGGCTACCTGACCGGTGTTCACTGGACGTCGAAGTACGTGTTCGACCTGAAGCCCGAGAGCGATGTCTTCTGGTGCACCGCCGACGCCGGGTGGGTGACCGGCCACTCCTACCTGGTCTACGGACCGTTGATGAACGGGGTCACGAGCGTCATGTACGAGGGCACGCCAGATTATCCTCACCGCGCGATCTGGTGGGAGCTCGTCGAACGCCGCCGCGTCACCGTGCTGTACACCGCCCCCACGATCATTCGCTCGTTCATGAGCTGGGGCGCCGAACTGCCGGCCGCCCATGACCTTTCGTCGCTGCGCCTGCTGGGCACCGTGGGCGAGGCGATCAACCCGAAGGCCTGGCTGTGGTACCGGACGGTGATCGGCGGCGGGCACTGCCCGATCGTCGACACGTGGTGGCAGACGGAGACCGGGGCCATGCTGATCGCGCCGCTACCGGGCGTGGTGGCCACCAAGCCCGGCGCAGCGGGTCGCCCGCTGCCCGCCATTCTCCCCGAGGTGCTCGACGACGACGGCGACTCGGTGCTCGGGGAGCACGGCGCGCTCGTGCTGAGGCGCCCTTGGCCCTCGATGCTTCGCACGCTCTACAAGGAGGACGAGCGCTACCGGCAGACATACTTCGGTCGCTTCGACGACAGCAGCTACTTCGGCCGCTTCACCGAACCCGCCTACTACGTGGGCGACGTCGCCCGGGTGGACGCCGACGGTCACTTCTGGATCGAGGGCCGGGTCGACGACGTGATCACCGTGAACGGCGAGCGTCTGCCGAGCGCCCGGGTCGAGTCGGCCATCGTTGCCCATCCCAAGGTCGCCGAGGCCGGCGTCATCGGTCTGCGCGACCGGGAATGGGGTCAGGTGGTCTGCGCCTTCGTGACGCTCGTCGGCAATACCGAAGGATCCCCGCAACTGGAGCAGGAGATCCGCGAGGTGGTGCTCGAGCGTCTTGGTGAGGCTGCCGTGCCGAGGCGGATCGTCTGGGCGGCCGACCTGGCCAAGACCCGCTCGGGCAAGATCATGCGAAGACTCCTGCGCAACCTGGCCTATGGGCTCGATCCGGGCGATGTGACGACGCTGCGCGACCCCCGGGTGATGGACGACCTCGAGCGCAGCTTCGCCGCCGGCGCCGCGCAGCCGGCGCCCCGTCCCCCAGCTGGGGATCCGTAAGCGGCGACGGGACTCGGGGCGCAGCGACCGCCAGGGTCCGAGACGTCGACGAGCACATATCGTCTCGCCGCTCCGGGCGTCACCGCGCAGCGGCGCACCGCTGGCGGCGCTCACGGGGCCGACGAGGCGTCAGCTCGGTGGCCGATAATGCGCTCGCCCGAAGCCCTTGCCCGCCGCGACGAACACCTCCGATCTCACGAACCCGGGAACGGCACCGCCCCCGGGGCTGCAGTCCCGCCTCGTCAACCTCGGGTGGCCGATTGGTCCTTCGCCGAGTCAGTAGCCAGCCGACAGGGCCCCCGAAGCCGGCGGGCGGCTGGCACGTGGCGTTCGCGGACGGCTTCCACACGGAGTCGCCGTTCGGCCGGGCGAAGAGCATGTGGGCCGCGAACCGGGACAACGATGAGGGCACCGCGGCCGTCGATCGCCCCAGCTTCGACGAGCAACACGGCGTCACCCGGTTCAACTCGTCACAGGTGGTGCTTCGGGACGACGGTGTGCATCTCAACGCCACCCATCGCCCGAGCGGCAAGCGCAATCGGGCCGGCCAGCCGATCGACTACGTGTCCGGCTGCCTGAGCTCGCAGCCGGCGTCACCGGTCGGCGGCGCCACGGGCTTTCCGATCCACGGGTTCGGCTTCGAGCAGCTCGACGGCGGGATCGTCGTGCTCGAAACCGAACTCAGGCTCCCGAGATTCCTGGAGGGCATGGACGTCGGCTGGTGGGCGCAGGACGGAGAGGGTCACAACGAGCAGGACTTCCTCGAGTTCACCGACTACGCCGCCGGCCATCCCGGCCAGTGGAGCGCGACCGCGGCGTGGATCGACCACCAGACCGACCACGTCAGCCAGGGCCAGGCGTTGCACCGTCCATTCCAGACCGACGGCGCGCTGCACCGCTACACGACGGTGATCGACGGCGTGACACGCACGGTTCGGACCTACGTCGACGGCAGCCACGACTCGGCCTTGGACTACGACTGGCCCCCGGTCTGGCCCCGGAAGCCGATCTCGCTGCTTCTCAGCTTCGACCTGCGCGCCGCGTACCCCGGGCAGGCCCCGACGTTCGTGGGCACCAGGGCGGTCGTGGTGCGCAGCGTCGCGTGCTATCAGGACGGCGCGCACGCCGGTCACGGCATCATCGGCGGCGGGATCGCGCACGGCACCACGATCGCGACGGAGCACTGAGGCACCGGAGCTTGTCGCAAGCTCCTAGACCGTTGACCGGCCGAGGTTCCGCGGCTGTGGCCGTCCCGCGCAAGTACCACGGGCAGCCCGCAGGCCGCGCCATCGGGCTCAGGGCGGCGCGGCGACGCGTTCGGCCGCCAGCTCGCGCAGGCGGAAGCGCTGGATCTTGCCGGTGGGCGTCAGCGGCCACTCGGTGACGAACTCGACCCGGCGCGGCACCTTGTAGTCCGCCAGCCGGTCACGGCAGAACGCCATCACGGCCTCGGGCTCAAGCGCCGCTCCGGCGCGGGCCTCCACGAACGCGTGGCCGATCTCGCCCAGTCGCTGGTCGGGAACGCCCACGACGTAGGCCTGCTGGATGTCGGGGTGCTCGGCCAGCGCGCTCTCGATCTCCGCGGGGTAGGCGTTGGCCCCGCCGACGATGAACATGTCGCTCTTGCGCCCGGTGATCGAGAGGTAGCCGTCGGGGTCGAGCACCCCGAGGTCCCCGGTGTGAAACCAGCCGTCGGAGTCGATGACGGCCGCGGTGGCCTCCGGGTCGCGATAGTAGCCCTCCATCAGATGGTGGCCGCGCTGGCAGACCTCGCCCTCGGCCTCGGCGTCGAGCTCGGCGCCCGAGTCGGTGTCGACGACCTTGACCTCGATGTCGGAGACCGGGAAGCCCTTGCCCGCGATCACCACCTCGCGCGGATCGCCGAGCCGCGGGATGCAGGTGATCGACGTCGTCTCGGTCATCCCGTAGACCGGCAACAGACCATCCATGCCGAGCTTCTCGATCGCGCCGGCGATCAGCTCCGGCGGGTTGTTGGCGCCGCCGATCCAGCCGGTGCGAAGCGACGAGACGTCGTAGCGCTCCCGCCCCGGGTGGCCCAGCAGGTCGATGAAGTGCGTGGGGATGCCGCTGAGCACCGTCACGCGCTCGGCTTCGATGAGCTCGAAGGCGCGGGTCGGGTCCCACTGGTCCATCAGGATCATTGCGCCACCGGTGATCAGCGGCGGCAGGATCCCGGTGAACCCGCCCCCCACGTGGAAGAACGGCAGGTGATTCATCACGCGCGAGTCGGCGTCGTGGTCCAGCGCCTGCGCGATCGAGCGCTCGTTGCGCAGGATCCGGTGGGTGTGCACCGCGCCCTTGGGGTGCCCGGTGGTGCCGGAGGTGTAGACGATGATCGTCGGATCGCTCTCGTCGCGCTCGGCGGCGGTCGCGTCAAGCGCGTCCGGCGCGACGGCCGCTCCGTCGGCCACGAAGCGCTCGAGCGTGACCGCGTCGGCCGGGGCGGACTCGCCGATGACCACGACCCGGCGGAGCGCCGGGAGCTGCAGCCCACGCAGGCGGGCGAGCATCGCCAGGTAGTCGATCCCGGCGAACTCGGGCACCAGCACCAGGACCGCGGCGTCGGACTGGCCGAGGATGAAGCCGACCTCCTCGGCCTTGTAGCGCGTGTTGACCGGCACGACGACCGCGCCGACCATCGAGCAGGCGAACCACAGGAGCACCCATTCGGGGTGGTTGGGGACCCACACCGCGACGTGGTCGCCGGGCCGCACGCCGGCCGCCAGCAGCCCGCACGCCAGCTCGCGGGCCCGCCGCCGTGCCTGCTCCCAGGTGAGCCGCCGTTCCCCGAACACGATCGCGTCGCGCTCCCCGTGGGCCGCCGCGGTCTCGTCCAGCAGCGCGTGCAGCGTGGTCGGCGCGTACGGGAAGCGGGTGCCCGCGGTCCCGCGGGCGATCATCGGCTCAGTACCCCTTTCCCGCCGTCCACCCGCCGTCGACGAACAGCAGCTGCCCGCTCACGTAGTCGGCCGCCGGCGAGCACAGGAAGATCGCCGGGCCGGCGAGGTCGGAGGGAGTCCCCCAGTATCCGAGCGGGGTCTCGTCGCGGATCAGCTGGGCGAGCTCGGGATCCTCGAAGTAGGACCGGGTGAGCGGGGTCTCGATCACGCCGGGGCCGATCGCGTTGCAGCGGATGCCGCGCGGCCCGAGCTCGAACGCCATCGCGCGCGTCAGCCCGGCCACGCCCGCCTTGGCCGCCACGTAGGCGGGCCGGTTGCGCAGCGCGTGGGTGGCAACGATGGAGGCGATGTTCAGCACCTTGCCGCGGCCCTGCTGCGCCATGTGACGCCCGACGGCCTGTGAGCAGTTCCAGACGCCGCTGAGATCGACGTCGATCACGCGCTGCCAGTCGTCGAACTCGCACTCCAGGAACGGCCCCTGGGCGCGGACGCCGGCGTTGTTGACGAGGAAGTCGACGCGCCCGAGCCGCCGCACCGCGCCGGCGGTCGCCTCGCCGACCGCGGCGGGGTCGGAGACGTCGACGATCGCGGCGATCCGCTCGCCCGCCTCGACGTCCCACAGGTCGAGCGTCGCCCCCGCCTCGGCGAACGCCTCGGCCAGCGCGGCGCCGATCCCGCTGGCGGCGCCCGTGATGACCCCCGACAGGCCCGCGAGCTCGCCGCTCATACCCGGGCGACGTTCTCGGCGCGCGCGGGCGAGAGCTCGTAGTCGTCCATGTTGGCCTCGCGGGCCATGCGCCAGTAGTCGACGACGCGGAAGGGGGAGGGGACGACGACGCGGCCGCGATCGTTGCGGTAGTAGGTGCTCATCCCCGGATGCGTCCAGATCATCCGCTCGTGGCGGGCGTCGACGTCGGCGGCGAAGTCCTCGAAGACCTCCGGCCGGACCTCGATCGTGGCCGCGCCCGCGGACGTCATCTTGGCCAGCGCGTCGATGACGTGGCGGACCTGCACCTCGGCCGAGCCGACCAGCGAGCCGCCGTGCCCGGCCTGGATGTTGGGCCCGTAGAGGATGAACAGGTTCGGATAGTCGGGCACCGTCATCCCGAGGTAGGCTCGCGGGTCGTCGTCGTCCCAGGCGTCGCGCAGCGTGCGTCCCGAGCGGCCGCGGATCTCGATCGGCACCAGGAACCGGGTCGCGTCGAAGCCCGTCGCACACACCAGCACGTCGAGCTCGCGACGCCTGCCGCCGGTGGTCACCACCGCTCGCGGCTCCACGTGATCGATCGCGTCGGTGACCAGCTCGACCTGGGGCTGGCGCAGCGTGTCGTACCAGCCGCTGTCGAGCAGGATCCGCTTGCCGAACGGCGGATAGCTGGGAATCGACTTGGCGATCAGGTCGGGCCGGCCGGCGAGCTTGTGCTCGATGTAGCGCGTGAACAGGCGCCGATGGTTGTCGTTGGTGGCCGAGACGGCCCGCTCGGGATGCTCCCACGCGGGGTCCTTCTGCAGCGCCTCGTGGACGCGATCGTTGAACGTCCAGCCGGCACGCAGGCGCGACCACACCCGGTAGAGGGGGACGGCGGCGGTCAGCTGCCGCAGTGCCTCGGGGATCGGCTGCCGGTACTGCGTGAACGGCGCCGCCCACTGCGGCGAGCGCTGGAAGATCGACAGCGCGGCGACCTCGGGCGCGATCGCGGGCACGACCTGCATCGCGCTCGCCCCGTTGCCGATGACCCCGACGCGCTTGCCGGCCACCGACAGGTCCGCGGGCCAGCGGGCGGTGTGGACGACCGGCCCCGCAAAACCCGCCAGTCCGTCGATCGTCGGCAGCGTGGGCCGGTTGAGGCCGCCCACCGCGGTGATCACGACGTCGAAGCGCCGCTCGCGGACGCTCCCCGCGCGCTCGGTGCGCGCCGTCCAGCGCCGGGAGTCCTCGTCCCAGGTCAGCGCGTGCACTCGCGTGGCCAGCTCGAGCTCGTCGGCGACGGGCGCGGCCAGCTCGTTCAGATAGGCCGCCAGCTCGTCGCGGGTGGCGAACACGTGCGACCACGGGTACGGCGCGAACGAGAACGAGTACAGCGCGCTGGGGGTGTCGACGGCCGCGCCGGGATACCGGTTCTCGTGCCAGGTGCCCCCGACCCCGTCGTTCTTCTCGACGATCGTGAAGCTCACGCCCGCCTCGCGCAGGTGGTGGGCCATCGCCAGCCCAGACAGGCCCGCGCCGACGATGAGCACCGAGAAGCCCGGCGGCGCCGGGATCGACGGCACCGGCTCGGGGCCGTGCTCGGCGACCGTCAGCTCCTGCGCGATCAGCGGCCCGTACTCCGGGGGCACGGGCTCGCCCATCGAGACCGCGAGCATGCGAACCAGGAGCTCGGGCGACGGCTCGGGCAGCGCCGGCGGCCGCCCGTCCAGCCAGGCCTCGATCGCCGGCGCGGCGGCCGCGCGCACCGCACGCTGCTCGGCCTCGGGCAGGCCGCCGTCGGGATTGTCGTCCAGGCCGTGACTGCGCCGCGGCGCATACGGCGGCTCCAGCCAGCGCAGGTCGGCGGTGAGCTGCACGAGCACGAGCTCGAGCACCGGGACGTTGGCCACCTCGACGGCCCTGAGGAGGGTCTCGTGGTCCGGCCGAGCGGTCGTCTCGATCGAGCTGCGCATCACTGCGTCCGTCCGGTACGGTAGCCCAAGCCGGGCGTGCCCCGGCCCGCTGCGGCGAAAGGAGAGACGTCATGCACACGTTCCCCCGGCCGGCCGAGGCCACCGTCTCGGTCGCGCGCGAGCCCGTGGAGGGGGAGTGCGCCGCCTGCGGCGCGCAGGAGCTGCGCAGCTATCCGGTACTCAGCGAGGGCGGGTGGTTCCGCGTGGTCAAGTGCCAGCGGTGCCTGGTCTCCAAGTCGCGGGAGCCGTGGAACCTCGCGGGGTCGATCACCTTCCTCAGCGAGCAGGTCTGATGCTCGGCGTCGACGTGGGCGGGACGTTCACCGACGTGGTCGCCTTCCGCGACGGCAGGATCGTGACCACCAAGGTGCCGACCGACACCCGGGAGCCCGAACGGGGAGTCCTGCAGGGTGCGGAGGAGCTCGGAGTCGACGACGCGGCGGTGTTCAATCACGCGAGCACGGCCGGGGTCAACGCGATCATCACCCGCCGCCTGCCCAAGGTCGCGTTCCTGACCACCGAGGGCCATCGCGACATCCTCGACATCGGCCGCGCGTGGCGCCCGTTGAGCGCGATGACCGATCCGACGTGGCGCCGCTCGTTCGGGGACGCGGCGTCGCCGCTGGTCCCGCGCTACCTGCGGCGCGGGATCGCCGAGCGGATGACCGCGTCCGGCGAGGAGGCGATCGCGCTCGACGAGGATCAGGCCCGCGAGCAGCTCCAGGTGCTGTCGCGCTGCGACGGGGTGCAGGGCGTCGCCGTCTGCCTGCTGAACGCCTACGTCGACGCCCGTCACGAGGTCCGGCTGCGCGAGCTGGTCGCCGAGGAGCTCGGCGACGGGGTGGAGTGCTCGATCTCCAGCGACGTCTCGCCGCTGGCCAAGGAATACGCGCGGGCCTCGACGACGGTCGTCGACGTGTTCATGAAGATCATCTACTCGCGCTACACCGAGCGGCTGGGATCGGGCCTGCGCGAAATGGGCTTCGGGGGCCGGCTGAACTTCGCCGACTGCGCGGCGATGCTCGTCGACTCCGACTTCGCCATGCAGGCGCCGTTTCGCATCGTGTTCTCCGGGCCGGCCGCCGGGACGGTCTCGGGGGCGCACTTCGGCGGGCTGATCGGCGACGAGAACCTCCTGTGTGCCGACGTCGGTGGCACGAGCTGCGACATCTCGCTGGTCACGGCCGGGCAGCCGTTCGTGCAGACCGAGTTCGAGCTCGAGCACGATCTGGTCGTCAACGCGCTGTCCAACGAGATCTCCTCGATCGGCGCCGGCGGCGGGTCGATCGTCTCGATCTCGCCGGCCGGCGAGATGCGCGTCGGGCCCGCCAGCGCGGGGGCCGATCCGGGGCCGGCGTGCTACGGCAAGGGCGGCACCGAGCCGACGCTGACCGACGCCTGCCTGCTGATGGGCATCCTCGACGCCGAGCGCTTCGCGGCCGGGCGCATGGCGCTCGACGCCGCGGCGGCGCAGAACGCGTTCGAGGGGCTGGAAACGAGCATCGATCCCGACCAGCGGGCCCCCCAGGCCTACCTGATGGGGCTCAACAACATCGCGGAGGGGATCGTCGACATCGCCGTCAAGCACGGCGTCGACCCGCGCGACTACTCGCTGCTCGCCTACGGCGCCGCCGGGGGGATGCTGCTGCCCGCCGCGCTCGAGCTCGTGCATGCCCGGCGGGTCATCGTCCCGCCGCACCCCGGCCTGTTCAGCGCCCTGGGGCTGCTCAGCTCCGACCTCGTGTACGCCGACAGTCGCAGCGCCTACACCGTGCTGACCCCGGACGCGGCCGGCCCAGTCGACGAGGTGTACCGCCAGATGGAGGACGGGCTGCGCGAGCGGCTCGGCGCCGACGCGCACGACGTGCGCTTCGAGCGGTCGATGGACGCGCGGCTCGTCGGCCAGACCTGGGACACGCCGTTCATCCCCGTACCGCAGGACACGATCGATGCCGCGGCGATCGAGACGATGATCGAGTCCTTCCACGTCGCCTACCAGGAGCGCGCCGGCAACCGCTTCGACGCGCTGCCGGTCCAGGGGGTGACCTACCGCGTGCAGGCGATCGTGCCGGTCGACAAGGTCAGCTACCCGCACAGCGACCGCCGGGAGGGCCAGTCGCTGCAGGCCAGCCGGACGATCCAGCTACGCGATCTCGATGGCTCGACCTACGAGTCCGAGGAGTACGAGCGGGATGACCTGCGCGCCGGCGACCGGATCGAGGGGCCCGCAGTCATCCGCGAGGAGCTGTCCACCACCCGGGTGGGGACCGGCCAGACGGCCACGGTCGGCGACTACGGGGAGATCGTGATCGAGCAAGGAGGAGGGCGATGAGCACCGTCGAGACCGGGACCCAGGCCGAGCAGCCCCTGCTGCGGGACATCCCCGAGGACGAGTTCGAGGCGCGGTACGGATGTGACCGGTTCACGGCCACCGTGCTCGCCAACCGCTACCGCTACACGGTCGAGCACATGTGCGCCGGCCTGCTGTCCAACGCGTTCTCGATCATCCTGCGCGACTGGTACGACTTCGCGGCGACGATCGCCGGCCCGCCGCGGGACAACTACTCGATGCCGGCGGTGTCCAACTCGCTCGTCCTGTTCCTCGGGACGATGACCGACGCGATCCGCAACACGGTGCAGGAGTACGGCCCGGAGAAGCTCCGGCCCGGCGACGTGCTGATGTGCAACGACCCCTATCGGACGGGCACGCACGTCAACGACGTCAACTTCGTGCGCCCGATCTTTCACGAGGAGGAGATCGCGGGCTTCGTCAACCTCCAGGCGCACATGCTCGATATGGGCGGCGTGGTTCCCGGCGGGTTCTCGGGCACCAAGCGCAACGTCTACGAGAACGGCGTCGTGATCGCGCCCCAGCTGCTGTACGCCGAGGACCGGGCGGTCACGTCCGGCTGGAGCCTGATCTTCGACAACGCCCGGTTCGGCGACGTGCTGCTCCCCGACATCAAGACGATCTACGAGAACCTGCGCCTCGGCGAGCGGCTGTTGAGCGAGACGCTCGAGCGCTACGGCATCCGCGCCTTCCATGGCGCGATGCGCTACGCCTGCGACATCGCCGGCGAGGCGATGCACCACGCGCTCCGCGCGCTGCCCGACGGCGACTACGCCGGCGAGGACCGGATCGACTGCGACGGCGTCGACGACGAGGAGGAGTTCACCGTCCGGGTCACGATCCGCAAGCGCGGCGGCCGGGCCGAGGTCGATCTCTCGGGATCCTCGCGCCAGGCCCGCACGTCGATCAACGCCGGCTGGTTGGACGCCAAGACGGCGGTCGGCGTGGCCTTCAAGTTCCTCATCGATCGCGAGACGCCGTTCACCTCGGCGACGTTCCGCGACATCGACATCGTGCTGCCGGACGGCTCGCTGGTCTCGGCGCTGCCGCCCGACGGGGCGATCTTCCTCTACTGGGAGTCGACCATGCCGCTGGTCAACGCGATCCTGCGCGCGCTCGAGGACGCCGTCGGCGAGCGCGCGGTCGGCGGCGACTACGGCTCGCTGTCGATCCACTCGGCCAGCGGGGCCACCGCGGACGGGACGCCCTGGGCGACGATGGCCCAGTGCGGGGGCGAGCACGGGCCGTGGGGCGCGACGTCGACCGGCGACGCGGACTCCTACAACGTGTTCTACCTGGCCAACAACATCGACCCCGCGACCGAGGCGATCGAGGCGGACTTTCCGGTGCTCGTGATGCGCAAGGAGTACGTCGCCGACACGGCCGGCGCGGGCTATCACCGCGGCGGCGCAGCGGTGCTCAAGGACACGCTGTGGACCGAGGGCGTCGAGCACTACTCCTCGCCGATGCACGTCAAGTCGGCGTCCGGGTTCGGGGTCGGAGGCGGCGGCGACGGGCGCAACGGCGCGGTGTGGGTGTTCGAGCCCGAGGCCTTCGACCCCTCGGCGCTGATCCCCGACACGCCCGAGGCCTACGCGGGGACCACTCCGGTGGCGGGGGTCCTGGACCCCGAGACCCATGCGCTGCGCGAGGACGGCGAATATTTCTTCTTCGCCCGGGTGCCGATGTGGCAGACCGAGCCCAACACCGTGTTCAGGTACCTGACCAACGGCGGCGGCGGCTGGGGCAACCCATTCGAGCGCGACCCCGAGCGGGTCAAGCGCGACGTCCGCGACGGGTACGTGACCATCGAGGGAGCGGAGCGCGACTACGGGGTGGTGATCACCGGCGATCCCGATCGCGATCCCGAGGGTCTCGAGATCGATTCGGCCGCGACCGAGGCGAAGCGAGCCGAGCCGGCCGGGTGATCAACACCTCCGGGGCCGTCGCCCGCAACGCCGACCGCGAACCGGATGCGGTCGCGCTGATCGGCGGCGGTCGTCGGCTGACCAACGCCGCGCTGCACGCCCGCGTCGGCGAGCTCGCGGCCGGGCTGGCCGAGCGCGGCGTGGGGCCCGGAGACGTCGTCGCGGTGCTGAGCGAGAACCGCGTCGAGTACGTGGAGCTCGTGCTGGCCGTCAATCGGCTCGGCGCCATCTATCTGCCGCTCAACTACCGTCTCGCGCCCCCCGAGTGGCGCTACATCCTCGAGCACGCGGGCGCCGGCCTGGTCGTCGCCGAGCCCGCCCTGTGCGAGCGCATGCTCACGGACGCCCCGGACTGCGAGCGCCTGGAGTTCGGCGACGAGCTCGAGGCCGTGGCCGCGGCCCACGCCGGCGAGCAGCGGCCCGATGCCGACGTCGGCCTGGATGACACCCAGCGCCTGATGTACACGTCGGGGACGACCTCGCGGCCCAAGGGCGTGCGCATCACCTACGGCAACGCGATCTTCAAGACGCTCGGGCTGAGCGTCGAGTTCGACGTCACCGGCGCCGATCGGGTGCTCGTCGCCGGACCGCTCTACCACGTCGGCGGCATGGACCTGCCCGGGACCGGGATCCTCGCCCACGGCGGTTCGATGGTGATCCTCCGGCGCTTCGAACCGGGTCTCGTGCTCGACGCGATCGAGGCCGAGCGGCCGACGTGCGTGTGGCTGGCGCCGGCGATGGTGCGCGGCCTGATGGAGCGCGACGACCTTCCCGAGCGCGATCTGGCCAGCCTGCGCTTCATGATCAACGGCGGCGAGAAGATGCCGCTGCCGCTGATGCGCCGCCTGCTCGACGGCCTGCCCAACTGCCGGGTCGCCGACGCCTACGGCCTGACCGAGACCGTCGGCGGGGACACCTACGTGGATCGCCTCCATGTGCTCGACAAGCTCGGTTCGGTGGGCAAGCCGGTGTTGCACCTGGAGTGCCAGGTGGTCCTCGAGGACGGAGCGCGCGCCGGCCCCGGCGAGACGGGCGAGATCTGCCTGCGCGGCCCGAAGGTGTTCGGCGGCTACTGGCGCGATGACCGGGCGACCGCCGAAGCGATCTGCGACGGCTGGTTTCACACCGGCGACGTCGGCCGCCTGGACGCCGACGGCTACCTGTGGATCGTCGACCGGATGGGCGATCTGATCGTCTCCGGCGGCGAGAACATCGCCTCCTCCGAGGTCGAGCGGGTGCTCTACGAGCACGACGCGATCCTCGAGGCCGCGGTCGTCGCCACGCCCGACGAGCGCTGGGGCGAGGTGCCCACGGCCTATGTGGTCGCCGCCGACGGCGTCACGCTCGAGGCCGACGCGCTGATCGCGCACTGCTCCGAGCGCCTCGCGCGCTTCAAGGTCCCCCAGGCCGTGGAGTTCGTCGAGGCGCTGCCGCGCAACGCGTCGGGCAAGGTGCTCAAGCGCGAGCTGCGCGACCGCGCGGAGCGACTCGGCGACCGGCGACCGGCCTGACCAGCGCGAGCGTGGCCCCCGTCGTCCGCGGTTCGCCGCCTGCGGTCGCGCGTCCACTGCGCGGGCTGTCGTGCGGCTCGACATCACTTCAATCTGGGCGCCTACATCACCTTCAACCTGGAGTTCATGACCACGCATCGGCCGCAAATCGCGGCGTTCGTGCAGATCGCCGCGGCCGGCGGCCCACGGCCGGCGGCCGGCGGCCGGCGGCCCACGGCCCACGTCCCCGTCTGTCCGCGCGGCCGCGAGAGTCGCCGGCGGCCCTGACCCGGATGCGACAAAGCCTCCTATGTCAAGAGCAGACGGTCTGGGGCACCAACTTCGGGCTATGAAGGAGGGTGAAGACGCGGCGGACGAGATGTCGCTTGAGGCAGCGCAGGGCCTCGGGGGTGGTCTTGCCGGCGTGGCGTTGTTTGGCGAT
>JAFAYV010000026.1 GCA_019240115.1 Solirubrobacterales bacterium | reverse complement strand
CGTCGAGCCCTCACTGTTCTGCGGGCACTGCCACTTCTGCCGGCTCGGCCGCGGAAACCTTTGTGAGAATTTCAACTCCATCGGAGTCGGACACGAAAATGGGGGATGTGCTGAGCTGGTTGCCGTTCCGGCCGAGAAGGCTTTCATCCTCCCCGAGACGTTTCCGCGCGCCTGGGGATCCCTCATTGAGCCGGTCTCTTGTGCCCTCCACGGCTTTGATCTTCTTTCGTTGCGGATAGCCGACCATGTCCTCATCTACGGCGCCGGGACGATTGGACTCATCCTCTGCCAGCTCGCTACCCACCACGCGGCCGGGTCGGTATCAGTTGTCGACCGCAACGAAGCGCGTCTGCGAACGGCCTCAGCACTCGGCGCCAAGCACGTGGCGACCAACGCCGATGACCTTGACCGTCTCGAGGGTTGGGAGGTCGTGATCGACGCCACCGGCGCGGTAGGGGCAATCGAAGACGCACTGCGCCGAGTTCGCCGCGGCGGCACGTTCCTGCTGTTCGGCGTGGCCGAGAAAGAGCAGATGGCGTCATTCTCGCCGTTCCGGGTCTACAACGACGAGCTTCGCATCCTCGGCTCGATGGCCATCCTTCACTCCTTCGGACGTGCCCGTGAGATCGTGGAAGCTGGGGTCATCGATGGAGAGGCCCTTATCACCCACCGGATGGCGTTGGAGGATTATGAGGATGCTGTGGCGGCCTTTCGCCGCGGCGAGGGTCTCAAGATTCAGATCACGTCCTCTTCCTGAGCTTGACGTGAAGCCGCTGTACGGGGGTGTCGAGACCGGAGGAACCTGGTGCGTTTGCGTGCTCGGGAGCGCGCCCGATGACGTTCGCGCTCAAGCGCAGTTCCCGACCACCTCGCCAGAGGAGACTCTCGGGCGGATCGTCGGCTTCTTTGAGAAGCACCAGGTTCCAAAGGCAGTCGGCATCGGGTCGTTTGGCCCCGTCGACGTCGACCCCTCCTCCCCAACCTGGGGCAACGTAACGACGACGCCGAAGCCCGGATGGCAGGACATTCTAGTGGCCACCACTCTACGCGATCGTCTCGACTTGCCAGTCGCCTTCGACACTGATGTCTCGGCAGCGGCCCTCGGAGAGCACCGCTGGGGCGCCGGACGCGGGCGTGAGAGCCTCTGCTATCTCACCGTCGGCACCGGGATCGGTGCCGGGCTGATCATCGACGGACGTCCGGTCCGGGGCCTGGTGCACCCGGAGGTGGGTCATATGCGGATCCCCCGCGACCAGCGCCGAGACGATTTCCCGGGCGTCTGCCCCGCCCACGGTGACTGCTGGGAAGGCCTGGCATCGGGGAGGGCCCTTGCCGAGCGCTGGGGGACTTCTCCCGAAAGCCTTCCCGACGACCACGAAGCGTGGGGTCTCGAAGCCGAGTACCTCGCGCTCGGAATCCTCTCGATCGTCAGTGTCACTTCACCGCACGTTGTCGTCGCCGGGGGCGGAGTTATGAACAACCCGGGCCTGCTCCGGGGCGTCCGCCGCCTTGTGCGCAAGCTCGTAAATGGCTATCTCCGAACGCCAATGCTCGCGGAGCGAATTGATGATTATCTGGTCGCCCCGGCCCTCGGTGACCGGGCCGGCGCGCTTGGCGCCCTCGCATTGGCCGGGCTGGGGAGTAACGAATCGGGCGGTTGAGCTGCGCTGGTTCGCCGCCAGGCCAGTTGAGGACGCAACCTCGTCATCCGTCGCGCAGTGCCGCGCTTCCAGAATAAGAGCGCGAGCGGCTGAGCGGTCCGGCGAGTGTGGGGGTGTCGTCGCGCAGCAGCTCTTCGACCGCGTGGTGGGCGAGCTCTGCGTGGGGGGCGAGGGCGTCGAGCTGGTCGGGGTGCCGAGCAGGGCGAGGGTGGCGTTGCCGATCAGGTTGGCGGTGGTCTGGTGCCCGGAAGCGAGGAGCAGGAGGCAGAGGTTGACGATCTCGTCGGTCTTCAGCGGCGGGACGGTGTCGCAGGGGTGGATGAGGGCGCTGAGCAGGTCGTCGCCGGGGTGCTGGCGGCGGTGGGCGATGATCGTGAGGGGGAAGAGGCTGAGGGTCATCGCCGCCTGCAGCGTCGCCGGGCTGGGTGTGATCTCGAGGATGCCGATGAGCGCCGGCGTCTGTTGGTGCAGCAGCTGCGCGCCCTCTTGACCGACCGCGCGAGAAGCCGCGCGACGCTCTCTTGGTGACTGCGCGGTTCAGCGCGGGGGGCGCGGGCCTCCAATCGCTTGACCGGCAAGCCGGGCGGGCCAGGAGCGAGGGGCTGCCCGCCGTCCCCCATCCGCATCAGGCATCACGTCCCTGACCTTTGACCCGCGTTGCCCGATTGGGGGATCTACTTCGTCGCCGAGCCGTTTCGCGCACTTCGTGGCATCGACCGCTCGTCTGTCAGGAGCTCGGTACAGCGACCCGTGCAAGGGCTGCCACCCGGGCGAGATCGGGCAGCGCTGGACCCGCGAGCGCATCGTCGAGGCGATGCTCGACTGGCGCCGTCGGTAGGGCCGGCTGCCGTCCTCCCACGGCGGGTCGCGCACGCAGGCGCGCCGGCGCGGGGGAGGGGCGCTTCGCCGCTTGACCGAGGGGAGCTGGCCGTCGACGAGCGTCGTCACGGCGAAGTGGGGTAGCTGGCCGGCGGGCGCGCCCCGAGCGGGGAGCGACACGTGGCGGAACCGGCGTGCGCTGGCGCAACTGTAATCCCGGCAGTGGCTAAACGGACCACAGGGCTTGGGTGGGTGAGAGGCGTGCTGCGCGGAGGGCGGGGATGAGCCCGGCGACCGCGCCGATGATGAGGGACGCGGCGATGCCGCCTGCCCACGCTTCGGCGGGGACGATGGTCGCCCAGTGTTCCACGTGTGCGTAGACGGCTGTGGCCGCGACGCCGAGGGCAACGCCGACGGCTCCGCCGAGCAGTGCGAGGAGGATGGCTTCGGAGAGGAACTGGGTGCGGATATGTTTCCGGGTGGCGCCGAGGGCGCGGCGCAGGCCGATCTCGGACCGGCGCTCGTGCACGGAGATGATCATGATGTTCGCGACGCCGACCGCGCCGACCAGCAGGGCGACGGCGCCGAGGCCGAGGAACAGGCCGTTGAGCGCGCTCTTCGCGTCGGCTTGGGCGACCAGGGCGTCGGAGGGTTGGCTGACGTTGACTTCGCTGGGGTTCTCGGGGTTGGCGGTGGCGGCCAGGAGGTTGTCCACGGCGATGACCTGGTCGGTGTCGGCGCGGAGGTAGGCAGTGGAGGGGTGGCCATCGAACCCCAGGTACTTCCGTGCCGCGGGGTAGCCGACCAGGACGGAGGTGTCGATGTCAGCGGCGAGCACGGCGGGTTTGAGGATCCCGGCGAGGTAGAACCATTGACCGCCGACCCAGATCCGTTCGCCGGGGTAGAGGCGATCGAACCCCAGCAGCTGGGCGGCGGCGGCGCCGAGTACCGCGACGGGTTCTCGAGCTGTGGCCGCGTCGAGGTAGTGGCCTTGGGCGACGGCGGTGGCGAGGACCGGGGGGAGGTCGAGGGATGCGGCTTGGACGGTCAGACCGTTGGTGTCGACCGACGGGATGTAGGGGGTGCGATACGCATTTGCGCCAATGACCTCCCCGGTGCTCTGCACCTGCTGCACACCGCCGATACGGCTAATCATGCCCGGAGCGATGGTGGGCAGATCCACGGTGCCACCGGTCAGGCTCTGGCCGTTGCTGACGGTGAGCAGGTTGGTGCCGAGCCGGTTGATCTCCGCCAGCACACCGGCCCGCGAGGACGCCGATAGGCCAAGGACGGCGACGATCGCAGCCACACCGATAGCGATCCCCAGCGCAGACAGTCCCGCCCGCAACTTCCGTGTGCGCAGCCCGACGGTGGAAAGCCTGGTGAGGTCGGAGAGCGGAAGGCGACGCCGGTTCAGGGGGGCGATGGCGGTCACGATGGCTCCTCGCTCCCGCTCGTGCGCGGCGAGCGTTGCGGCGCGCGGGTGCAGCGTTCATCAAGCGGACCGAGGTCGGCGTCCGCGGCGGGGCCGGTGTCGGCGACGATGTGGCCGTCGAGGATCTCGACCTTCCGTGGCATGCGCTCGACGATGGCGTGCTCGTGGGTGACCACGACGATCGTCGAGCCGGCCCGGTGGAGCTCGTCGATCAGGGCGAGGATGGCGTGGCCGGTCGCCTGATCGAGATTGCCGGTCGGCTCGTCGGCCAGCACGATCGCTGGCTGACCGACCAACGCCCGGGCGATCGCGACGCGCTGGCGCTGCCCCCCCGAGAGCTGGGTCGGACGGGCACGTGGGCGCCCGGCGAGGCCGACCAGCTCCAGCGCGTCGAGCGCGCGCTCGCGACGCTCCGTGAGCGGGACGCCGGCGTAGAGGAGCCCGTCGGCGACGTTGTCGAGCACCGTGGAGTGCTCAGCCAGGAAGAACTGCTGGAAGACGAAACCGATTCGGGTTGCCCGGAGGTAGGTGACCTCGTTGTCGGGCATGGTCGCGACGTCCAGACCGGTGATACGCACGTGGCCGCTGCTGGGCCGGTCGAGCGTTCCCATCAGTTGCAGCAGCGTGGTCTTGCCCGACCCCGACGGGCCGACGATCCCGACCAGCTCCCCAGGGCCGATAGTGAGGCTCACGCCGCCCAGGGCCTGAACCGGTGGCTCGCCGGGGTAGCTCTTAGCGAGGTCGTGGACTTCGAGCACGGGCGTCCTTGCACCGCGGATCGCGGAGCCGTTGCGGGCGGCGATCGCGTTGTCGTGTGGCGTGGGTGGCGGCGGGGAGGTCATGTCGATGCGACCACCACCGTCTGACCGGCGGCCAGCCCCGACCCGGTGACCTGCACCAGCCCGTCGGCGTCGTCGAACAGTCCGAGCGAGACCGGCACGAGATGGTTCCTCGCCGCTGCGCCAACGACCTCGACGGCGTATCCGCCGCCGGATTGGGCCAGCAGCGCGGTCACGGGCACGACCAGCGCGTCGGGCACCCGTGCGGTCGTGATGCCGACCTGCACCGGCGCCTGATCCCACCTGCCTGTGGCGGCCGGGTCAGATGGAGTGACGCCCACGGTGATGGTCGGGGTGGCGTCGCTCCCCGAGCTGCCTGAGGAGCACGTGTCAGTTCCCGGCGCAGCGGAGCTGGACCCCGACCCGCCGGACCCGGAGCTCGAAGGGCAGGTCGCGACCGTCCCCACCGAGGAGACGACACCCGGGGCGGTCTGGTTGTTGGGCAGGGTGATGCTCACCTTGTCCCCGACCGCGACTTCGGTCTGTTGCGAGGCGTCCAACGCCAGCTGCACCTGGCGCGTGGTCGAGGTGGCCTGCATCACCGTCTCGCCGGGCTGCGTCCGGCCCCCCGGCTGGGCTAACACAGTCGTCACCCGCACGGCGATGGGTTCGAACACCGCCTGACCAAGAGCCACCGTGCCGGTCTGGGTCACCCCCAGGGCGGCCTGGAGCTTCTCCACAGCCGTGGTGGTGGCCGACCCGAAGGACGCGGACGTTGGGCTGAGCTGAGCCCGGGTGGCGTAGCCGAGCGCGACCAGATCCGCGTTGAGCTCGGCCACGTCGGGGCCCGTCGCCCCGGCCGACAAGGTCCGATAGGCCGGTGTCGAGCCGCGCAGCAAAACCACCGGGCTGTCGTTCACGCGGTAGAGCACCCGACCCTGAGAGATCACCTGCCCGCGCGCGGGCAGGTCGGTGTACGACCCCCGCGCCTGGTTTATCACGGAATACGGGGAGCCGTCCGACTGCGCCTGATAGGTCAGGATCCCAGCCTCCGAGACCATCGCCGAGAGCGTCCTCTTCTCTACGTTCGCGCTGTTCAAGGGCGAACGCTGCGCCGACAGGGCCTGTTGCCGCGCGCCGGAGGTGACGAGCACGCCGCCGGCGGCGGCGAGGGCAACCACGACGGCCGTTGTAGCCAGCACCCACCTCTTCCGCTTCACCGCGTCACCCCCGCAGCGGCTGCCACATCGCGACACTTCTGCATCGCGGCGTGGAGACTGCTCATCCCCCCGGGTTGCGCGGCGGATGGGATTCGATTCGTGTCGAGGAGGGGGCTGTTTGGGAGCGGGTCAGGGAAGTCCGGCACGCCGTTGGCGCGGATGCACTGCGCGAACCTGAGGGCCGCCTGCTGCTGCTGGGGGCTGCGCTTGCTGCCCGTGAACCCCGCTGGCTCCAGGGCCTTGCACTCGCTGCTGGCCTGTGTGAACGCCGGGGTGCTCGTGTTGAGCCCCGAGCCGTTCGCTACCGCATCGATGGTGAGCTTGCCCGACGCGTTCGGGTCGGGGAATTGGCTGACCCCGTTCTTACGCATGCACTCGGCGAACTTCACCGCCTTCTGGGCATTGGCGACGGTTTCGCCGCTGCCACCGCTGCCGGTTGCGGCGGGTGCGCTCGAACCGCACCCGCTGATCAGGGCGACCAGGGCGACCAGGGCGACCAGGACAAGCGCGGCGAGCGGCCGTCTTTCACTCATGTGTTCTCCTGCTGTAGTGATTGCGTTGACATCAGTTCTGCACCGGGAGGGCACTGGTAGCGGGTAGCTGCGGGCGGGCAGGGCTGCCAGCGCCTCCCCCTCCGCCGCCGGCTACGACGGGCGAAGCGATCATGTGCGCGCGGGCCGGGGCGGGTCGCGCTTTAGGGTCAGGTAGGCGGTCATCACCTTCGCCAGGCTGGCGATCGGGACCGGCTGCTCGTGCGGGCTTGCCGCGGGCCGGCCGTTGCCGAGCACCAACGCAGCCTGTCCCGGCTGCGGCCAGCTGACCGCCGATACGTCGGTGCGGCGGGGATCGTTGCGCGTACGGGCCGCGGGCAGGCGCACGTGGCGCGTATCGTTCAGCAGCTGGCCAGCCGTGTCAGCGAGAAGCAGGAACAGGACGACGCCGAGCAGCAGGCGCCGGCGCCGCGCGCGGTACACGCTCGGTCGGCTCCAGCGGACCGCTGGTCGTGCTGGCTGGCTGTAGGCCACGCCGTCAGTGAAGGTGGCGTGGTGTTACCAGGGCGTATGCGTTTTTCGATATCCCGACGATATGTCCCAGCTGGCAGCATCCGAGCGCATGCGCGTGTTGATCGTCGAGGACGAGCCCTTGATGGCCGAAGCGGTCCGGGACGGTTTGCGCCTCGAGGCGATCGCGGCCGACATCGCCGGTGACGGCGACGCCGCGCTGGAGCTGCTGAGCGTCAACGCCTACGACATCGCCGTCCTCGATCGCGACATCCCCGGCCCGTCGGGCGACGAGCTCGCCAAACGCATCGTTTCCTGCGGCAGCGGCATGCCGATCCTGATGCTGACCGCAGCCGACCGGCTCGACGACAAGGCCACCGGGTTCGGGCTCGGCGCCGACGACTACCTCACCAAGCCGTTCGAGCTCCAAGAGCTCGTGTTGCGTCTCCGAGCGCTCGACCGCCGCCGCGCCCACAGTCGGCCGCCCGTGCACGAGATCGCCGGTCTCCGTTTGGATCCGTTCCGTCGCGAGGTCCACCGCGAGGGCCGCTACGTCGCACTCACCCGGAAGCAGTTCGCCGTCCTTGAAGTCCTCGTCGCCGCCGAAGGCGGAGTCGTCAGCGCCGAAGAGCTGCTGAGACGCGCGTGGGATGAGAACGCCGACCCGTTCACCAACGCTGTGCGCATCATCGTCTCGGCACTGCGCAAACGCCTCGGCGAACCCTCGATCATCGCCACCGTGCCCGGCGCCGGATACCGCATCGACACCCAACCAGACATCGAGCCCGACAGGGGGGACCGTGGATAGAGCGCCCATCCTCAGGATGCCCCGCTTCCCAGTCGCCGGGCTCGTGCCACGTCGGCTGCTACACCTGCCCTCGCGGACCGTGCGTCTGCGCCTGACGCTGCTCTACAGCGGCCTGTTCCTCGTCTCGGGAGTGGCGCTGCTCGCGACTACCTACCTCGTCTTCCGGAGCAACACCGGGGTCGACCTGATCGTCCTGCGGAATCCACATCGGTCGACCAGGCCGGGCGCCCACAACGGTGCTATGCCGAACCCGGCCGCCATCCGCCAGGCGCGCCACGTGTACGCGGCGGCCGTCGCACGCAACACCCACGGTCTCCACGAAGGGCTCATCCAGTCCGGGATCGCGCTGGCGATCATGACCGCGATCTCGATCGCGCTCGGCTGGCTGGTCGCCGGGCGGGTCCTGCGCCCGCTGCGCGCGATCACGGCGACCACGCGGCAGATCTCCGAGCGCAACCTCAACGAGCGCCTCGCGCTCTCCGGGCCTCGCGACGAGCTGACGGATCTCGCCGACACCGTCGACGGCCTCCTTGCGCGGCTCGAGGCACACGTCGCCGAACAGCAGAGATTCGCAGCGAACGCCTCCCACGAGCTGCGCACCCCGCTGGCGCTCACCAAGACCCTCCTCGACGTGGCCCGCCAAGATCCGAACCGCGACAACGGCGAGCTCGTCGACCGCCTCAACGAGGTCAACACCCGCGCGATCGACCTCACCGAAGCACTGCTCCTGCTCAGCCGCGCCGACCAACGGTCCTTCGCCCGAGAACGCGTCGACCTCTCCCTCATCGCCGATGAAGCCACGGAAACCCTCATCCCGCTCGCAGAGAAACGCGACGTCAGCATCGAGACCTCCGGCGACCCGACCGCGACCATCGGCTCACACCCGCTCCTGCTGCAGATGACGACGAACCTCGTGCACAACGCCATCGTCCACAACCTCCCTGGACACGGCACCGTATGGGTCACCACCAGCTCTCACCCCGAGACCGTTGAGCTCACCGTCAAGAACACCGGCGAGCAGCTCCCCCCGCAGCTCGTTTCCACGCTCGCCGAGCCGTTTCAGCGAGGCACCCAGCGGATACGCGCCGACCACGCGGGGGTCGGCCTCGGCCTGGCGATCGTGGACAGCATCGCCCAAGCACACGACGGCGCGCTCACCCTCACCCCCCGGGCCGCCGGCGGGCTGTGCGTCACGGTCCGCCTTCCCGCCGCGCCGCACCTCGGCGGATGACGATCAGGGTTACCGCGCCTCGAGACCAATGGACACGGTCCGAGCACGACGCTCCATCAGTGTGATCCCACAGCCGAACAGTCGCTCCCGGAGCCGCCGCGCATGGTCGCGTCCCTTGCGATCAGTCAGGGGTCAGCTCGCGTGTGCTCTTACTGTCCCACCCGGAAGCTGGATATCTCGGGCGTCTACCCGCTCGTGCTCGTCCCGGCAGGCACGGGCGCTCTGCGTCGGTCGAGCCGGCCGGAGAGCACGGCGATCACCAGGCCGAGCCCGGCAAAGCCGGCCGCCGCGAGGTTGACCGAGGCGTAGCCGACACCGGCGGCGATCACCGCGGCGCCGGCGAAGGCGCCGATCGAGTTGGCGATGTTGAAGGCGGCGTGGATCGAGGCGGCGGCGCTGGAGCTTCACCTTCCCGGCTGGCAGGTGTCGGGGTGGTAGCGCAGCCCGTCGATCAGCAGCGTGATCATGCGGTGGCTGTAGGCGGAGTCCTTGCCGGCGGCGGTGTGGCTGAGGTCAGAGATCGCGGTCAGGATGTCGTGGGCGCTGATGTCGGCGCGGATCTCACCGGCGTCGGCGGCGGCGTTCAGCAGCGACGTGAGAGCTGGGCCGAGCCGCTGCCAGAAGTACTCAGGCAGCCCGTCAAACGCCGGATCCCCTGAATGCAGAGCGGGCGCGAGCCTTGGTTTGTTGGCAAGGAAGTCGGCGTGCGCAAGTAGCCAGTGCGTGAGGGCGGTGACCGGGTCGCGGGTGGCAAGGAGTGAGAGTGCCGCTTGGGCACGGGCGTCGATCTCGCGCTCGAGTACCGCCTTGATCAGGTCCGCCCGGCGGGGGAAGCGCCGGTAGAGGGTGCCGACGCCGACCCCGGCGATGTCCGCGATCTCCTTCGCCGGCGCGTCCACGCCGGAGCCGGCAAAGACCGTCTTGGCGGCCTCGAGCAGCGCATCGGCGTTGCGTTGCGCGTCGGCGCGTAACGTCCTCTTGCTAACCGGAACAACTTTCCGTATATTTGTGGAAGAGCTTTCCACTTCGATGCAGGGTAGCGAGATCCGCAGCGTCGATCGCCGCCGTCAAGACTTCAAGGAGAGACCACATGCAGCTTCGCACCCTCGGCCGAACCGGGATCAAGGTCAGCCCCTACGCGCTCGGCGCCATGAATTTCGGCGCGCCAAGCGCCAACGCAGACCACGACGACTCGATCCGGATCATCCACAAGGCGCTGGACGCCGGGATCAACTTCGTGGATACCGCAGACCGGTACTCACGCGGAGAGTCAGAGGAGGTTGTCGGCAAGGCGCTCAAAGGACGGCGCGACGACGTCGTTCTCGCTACCAAGTTCTCCCAGCCCACCGGCGATGACGACAACCAGCAGGGCGGCTCGCGGCGCTGGATCATGACCGCCGTTGAGCACTCCCTGCGCCGCCTGCAGACCGACCACATCGACCTGTATCAACTCCATCGACCAGACCCCGACACCGACATCGAGGAGACGCTTTCGGCGCTCTCAGATCTGATCCACGGCGGCAAGGTCCGCGCGATCGGGTCATCCACGATGCCCGCTTCCGACATCGTCGAGGCCCAGTGGGTTGCGGAGCGGCGGGGCCTTGAGCGGTTCTGCACCGAACAGCCCCCGTACTCGATTCTCAACCGCGGGATCGAAGCGGAAATGCTGCCCGTCGCGCAGCGCTACCGGATGGGCACGCTCGTGTGGAGCCCGCTCGCAAAGGGGATGCTCACCGGCCGGATCCGAAAGGGTCAGGAGACCGATCTGCGCCGCGCACCCGTCGTCTCGAGTTTCAGTGACGAGCACCGGCTCGATGCCGTCGAACAAATCATCCCACTGGCCAAAGACGCGGGGCTGCCGATGACGCACCTCGCGATCGCCTTCGCGATCGCTCACCCCGCAGTCACCAGCGCGATCATCGGGCCGCGCACGACGCAGCAGCTTGACGACCTGGTGGCCGGCGCCGACGTCAAGCTCAGCGACGAGGTCCTCGATCGCATCGACGAGATCGTCCCGCCCGGCACCAACACCGGCGCACCGGACCAATCTGCCTACATGCCCCCCGCCCTCCAGCGCTCCGACCTCCGCCGTCGACCCCTCGACCAACGCACCGCAGCCTGACCGCGTCCCGCATACGCCTGCGGCAGAGACGCGGCAATCACAAGCCTCTCCATGTAGAACGGCATGCTGAGCGCCCGGTAGGCCGCGCCAGAGAGCTGCAGCTGCTCGTCCATCGCGAACGCAGCCGACAGCAGACCGGCTGGCTCGGGCCAGCACCCATTCGCCCGTCTCGGGGTACAGATCGCAGCCGGAAACCCGGTGGTCCACAGCAGCAGGACGCGGGCGGTTCGCTGCTGCAATTGAATGGTCTGCGCGCTCCGGCTGGACCTTCCGGCAGGCAGGCGAGATCGCCGGATGACAGCGACTGCTCTCCCTCGGCGTGCTGCACGGTGGGCGTGCCAGCGAGCACGAGGAGCCCCTGCTCTCGCCCGCGCTCGTAGCGGTAGGGGCCAAAGTCCGCCCCGGGATCGAGCTCGAGCACCGCTCCGTCGAGGCGGCGTCCGCCCCCCCGGGTCGCCCAGCGGCGCCCATCGCCAGCCGTCGCCCGGCTCGAAGGTCAGATCGCCGATGTTGATCGTCAGCGGACGAGGCACAGCCTTCGGCTCACGCGTCACCGACGCCGGCGCGACAGGACCATTGCCCTCGCCATGCCAGTAGTCAACCGACCCGGCGCGCACCAGCCGCAGCGCGTTCAGGCCTCCGGGCTCGATGCCAGGGCACACCGAGACCTTGTCGGAGTCCGGGTAGACCGACACGAACGGACCAGACGATCGCTCTCCAGAGAAGATGACGAATCGGCCCGGGCCCTCAAGCGTGTGCGCGCCATGCCCGGGGGAAAGCACACGATGTCCCCCCTCTCCAGCACGCGCCGTTCGGCCCCGTCGCGCAGCACCGGCGCGCCGTCCAAGACATAGAGCCACTCCTCGTCGGGATAGTGGTAGTGGTAGTGCCAGATCGCACGTCCTCGCGAGCCTCATACAACCCGGCACCGATCCGGACCGCCCCCAGGTTCACGCCCAACTGGGCGGCGCGAAACCAGAACCCGTCACGCCCAGGCCCCCTCCTGCATCTCGACGTCGAACACGTTGACCACGTGCACGGCGTGGAAAATGTTGTGCATGGGGTCCTCCCAGACGTTGAGCGAAGCTGACCGGCGGATCGTCGCGGTGTGGGCGGCGGACTGCGCAGAGCGGGTGCTGGGACTGTTCGAGGCAGAAGCTCCGGGCGATAGCCGGCCCCGTGAGGCCATCGCCCGGACACGGGCCTTTGCCCGTGGCGAGCTTCGCGTCGCGCAGGAGATCCGTCACCGTTTCGTCGGCGGTGGTGCTGCTCGTGAGGTCAGCGTTCCGGCAGCGGTGGCTGCCGCCCGAGCGGCCGGCCAGGCCGCAAGCATCGCCCATATGGGCGCGCACGCTGTGGGTGCCGCCGCGTATGCCGCCAAGGCGACTGGCCTTGCCGCGCCGGACCGGCCGGATGCAGTCAGCGACGAGCTCCGCTGGCAGCTTGGCCATATGTCTGCGCCCGTCAGGGATGCGCTGCGACGGCTGCCGCCCGTCGGGGAAGATCGCCACGGTCCCCTGGGGCCGGGCCTTCTCGCCTCAGGCGTTCTCGGCAGGGTCATCCGCGATCTTCAGACCAACTTGGACGACGTCACCCACCCGACCCTCAGCCCGCAGGTCAGTTAGGGATCCCTCACTGGCACAGGGGCTCATCACGCCCGAGCTTCCCGCCGGTGGCCGTGTGAGGCGGCCTCGGTGATGGAGAAGGTGTTGCCGTCGGGGTCGTGGAAGGGGAACATGGCGGGAACTCCGGGCCAGCGCAGGGTTGAGCTGGGTCATCGGCGATCGGCAGGAAGCTCCCGCGGATGCGGGCTTCGCGGCAATCGCTTGCCGTCGCGGTCTTCCAGAAGCGAGCGAAACGGCTCGCGGCATCAGACTGTCGTTCCGCATCATGCCGCCAGCCGTTTTGAGGCCTGCCAACTCGCGCCGAAGAGACTTGGTTAGCCCCCGTACCGTCCGCGAGCCTCAACCGGAATGAGGGGCTGCTCGCCGCGCACCTTGAGCTCCTGCACAGACCAGGTGTTGCCATCGGGATCGGAGAACCCAAAGAACGTGCTGCCGTCGCGATCGCCGAACGACCACGGTTCGCTAGCTTCGACGCCTCGCGAGATCAGCTCGGCCCGGGCCTCGTGAGCGTCGGCGACGCAGAGCTGCAGCGCTCGCATCGACCCGGGTTCCATCTGGTGTTGCGAGGGCAGGTCGCCGAACACGATCGAGCAACCCGACCCGCGCGGGGTGAGTTGTACGACATGCATGTGCTCGTTCCGGGTGTCGTGGTCAAGCTCGAAGCCGACCTGGTCGCGATAGAACGCAACCGAACGGTCGATGTCGCTGACGGGCAGGATGACGACCTCCAGGGTCCAATCCATGGTGTGCTCCTATACCGTTTGCCTTGGTGGATGGGTTGCAGGGTTGTTCGTTGAAACGACAAGCCACGGCGCGCGGTGCCCGGCACGTCCCGATCAGCGCACCGACGCTCGTGGCGAACACCGACGCCGGTCCGGTGCCGAGGTCGTCGATCACGTGCCGGAGGTCGTCGGCGTGGAGCGACATGCTCGCCGGCTGGGCCGGATCGTCGAGCCGGCTGCGGGAGTAGCCCCGGCGGTCGTAGGTGAGTGCCGTCCGGCGGCCAGTTCCCCCCGCCAGCGCGGTGAGCGTGCCGGCATTGCCTGGTCCGCCGCCGATCAGGACCAGCGGCGGACCGGAGCCCTCCGTGCGGTAGAAGATCTCCCCGCCGAGCACTGCCACCAAGTGGTCGCTCACCCCGCGGAGGCGGCGCCGCGACCGGCGACGAGCTGCGGGTGGCGCTTGCCGAAGTAGCGGACGGCGCTCAGCAGGACCGAGCTGCCGCCGCCGAGGATGAGGACGGTCGGCGAGGCGCCGGCGACGATGCCGATGGCCAGGAAGATGACACCGGAGACGAAGCTCAGGACGTTGGCGATGCGCGGAAAACGAGAGCGGATGACGAGCAACATGTGTGGCCTTTCGGAGCGCTGTGTAAGGGACAGCTCGTATCTAAGCATGCCGTCCGATAAGAGGCAAGCCGTTCCTAAAGGATTTTCCGTGACCGTTGCGCAACCCACATCCGCAGGCCGCCCGGTGGCCACCCGCCGCCGCAGCGCGGCGCTCGAGAACGCGCTGCGCGACGCCGCGTGGGCCGAGCTCCCGGGACGTCGGCTACGGCAAGCTGACCATTGACCGTCGCCGACCGGACAGCACCGGCCGCGCCGTGATCCATCGCCGCTGGTCAAGCCGGCATGAGCTCGTGATCGCCGCGCTCGGGCACCAGCCGCCGACCGGCCGCGGGCGGATCCCGGGTCATCGCGACGCTCGCATACGCGACGACGACATCCTCGTCTGAGATCACCCAGGTCGCGGCGTTGGCTCGCCGGCGGTTGTGCCCGGCGTTGCGGCGCGAGAACGTGGAGCGTTCGCCGCCCGAACCTGCTCAATAGCCGCCGGCGCACTCCAGACCCGGTGGGGGTCGTTCCGACGATGAGCGTGTGCTTCCCGCCTCGGGCACAGGGTGGCGGCGGCTCGCGCGCCGGTGGGCCGCGGTGCTCGGCGTGTGCTGCGTCACCGTGGCGCCCGCGCTCGCTCAGGCCGGCTCGAGCCCGACCGCGGCCGACCATCGCGCTCCTCACGTTCAGCGCGCCGTCCAGCTGCGCGGTAGCCACCGCGTTCGCGCCTGCCGGGCGGACCGCGCGCACCGCCGGCGTCGCGCCCGGTGCGTGAGGCGGACCACCCTCCGCGGCACGAGCGTCCACCGGCACCGCCGCCATCACGCCACGACCCACCAGCGTCCGCCGACCGGCACTCCGAGGAGCCCGTCGCCCGGGCCGGCCACGCCGACGTCGGCAAGCGGCATCGATCTGACGGGGTCGCAGTTCTACGTCAACCCGAACGACTCGGCGGCCACCGAGGCCCGCTCGCTGCAGGCGAGCGGCGACGCGGCCGCGGCGGCGCAGCTGCAGACGATTGCCGCCCAGCCGGAGGCCACGTGGCTGACTGACGACTCGAGCCCTTCGACGGCGGCCACGGTGACCGCCGCGGCGGCCGCCGCCGGCAAGGTGCCGATCTTCGTCGTCTACGACCTGCCCTGGCGCGACTGCGGGCAGTACTCCTCGGGGGGTGCCGCGAGCCCGGCCGCCTACGAGACGTTCATCGACGGCGTCGTCGCCGCGCTCGGTCAGCAGCGGGCGCTGATCGTCGTCGAGCCCGACGCGCTCTCGGAGATGTCGTGCCTGACGAGCGCTGAGCAGCAGGCCTACATCGAGTTGCTCAACTATGCGGTGACGCATCTGACGAGCGACCCGAGCGCCTCGGTGTACGTCGATGCGGGCAATCCGGGCTGGCAATCGCCGACGAGTGAGGCGGCGGGGCTGGCGCAGGTGCTGGGCGCCAGCCGCGCCGGCTTCGCGGTGAACGTGGCGAACTTCTATCCGTCGGCGCAGGCGGCGGCCTACGGCGCGAGCATCTCGCAGCTGGTCGGCAACCGGCACTTCGTGATCGACACCTCGCGGGACGGAGGCAGCGTCGCCGCCGGTCAATGGTGCAATCCCGCGGGCGCCCGGCTGGGACCGACCCCGCGCACCGCCACCGGTAACCCGTTGATCGATGCCGAGCTGTGGATCAAGACCCCCGGCGAGAGCGACGGCACCTGCAACGGCGGCCCGTCCGCCGGCCAATTCTGGCTCTCCTACGCGCTCTCGCTCATCGGTTGATCCGCGCGGGCAGCGCTGCTGCACGTCGACGTCCGCGTCCTCGCCGGGCATCCATCAGCGCTTTCGGGGGCGACATACCCACGGGGCCGGCCGTCAGCTTCGGTGTGAGGTCCGCCGCCGGGCCCGCCGCAGCTGCCGCCGGGTCTCGAGCGGCGGTCGCAGCTGCACCGGTCGCCCACGGGTGCGCTGCAGGATGACGAACGCGACGGTGCCCCAGACCGCGGGGACCCACAGCGCGATCGCGTGATAAACGACGGTCGCCGCCGTGGCCGCGGTGGCCGAGACCTTATACAGGGCGAACATCCCGATGAGGGATCCGTCGAGGACGCCGATGCCGCCGGGGATCGGCACGAAGTTCGACAGGTAGCCGATCTGGTAGGCGAGCACGATGACCGCCAGCGGCGGGATGAAGCCGGCGGCGGCGAAGCAGACGACCAGCACCGCGATGTCGCACCACAGGAACGCGATCGCGCCGATGATGCGCCAATCAGGACGGAACAGGACCTGCTCGGTGAGGCGGATGCTGGTGGCGGCCTCCAGCAGCAGAGTCCGGATCCTGCCGGGATCACGGCTGGCCGCCAGCCGTTCGCTGAAGCGCGGCAACAGCAGCACGCCCCCGAATCCGATCGTGCCGATCGCGGCCGGAAGGAGGCTCAGCAGCGGGTTGGCGGGCCCGGGCAGGATGCCGAGCCACAGGCCGAGACCGGCGAGCACGAGCGTGATCACGTTGATCGCCGTCGTGAGCAGGAACAGCACGGCGGAGCGCTGCGCGATCGTCATCGGGTTGCCGCCCCGGTCGACGAGCACCCAGGCGCCGACGGCGATGCTGCCGGCGCCGCCGAGCGACACCGCCGAGTTGAACGCCAGCTCGCTGAGCGCCACGCGGGCGCCGAACCGGACCGGCGCGCGCTCGAAGACCTGGAGAAAGGCAACGACGTAGCCGACGCAGGAGAGGATCTCGAACCCGATCCCCGCCATGACCCAGGTCGGGCGCATGTGGCGCACCTGCTGGGCAACCCCATGCAACCCCGGGACCGCGAGCAGCAGCCCGACGACGAGCGCAACGAGGACGACGAGCCAGATCAGGCCACGCCAGAGGCTGCGGCCGGGGTGCTGGCTGTCGTCCGCGGACCGCGCCGTTGTGTCGGAGCGTCCCGGCGGCGTGTCATCGTCCAACGGACGGGGATCGTCGGCGGTCCGCGCCATTTCGCACAATTCAAGCAGTGAGTCACACAGACCTTGCGCATTTCGGGATCGTCGGTCTCACCGCCGACAATCCGGGGCCGTTCACGCTGACCGGGACGAACACCTGGATCTACGGCTCCGATCCGGCGTGGCTGATCGATCCCGGCCCGGATCTCGCCGCGCACGCGCAGGCGGTGATCGCGGCGGTCGGCCAGCGCGGGGGGCTCGGCGGGATCGCGCTCACCCACGACCACGCCGACCACGTGGGAGCGGTCCCCGCCGTCCGTGCGGTGTTCCCCGAGGCCCCGGTCGCGGCCGCCCGGGGGGCCGTCGACGTGCAGCTGGCCGATGGAGATCGCTTCGGACCGCTCGAGGTCGTCGCCACCCCCGGCCACGCTCCCGATCATCTGGCCTACATCGCGGGGCGCGCGTGCTGCACCGGCGATGCGGTGCTCGGGCGCGGCAGCGTGTTCATCGCGCCCGACCCGGGAGCGCTCGTCGGCTATCTCGCCGCGCTGGAGCGTCTCGAGGTCCGCGATCTCGGCGTCCTCTGCCCCGGCCACGGCCCGCCGGTGAACGACCCGCGGGCGCGGCTGCGCGAGTATCGCGAGCATCGGCTCGATCGCGAGCGACGACTGCTCGACGCGCTCGGCGCCGGTGCCCGGACGGTTCCCGAGATGCTCGACGCCGCCTGGAGCGAGGTTCCGGAGATCCTGCGGCCCGCCGCGGGCGTCACCCTCGCCGCCCACCTCGACAAGCTCGCCGCCGAGGATCGGCTCCCCGCCGGCGTGCAGCGTCCCAGCGCCGACGAGCTGCCGCGGTCAGAGCCCGCGGCTCCCCCGGACGGGTCGGTTTGAGATCCGGTCGCGCGATCGCCGTGGGCCCGCGCAGGCGCGGCTGAGGAGGGCTCGAACGCGAGCGCACCCGCGCGGACGGCCTCTAGCGTGCGGACGGTGGCGCTAGCGGCCCGAGTGCCCCGACCGGCGCACTGCCGCGTGCCAGCTCGAGGCCGTCGACCGCGACGGGGATTCGCTGACGATCGACATCCCACCCGAGCTCACCGAGCCGGGACTCGACGACTGCGTGCTGACGGTGCCGGTGGGAGTGCTCGAGGTCGAGCCCGAGGAGGTCGGCGAGCTCGCGACCGGGGTGGGGCTCGTCGAACCCGCGGTCGCGCCGGAGGTCGGCGTCGGGCTCGAGGTGCCCGCCGGCGACGTCGGGGAGCCGGGCACCCCGGGCATGGTCGGCACGCCGCTCGTGGGGTCGGTGCCGGTCGGCGGGACCGGGGTCGTCGGCGTGCCGGCGGACGGCCGTCCGCTCGTCGGCTCGGTCCCGGCCGGCTTGGTCGGGACGGCGGGGGTGTGGCCGAGGTTGTCGGGATCGAGAAGCTCGGGCAGCGACTCGGGCGGCTGCACCGTCGGTGACGACGCGCGACGCGCGGGCGCGACCGGCGTCGAGCCGGGCCGGATGACACCGGCGGCCGAGACGGCGATCGAGCTCGCGGACGCCGCCGCGGCGGGAGACGCCGCGGGGGCCGTCGGGCTCGTCGCCGCGGCAGCGGACGCCGATCCGACGGCGGCGGCGCTCGAGGCGGGGGCGGGGGCCGAAGCAGCGTGCACGATCCGGTGGTGGCGGACGTGATGGGCGGGCGGGGTCATGTGCTGGAGCTCGATCGCTCCGCCGGCGGTGACGACGGCCGCCGCCAGGAGGGTGACGACGTGACCGGTGGTGGCGGCGGCCGCGCCCGTGACGGCGGCCGCGCCGGTGCCCGCGCCCCCGGCAGCCGCTCCCGAGCCCGCGACCGCTCCCGAGCCCGCGACCGCGCTCGAGCCCGCGACCGCGCTCGAGCCGGCGACCGCACCGGTGCCCGCCGCGGCGCCGCTCGAGGCGCCCCCGACCCCGAACAGCTTGGCGAGGAGCCCGAGCGGGCCGAGGGTCGGTACGAGCACGGCAAAGCGCCGGCTGACGCCGCGCACCTCGGAGCGGAACTGGCGGCAGTGAGAGCAGTCGCGCATGTGCCGGCGCGCGAGACCGCTCGTGCGCACGCCGCGGTCGTGGGCGACGATGAGGTCCTCGCGGATGCTGGCGCAGGCGGTGTCGCGCGCCTCGCCGGCCTGGGCGAGGCCGACGCGGGCCCGGACGAGCAGCGACTTGACGGCGGCGACCGACACGCCGAGCGCCTCGGAGACGTTGACGTAGGGCATCCCGCCGAGCTCGCGCATCAGCAGCGCCGAGCGCTGCTGCTCGGGCAGGCGCTGCACGTCGGCGATCAGGCGGCGCAGCGCGTCGCGCTGCTCGACGCGCGCGACGGGATCGCCCGCCGACGCCGGGAGGTCCTCGGTGGCCTCGGTGACCGCCGGGTGCGGCCGTCGGCGCTCGTCGACGCAGCGGTTGTGGGCGACGCGATACAGCCAGGCGCGCAGTGCGAGGTCGCGATCGTCGCTGCGCAGGCCCGCGTAGGCGCGGACGAAGATCTCCTGCACCGCGTCCTCAGCGTCCGCGCTCGAGCCGGCGAGCATCTGGCGGGTGTAGGCGTACAGCCGCTGCCGGTAACGGTCGTGAATGACCCGGAAGGCGTCCTCGCTGCCCGCGCGGAAGGCCGACACCAGCTGCTCGTCGGACCGCAATCGCAACAGCGGAAGACCGATTCCGATTCGCGGCCGCGCCAGTCCGACGGATGCTGGGAGTGCGGAGGCTTCCACTGGATACCCTGGCCACTGTAACGCGCGAGCCAGTGGGAAGCTCCGGCCGCGAGCGCTCTGCGGGACCGGGATCCTACGCCTTCGCGGCGCGCCTCACCACCGATTGGCCGACCGGGCGTCGGCGTCCGATCCGGGGGCGTCGACGGCGTAGACGACGACGCGGTGGCCGCAGATCTCCGCTTCGCCGGCGGGGCTCATCCCGATCCTGCGCGCAACCGCGACCGAGGCGAGGTTGTCGGGATCGATGAGCGAGATGAGCCGCGGGAGCCCCAGCGTCGACCATGCCCAGCGCATCGCGAGCCCGGCCGCCTCAGTGGCGTACCCGTGACCCCAGGCGGGCCGGGCGAGGATCCAGCCGAGCTCGATGCCGGGCCATCCCTCGGGGTGCCACAGGCCGACGCGGCCGAGGAACGATCCGTCGCGGCGCTGCTGCACCGCCCAGCTGCCATAGCCCCGCAATGCCCACTGCCCGGCGTGCATCGCCATACCGCGCCACGCCTGCTCGCGGTGCAGCAGCGGGCCGAGGAACCGCGCACCCTCGGGATCGGCGACCATCGCGGCGTACGCGTCAAGGTCGCTCTGGCGGAACTGGCGCATTAGGATCCGCGGGGTCCGGAGCTCGGGCACGCCGTCGTCGGGCATCGTGCGGATGAAAGCGGATCCTCGAGGATCGCCCCGCGGGCGTACCTGGGCGCTCGCCGCCCGCGCCGCCCGCGCCGCCCGCGCCGCCCGCGCCGCCTGCGCCGCCCGCGCCCCCTGCGCCGCCCGCGCTCCGGCGTCGGTAGCCTGCGGGGTCAGCGATGGATGCGGCGTCGGGTATCGGATTTCCGGTCGCCTTCGGCGCGGGGCTGATCTCCTTCCTGTCGCCGTGCGTGCTGCCGCTCGTGCCCGGCTACATCTCGGCGGTCGCGGGCGGCCCGCCGGGGGAGGTCCGCACGCGGCGGGTGATCGGTCCGAGCCTCGCCTTCATCGGCAGCTTCTCGTTCATCTTCATCGTGCTCGGGCTGCTCGGCCAGCGGGCGCTGCGTACGGCGCTCACCGGGCCGGCGGCGCTGAAGATCTCGGGCGCGGTGATCGTCGCCATGGGGGTGCTGTTCGTGCTCGCCCCGCTCGTGCCCGCGCTCAGCCGCGAATGGCACGTCGACCGGCTCACCGCCCGCGCTGGGCGTGGCGGCCCGGTTCTGACCGGGGCCGCGTTCGCGCTCGCATGGACGCCGTGCACCGGGCCGACCCTCGGAGCGATCGTCACTGCCGCCGGCACCTCGGACTCCGCCTCGCGGGGCGCGATCCTGCTCGCCGTCTACTGCCTCGGTCTCGGCGTGCCGTTCCTGATCACGGGGCTCGCCTTCGGGACCGCCACGGCCGCCTTCGCGGTCATCAAGCGCCATTACCCGCTGGTCATCGGCGTCGGCGGCGCGGTCCTGATCGCGATGGGCGTCCTCATCTGGACCGGCGAGTTCACCCAGCTCAACGTCCAGGTCAGCCACTGGCTGCAGACCCTCGGCCTGCCCAACTTCACCAACGACACCTGACCGCGGACACTCAGGACGGCGGGGCGGCGCCGCGGCGCTCGTCGGGCAGCACGATCCGCGCGGTCTCGCCCTCGCCGACGACGCGCGGCTCCACCGCACGCACCGGCTGGTCCCGCGCATGGCCGACGAGCCCGTCGACCGACGTGAAGGCCGAGAGCTGCTCGAGGGTCTTGATCGTCGGGAACACGAGGAGCATCTCGCCCGAATGCGCCGCGTCGAGCGCCGCTGCCGGCGTCGACCAGCACACGGCAACGATCTCCGAGCCGTCGATCCGCGGCTCCTGGCCGTCGGGGAGCGCCGCGAGGAAGAACTCCGTGTCGTAGCGGATCTTCGAGCGGGCGGGGGTGATCCAGCGCGAGAAGGCCACGAGCTCGTCGGCATCGCGCAGGGCGATGCCCGCCTCCTCGTTGAGCTCGCGCACGCCGGCGGCGCGCACGGCCGCCTCGCCGTGCCCCTCCCCGGGGTCGACCGCCCCGCCGGGGAACACCCACGCCCCGCCCATGAAGCGCGCCCTCGGGTTGCGCTGGACGAGCAGCACCTCGAGCCCGTCGGGGCCGTCGCGCAGCAGGATGACGGTGGCGGCTCGCCGCGGCTCGGTCACCGGACCGTCGTGGAACACCTCGCCCGGAGCTGGCCGTCCGTCCTGCACCGGATCGACCCTACTCCTCTCGCCGGCCCTCCGGGCCCGCCCGCGCCCGCCGGCTCGCCGGACCTAGGCCGCGCGGCGAGCCGGCTCGGGCGCTTCGAAGTCGAACACCCCGGTGGCTCCCGTCAGCTCGGTCGCGGCCGGGTCCACGGCCACCGGCTCCCCGTCGGCGCCGAGACCTGCGCGGGCGGTCCACAGCCCCGCCTCGTCGTGGGACACCCTCGCCATAGAGCGGGGATCGACGCCGACCGAGCGCGCCGCCTCGCGCAACGTGGCGGCGGCGGCTCCGAGCTCGGAGGCCTGATGGGTGGCCATGACCGCGAGGCGGACCCGGGAGGCCGCGTCGGGCACCGCCGGCGGCCGGATCGCCTCGACGAAGACGCCGGCGGCGAGGGCGGCCTCGGCGAGGCCGATGGCTCGCTGAGCCTCGCCGATCGGCAGCGACATGATCGCTCCGCGGTCGCCGGTGACCGCCCACCCCGCCTCGCCGAGGCCGGCGCGCAGGACCGCGGCGTTGAGCGCGAGTCGCGTCACCATCCGGGGCCGCTCGGCGAGCAGCTCGAGCGCGGCGAGGGCGCCCGCGACCACCGGCGGCGCGAGCGCGGTCGCGTGGGCGAAGGTCGATGCGGCGTTGACGAGATAGCGAGCCATCGTCTGATCGCAGGCGACGAACCCGCCGTGGGCGCCGAGCGCGGTGCCGAGCGAGCCGACGATCACGTCGACCTGCTCGTCGAGCGCGAGCTCGGCGAGCAGCCCGCGGCCGCCGGGACCGCAGGCGCCGAGCCCGTGGGTCTCGTCGATGACCGTGCGCAGACCGAAGCGCAAGGCGAGCTCGACGAGCTCGATCAGCGGAGCGGCCTCGCCGTCGATCGAGAACACGCTCTCGGAGACGATGAGCGCCCCGCGACCCCCGGCCTCGCCGATCCCCCATCGCAGGTGCTCGACGTCGCCGTGGCCGTAGAGGAAGACCTCGGCGCCCGACAACCGGCAGCCGTCGGCGATCGACGCGTGGTTGCCCTCGTCGGCGAAGATCACGTCGCCGGGGCGGGCGAGCGCCGCGATCGCCCCGGCGTTGGCCAGCAAACGCGAGCCGAACAGCAGCGACGCATGGCGGCCGGTGACCCCCGCCAGGCGCTCCTCGAGCCGCCGGTGGATCGTCATCGTGCCGGCGACGAGGCGCGATCCGCCCGCGCCGACGCCCCAGCGCTCCGCCGCGTCGGCGGCGGCCCGGCGCAGCCGGGGGTGATCGGCGAGGCCGAGATGGTTGTCCGAGCACAGCAGCAGGACGGGCTGGCCGTCGACCAGCACGTGGGGGCCTTGGGGCCCGCTGACGAGACGAGACCGCCGACCGAGCCCTAGCGCGCTCAGCTCGTCAAGCCGCGGCTCGATCTCGATCATCGAGCGGCACGCTAGGCCATCGCCCGGACGTCACGGTGCACCGGTCCGAAAGCTCCAGGCGTGGCTCAGGGTGCCCGAGCGGTCGGCCACCGTGACCGACGCCCGATAGGTCGTGCCGGCGGCGAGCGGGCGCGGCGGGATGAGGATCGCGCCGGTCAGGTACTGCCCGACGGTCGGGGTGAAGTCGTCCACCCAGCGTACGGTCACCGGATGCCCCGCTCGCGACAGCGAGGCGCGCAGCACCCGGACCGGGGCCTGCCCCGCCCGGCCGGCGAGGTCGAGGTAGACGAACAGCTCGCGGCCCGCGGTCCGCCCGGCGGGGATGCCGACGAATTGGCCGGGCACGAACGGGGACTCCTCGGCGGTCTCGCGCGGCGGCACGCCGCGGGTCCCGTTGCCGGGATAGGTGAAGATCGTGTCGGCCGACACCGGTCGGCGGACGGTCCCCGGAGGGGCGGTGGCGCACTGCAGCCCGTGGCCGTCGTCGATCCCGATCACGCTCAGGGACGGCGTGAACAGCTGCAACAGGTGGATCGGGGCCATCTCCCAGGGATTGGCGGCCGCGGTCCAGCGCGCCTGCGCGAGCAGACTGACCCGGGCCGCCCACGCGCCGCCCGGGGACGCTCCCGGAGCCCGAGGGTTCTCGGTGTGGCTGAGCAGGTGGTTGAGCCGCTCGTAGTCGTCGTGGGCGGCGCACTCGCGCGACCATCGGTCGTTGAGCACGAGGCCGCTGGGGAGCCCGACCCGCGTCCGCTCGGCGTTGAGCAGCCGCAGGTCGCGCCGCGAGTTGCGCGCCGCGGTGTCGGTCGGGACCGGCGCAGCGGGCAGGGCGACGTCGGCGCGGGTCATCGCCCCGGGGAGGAGCGCGACGGCGCGGGCGGTCACGATGCGCGAGCCGTCGAGGACCGACACGGCGTCGGTGCCCGGCGCGACGTGCAGCGTGTAACGCCCGTCGGAGCCGGTCGTCGTGCTCGGACCGCAGAGCGCCCCGGTCGGGCAGGCCGTGCGGGACGTCGGGTCGGCCGCCACCGTCATGCCGGGCAGCGGCGAGCCGTGGCCGCTGGTGACCTGCCCGGTGACCGTCGCCGCGAGGGAGGCGAGTCCGAGGTCGGCGGCGGCCAGACCGCCTGCGGGGACCGTGACGCCCGCGTCGGCCCGGGGGGGTGCGCTCCCGAGTGCGGCGCTGATCGAGTAGCTCGCCGGAGCCGGCAGCCCGTCGAACTCGAAATGGCCGTCGGCGGCGGTGGAGGTCGTGCGGTCGATGCCGCCCGGCCCGGTGACGGTCACGGTGGCGCCGGCGACCGGACCGGTCGCGCCCGCGGCGTCGAGCGGCGCGGTCACGCCTCCGGCGAGTGTGCCGGTTCTGGCTCCGCCGGTGCCCGCCGCCGCCACCCCGGCGGTCAGCGCCAGGCAGCCCAGCGCCAGCACGCCGCCGCGCCGCACGTGGCGCACCGGCCGCCGCGTCGTGGTGCCCATCGATCTCATGCTCCCCTAACCGTGCGGCCGCCCGGTCGATGCGCCGACCCGCGACCGCATCACTTATACCAGCCGACCCGCCCGGGTTATCCTCCGGCGACCGGCCCGGGTTATCCTCCGGCGATCGTGCCCGAGCGCTTGTGCTTCACCGAGTCAGACGAGGCCAACGCGCTCATCGCCTCCGATCCGATGGCGCTGCTCGTCGGCTTCTCGCTCGACCAGCAGGTGACCGTGCAGAAGGCGTTCAGCGGGCCGCTCGTCATCCGCGAGCGAGTCGGCGCTCTCGACGCCGGCACGCTCGCGAGCGCCGACCTCGACGCGGTGTTCCGCGAGCGCCCCGCGGTACACCGCTACCCCGGGGCGATGGCCAAGCGCGTCCACGACCTCGCCGTCCATATCGAGCGCGAGTACGGCGGCGACGCCGCTGGGGTGTGGCGCGATGCCGCCGACGCCGGCGAGCTGCGTGCTGCGCTGGCGGCTCTGCCCGGCTTCGGCGAGATGAAGGTGACCTCGCTGGCCGCCGTCCTGTCCAGGCACTTCGGCGTCGCCGCCGCCGACGCGCTCGTTCCCCGGCATCCGACGCTCGGCGACGTCGATTCGCCGCAGGGGCTCGCCGAGTACCAGGCCGCCAAGCGCGCCCAGAAGGCCGAGCGCAAGCGCGCGCGGGAGACCCCGGCGTAGCCGCGGCGGCGACTCCGCCCAGCCGCTCAGCCGTCTGCGCCCAACCCGCCCAGCCACCGCTCGAGCGCCGGCCACGCCGGCCCCGAGGGGTCGGTGATCGCGAAGTGGTCGGCTCCCGATAGCTCGACGAGCTCGCACACGTCCCCGGCCGCGCGAGCGGCCTCGGCGTAGCGGCGGCTCTGCTCGATCGGAACGTTGGCGTCGGCGTCGCCGTGCACGAGCAGCGCCGGCGAGCCGAGCGGGAGGCGCTCGATCGGGCTCGCGGCGGCGAAGAACGCGCCGGCCGGCGCGCGCTCGTCGGCGAGGTCGGCGACCGCCGAGGCACCGAGCCGCTGGGCGTGCGCGCGGCGCAGATCGAGGACGCCCGCGAGCGAGACGACCGAAGCGACGGGACGGTCTCGCGCCGCCCAGGCGGCGAGGTGCCCCCCCGCCGAGTGGCCGACGAGCGCCACCGGGCGGCCGGCGGCGGCGCGCAGGGCCGCCTCGACCGCCGCGCCGACCGCCTCGGCGGTCCCGGGCCAGCCTCCGCCCGGCATGCCGACCCGCGGGTACTCGAGGTTCCACACGCAATCGCCTCGCTGCGCCCAGGCGTGGGCCAGCTCGGCGATCCAGGCGGCGTCGAACCGGGCGCGCCAGAAGCCCCCGTGGACGAACACGACGAGCCGCGGACCGGCCGGATCGCCGAGCCGGACGGCGCTCCAGCCCGCCAATTCAGCGTCCGGTGAACTCGGGGTCGCGCTTCTCCTCGAACGCGCGCACGCCCTCGCGGAAGTCCTCGGTGGCAAAGCTCGCCTCACGCAGCGCCAGCAGCTCGCGCTCGATCGCCGGCGCGATCGCCGCCGCCTCGTCGAGCACGGCGGTGATGACGCGCTTGTTGCCGCGCTGGGCGAGCGGGGCGTTGGCGGCGATCCGCCGGGCGAGGTCGACCGCCGCCGCGGCCAGGTCGCCGGCGGGTGCGACGGCGTTGACCAGCCCCCAGCCGAGCGCCGTGTCGGCGTCGATCGCATCGCCGACGAGGAACAGCTCACGGGTGCGGGGGGCGCCGATCGTCTCGATGAACTTGCGGATGCCGGTGTGCGAGTAGACGAGGCCGAGCTTCGCCGGCGGCATCCCGAGCCGGGCCGCCGCCGAGGCGATCCGCAGGTCGCAGGCGATCGCGAGCTCGAGCCCGCCGCCGATCGCCGAGCCGTTCAGCGCGGCGACGATCGGGCGGGGATGGGTCGCGACGGCGTCGATGGCGGCGGCGAACGGGTGCGCGACGAGCCGCTCGGCATCAACGGGCAGCGCCTCCTCGCGGAGCGCCGCGAGGTCGTAGCCGGCCGAGAACGTGTCGCCCTCGCCGGTCAGGATGACGCAGCGCGCGTCCAGGCGGGGGAGGGTGGCCGCGACCGCGTCGAGGATCGCCTGATCGAGCGCGCCGCGCTTGCCGTGATGGGAGATCGTCAGCCGGGTGACGTGCGGCGCCGGCTCGTCGACGAGGAGCCGTCCGGTCGAGCTAGCGCAGGACAACGAGCGTGTCGCCCTCGGACACCGACTGTCCCTCGCTACAGCGGATCTCGGCCACGACGCCGGCCTCCTCGGCCTCGACCGGCATCTCCATCTTCATCGACTCGAGGATGATGAGGGCCTCGCCCTCGTCGACCGGATCGCCGACCTGGACCGCGATCTTCCACACGGTCCCCGTGATATGGGCTGCGATGTCGCTCACCGGCGCCCGGAGCATAGATCAGCCGGTGAACTCGTCGGGGTCGGGTCCGATCCGCTCGTCGGTATCGAGGTCCGCGAGCGTCTCCATCTGCTCCTCGGTGAGCTCGAAGTCGAACACGTCGAAGTTCTCGGCGATCCGCTCGGGGGTGACCGACTTGGGAATCACGATGTTGCCGAGCTGCAGGTGCCAGCGCAGCACGACCTGCGCCGGAGTGCGCGAGACCTCGGAGGCGATCTGCGCGATCGTCTCGTCGCGGAGCGCCGCGCCCCGGCCGAGCGGGCCCCACGCCTCGGTGGCGATGCCATGCTCGGCGTGGAAGGCGCGCAGCTCGGCCTGCTGGAAGGTCGGGTGCAGCTCGACCTGGTTGACGACGGGCGCCCGTCCGCTGGCGTCGATGATCCGTTGCAGGTGATCGATGCTGAAGTTCGAGACCCCGATCGACCGGGCGACGCCGTCGGCGTGCAGATCGCAGAGCGCGTGCCAGCTCTCGACGTAGAGGTCCTGGTCGGGCAGCGGCCAGTGGATCAGGTAGAGGTCGATGGAGTCGTACCCGAGCCGGTCCAGGCTCTCGCGCAGCGCCTGCCTGGGCTTGTCGCGGCCGTGGTCGCCGTTGCCGAGCTTCGTCGTGACGAACAGGTCGGAGCGGGCCAGCTGGCTGCGGGCGGTCGCCTCGCCGACGCCGGCCTCGTTGCCGTACATCGCCGCCGTGTCGATCGCGCGATAGCCGGTGGTCAGGGCCCTCTCGACGACCGACGCGGTGTCGCCCGGCGGGATCTGGAAGACGCCGAAGCCCAGCCGCGGGATCTCGTAGGAGTCTGAAAGCTCGAGTGTGGAGGTCATGGGCATCATCTTCCCGCGGACGCGAGGGCGTACGCTGAGACGGCAGTGGCGACCGACGAACCAGCGCCGGACATCGACCTCGTCGCGGCGGCGCTGCGCGCCGACGCCGGCGACGCCGCGACGTTCGTGGAATCCCTGGCGACCAAGCTGCAGGCGGCGCTCCCCGGCGCGGTCGACGTCGAACGCCGCCGCGACGGCCTGTTCGGGGCCAAGCGGGTCAGCCGGATCTCGCTGCGAGCGGGCGACGAGCGGCTCGAGCTGCGGACGCGTTCGGGAAGCATCGAGTGCAGCCGCGCGCGGTTGTCGGGCGGGATCGTGCTGCGCTCGGAGACGCTCGACACCGACGACTGGCTGCGCGCCCTCAGCCGGGCGCTCTCAGACCAGGCACGCCGCAACCAGACAACCCGGCAGGCGCTGCAGCGGCTGCTGATGAGCTAAGGAGGACCGCCGATGCCGCTGTTCAGAGGACGCGACGACGACGACCCGCAGGCGGCGCAGGAGCCGGTGGCGCCCGCGGAGGCGCCGCACGCGGGGGCCTACGATTCGGGCTCGTTAGCCGGCATCCCGGCGTCCGGGCGCGAGCGGATCCAGCGGATGAAGCAGGAGGTGCAGCGCGGCTTCTTCACCTCCGACCTGTCGGTCAACGAGTTCCTGCTCGTCAAGGAGTCGGGCTTCGAGCCGCTCGGCCTCGTGCTCGGCAGCTCGATCTACCACATCGGCTATCAGCAGGCCGCCTGGAACCAGAACCAGGAGATGGGGGTGCTGACCCAGGCGATGTACCACGCCCGCGAGCTGGCGATGACCCGGATGGAGGAGGAGGCCGACCAGCTCAGCGCCGACGGCGTCGTCGGCGTGCGGCTCGACATTGGGCGCTACGAGTGGGGCGCCGACCTCGCCGAGTTCATCGCCGTCGGCACGGCGGTCAAGCACCGGGAGGGCCAGCTGCACCGGGCGCCGACCGGGCGGCCGTTCACCTCGGACATGAGCGGCCAGGACTTCGCCACCCTGTTGCGCGCCGGCTACCGTCCGGCGGGGCTGGTGATCGGCAACTGCGTCTACCACGTCGCCCGCCAGGGGATGCTCGCCTCGCTCAAGCAGATCGGGCGCAACGTCGAGATGCCCAACTTCACCCAGGCCCTGTACGAGGCCCGCGAGCTCGCGATGGAGCGGATGCAGACCGAGGCCGACGAGATGCAGGCCGAGGGCATCGTCGGCGCTCGGATCATCGAGCGCAGCCACGGCTGGGGCTCGCACGTGATCGAGTTCTTCGCGATCGGCACCGGCGTGGTCTCGACGAGCACCGAGCACGTCATCGACAGGCCGGCGCTCGTGCTCCCGCTCCAGGGCTGACCGTGCGCCCGCTCCACGGCTGACCCCCGATGCCCGACGTCGAGATCCGGCCGCAGCGCTATCGCGACGATCGCCCGCCGGAGTACTTTCACCGCTTCCACGTGCGCGCGCGCGCCCACGAGCCCGAGGCCAGGGTCTACGAGGTGGTGCGGATGATCACCGTCCTGTACGCGCTGGCCGCGTTTCGCGCGCGCGCCATCGGCTCGGAGAACGTGCCCGCCGGACCGCTCATCCTCGCGCCCAACCACGCCTCGTTCATGGATCACTTCTTCGCTGGGGCCTTCATCCGGCGGCGGGTCCAGTTCATGGCCAAGTCGCAGCTGTTCGCGTCCGGGCCGCCGCAGTGGATCTTTAGCCACGGCGGCGTGTTCCCGGTGCGCCGCGGCAGCCACGACGAGGAGGCGTTCGTCACCGCGGCCGCGGTGCTGCGCCGCGGCGGCACGGTCGGCATGTACTGCGAGGGCGGGCGCTCGCGCACGGGTGCGATGGCCGATGTGGCCAAGCCCGGGATCGGGCGCCTGGCGCTCGACTCGGGCGCGCCGATCGTCCCGGTGGCGATCCTCGGCTCCCATCAGGTCCGCAACTGGAAGCGGCTGCGCTTCCCGAAGGTGATCGTCCGCTACGGCGAGCCGTTCCGCTTCGACGCGATCCCCGACTCGTCGCGCGAGCAGCAGCAGGCGGTCGCCGATCTCGTGCTCGCGCGGATCCGCGCCATGCACGACGAGCTCGCGGCGCTCGGCGCACGTGGGGCGATGCGCGCCGCGCGCCGCCCCCCGACGTTTCCCTAGCGCAGAGCCATACGCTCCGGCGCACGCTCGACACGCGAGAAAGGAACCGCTATGAATGACACAACGCCGGGGCCGGACAACTCGCCCAGCCAGGCGGTGAGCGCCCAGGTGTCCCCGCAGAACCGGCTGGACAGGATCCTCGGGGTCGTCCCGCGCGCCCTGTCCAGCCACGCGCACATCATCTTCCTCGGGGCGCTCGGCGTGTACCTCGTCATCCTCCCACTGCTGGGCGTGAACGTCAGCGCCAAATCCGAGCTGATCGGTGGCAACTACACCAACGTCACGTCAGACCTCGGCGCATGCATCGCGGCCGGCCTGACGGTCCATCTCGTCGTGCGGGACCGCAGACGCAGCCAGGAGCTGCACGAGCTGTTCGCCAAGGTGCACGAGCGCCACGACGAGCTCGAGCAGGAAATCCGGCGCGCTCGCGCGGCCGCCGAGCGCACCGAGGCCGTCACCAAGCACGATCGCCGGTGACCGGCCCTAGCTTCCGAGCTGGGCGAAGAACGTGTAGAGGACCATCGCGGTCACGACGAGCACGAACGCCCGCAGCGCCCAGAGGCCGGCGCTCGCGCGCCGGCTGAGCTGCGCCCGGGGGACCGGTCGGGACTTGTCGATCACGAGCTGGTCGGGCTCGAGGAACATGATCAGCTGCTCGTCGTGGTGCGGCTGCCGGCTGCCGGTGGTGCGGATCGTCGGCTGGGTGTCCTCGGGCATCAGTGGATGAGGTGAACGGTCTGCAGGAACGAGTCGATCCCGTAGGCGGCGCCGCAGGCGGATACGAACGCGACGATCGCGAGCGCGAGCTTGTTGATCGTCGCCGTGTTGGCCCACCGGCCCATCAGCTCGCGGTCGTTGCCGAGCATGATCATGAACACCAGCGTGACCGGCAGCAGCACGGTCGCGAGCACGTTGGCGTTGAGCGAGATCGACAGTAGAGGCGCTCCGGGGATCAGGATGATCGCGGCCGCGATCAGCGCGACCGAGACGTTGGCGCCGTAGAACAGCGTCGCTCCGCGGGGGGAGTTGTTGAAGCTGCTGGCCCGGCCGATGCATTCGCCGGCGGCGTAGGCGGTGCTGGCGGAGATCGTCAGCACGGCCACCGCGCCGGCTTCGATCAGCCCGAGCGCGAAGACGGACGCGACCCCGCCGCCCGCCACCGTGCGCAGCGCCCCGGGGAAGCCCGCCCCGGCGAGCCCCTGGATGTTCGCACCGTTGTGGGTGGCAAGCACGGCGCCGGCGATCAGCGCGCCGCATCCGAACAGCGCGGCGAGCGCGCCGCCGGCGACGGTGTCGATCCGGCCGTGCTTGAGGTCGTCCGGGGTCATGCCCTTGTCGGCGGAGGCGCTCTGCTGGAAGAACACCATCCATGGGGTGACGGTCGCGCCGATCGTCGAAGCGAGCAGCAGCAGCAGCGTGTTGAAGCTGCCACCCGGGAAGGGAGAGAAGGTCGCGATCGAGTGGCCGACGCTGCCCCAGTTCGGGCCGGCCATGATCGCGGCGAGGAGGAACAGGCCGTTGAAGATCGCCAGGCCGAGCGCGATCCGCTCCCAGCGCCAGTAGCGCCCACCGCTCATCGTGAACAGCACGAGCACGATGCCGAGCGCGGCGGCGAGACCGGCGCCGATATGGAAGTAGGCGAGGCCGACCCTGATCGAGACGAACTCGGCGATCAGGGTGACGAGGTTGGTGAACAGCAGATCGCCGGCGGCAAACCAGCCCCACACCGACCCGAAGCGCTGCAGCACCAGCTGACCGTAGCCGCGGTGGGTGACCGCGCCGACGCGCATGCACATCTCCTGGCAGACGATCGCCATCGCGAACGTCACGACGATGAACGGCAGGAAGAACCCGTACCCGTAGGTCGCGCCGGTGGTGGCGTAGGAGATCATGCTGGGACCATCGTTCTCGCCCAGCATCGCCAAGATCCCCGGGCCGACCAGCAGCCACAGCAGATACCACCGCCGCCGGTGGTGCCGGGCGCGGTGCACCCGCGCGCGGTCTTCGGAGCGGACGGCGTCCTCGGAGGTCAGCGGCGGCCGCGGGGCTGCGACGGCCCCGGACGCCGAGACCTGCGGCTCCACCGGCGGCGTCATCGGCCTCGCTCCTCGCGGGCGTTGCCCGCAACCGGTTCTGCTGTCAGCACAAATCCAAGTTTAGGCGCAGCTGATTTCGATTGTCAACCGGCCAAGAAATTTGCTCAGGCGCATGCGACGATCGGCCTGCTGCACGGTGGAGGTATCGAGCCCGCGACGCGGGTGGACCGGGGGAGCGTTCACGGGCTTGAGTCGAGCCCTTCATCGTGAGCGTGGGGCGCTCATCGGCGATCACACCCTCACGACCGTTCGCGCAGCCAGTCGCCGACGTCGCGCAGGACGGCGTCGCGCTCGGGCTCGGCGAGGACCTCGTGGTAGAAGCCGGGGTAGCCGTGGATCGTCAGGTCGGACGCGCCGATGCGCGCGGCGAGCATCCGGCTGCCCGCGGGGGGCACGACGCGGTCGGACATGCCGTAGAGGATGAGGGTCGGCACCTCGATTTGCCCGACCCGCTCGGGAAACCGCTCGATCGCGTCGGCCGCGCGGGCGAGGGTGCGCGCGGGCAGCCGGCCGTGGTGGACGAGCGGGTCGGCGCGATAGGCGCGGACGACGTCGGGGTCGCGGCAGACGAGCGTCGGGTCGACGCCGATGAGCGGCGCGCCGGGCGCGAGCGCCGACAGCAGCCGGCCGATCGACCGCAGCGCGGCCGACGCCTCGATCGCCGCGAACGGGCCCGACAGCACGAGGCCGGCGAGGCGATCCTGATGGGCGAGCGCGTACTGGACCGCGATCGCGCCGCCGAGGCTGTGGCCGAGCAGGAACCGCCGCACCCGCGGATGCGCGGCGGCGGCCATCGTCACGAGGCGGTCGACGTCGGCGACGGCGTCGTCGATCTCCAATCGCGCCCGGGGCCCGTCCGAGCGGCCGTGGCCGCGGTGATCGAGCGCGAACACGGCGAAGGCCGCGTCGGTCAGGCACTCGGCGATGTGCTCATAGCGTCCCGAGTGCTCGCCGACCCCGTGGGCGATGACCACGACGCCGCGCGCGGCGTCGGCATCGGGTGCCCACGACCGCCAGAAGATCTCACCGCCGCGGGTTCCGGCGAACCGGCCGCTGCGGCGGATCACCGACCTAGCTCGATCTGCAGTGGAGGTTGAGGCTTGGCCTCGTGGTCGACCTGAAGCGTCGTGTGGCTGACCCCGAAGCGCTCGCCGACGAGTCGTTGCAGCGAGCGGCGGAGCTCGTGACAGTCCTCGTCTGGGCGGACGACGACATGGGCGGACAGCGCGGGGAAGCCCGAGGTGACCTCCCACACGTGTAGGTCGTGGACCTCGACGACGCCGGGCTGGCGAGCAAGCTCGCGGCCGATCTCGTCGGGGTCCAGCCCCGCCGGGGCGGCCTCCATGAACACCCGGCCGGAGGCGACCACCAGCCCGTAGCCCGCCCACACGAGCAGCCCGGCGATGATCAGCGAGGCGATCGCGTCGGCACGCTCGAAGCCCGTGGCGAGGATCACCCCGGCGGCCACTGCGGTCGCGATGAAGCCGTAGAGATCGGTGAGCAGATGGCGATACGAGCCCTCGACGTTGAGGCTGCGCCGGCCGCCCGGCGAGCCGCCGGCGACGATCCGGGTCGCGGCGGCGTTGACGACGATGCCGGCGAGCGCGACGATCAGCACCGGCGTCGCGTCGACCGTCGGAGGGGAGACGAGGCGGCGGATGGCGTCGATGATGATCAGCGACGAGAGGACGAGCAGGGTGACGCCGTTGGCCTGGGCGGAGAGGATCTCCGCGCGCCCGAGGCCGTAGGTGAGCGCGCCGCGCGGGGGGCGCTGCGCGAGCCGGGCGGCGGCGAGCGACATCGCAAGCGCAACGGCGTCGGTGAGCATGTGGGCGGCGTCGGAGAGGAGCGCGAGCGAGGAGGCGAGCACGCCGGCGACGACCTCGGCGAGCATGAAGGCGAGGATGAGGATGAGCGCGGCGCGGAGCGCGCCTCGCTCGGTGTCGCGCGACGGCCCATGCGAGTGGCCCGGAGCCGCGCCGCCACCACCGTGACCGTGATCGTGGCCGTGACCGCGACCGCCGCGGCCCCCGGAAGTTCCGGCCATCAGTTGACCGACGGGTCGGGCGGCATCCGGGCGACGAGCGCGTAGCTGCCGCCCTTGCGGGTCAGCACCGAGGGCCACAGCTCGTCGGGGTTCTCGGAGAACGCGTCCTGGCGCTGGGCGGGCTCGAGGATCCAGTCGCCGCGCTCCAGCTCTGAGTCGAGCTGCCCGGGGCCCCAGCCGGCGTGGCCGACGAACGCCCGCCCGCGCCGCACCCCGCCGGCGGGGTCGGGGCGGGCACCGCCGGCGAGCACGCCGACGTCCTCGAACGCGACGAGCGCGGCGTGCTCGGTGTCCTCGAACTCGGCGAGCACGATGAGCGCCGACGGCTGGACCGGGCCGCCGATGAACAGCGGATCGTCGCCGTCGAACAGGGGATCGAGCGCGGACGCGGCCTCGCCGATGGTCGCCTCGGAGCGACGGTTGAGCACGAGCCCGAGTGCCCCCTCCTCGGAGTGCTCGACGATCAACACGACGGTGCGCCAGAAGTGCGGGTCCGCCAGTTCGGGACCAGCGATCAGCAGCTGGCCGCGCGTCGAGTCCATGGGGGGCGAGCGTACTGAATGGCGCGCGCGCCAGACGCGGCTGTAGGGTGGTGGTGTCATGGGACCAGCGGGGGGGCGGGGGCGATGAGCTCACCGGGGGAGCCGACTCCGCCCGCGCCCGCCCCGGAGCTGGCAATCCGGCTGACCAGCGTCGACGAGCTGTTCGCGCCGCTCGACGCCCGTCCCCCGGCGCAGCGGGCGATCAGCGACGAGGTCCGGCTCAGCCTCCTGGATCAGTGGGACGTCGTCCGCGACGCGCGCCGGCGCCCCCGGGGCGCGCCGCCGCCGACGCTCGAGCTGCAGGCTCCTGCGGGCGAGCGAGCGGCCGTCGACGAGGCCGCGTGCGCGACGGCGCTCCGGGCCGACCTGCGCCACCACGCCGGCACGATGCGCGCGTCCGCGCCGCTGTCGCACCGCGATCGGATCTCCACTCGCGCCGGGGTCGTCATCTTCCTGCTCTCGATCGCGGTCTCGTCGCTGATGCTCCGCGAGGCGACCGGCGTGCTTGTCGACGGGGTCTCGCAGGGGATCGTCGTCGTCGGCTGGGTCGCGCTGTGGGCACCCGCGACCCGGTGGGGGGTCGACGCGGTCACCCATCACTTCGCCCGGCGGCGCTATGCCGAGCTGGCCGAGCTCGACGTGCGGTGGCGATGGCGCCCCGCGCCCGCGGAGCGCGCGCGGCATCATGCCGATCGATGAAGGCTCATCATCACCACGGTCCGCGGCTCCGGTGACCGCCACCGCGACCGAGCGCCGCCGGCAGATCCTCGACGCCGCGGTGCGCGTGTTCGCCCGCCAGGGGTTCCACACCTGCCGCGTGTCGGACATCGCCGAGGAGGCCGGCGTCGCCTACGGCCTCGTCTACCACTACTTCTCCTCCAAGGACGAGATCCTCGACACGCTGTTTCTCGAGCGCTGGGACGCGATGCTCGCGGCGATCGCCCAGGCGGACGCCTCGGGCCGCCCGGCGCCGGCCCAGCTTGCGGCGATCGCGGGCTTCATCGTGGACTCCTACCGCCACGACCCGGAGCTGATGAAGGTCATCATCGTCGAGGTCACCCGGGCCGCGAACACGTTCGGTCGCACCCATCTGGCGAGGATCCGCGACGCCTATGCGGGGATCGCCGCGATCGTCGCCCGCGCCCAGGCCGACGGGGTCTTCCGCGCAGACGTCACGCCCGAGTTCGCCGCCCAGGCGTTCTACGGCGCCGTCGAGCAGGTGCTGACCGGCTGGATCTTCGAGAGCACGGCGGTGGCGCCCGCCGAGCTGGAGGGGGCCAAGCGGATGATCACCGAGACGATCTGCAACGGCTTGGTCGGCCGCCGGGCCGGCGACCGGTGAGTCTGCTTGAATCCGCTTGATGATGACCGAGAGCCCCCTCGTCAAGCGCCTGATCTGGTCCGGACTGGTGGCCGGGATGGGCGCGCTCGCGAGCCTCGTGGCCACGCGCGTGGCGGCCATGATCTACCTGCGCGTGTTCGGCGAAGAGCCGCCTGAGTGACCGACCAGCCACCATCGCCGGGCGCGGTTTCGACGTCGCCCGCGCCCGATCCGCCGCCCGCGGTGGCCGCCTCGGTGCGCGGCGAGGCGGCCGGCGGCCGGGCGTCGGCGCAGCCGCCGTCCGGACCGCTCGCCGATGTCCAGAAGCTGGCTGATGAACGACCCGAGGTGGCCGTCGGGGCGGCGTTCGGCGGCGGACTCGTCCTGGCCATGATCCTCCGGCGCCTTGCCCGCTGACCCCCGCCCCAGCCGCGACACGCTCGGAGCCGCCGTCTCGCAGGCCTCCGAGAAGGTCTCGCTGCTCGTCCGCGAGGAGATCGAGCTCGCCAAGGCCGAGGTCACGACGAAGGTCTCGAGCCTCGCGCGCGGCGCCGTCGCGGTCGCCGTCGGCGCGGTGTTCGGCGTGTTCGGGCTCATCTTCGTGCTGCTGACGATCGCGACCGTCCTGGACAGCATCCTCGGTTCCAAGTGGCTGGGCTTCGCGATCGTCATGGTCGCGCTGCTGCTGGCGACGGCGATCGTGTTCCTGTTCGCGTGGCGCAAGCTGAAGGTCGGGGCGCCGAAGCCCGAGATGGCGATCGACGAGGCCAAGAAGATCCGCGCCACCGTGCAGCCCGGGGCCGAACGCTGATGGCGACGCGGACCCCGGAGGAGATCCGCAACTCGATCGAGCGCAACCGTCAGGACCTCGGGACGGCGGTCGAGCAGGTGCGCGTCGAGGTCGCCAAGCTCGCCGATTGGCGCTCACAGCTGCGCGCCAACCAGCAGCCGGCGCTGATCGGCGCCGCCGTCGCGGGGTTCGTGATCGGCGGCGGGGTCGCCGCCCTCGGGGCGCTGGTCTTCGGCCGCCGCCGCGGGCGCCGCTAGCGCCACCGCTGACGCTGGCGTCGGCGCCCCGGTGCGGGGGTTGCGATGGCCCGGGGGCCCGGGCCCGGACCACCGCTGGTGCGGCTAGCGCCCCGGTGCGGGGGTTGCGATGGCCCGGGCGCTCGGGCCCGGACCACGTAAACCAAGATTCTCAGCTACAGCCGGTTCTCGATCGTCATCGGCGCCGACCGCACGGCGGGCGGCTCGGGCTCGGCCGCCGCCGGGGCCGCCTCGATGCCGAGCGTCTGGGCGAGCTCGCCCGACTGGTACATCTCGGAGACGATGTCGCAGCCGCCGACCAGCTCGCCGTTGACGAACAGCTGGGGGATCGTCGGCCACTGCGAGAGGGCCGAGAGCTCCTGGCGGATCCGGGGATCGGGCAGGATGTCGACGGCCGCGTACTGTGCGCCGAGGGACTGCAGGATGGCGACGGTGCGGGCCGAGAAGCCGCACGCGGGGGCCTCGGGGTTGCCCTTCATGAACAGGATCACGGGGTTCTCGGAGATCGCCTCCGAGATCGCGTCGCGCATCGGGTTGGACGTTTCGTCGCTCATCGAGCCTCCTCTACTTGCGATGGCTGGATCTGGATGGAGAGGGCGTGGATCCGGTCCCCGAGCTCGTCGCCGAACACGTCGTAGACGAGCCGGTGCTGCGCGATACGGGTCTTGCCGTCGAACGCGGGTGCGCGGACCACGGCGTTGAAGTGGTGGCCGTCCCCGGTCACGGTGGCCACGGCGCCGGGGATTCCCGACTCGATCCGTTCCTTGAGCTCCTCTGGAGTTGCGGACACGTCTGAAGCGTAGCGAGAGGCCATGGCTATACTTCCGAAAGTAATGATCACTCTCACCGACAAGGGTGCCGAGAAGGTCCGCGAGTTCCTCGCCACCCAGAACGGGGTCGTCGAGACCGCCGGCCTGCGAGTCGGCGTGCGCGGCGGCGGCTGCTCGGGCTTTCAATATGCGCTTGCCTTCGACGAGCAGCGCGACGGGGACGAGGTGTTCGAGGACAAGGGGATCCGCCTGCTGGTCGATCGCCCGAGCCTTCCCTACGTGCGCGGCTCGGTGATCGACTTCGTCGACGGCCTCCAAGGGGCGGGCTTCAAGGTCGACAATCCCAACGTCACCGCTGCCTGTGGCTGCGGCTCCTCGTTCCGCGTCGCGGACGAGGAAGAGGTGTCCGCGGTCTAGCGCCGCGTCAGCGGTCTAGCGCCGCGTCCGCCTCACGCGGAGATCGACATCGCCGCGCCGTCGAGGGCGCCGAGCGCGCGCTGCACCGAGCACGCGATGCAGGTGAAGGTTGGCGTGTCGCGGGCCGTGAACGCGCTCGACTCGGTCGTGCGCAGCCGCTGGACGAGGTCGAGGAAGTCGGCCGGGTCGTCGGTCTCGAAGGCGACGACGAACTCCTGGTCATCGAGGCCGAACGAGTAGCTCGTGTTCAGGTCTACCGAGGGGTATTCGCGCCCCACCCGAATGTGCTCCTGCATGATCCGCCAGCGCTCGTCGGAGGAGAGCAGGTACCACTGCCGCGTCTTGACGAACGGATAGACGAACAGGTACCTGCCGTGGGCGGGTCGAACTTCGAGGCGGGACTCGTCGGAGTACTCCGACTCCTTGGTCATCGCCAGCAGCGAATAGGGAACCGTGCACCACTTCATCAGCCCCGACTGCGCGAGGACGACGTGGAACTCGTGGATGCGCTCGAGGTTCTGCGCCTGGCTGAGCAGCAGCAGATCGGCGTCGCCGCGCGTTCCCACGAGCGAGAACGCGCGCAGCAGGTGCCCGTCGGCGAAGTCCTCGCAGGCGGCGATGAACTCGCGCTTGTCGGCGGCGCGCTGCTCGTCGTCGAGCCGCCGCCAAGCCGGATCGACCTGCAGGAACGTGTACTTCACGAACTGGCGCACCCGCATCCCAGCGATGATAGGCGAAGCCGAAACCGGTCCTCGACCTTGGGGTAGAAGATACAGTAAGCATGATGAGGATCGCGCTGGTGTCCCCGTATTCGTGGACGTATCCGGGCGGCGTCACCCGGCACATCGAGGCGCTGGCCGAGCGCTTCATCGCCGACGGCCACCACGTCCGGGTGCTCGCCCCCTACGACCCCCTCGACCTCGTGTCCGCCGCGCTGCATCGCGGCGCCGGCCCGCAGCCGGTGGTCGCGCCCGACTACCTGATCTCGCTCGGGCGCACCGTCGGGATCAGGGCCAACGGCGCGGTCTCGAACCTCTCGGTCACGCCGACCGGGGTGGCGAGGCTCGGCTCCGAGCTGCGCGTCGGCGGCTACGACGTCGTCCACATCCACGAGCCCGTCGCCCCGCTGGCCGGCTGGGTGGCCGCCGAGTGGGCCGGCCGCCCGCTCGTCGGCACCTTTCACTCCTTCTCGGAGAACCGTCTGACCAACGGCATCGGGATCGCGATGGGCGCTCGCTGGATGCTCAACCGGCTCCACGTGCGGATCGCCGTCTCTGAGGCGGCGGCGTGGACCGGACGTCGCTTCTTCGGCGGCCACTACCGCGTCATCCCCAACGGGGTGCACATCGAGTCGGCATTGCCCGCCCACCACGACGCGGCACGCGCCGATTGCCTCCGCGTCGTGTTCGTCGGCCAGTCGGTGCAGCGCAAGGGCCTGCCGCTGCTGCTGCGCGCCTTCGAGGCGCTCCGCGAGCACATCCCGTGCGAGTTGACCGTCATCGGATCGACCCACGACGAGCTCGCGCCGCTGCTGATGGACGACCACGGGGTCCGCGTGCTCGGCAAGGTCGACGATGAGCGCAAGCGCGCCGAGCTCGCCGACGCCGACCTGCTGTGCGCGCCCTCGCTGCGCGGCGAGTCGTTCGGGATGGTCCTGACCGAGGCGTTCGCCGCGGGCACCCCCGTGGTCGCCTCGGACATCGCCGGCTATCGCGACGTCGTCCGCGACGGCGTCGACGGGGTGCTCGTGCCCGCCGGGGACCCGCAGGCGCTTGCGGAGACGCTGCGCGACCTGTGGGAGGAGCCCGAGCGCCGCGAGCGGATGGCGCGCGCGGCGCGCGAGCACGTCGAGCGCTTTGCCTGGCCCCGCATCGCCGGCGAGGTGATGACCGCCTACGAGGACGCGATCGCCGTCGGCGAGCCGCGGACCCTTGGGACGCGGGTCGCGGTCGGCATCGGCCTGCGCTCCGCCGATCTGGCGCCCCACGTGCCGGCGCGACGGCTGCCGAGCCTCGAGCCGTCGGCACCCGACCAGCGAGGGGCCAACCCGTGGATCTCGGCCGCCCGGCGTGCGGCCCTGGCCGCGGTGTCGCTCGGCGCGCTGCTGCTCGCCGTCCTGGCCCTGAACCAGATCGGGCTGCAGAGCATCGCCGCGGCGCTGCTCGCCTCGAGCCCCTCGTTCGTCGTGCTCGGGCTCGCGCTCATGTGCACCGCGATGGTCCTGCGCGCGGTCTCCTGGCACTCGATCCTGAAGGCCGCGCTGCCCGCGGTCCGGGTGCGATTGTCCGACGCCATGCAGGGCACCTTCATCGGCGTGCTCATGTCCTCGACGCTGCCGGCGCGGCTCGGGGAGCCGTCGCGCGCGCTCATCGTCGCGCGGCGCACGGGGCGCCCGCGCGAGCACCTGCCGATCGTGCTCGGCACGCTTGTCTCCCAGACCCTGTTGAACATCGTCGCCCTGGCGATCCTGGGGACGGTCATGTTCTCGTCGGTCGACCTCTTCGACGGCCATCAGAACGCGCTGCTCATAGCGGCGATCGTCCCGCTGGCGCTGCTCGCGCTCGTGCTGCTGGCGCCGCTCGTGCTGCGCGGCGCGGCCCGGGAGCGGTTCGGTCGCGTCTCGGGCCTGCTCGTCCAGGCCCGCCGGGGGATGACGCGGGTGCGCGCGGGACTGGCGGTGTTCGTCAACTGGCGGCTCGGTGGCGTGGCGGCCGTCGCGCAGCTCGGCGCCTGGGCGCTGCAGTGGGTGTCCTGCTACGTGCTGCTCGTCGCCCTCGGCCTCGCCCACCAGGCCGGCCTCGGGGCCGCGGCGGCGGTCCTGTTCGCGGTCAACGTCACCGCGGTGCTGCCCGCCACCCCGGCCAACCTCGGCGTGTTCCAAGCGGCGTGCGCGGCGGTGCTGCACACCGGCTGGCACGTCGGCTTCGGCACCGGGGTCGCGTTCGGCGTCATCCTGCAGGCCGTCGAGGTCGCCACCGCGCTGCTCATGGGCACGCCCGCCCTGCTCAAGGAGGGCATGTCGTGGCGCGAGGTCCGGCTGCGGACGATGCACGCCGCGCCGGTCAAGCTGCCCGCCCGCTCGCGGACCGCCCGGGGCGGAGGCGAGCTGACGCGGACCTAGCGAGCCCTCGGGCTCGCGGTACGCTCGCACGTCAGAAGCCGCAGCTGGTCAGATCGCGGGGGTAGCGGCCGATCATCACGCGATTGGGGCGGTTCATCCTAAGCTGCCCGTGTGAGATCTTGGCATCTCTCCGATCGCGACGGCAGCGGCCGGGACCGCGTGCGCGAGGGCTCGTGACCGCGGCCGTCGCTCGCACCGAACCGCCGCGTCTCGGACGGCGGATCGTCGCGCTCTTCACGCCCCATCGGCGGCCGCTGCTCGGGATCGTGGCGATGATCCTCACGACCTCGGTGCTGAGCGTGATCAGCGCGCTCCTCGTCCGCCGGGTGTTCGACGACGCGCTGTTCGTGCGCGGCGGGCCGGACCTCGTGGCGCTGTACCCGCTCGTGGCCGCGCTGATCGCCATTCCGATCGCCAACGGCGTCCTGAACGTCGCGCAGACCTACCTGACCGAGGTCGTCGGCAACCGGGTGCTCCAGGACCTCCGCGACCGGTTGTTCGCGCATCTCGAGCGGCTGTCGCTGGCCTTCTACACCGAGACGCGGTCGGGCGAGGTGCAGTCGCGGTTGGCCAACGACGTCGGCGGCGTGCAGACGACGATCACGAGCACCGCCTCCTCGGTCGTCTCCAACCTCGTCACGCTCGTCTCCTCGGTGGTGGCGATGCTGCTGCTCTCGCCGCTGCTGACGGTCATCTCGCTCGCCGTGACCCCGGTGTTCGTCGTGATCAGCCGCCGGGTCGGCGCCTCGCGCCGCGTGGCCCGGCGCGAGGCGCAGGCGTCGCTGGCGACGATGGGGTCGATCACGCAGGAGACGCTCTCGGTGTCGGGGATCCTGCTCGCCAAGGTCTTCGGCCGCCAGCAGCACGAGGTCAGGCGCTACGAGGCCGAGAACGCGCGCCAGGCCGACCTGCAGGTCCGCCAGGCGATGGTCGGCCGCGGGTTCTTCGCGATCACCCAGGCGTTCTTCGGCATCAGCCCGGCGCTCGTCTACCTCGTCGCCGGCCTGCAGGGCGACCGCAGCGGCGCGCTGTCGGCGGGGACGCTCGTCGCCTTCACGACGCTGCAGACGCGGTTGCTGATGCCGATCAACCAGTTGCTGCAGGTCTCGGTCGACGTCCAGTCGTCGCTCGCGCTGTTCGGTCGCATCTTCGAGCTCATCGACCTGCGGCCGGCGATCACCGACCGCCCCGGCGCCCTGACGCTCTCGGCCGCCGAGATCCGCGGCGAGGTGCAGCTGCGCGAGGTCGGCTTTCGCTACGGCGGCGGCGAGCGGAGCGGCGCGCGCGCGCCCGAGGCCGCGCTGCGCGACGTGTCGATGGCGATCGGCCCGGGGCAGCTCGCCGCGCTCGTCGGACCGTCGGGGGCGGGCAAGACGACCATCTCCTATCTCGTGCCCCGCCTCTACGACGTCGACGCGGGCGCGGTGCTGATCGATGGCCACGACGTGCGCGACCTCGCCGCCTCGACGATCGCCGGCGCGGTCGGCGTCGTGACTCAGGAGAGCTACCTGTTCGGCGGCACCGTCGCCGACAACCTGCGCTACGGCCGGCCCGAGGCGACCGACGACGAGGTCGTCGCCGCCGCCCGGGCGGCCTTCATCCACGACCGCATCATGGCGCCGGACGACGGCTACCAGACCCTCGTCGGCGAGCGGGGCTACCGCTTCTCCGGCGGCGAGCGCCAGCGGCTGGCGATCGCGCGCGTCATCCTCGAGGACCCGCCGATCCTCATCCTCGACGAGGCTACCTCGGCGCTCGACACCGAGTCCGAGCGAATCGTCCAGCGCGCGCTCGAGGACCTCATTCGCCGGCGCACGACGATCGCCATCGCCCACCGCCTCTCGACCATCCGCCGCGCCGATGTCATCTTCGCGCTCGAGGCGGGGCGCGTCGTCGAGCACGGCACCCACGACGAACTGCTCGCCCACGGCGGCCTCTACGCCCGCCTCTACGACGAGCAGTTCGGCGACGGGGCGATCGAGGCCCACTGCGCCGACGGGGTGATCCTCGCCAGCGGCCGCTGCTGCAAGCCGTCGATGCGCCCGGGGCGCGGCGGCTATGACGGCTATGACGGCTATGACGGCTATGACGGTCGCCACGGGCGCGGCGGCGCCGGCGGGCGCGGCGGCGCCGGCGGGCGCGACGGCG
>JAFAYV010000024.1 GCA_019240115.1 Solirubrobacterales bacterium | reverse complement strand
TGGCCGGACACCCACGGTGCTTCGGGCTCCATGCACTCGGGCGCAAGGAGATCATCCAGCCGTGCTCGAACTCAAACGTCTGCCAGGACGCTGGATCGGTGAGGTCCGCTGACGTCAGCGCGCCCGGGTCGAGCGTAGCGACCCAATCGGAGATCTCACTGCGGACCAACCGTAGCCGAGGCATCGCTGTTCCAACCCGATCGACGCGGAATGAAACCCAGAACGTGGACGCGTCCAAGCGGGCGATCGCGTCCTCGATATCGGTAAGTGCCCGCGACTCGCGAGACGGCGACACGATCCCGGAGAACACGGTCGCTGCCTCGATATAGAAGGCCGATCCATTCCGCTGGACGAGGAAGTCGGGATGGCCCGTAGTCCCTGGGATGGTCGGGTGGGTGGTCACGTCGAATTGCAGCGCCCTGAAGAGAGCGTGCACGTACAGTTCCCACCAAGCGGGATAGTGCTGCCTCGGGTCGGCGCTTCGGAACCGATTTCGGAGATCGCCAGCGCGATCAGGAAACGCGCTGTACCAGCGATCGAGAAGCTCGCGCTGACGGTGCCACGTCGGGCCGGCAACACGGTTCAAAAAGGAAAAACTGTCTTCGGCCGGCCACGCGGGCGATGGATCCGTGCGAGTCAGCTGATCGAACAATGCGGGCACGACATCCACCGTAGCCCACGGAAGTCGAAGCCTGCCTCGCCTCTCCGCGCGGTCGCGCGGGACCCGACTAAGTCGCCTACGCGATTTTCCTCTGACCGCTGTTCTGCGGCACGCGATCGCTGGCGAAGAGCAGCGGCGCCATGACGCAATCGTCGCGCTATTCCTCCCGGGTGAGACCAGCGCCCGACGTCTTGGTCCCGGACGCGTGCTGTCACCCAGCGACCGCTCCATTACTGGCGACTGCCGTGGCGACCACGCGGTCGTGCCAGCAGCCCGATCGGCCGGGTACTTGGGATCACTTAAGCGCGAAGCAGTCGTCCGTCGGTCAGCGCGCTGGTGGCCCGGTCATCGCCGATGCGGTCGCTCGCTCCGCCTCACCCTTTGGCCAAAGCAGTCTTCACGGCGATGAGGAGGTCGGGAATCGTCCCTGCCCTGACCCTCACGCACGTGCGCTGCGCCTGCGTGGTCGGAGCTTTCGGTCGCCGAAGCGGCCGCGTGAACCCTCGATGTATTCCGGTTCGGGTTCGAGCGCAATCCACTGGCGGCCAAGGTCCTCAGCGACAGCGCCAGTGGTATTGCTTCCGGCGAAGGGATCGAGCACTAGATCCCCAGGCTCGGTGAGAAACCGGATAAAGAACTCGGGGATCTCCGGGGCCATTCTGGCGGGGTGCATGCGGAGGCCGCGGTCTTTGCAGTAAGCGCGGTAGCCATCGGTAGAGACCGTGTTGCTGACCTCAAGCATGCTCTCGGGTTCCGGTTCGATCTCGGGCTTGAGCTTGATCACGTTCGGCGGGATCGCGCCGCCGTTGTCGCTGAGGAAGGACTTCTCGCCGATCCGGTGCTCGGACGGTCGCGGGCCCGGGTTGTACGACTGGCGTTTTAGGAGCTTCTTCATCGCAGCGCTGTACTCGGAAAGCACCTTGCTGTTGTCGGCCTTCGGGCGTGTCGTCCGGCTCAACCACCAGATGTGCGTGTACGAGTCCTTTACGCGAATGCGCTCAACCGTCACCCACTGTGCGGGAGACGGAAGCCTCGCCGGGTTGTGGACGATGAACTGCTGGCACAAGTGGAAGCGTCCGGCCTCTTGGAGGCTCAATAGCGCCTTGAGAGCGAGGGTGGACATGACCGGCTTGCGGGGCTCCCACGCGTTCCCGAGCTCCACCACAAGCGAGCCGTCTTCCGTCAGCAGGTCGCCGAGAGGCTCGGCGAGCTGGACGAGCCAGTCGAGGTACTCCTTGCCGACACGGTTGCCGTACCGCTTCTTCTCGTTCAAGGGGAAAGGCGGCGAGGTGAACAAGAGCTGCACGCACCCGGCGACTGCGCGGCCCCATTCGGAATCAACGAAGTCCTCGACCGGACACTTGTACAGCGTTCCCAGGTCGGTCCAGTAGGCGGCCTGGGGCTGGGGGGACGTCTCCGGGTTGGTGGCAGTGCGCGGCGTGATCGGATGCACCTGGTCGTGGGAAACGGTGCGAGGCGAATTTAGCGGCGCGCGCGGATGCGCCCCAACGAGGAGGATCAGGGACGCGGAGGTGGAACAGGATGCGCGGCGAGGGCGTTGCAAGCCCCCGCCGCGTCCCCCGGGCCAGATCTGGTGGGAGCAGCAAATAAGATGCTGGCGCACCTAGGGTGGGCCGGGGCTCCTGCGATCACAGCGGCTGAGTCTAGGAGGCGGGCGGTTAGGCGCCCTCCTCGCCGCTGATCAAGTCGTCGTTCTCATCTTCGGCAAACGCGTCGATGTAGCCCTGGTTCAAGGCGTTCGGATCAGGGGCGGTGCGTCCGCCGCAGAGCGGGCAGTGCTCGGGCTCGCTGCCAGAGGCAGTCCCGAGGTCGTGCCATACGGCGCCAGCCACCTGAATCACCTCAAGCACGTTCACCCCCACGGAGTCCCAGCGCGCGGGCGTGATATGGGTCGGCTCACCGTGGTTGTGGCGCTCGACCTCGGTCCGCATGAACTTCCGCACGTCGAGGAGGACGTTCACGCCGTCCCGGAGCTGGTCCCGGATTTTCAGGAATGCGAGTGCCGGGCCGTCCCTCCGCTCTTCCTCGGCTAGGCGGCGCTTCCGCTCGCGCCTCTCCGCTTCGGTCTCCGTGTGTACTTCGTGCGCGCGTGCGCGCGCACGACGAAACCGTCGCCCCCGCTCGGTCTGTTCCCGAACCAGGCGGTTGACTTCCTCATCGGCCAGGAGCGCAGCAACGACCTGGGCCCGACGCTCGGGGTTCTCCCACGCAAGCTTCTTCTCGGCCGGCACCTTGCGTGCCTCGGCCGCCTCCCTTGCAGCCCCCTCGCCGCCGGGCGGGGTCCTACGCCAGACCTGGTGGCCCTGCTCGTTCTTGCCGACAAGCTCGACCGCGCCCTTGCGGGCGAGACGGATCCTGGCGGGAATGACCTTACCTCTGTGCATCTCGGGCGAGCGCCCTATGACGCGTTGCACGAGCTCGGCGTCAGTCACTTCCACGCCCGGGACCAGTACGTCAAGCACGGCGTCCACCGAGCTGATAGTCGCGTCGCAGCCGTTGGTGCTGCTGGTTGTGTCGTTCATGAGCGTCCCCTTACCGCGAGCGGAGGCCCGGCACCGGTACGGTCGGTGCCGGGCTCGCGCTCCCGTGTTACTTGCTGCCGCCCTCCGACAGCTCCTTCAGGCCGTTGTTGTCGCCCACGCTACTGGGCGGAATGGTCAGCGTGGCCTTCGCCCGGGCCAGCCCCTGGCCGACCTCGCCACGGATGTACCCCTCGAGCTCGGAGTGGCGGCGCATGATCATGTTGAGCTCCTTGCGGAGGTTGTCCGCCTTGCGCTCCCACGCCTTGATCTCCTTGTCGATGCCGTCCTCCTTGATCAGCACGAGGTTGTCGGTGATGTAGCAAACCTGGACCTTGTCCAGCTTGCGCCGGATCGTGGCCCGCAGCAGGACGAGGCTCGAGTCCTCCTCGCCGAGGCGCTTCTGGATGGTGCCGCTCTCCTTGGGCTGGGTGAGGCTCCAGACATCGCGCTCGAGGATCTCGTAGACCTTGCGGTCGAACTCGTCGAGCTGGTCGTAGGTGCCATCCATGCCGGGCGCCTTAGGGAACACCGCAGCCGCCAGCTGGCCTTTGCTGATCGCACTGTCTGCGCGGTCGGCCTTGGAGGCGACGACGTGCTCGATGACCACCTTGTACGCGGCCGCGTGCATCTTCTCGGGATCCCGCGCTCCGTCCTCGGTCACATATCCCTCGGCGGCCCACGCCTGCGTCACACGCGACTCGATCTCCTTTTCGATCACGCTCGGCAGGGTGAGAGTGGTGGTCACTTCTGCATCGGTTACAGCCATGTCTACTTCTCCTTGGTTTGGTGTACGCGCACCCGTGGGTGCCGTAGAGCAAACGAACATGAGGAACCGGCCACGCAGGCCGGTAGACCGTCTATGGCGACCCGCAATCGGCGAGCCGCGAAACACCTCCTTCCTGGCGCACCCTGCAGCGGGTGGTGCAGTCGAACTTGGTATCGGGCCCTATCGAGGTTAGCCGCCATGTCAAGAGGCTGCGATGAAGCCGTGGCCTGCTGCGGCTACCCCGCTACCTAAGACGGCTATCGCCGCACGCAGCTCGTTGACGCCGACCGCAAGACAACAACCGGCGGCGTCCGCCGGACCTGGCCCGGCGCGACGATTCCATTCGTCTCAGGCCCCATCTCAGTCCGCACGAGCGCTTTGGCGACGAACCGCGCGTCCGTCAGGGCCGCTCCCGGATGACCGCTCGACGAGAACCAAGGGTGCCATCGGCCTCGGCGATCCGCCCCGCCTGCTCGCGTCCGTTAAGGGGCTGTTTTCGTGCCCGGAGAGGCGACTGGAGCCGGCACTATTCGCCGACTCGTGCGAGCGCGAGCATATCTCAGGCCTCACCCCGTCTGTGAAAGCCTCGCAGGTGCCAAGGGGTGTGCGGGTCGCGGCTTCGCGGAGGTCTAGCTATCAATGTGGGTTGCTTCGACGGGTTGGCGCGTGTCGCGACAAGAGGTCGGTCGGCTGCGAGCGTCAACTCCATCTGGAGCACGCGTAGCTGGATAGCTGCCGGCTCTTCATCCTCGGGCGTGACGATCAGCGCGACGGCCTCCTCGAGGGCTTCCGTGAGCTGGCTGAGGGTCTCACCGGTGGCAAAGCAGCTCGGCCACTCCGTGACTTGCGCCCAGTAGCTGCCTTCCTCGTAGTGGACACCGACGTGAATCGTCCGCTTCTCCACTCTGCTCCTCCGATGCCGGGTCTCGACCGCAGCTAGCGGCCCCGCTCCATCGCTGTAACTCAGCGTGCGGCCCGGTGCGCAATGTTAGGTAGACGATGGGTAGCAAACGCTGGGTGATTCGATGGCTCGTCGAGTCAAAACCAGCCCGTTAGCGGGCCTTTTCCAACGCGCCCGGAGAGATTCGAACTCCCGACCTTCGGTTCCGTAGACCGACGCTCTATCCAGCTGAGCTACGGGCGCCTGGCCGCGATTCTAGCCCCGGCGGATCGGGCGGCGCGGGCGACCCAGGCCCGGCGGCGACTGGGCTCCGACGCTGCGCGCGCCGCGTCCCGTCCGCGGTCAGAGTCCGGCGCCGAGCGGGTTAGCCGACGAGGGCTCGTAGAAGCGGGCCACCGTAAAGCCGACCAGCGTGGGGACGTGGACGGCGAACACCACCAGCGAGAGGGTCAGGATCACCAGCGCCCCACCCTTGATGTGGTCCTGCAGGAAGGCGTACTCGATCATCCCGCCGATCACGACGTAGGCCAGCAGCGACCACTTACCGACTTGAAAGAAGCGCTCCCAGGCGAAGTC
>JAFAYV010000005.1 GCA_019240115.1 Solirubrobacterales bacterium | reverse complement strand
GCTCGAGCATCTGCTCGTGGCGCTGCTGGCCGAGGGCCATGCGCTGGTCGAGGACTATCCGGGGGCCGGCAAGACCGCGCTTGCCCGGGCCCTGGCCCGCTCGATCGATTGCCAGTTCGCGCGCGTGCAATGCACCTCTGACCTGCTGCCAGCGGACGTGGTCGGCACCAACGTCTATGACCAGCGCGAGCAGCGCTTCGAGTTTCGCCCGGGACCCGTGTTCGCGAACGTCGTCCTGGTGGACGAGATCAACCGCGCGTCGCCGAAGACCCAGTCAGGCCTGCTCGAGTGCATGCAGGAGCGGCGCGTGACGGTCGACGTGCACACCCACGAACTGGCGCGCCCATTCATGGTGCTCGCTACCCAGAACCCGATCGAGTACGAGGGCACCTATCCGCTGCCCGAGGCGCAGGTCGACCGGTTCATGGTCCGGCTCTCGCTCGGCTACCCCGACCACGGCGCCGAGGCGGGGATGCTCGCCCAGCACGAGACCGGGGACCGGGTGCTCGCCCTGGCGCCGGTCGCGACCGCGGCCGAGGTGCTCGCCGCCCAGGACGCCGTGGCCCGGGTCCGTGCCGCTGCGCCGCTGCGCGACTACATCGTACGCCTGCTCTGGCACACGCGCGAGGACCCCCGGGTCGACCTCGGGGCGAGCCCCCGCTCGGGGCTGATGCTGCTGCGAGCGGCCAAGGCGCACGCGATGATGGCCGGACGCGACCACGCGCTCCCCGACGACGTGCAGTCGCTCGCCGAGCCCGTCCTCGCCCATCGTCTCGTGCTCGCTCCCGAGACGCCGCGCGCCGCCGCCCGCGACGTCGTCGCCGACGCCGTCGCGGCGGTGCGCGCGCTGTGAGCGACGACGGCCGCAGCTTTGTGATCCATCGCGCCGTCGGCGTCGCGGTCGCCGGCGCCGGACTCGTGCTCGTCGCCGAGATCTTCGACGCCGCCCCGCTGTTCGTGCCCGCGGTCGCGCTCGTCATCATCGGCGTGCTGGCGCCGGTCTGGGTGTGGCTGTGCGCCCGCGGTGCCGACGCCCGCCGCGCGCTGAGCGCCGAACGGGTCATCGAGGACGAGCCGCTCGCCGCCCGGCTGCAGATCCGCCGCGGCTGGCTCGGGCTGCCCGGCGCCGAGGTCATCGACCCGTTCACGCGGTCGCGCCTGGCGCTCTCGGGGCCGCTCTCGCCGATCCGCGACGGCCGCACCGCCACCGTCCGGGTCGTGGCTCGCTTTCCCCGCCGGGGCCTGCTCGCGCTCGAGGCGCCCGCGCTGGTCATCTCCGACCCGCTCGACCTCGCGCGCGTGCGCACGACGCGCTGCGTGCCCGCCCAGCGGCTCCTCGTCCTCCCGCGCACCGAGCCGGTGCGGTGGCTGACCGTCGCCGGGGGCGGCCGCCTGCCCCGGCCCGACGGCGACGCGTCCGCCGAGGCGCAGGCGGCCGTGGACATCGACGGGCTGCGCCCGTACCGGCCGGGCACGCCGGCGAGCCGCATCCACTGGCCGACGGTCGCGCGCGGCGGCGAACTGATCGAGCGCCGCCTGCGGGCCGACGGCGACTCGCGGCCGCTCGTCGTCCTCGACGCCCGCGGCGTCGACGGCCCCGACGGCGACGCCGCGCTCGACGACGCGGTCCGCGCCTGCGCGTCGCTGGCGCTCGATCTCGCGCGCCACGGCGGCTGTGGCCTGCTGCTGCCCGGCGAGCAGCGCCCGACCGCGATCGACCGCGAGCTCGGCGCGTGGGCGGCCGCCTACGCGCGGCTCGCCGTCGTCCACGGCCGCCCCGGGGGGCGACCCTCGCCGGCGCCGCGCCTGGGCCCGCTCGGTGGCCGCCGGGGCGCGGTGCTCTACGTCGCCGCCGCCCCCAGCGCGCGCGTGGCGGGCGCGCTGACGGCCTGCGGGGCGGCGCTCCTCATGCTCGTGGTGCCGCGCCGAGTGCTCGTCGAGGGCCGGCCGCCGGGCGCGCGCGGTCGGATGTCGGCGACGCTCGAGGTCAGCGGCTGCCGGGGCTTTGCACTCGGCGCCCGCCGCGCCCCGCCGGCGCCGAGCCCCGAGGCCAGGGTGGCGAGCGGATGAGCGCGGGCGCAAACCGGGCGACGGCCCCCCGGGCGGTGCTGCGCGCCCCTGCGCCGGAGCAGGCGGGCTACGGGGAGGGCTACCGGACGTTCATCCGGCTGCTTGGGTTCGCCGCGCTCGGCGCCTACGGGGCGATCCGCTGGGCGACCCTGATGCGCAATCCGCCCGCCGGGCGGCTGGCCGCCCTCGTCCTGCTCGCGATCGTGCTCGGTGGCCTCGTGCCGATCCTGCGCCGGCGCGGCCCGGGGCTCGCGGCGGCGACGGGCGCGCTGCTCGTGCTCGCCGCGGTTCCGGTCTCCGGGGTGAGCTGGCACTGGGTGGTGCACCTGAGGGTCGCCGACATCGCCGACCGGATCGCCGCGGGGCTGACCCTTCTGCCCGACGTGCTCGTGCCCTATCTCGGCACCGATCACGGCGTCCGGCTGGTCATCGTGCTCGGCGCCGCGGCGCTCCTGCTCGCGGCGGGCGCCGCGCTCGCCTGCGCCCCTCCGGGGTCCGGGGACGGGTGGCGCGCGGCGGCGGCGCTGCCGCTGCTCGGGCTGGCGGTCGTGCCCTCGACGCTCGTGCGCCCGACCTCGGCCACCTTCCAGGGGCTGATCCTGTTCGCCCTGCTCGCCTTCTTTGCCTGGGGCGAGCGGCTGCGCGACGGCGCGCTCGGCGCGCTCGTGGCCGCCGGGATCGCCGGTGCCCTGCTGGCGCCCCAGCTGGACTCCCATCACCCATGGGTCGACTACCGCGCCTGGACGGGCACCCCGGTCGCGCATCAGATCGAGCAGTTTCACTGGAACCAGACCTATGGCCCGCTGCGCTGGCCGCGACAGGGCCGCCAGGTCCTGACCGTTCGCGCCCGCGCGGGCGACTACTGGAAGGCCGAGGACCTCACCGAGTTCGACGGCCGCGAGTGGATCGCCGCCCCCGACGGCACGTCGACGCCCCTGCCCGCGCCCGACCCCGCGCTCCAGCGCCGCTTCACCCAGAAGGTCGACGTGACGATCACCGGGATGCGGACGTTCGACGTCATCGGCGCCGGCGACTCGGCGGTGCTCGGCGGACTCCAGGATGTCCAGCCGGGGGCCGACGCCGGCACCTGGGTCTCCCCGAGGGCGCTGACCCCGGGCACGAGCTACGAGGTCGCGAGCTACTCGCCGCAGCCGACGCCGGCACGGCTGCGCGCCGCCGGCGACGATTATCCCGACGCCGCGACCGCGCCGTATCGGACCCTGACGATCCCGCAGCGCCTCAGCCGGCGCGCGGTGCAGATCGAGTTCCCGCGCTTTCACCGGCCCGGGAGCGAGGGGCGGTCGCACGCGGCCGTGCGGCGCTTCATCGCCACCTCGCCCTACGCCCGCGCCGTCGCGCTCGCCCAGAGGCTCGCCGCCCGCGCCCGGACCCCCTACGACTTCGTGATGAGCGTCCGCGACTGGCTCGCGCACGGCTACCGCTACGACGAGACCCCGCCGCGGGCGGCGTACCCGCTCGAGACGTTCCTGTTTGACCGCAAGCTCGGCTACTGCCAGCAGTTCTCGGGCGCGATGGGGCTGCTGCTGCGGATGGGGGGGATCCCGGCGCGCGTCGCGAGCGGTTTCACGACGGGGACGCCGGGGCGCGCGGCTCACACCTGGACGGTGCAGGACACCGACGCCCACGCGTGGGTCGAGGCGTGGTTCCCCCACGACGGATGGGTGCGCTTCGACCCGACCCCGGCGACGGCGCCGGCCCGCAGCGCCGGCGCCCTGTCACCGATCCTGCCCAGCCAGGCGCTCGCCTCAGGCGGCCTGGCGGCCGGGCATCAGCGCGCCGACGAGGCCACGCGCGGCGGCGTGGCCACGACCGTCCACCACCGACGCCCCGGCGGCACGCGCGCGTGGCTGCTCGTGCCCGCGGCCGCCGGGCTGCTGCTCCTCGGGCTCGTCGCGCGAGCGCTGCTGAGCCCGGCCCGCGGCACCGACCAGCTGCTCGCCGAGCTGCGCCGGGCGATGGCCCTCATGGGGCGCCCGCTGAGCGACGAGGTCACGCTCGCCTCGCTGGAGCGCCGCTTCGCCGACGCGCCCGCGGCCGCCGGCTACGTCCGCGCGCTGCGCCTCGCGCGCTACGGGACGGGCGGCGCCCCGCCCACCGGGACCCAGCGGCGGGCGCTGCGCCGCGAGCTCGCGTTCGGGCTCGGTCCGCTCGGCCGCCTGTGGGCGCTGTGGGCGCTGCCGCCGCGCCTGCGCAGCGCGGCGTCGCTGGCCGAGCCGGACCCCGGCCCGCCCCAGCCCTAGACTGACCGCAATGGACGACGTCTACGACCTGTTTCGTCGTGGCACCGAGCTGCTCGAGGCCGGCCACAACCATCAGGCGACGATCCCGCTCGAGCGCGCCCGCGACCTCGATCCCGACAAGACCTCGATCCGCGAGGCCCTCGGTCGGGCGCTCTTCCACGCCCAGCGCTACGAGCAGGCGGCCGCCGAGTTCCAGGCGATCGTCGACCGCGCGCCGACCAACGACTACGCGCTCTTCTGCCTCGGGCGATCGCTGCAGCTGCTGGGGCGCCACGCCGAGGCCCGCAAGCCGCTGGCGCTCGCCGCGTGCCTGCAGCCCGGGCGTCGCGACTACCGCGTCTACCGCGATCGGGCGCGGGCGCGGGCGGCTCGCGAGGCGGACGGCTGACGTCGGTGCCGCGCCACTGCGCGGTGCTACGCTGAAACGACAGCTTTCCGGCCGGGCATGTCCCGGCGCAGTACCGAAAGTGGGCGCGCGCCCGCTTTTTTTATTGAGATTGTGGAGGAGATCGTGAGCGCGCTACAGACCGACATCGAAGCCAGACTCACCGGCGTCGAGCCGGAGGTCGAGGTGCTGCTGGCCGAGGTCGCCGGGTCGACCCTGAGGCTGTTCATCGACCATCCCGACGGCGTCACGCTCGCGCTGTGCGAGCGCGTGTCCGGCCATCTCTCGGACTTTCGCGAGCGCCACTGCCTCGAGGTGTCCTCCCCGGGCCTCGATCGTCCCCTGACCAAGCCCGCCCACTACTCGCGCTTCTTGGGCCGCCGTGCCCGGGTGCGTCTGCGCGAGGCGGCCGCGGGCGACAAGCAGTTGACCGGGGAGCTGGTCGGCGCTTCGGACTCAGAAGTCACGATCGCGGCCGGCGACGGGATCCTCTCGATCCCCTACGAGCAGATCGTCCGCTCCAACCTCGTCCCGGGAGACTGATCCATGTCCAAGGAGATCGTCGAGGCTGTCCGCGGCCTCGCAGCGGAGAAGAACATCTCGTCCGACAAGCTGATGGAGGCGCTCGAGGACGCGCTCCTGTCGGCGTACAAGAAGACGCCCGGCTCGGCCCCCTACGCCAAGGTGGAGATGGACCGTGACAGCGGCGACTTCATCGTCTGGGAGCTGAAGATCCCGCCCGAGCTCGAGGAGCAGCTGCTCGTCGAGGCGACCGAGGACGCCCAGCCGACCGTCGACCCCGAGACCGGCGAGATGCGCGAGGCGCCCGAGCCCGAGATCGACCTCGAGAAGCTCAAGGCGTATGAGGACCAGATCGAGATCGAGGACGTCACCCCCCACGACTTCGGCCGGATCGCCGCCCAGACGGCCAAGCAGGTCATCCTGCAGCGGATCCGCGAAGCCGAGCGCGACATGATGTTCGAGGAGTACCAGGACCGCGTCGGCGAGCTGATCACCGGGATCGTGCAGCAGTCGGACTCGCGCTACACGCTCGTCCAGCTGCGCGAGCGCGTCGAGGCGCTGCTGCCCAAGTCCGAGCAGGTCGACGGCGAGCGTTACGACCACTCGCAGCGGATCAAGGCGGTCATCAAGGACGTCTCGAACTCGACCAAGGGCCCGAGCATCATCGTCTCGCGCCGCGACCCCGAGCTGATCAAGTCCCTGTTCGAGCTCGAGGTGCCCGAGATTGCCGACGGCCTGGTCGAGATCACCGGCGTGGCCCGCGAGCCCGGCTACCGCTCCAAGATCGCCGTGGTCTCGCACGTCGATGGCGTCGACCCGGTCGGCGCCTGTGTCGGCCCCCGGGGTTCCCGGGTGCGAATGGTCGTCTCCGAGTTGCGCGGCGAGAAGATCGACATCATTCCCTACAACGACGAGCCCGCCCGGTTCGTGGCCAAGGCGCTGTCGCCCGCGCGTGTACGCGAGGTCCTCGTCGACGATGCCGGCAAGCAGGCTACGGTCATCGTGCCCGATGACCAGCTGTCGCTGGCGATCGGTCGCGAGGGCCAGAACGCCCGCCTG
>JAFAYV010000008.1 GCA_019240115.1 Solirubrobacterales bacterium | reverse complement strand
CCGGCGAGCTCTACCGAGACGCCGGCGGCCAATACTTCGCCAAGCGAGACCCCCAACGCGCCACCCGCCGACTCGTCGCCCAACTCGAACGCCTCGGACACACCGTCACACTCCAGGAGGCAGCCTGACACGGGTTTTCCCCTCAGTGGCCGGCCCCGACCAATCGTGCCCCCGTGCGGACACGGGCCGCGGACGGGAGGGTCCGCGGCCTGCGCTTCACTGGCCGCTAACCAAGGCTGAACGGGTCCCGCGTCGCGCCGGTCAGCTCGATCCAGACGGTCTTGAGCTCGGTGTACTCCGACAGCGTCTCCATGCCGTTCTCGCGACCCAGGCCGCTGGCCTTGAACCCGCCGAACGGAGCCATCGGGCCGACCGCGCGATAGGAGTTGATCCACACCGTGCCGGCGCGCAGGCCGAGCGCCATCCGGTGCGCGCGCTGCACGTCGCGCGTCCAGACCCCCGCGGCGAGGCCGAACTCGGTGTCGTTGGCCAGGCGCAGCGCCTCCTCCTCGTCCGCGAAGCGAATCGCGGCCGCGACCGGGCCGAAAACCTCCTGGCGCGCGAGCGTCATGTCGTTGGTGACCTCGCCGAACAGGGTCGGCTCGACGAAGAAGCCGTCGGCGAGCTCGGGCGCGCCCGGGCGCCCGCCGCCGCTGAGCAGCCGCGCCCCGTCCTCCCTGGCGCTGGCGATGAACGACTCGACCTTGTCGCGGTGCTCGGAGAAGGCGACCGGGCCCATCTCGGTGTCGGCGAGCAGGGGGTCTCCCATCTGCACCGCGCTCGCCCGATCGGCGACGCGCTCCATGACCTCGTCGTAGGCCCCCTCGGCGACGAGCAGCCGCGAACCCGCCATGCACGTCTGGCCGGTGGCCGCGAACACGCCGGCGACGATGCCGTTGGCCGCCGCCTCGAGGTCGGAGTCGGCGAAGACGATGTTCGGCGACTTGCCGCCGAGCTCGAGGCTGACGTGGGCCAGATGCTTGGCCGCCCCGGCCATGACCGACGAGCCGACCGCGCTCGAGCCGGTGAACGCGACCTTGTCGACCCCCGGGTGCTCGGCGAGCGGCGCCCCGCAGTCGGGCCCGAAGCCAGTGACGACGTTGAACACGCCCGGCGGGAACCCGGCCTCGTCGACGAGCTTGGCGAACTCGAGCGTCGAGACCGGGGCCTGCTCGGCCGGCTTGACGACGAACGTGCACCCCGCGGCGAGCGCCGGGGCGAGCTTCCAGGTCATGAGCAGGATCGGGGAGTTCCACGGGGTGATCGCCGCCACGACCCCGACCGGCTGGCGCACCGTGTAGATGAAGAAGTTGGCCTTGTCGGAGGGCAGCGTCTCGCCGGTCAGCTTGTCGGCGGCGCCCGCGAAGTACTCGTACCAGGCGGGCATCCCCTTCAGCTGGCCCTCCATCTCGCGCAGCAGCTTGCCGTTGTCGATGCTCTCCACGACCGCGACGTCGCGGGCCCGCTCGGCGATCAGGTCGCCGAGGCGCCGCATCATCCGCGCGCGCTCGGTGGCCGTCGTCCGCCCCCACGGGCCCTCGTCGAACGCTCGGCGCGCGGCGCGCACCGCGACGTCGACGTCCGCGGCGCCGGCGCGCGGGATCTCCGCCCAGACCGCGCCGGTGAACGGGTCGACGGACTCGAAGGTCTCCCCGGAGCGGGCATCCACCCACTCTCCGTCGACGTACATCTGATAGCGGCGCGGGGGCCCGCTGGGCCGAGTCGGGGCCTCGGCCGCAGTCGTCGTCGTCATCCTGCGGTCCTCTCCTCGGGGTGTCTCAGCGCTCGTATATCGGCACGTAGGTCCGCTCGCGCGCACCCGTGTAGATCTGCCGGGGCCGCGAGATCTTCTGCTCGGGATCTTTGACCATCTCAAGCCACTGCGCAACCCAGCCGCTCGTGCGGCCGATCGCGAACAGCACCGGGAACATCTCGACCGGCATCCCGAGCGCTTCATAGATCAGCCCGGAGTAGAAGTCGACGTTCGGATAGAGCTTGCGCGAGATGAAGTACTCGTCCTCGAGCGCGATCTTCTCGAGCTCGGTCGCGATGTCGAGCAGCGGGTTCTTACCGGTGACCTCGAAGACGTCGTCGACCGCCGTCTTGATGATCTTGGCGCGCGGGTCGAAGTTCTTGTAGACCCGGTGGCCGAAGCCCATGAGGCGCTCGTCGCCGTTCTTGACGCCCTGGATGAAGTCGGAGACGTTGTCGGTGGACCCGATCCGCTGCAGCATCCGCAGCACCGCCTCGTTGGCGCCGCCGTGCAGTGGCCCGTAGAGCGCGGCGACGCCCGCGGCCACCGAGGAGTAGGGATCGACCTGCGAGGAGCCGACGCTGCGTACGGCGCTCGTCGAGCAGTTCTGCTCGTGATCGGCGTGCAGGATGAAGAGGATGTCAAGCGCGCGTTCCAGGCGCGGGTCGGGCTCGTACTTGAGCTCGGCGACCTTGTAGATCATCGACAGGAAGTTGCCGGCGTAGCCGAGGTCGTTGTCGGGATACACGTAGGGCATCCCCCGGTTGTGCCGGTAGGAGAACGCCGCCAGCGTCGGCATCTTGGCCAGCAGCCGGATCGTCTGGATGTAGCGCGACTGGGCGTCCTTGATGTCCGCGGCCTCGGGATAGAAGGTCGACAGCGCTCCGACGCTCGCCAGCAGCATTCCCATCGGATGCGCGTCGTAGCGGAAGCCCTGCATGAACTCCTTGACGTTCTCGTGCACGAAGGTGTGGATGGTGATCTGGTGATCCCACTCGGCCAGTTGGTCAGAGCTCGGCAGCTCGCCGTAGATGAGCAGATAGGCGACCTCGAGGTAGCTCGACTTCTCGGCGAGCTGCTCGATCGGATAGCCGCGGTACTCGAGGATCCCGTTGTCGCCGTCGATATAGGTGACCGACGAGCGACACGAGGCGGTCGCCATGAACGCCGGGTCGTAGGTCATCAGGCCGAAGTCGTCGTCCTTGACCTTGATCTTCCGCAGCTCGGTCGCGCGGATCGTCTCGTCCTCGATCGGGATCTCGTACGTCTTGCCGGTGCGGTTGTCGGTGATCGTCAGGCTCTCGCTCGACGTGGCTACACCGCCCGCATCCGTGGTCTCAGTCTGGGTCGTCATTGCACTCCAGTCGCGCGGTTGCCGGGAGGGTCGGGAAGCCCGCCCCGGGAGCCGAGCGGGCGACCGTTTCCCAAACTCTATTACCCGGGAAGCGGTCGATACGCCGCGCGGCTCAGGCGGTCGCGATCGCGGTGCCGATGGTGATCGCGACGAGGACCGCGCTGATCGCGACGACGAGGCGCTGGCCGCCGAGTCCGCCGGGGAAGCTCGGCCGGCGCAGGCCCATCCCGGCGAGGACGACCGCCCACGCCGCGAGCAGGCCGCCGCAGACGTAGAACGGGACCTTGGAGGCCTCGGCGGCGACCATCTCGAGCGGCATCGGTGGCGGCAGCCTATCTCACTGCGACCCCGCCCGCCCCGCCCCGTAGCGACTTGCGGTCGCGGCCCGCTGGCCCTGGTAGTGGCTGCCGAGCCCCGGGCTGCCGTAGGGCCGCTCCGCGGGCCGGTCGAGCGCCATGAACGACAGCTGGGCGATCTTGACCCCCGGGTGCAGGATGATCGGAACGCGGGTGAGGTTGTTGAGCTCGAGGGTCAGGGTCCCCTGCCAGCCGGGGTCGCAGAAGCCCGCGGTGGCGTGGACGATGAGGCCGAGGCGGCCGAGCGAGCTCTTGCCCTCGATGCGGGCGACGATGTCGTCGGGAAGCTCGACCCACTCGAGCGTCCGGCCGAGGCAGAACTCGCCCGGGTGGATGACGAACGACTCCGCCTCGGGCACGAGCACCTCCTCGGTCAGGTTCTCGGGCGGGCTGCGCAGATCGATCCGCGAGGCCCGGTGGTTGTGGAAGACGCGGAAGGAGTCGCCGAGGCGCAGGTCGACGCTCGCGGGCTGGACGAGCCCCGGGTCCCACGGGTCGATGCGGATCCGCCCCGCCTGCACGAGGCGGACGATCGTGCCGTCGGAGAGCACCGAGGCGACCCCGGTGCGGTGGCCCTCACCGTGGCCGTTCACCGGTGGCGCGCTGCGACCGCCCTCACGTGAGCGACCACACGCGGTCAGTGCCCGAGCGTGCGCGCGCGAGCGCGGGTGGTGCGCACCCGCGCCGGGGGCATCGGCGCGGGATCACCATGCGGGCCGCGCCGCGGACGGCGCGGACGGGGACGCGGCGGATGGGGACGGGGATGGCGCTTGATTCCGCCGTCGTCATCGGAGGGGGACTGCTCGTCGGGCTCCTGCTTGATCGCCCACCAGACGATGTAGATCAGGCCCGCCAAGGGCAGCTTCAGCGCCAGCATCAACCACAGAAATCCCCAACTCACGGATGGGCGATGCTACCCGTTCGGATCGGAGAAGCCAAGCCGACTACTGCGCGAGCCCCTCGTCGATCAGCGGCCAGCCGTCGACCCAGTGCAGCTCGCCGAGCATCAGCACCCGCAGGCCCGAGTCGTGGCGCAGGATCGGGTGGGTGAGCGCGTGGTACATGATCATCGTGCTCCCGTCGGGCCCGAGGACGGGGTTGGACTCGCCGCCGGGCCCGAGGAACCCGCTGCTCGAGCGAAGGATCGGTGTCGCCAGCTTGCGGAACGGGGTGGCCGGATCGAGGGCCCGCGAGGCGGCCGCCACGCCGACCGCGTAGGAGGAGTCCCAGGTGCTCGCCGCGCTGTAGAGGACGAAGATCTTGCCGTCGTGGTAGAAGGGTTGCGGCCCCTCGACGGTGCACAGCCGATTCGCGGGGTCGCATTCCCATCCCCGGCTGACCCCGAACGCGAGCCGCATCTCCGGCCCCAGGGTCAGGCCGTCGCCGGAGAGCTCCGCTTCCCAGATCTGCTCGCGCTGCTCGGCCCAGAAGAGGTACATCCGGCCGGTCCGCGGATCGTCGACGACGCCGGGGTCGATGTCGCCGCCGACGACCTCCTGGTCGGGCCGGCGGTTCTCGGCGTTCAGCTCGCCGGGGAAGTGCAGCAGCTTGGTGCGCCAGGGACCCCTCAGCGAGTTCGCGGCGGCCACGCCGAGCACCATCGTGGGCGCCCGCGGCTTGAACGAGCCCGCCGCGTGCGTGGCGGCGTCGTAGTCGGCCGAGAAGTACAGGACCCAGCGGTTGTCGATGCGATACAGCGCGGGGCCCCAGTAGACCGCGGCTCGGCCGCCGCCCGTCGAGGGCGCCGCCCACCACGGCTGGCGGCCGTGGGGGAAGACGAAGCCGTCCGGATACCAGTGGACGAGGTCCTCGGAGCGATAGATGGGGAACGCATTGCGGTTGTTGTCCGAGGTGCAGACCAGGACGTAGAACCAGCGGCCGTCCCGGCGGCGGGTGACGCTCGGGTCGGGGCACGAGAGCGGGCTGCCCGAGAGCCCGTCGCGCATCGGGTTGACGAACGGCCGCGCGGCGCGGGCGCCGGCCGGAGAGCGGTTGTTGATCGTCAGCACGGCGAGGAGCGCGCCGAGCAGCACGAGGCAGACGCCGGCGAGCGGCCAGCGACGGCGCATCCGAGCAGGAATGTGCAGCCCGCGCGACACAGCCGTCGTCTACGGCGCGGGGATCGTAGTTGTGACCATGTCGGAGCCGGTGGCGGTGAAGGCCGGTTCCTATACCTTCGCCACGTGCACCCCGAAGACCTGCCTTCCCGCGTCGACGGCGGCAAGATCGACGCCGTCCGGCTCGCCCCGTGCCACGCAGGGCCGGCGGCGGCGACGCGCCTGATTCGTGTCCGAACTGCAATTCCCAGATCCACCTCTTACGGACGGTCCGGTTCTGCTGCGTCCATGGACGCTCGACGACGTGCCGTTCGTGGTCGCGGCCTGCCAGGACCCGGAGGTGTCGCGATACTCACCGGTGATCCCGTTCCCCTATACCGAGAGCGACGCCGTCGGTTGGCTTGCCAGCCAAGAGCCGGCGCGCCTCGCCGGCAATGCTCTCGAACTCGCGGTCGTCCGCCAGCAGACGGGCGAGAGGCTGGGCGCGATCGGCGTCCAGATCAACGTGCTGCTGAGATCAGCTGAGATCGGCTACTGGCTCGCGCCGGAAGCCCGCGGCCGCGGCTACATCTCTCGCGCGACGCGCGCCCTCGCCCGCTGGGTCTTTGACGACCTGAACCTCGCCCGCCTGCAGCTCACCACCGATCCCGACAACCGGGCCTCCCAGCGCGTCGCCGAGCGGTGCGGCTTTAGCAGAGAAGGCCACCTGCGCTCCCACATGCTCATCCGCCACAGCGGGCGGCGCCGAGACTCGCTGGTCTACGGCCTGCTGCCAGGCGAGCTCACGAACTCGCAACGCCGCTCCTAGGACTATGTGACGCGGCGATTGACGCCGCCTACACTCCGGGGGCGATTGACGCCGCCTACTATCCGGGTCATCCGCGTCGTCTCCGACGAGGCCTCGGACGGCAACGCGGCCGGGTTGATCCGGGATCAGCGGGCCTATACGGCGCCCCCGCGACCGGACGGCAGCGAGGGCTCGACGCGCAGCAGGCGCGCCGGGCCCCGGGGGAGCCACCAGTTCCAGCGCCCGAACAGCGACACCAGCGCGGGCACGAGCAGCGCCCGGATGACCGTCGCGTCGAGCAGGATCCCCGCAGCGAGGCCGGTGGCGAACACCTTGACCGTCGTGTCGGGCGCCGAGGCCATCGAGGCGAAGGCGAGGAACAAGATGAGCGCGGCGCTCGTGACCAACCGGCCCGTACGCCCGATGCCGCCGACGACGGCGTCGTCCGTGGAGCCCGAGACGTCGTACTCCTCGCGCATGCGCGAGAGGATGAACACCTCGTAGTCCATCGACAGGCCGAACAGGAAGGCGAAGACCATCAGGGGGATCCAGGCGTCGACCGAGTGCGTCGCCGCGATGCCCCAGATCGCGTTTGAGCCCTTGCCCTCCTGCCAGACGAGCGTGATCACCCCCCAGGCGGCGGCGACGCTGATGACGTTGAGCACGACCGCCTTGAGCGGGAGCAGGAGCGAGCGGAACGCCCGCGCCAGCAGCAGGAAGGTCAGCACTGCGATGAGCGCGATCATGAGCGGGAAGCTGCCGTAGACGGCGTCGACGAAGTCGATGTTCTCGGCGCCGATGCCGCCGACGCGCACGCCGCCGCCGAGCGCGCTCGCCTCGGCGCGCAGGCGCTTGATCGTGCCCACGCCGGCCGACGACGAGCTGTCGGCGGGCACGAAGGCGTCGAGCACCGCCTCGCCGTCGCGACGCCACCGCGGGCTGGCCGGCGCCACCGTGCCGCGCACGCCGCGCACCTGCGCGAGCGCGGCCGCCGTCGCATCGGCACGGCCCGCGGGAGCGAGGACCTCGACCGGCGTCAGCGCGCCGGGGCCGAGGCCCGCGCGCTCGAGCTCGACGAGGCCGGCGTGCGCCTCCCCGCGCGAGCTGAGCGTGTCGACCGCCGCCTGACCGGGCTTCAGCGAGGTCGCCGAGACCACGAGCGCGGCGAGCACGATCGCCGCCGCCGCCGTCGCGACCCAGCGGCGGTGCACGACGAGGCCCGCCCACCGCGTCCATGAGCGACTGGCGCGGTCCTCGGAGCGCAGATGCGGCCAGTCGAGCCGGCTGCCCGCCTTCAGCAGGACGATCGGCAGCAGCGTCGTGGCGACGATGACGCTGACGAGCGGGATGAGCATCCCGGCGTAGCCGATCGAGCGCAGGAACGGCACCGGGAGCACGATCATCGCGAGCAGGCCGATCGCCACCGTGGTGCCGCTGAAGGCCACGGCACGCCCCGCGGTCTCCATCGCCCGGATGACCGCCGCCTCCCCCTGCAGGCCATGCGCGCGCTCCTCGCGCCAGCGCACGACGACGAGCAGCGAGTAGTCGATCGCCACCCCGAGGCCGATGAGCGCGACGAGGAACTCGACGATCATCGACACGCTCGTGATCGAGCCGACCCCCCAGAGGATGAGGAAGGTGGTCATGATCGAGACGATCGCCATCAGCAGCGGGACGAGCGCCAGCAGCGACGCGAACACGAAGGCGAGCACGACGAGCGCGCCGAGGCCGCCGAGCACCGACTCGAGCAACACCCCGGGGCCGCTCGAGCCGCCGGTCTGGCTCTGCAGCGCGTCCACGCCGGTGACCTGCAGCGGCCGGCCGGCGATCGTCACGCCCGCGAGCGCCGACCGGGCGCGCTCGGCCGCCCGCGTGTTGGCGCCGAACGACTCGTTGTCGGGCGGTGGATAGGCGAGCACGAACGTCGTGCGTCCGTCGCCCGAGGTAAACGCGCGCGAGCCGGTCGTCGCGTACGAGGCCGCGCGCAGCCCCGGGATCGCCGCCTCCAGCCGCGCCTGGACCCGGATCAGCCCGGCGTGGACCGCAGCCGAGTGCACCGAGTCGCCGCCGGGCAGGCGGAGCACCGCGAGCAGCGGCGCGTAGCGGCCGCCGCCGTGCACGCTGCGCAGGATCGCCGTGTTCGTCTGAAAGCCCGGGCGCCCGGGAACGCTGAACTGCTTGCTGAACGACTTCGTCGCCTGCCCAACGGTGGCGATCCCCACGAGCGTGATCAGGATCCAGGCGCCGGCGACGATCCGGCGGTGAGCGAGCACCCAGCGGGTGGTCGAGGTCAACATGCGCGAGCTCCCAGGTCGTTGGCGACGCGCATCGTTTGTAGCACACATAATATGCGGTGTTAATCTTCTGGTCGATGAGCGACGATCCGTCCGCGCTGCCCGCCGTCCTGGCGCGCCACACCGGCTATCTGCTCAACCGCGCCGGCGCGGGCGCCCAGCGCGAGTTCGGCGCGGCGCTGCAGACGATCGGGCTGACGCTCCGCGCCTGGGGGGCGATGAACGTCATCGACGCCGACGGACCGCTCACCCAGCACGCGCTCGGTCGCGCCCTCGGGGTGGACCCGAGCACGATGGTGGCCACGATCGACGAGCTCGAGGTCGCGGGATACGTGCAGCGCCGCCCGCACCCCACCGACCGCCGCGCCCACGCCCTGCACGTCACCGGCGCCGGACGCGACCTCCTGGGCCGCGGACGCGCGCTCGCCCGCACCGCGCAGCGAGAGCTGCTCGCGCCGCTCAGTCCTTCCGAGCGCGAACAGCTGCACGAGATGCTGCGCCGGATCTGCGAGCACCTCGGACCGCCCTCGCCACTCAGCCCGAGCGAGCGACGGCGCCCCGGCGCGCGCTGAGCGGGCGCCGAGCCGGAGCCCCGGCGCTCGCCAGCGCCACCCCGATCCCGAGCAGCGCCCAGGTCACCGGATCCTCGAGGAAGTCCGCGTAGAGCATCGTGTGCAAGACGAGCGCCGCGAACGCCGCCCCGACGGCGCAGCGTGCCGGATCGCCGCGGGAGCGGCGGAGCAGGCAGAGGAGCGCGGCGACGACGAGCGCCGCGTAGGCGAGCTCGCCGATCAGCCCCTGCTCGGCGGCGATCGTGATCGGGATCGTGTGCGAGGCCGACAGCGTCGTCGCGGTTTGGCGGTGGTGACGGCGATACTCGGTGATGAACGACCCCGAGCCATACCCCCACAGCGGGCGGTCGGTCCACAGCGACAGCCCGCCGGAGACGAGGCCGCCGCGGCCGCTCGAGGCGCCGTTGACCCCCTGATTGAGCCCGAAGGTCTTCGGCGAGACCGCGACGGCGGCGGCTCCGAACGCGATGACGACGAGCGCGACGAGCAGCGCCCGCGAAGGCCGGTAGCGCAGCGCGGCCAGCACCGCGAGGCCGACGAGCAGCGCCCCGAGGCTCGAGCGCGAGAGCGTCAGCACCAGGCACGCCCACAGGACCGCGAGCGCGCCCACGGCCGCCGCCGACTCCCTCGGCGGGCGCGGGTAGAGGAGCACGACGGCGACGAGGATCATCGTCAGCGCCAGGAAGCGCCCGAAGATGTCGGGGTCGAAGAAGACCGAGTTGACCGTGAAGTAGGCGTGCAGGTCGTTGGCGACGACGAGCTTGGGGTTGAGGATGATCGTCTTCGTCGCGTACTCGAGGAAGCCGACGAGCGAGAACACGAGCGCCATCGTGACAAGGAGCGCCAGGCAGTTGCGGATCAGCCGCGGCGTCCAGCGCACGCGCCGCAGCAGGTCGAACAGCAGCGCGAACGGCACGTAGAAGAACACCATCTGCTGCAGCGCCTTCTCGAAGTCCGCCGAGTACGTCGCCTGCAGGGCGTAGAGCACGACGTACAGCGCCAGCAGGCGCGACACCCACCCTGCGGCCCCCGGCGCGGTGGGCTCGGCGAACGGCGACGGCGGCGCGGGCTGCGGGTCGACCCCGTGGCGTCCCTCCGGTCGGCGCGAGCGGACCGCCGGCCGGCGACGCGCCTGGCGCATCGTCGGCACGATCACCGCCAGCGCCCCCGCCGCGACGACGAAGTACAGCGGCACGAGCAGGTTCGAGGTCGAGCCGCCGGCCTGGATCGGGACGCGGAACGGCAGCGCGAACACCGCGAGCGGCGCGAACAGCCACGGACGGACGCCGATCAGCCGCGCCACCGCGAGCAGCGCGGCGACCGCCACCACCGCGGCCGCGAGCGCCGGAAGCGGATGGCGATGGATGACCGAGAGCTGGGGCGAGTGCCAGATATCGGCGAGCAGCAGGACCGGGGCGAGCACGAGCGCGGCGAGCATCGCCGCGCTGCGCCAGCGCCGATCGGTCGCCAGCAGCACGAGCGCGACCAGCGCGCCCGCCGCCACCACCCCGAGCTTGGGCAGCGGTCCGGTGAGCGCGGCGTCGACGATCACCGGGGAAGTGTCCACTACGCTCTGGCGGCAATGCCCAGGGCCCTGCTCGCGCTGTTCGCCGTCGTGGCCGGCGTCGGCCTGTCCGCGTGCCTGTCGGCGTGCGGGACGACCGCGAAGCCGCAGGCCGGCAGCGCCCGGGCGCTCGCAGCCGCCCGCACGGGCGTCGACGACCCCCGCAAGCGGCACATCGTCTGCCTGCGTGCCGAGCACATCCCGGTGCGACGCGTGCAGATCGGCGGCCTGCCGGCGATGCAGATCGGCGTCCGACCGTCGGGCCCGACGGTCGTCTTCCAGCCGACGCCGGGCGCCGCGCAGCAGCAGCAGATCGAGGGCGTGGCGCAGGGCGCAGAGGTCATCGGCTCGGCGCTCGTGTATCCCAACCAGGCGCCCGACGGGCTCATGAGCCGGGTCGAGTCCTGCGTGGCCCAGGGGGTCACCGGGTAGCCGAGGCGGCCCGGCCGCCCTGGAGCCCGCTAGCGTGCGCGTCGCAGCCGCGCCCTCTCCCCCCGTGTCCCGCAACCTGCTCGCCGCCTCCACGACCGACGTTCCCGCCGCGCCGGCACGGGAGCGCTTGGGCACCGAGGCGCGCGCATCGTTCGGGCCGCTGAGCCCGACGAGCACCTTCTATCTCGGCCTCGTCGCCGTCGCGCTGGCGATCGGCGCCGTCTCGCTGCTCATCCCCTCGACGCCGAGCTACGACCCGTGGTCGTGGCTGGTCTGGGGCCGCGAGATCCTCCATGTGCGGCTGCACACGACCGGCGGGCCGACGTGGAAGCCCCTCCCGGTCGTGTTCACGACGGTGTTCGCCCTCTTCGGCAAGGCCCAGCCCGATCTCTGGCTCGTCATCGCGCGCGCGGGCGCGGTCTGCGCGGTCGTGATGGCGTTCCGCCTCTCGGTCCGCTTCACCCGCCAGATCACCGCCGGGCTGCGGCGCGCCGAGTCCGGGCTCGCCGGATGGCTGCCGGCGCTGCTCGCGGGCGGTGTCGCTGTGCTCGGGATCGTCTTCTCGGGCGGCTACATCTCCGACAACGCGCTCGGCTACTCCGAGGGTCTCGCATCGGCGGTGGTGCTGATCGCGATCGAGCGCCACCTCGACGGCCGTCCCCGGCAGGCCTTCGCGATCGGCTTCGTCGCGGCGCTCGACCGGCCCGAGATCTGGCTCTTCTGGGGGCCGTACGGGCTGTGGGTGCTCTGGCGCGACGCCGGGGCGCGCCCGCTCGTCATCGCGCTGTTCGCGCTCATCCCGGTCCTGTGGTTCGCCCCCGAGTACTGGGGCTCGGGACACTTCCTGCGGGGCGTCAGCCGCGCCCAGCACGTCCGCTCCAACAGCTACGCGCTCGCCCGGTGCCCGTTCTGCTCCGAGCTGAAGAAGGCCGCGTGGCCGACGGTGCTGCTGCGCATCAAGGTCGCGGCCGCGGCGCTCGTCGTCGCCGCGAGCGCGATCCTCGGTCGGCGGCGGCTCGCCGGCGCGGGGTCGCAGCCGTGGTCGCGCGCGCTGGGCCTCGCCGCGCTGTTCGGCGTCGTCGGCGCCGCGTGGTGGGTGCTGATCGCGGTCCTCACCCAGGCCGGCTTCTCGGGCAACAACCGGTACCTGGTCATCGGCTCGGCCCTCGTCGACATCTGCGGCGGCGTCGCCTGGGCAGGCGCCGCGGCGGTGGTGGGCTCGGCGCTCGCGCGCGCGACCGGACGCCGGGCCGGCGCGCTCGTCGGCGTCGCCGCGCTGACCCTCGTGTTCTTGCTGCTGCCCCCCGATCCGGTCCGCCAGGACGTCGGCCTCATCCCGCGGACCCATCGCGCGCTCGTCTACCAGGCGCACCTGCGCGACGGCGTCACCGACCTCGTGCGCCGCTACGGCGCCGGCCGGCTGCTGAGCTGCGGCAGCATCATGACCGAGGGCTTCCAGGTCCCGATGGTCGCCTGGACGCTCGACGTGCACACCGTCCGGGTGCTCGGCCCGCCGTCGGCGGGCGCGGGACCCCCGCCGAACGTCATCCTGCAGACCCGGGCGTCGCGCAACCTCGGGCTGCTGCCGATCGTCCACACCTGGCCCGCGGTCCACTACCGCTACGTCGGCCACAGCGGGCCGTTCCGCCTCTTCACCCACTGCAGCTGATGGCCACCGTCACCGCGCCCCGACCCGGCGTCGGGCCCACCCCGCCGAGCACCGACGAGCATCCGCCGCGGACGCCGGAGTGGGTCCGCCGGGTACCCCCCTGGCTGTGGGCCGGCGGCGGCCTCGTGGCGCTGATGGCGCTGTCGGCGTTCATGCGCTCGCGCTATCTCGGCGGTCAGCTGTGGATGGACGAGGCGATCACCACCGGGATCGCGACCCACCATCTCGGCCAGATCCCCGGCGTGCTGCGCCAGGACGGCAACCCGCCGCTGTACTACATGCTGCTCCACGTCTGGATCTCGATCCTCGGCGACAGCGAGAACGCCACCCACGCGCTGTCGCTGATCTTCGGCGTGCTGACCATCCCCGCCGCCGCCTGGGGCGCGTGGCAGGCGTTCGGCCGCCGCGCCGGGGTCATGGCGGCAATCCTGTTCGCGTTCAACGCATGGCTGACCGCCTACGCGCAGGAGACCCGGATGTACGAGCTGATGGGCCTGCTCGGCGTGCTGGCGACGACCGGCTTCCTGCTCGGCTTCGTGCTGCGTCGGCGCCGCTACCTGATCCTGTTCGCGGTCTCGCTCGCGCTCATGCTCTACACCCACTCCTGGGGCACGTTCACGTTCGCCGGGATGGCGATCGCGCTCATCCCGGCGCTGCTGGCATCCGACGATCGCCGGGGGCTGCTGCGCGACGCGGTGGCGAGCTTTGTCGGCGCCGGGATCCTCTACCTCCCCTGGCTGCCGACGCTGCTGTACCAGGTCGCCCACACGGCCGCCCCCTGGGACTCCCCGCCGCGCCTCGGCGCGCCGGTGCAGATCTCGCGCAACCTGCTCGGCGGCGACCGGATCACGGTCATCCTCGTGCTCGCCGCGCTCATCGGGCTCGGCCCGCTGCTCACCCGTCGCCATCGCGCCACGCGCGAGCGCGCGCTGCTGGCGACCCTGCTGATCATCCCGCTGGCCACGCTCGGCCTGGCGTGGATCTCCTCGCAGGTGACGCCCGCATGGGCGCCGCGCTACTTCGCGCCCGTGCTCGGCGCGATCCTGTTCCTCGTCGCCTGGGGCTGCGCGCGGGCGCGCGTCGTCGGGATCGTGGCGATCGCGTTGTCGATCGTCTACCTGCACAACCCGGGGTCGTTCACCCCCCGCTACAAGTCCGACATGCGCGACGTCGCCGCCGAGGTGACGCCGTGGCTGGCGCCCGGCGACCTCGTCGTCGTCGGCCAGCCGGAGCAGACGCCGCTGAACTGGTACTACCTGCCCGGCGGCCTGCGCTTCGCCAACACCGCCCAGGGGATCGTCTCCGACCCCCGCTACTTCGACTGGATCGACGCCCTGACACGGCTGCAGCAGGCCGAGCCCGCCCCCACGCTGGCGCGGCTCGTCGACGACCTGTCGTCCGGCCAGCACCTGCTGTTCGTGCGACCGCTGACCGAGGGCGCGTACAACTGGAAGGCCCCGTGGACCAAGCTCGTGCGCCGCCGCTCGGCGCAGTGGGGCCAGCTGCTTGACCGCGACGTCGCCGACGGCGTGCTGCGGCCGCTCACGTGGGCGCCCCACCACTATCGCGGCGCCTGCTGCGTCGCCGACAGCGCCGTGCTCTACGAGAAGGTCGCGCGCTAGTGGTCGTCCCCGTGAGTACGGTCGCACCGAGAGCGCTCACCAGTGGATGTCTGGCGAGGACGCAGAAGTCGATGTGCAGCTGGGCTGCATGAGACTTCGAGGACAGCCGGACGACGCGAGCGCGGCCCGATCAGGCGAGGCTGGATGCCGAGCG
>JAFAYV010000019.1 GCA_019240115.1 Solirubrobacterales bacterium | reverse complement strand
GCCTGAGCGCTCGTGCGCCGACGCGCCCAGGACTCCAACTGCGAGCGCTCGTCCTCGCTCAACTCAATGACCGCAGCAGTATTGATAGGCATACATACTGCCTACCCCTCTGCAATTGAATTAATGCGTCAGCACACTAGTGGTCGGCCATCGCGGTCGCCAGCCCTGCATCGCCGCCAGGACCCGCTCGGCTTCGCGGGGGTCGCCGAGCGCCTCGATCAGCTCGCGCTCGAGGGCACCCGCCGCAGTCTCGGCGCGCTCGAGCAGCTCCCGGACCGCCGCGTCAATCCGGTGCGCAGCACCCGCCGATGCGCCGATTGGGCTCCCGCTCCACTGGCGCTTCAGCGGTGCTGGTCGGCATCGCGCTGGTAGGTCTGCAGCCCCGGTCGCATCGACTTGCGGTCCAGGAACTGCTCGAGCCCGGCCGCGCGCCCGCCCTCCCGGTCGAGGAACTGGGACTGCTCGAGCTTGGCGTAGAGAAAGTCCTCCGCGGCCTCCCAGCTCATCTCCTGGCAGTGGCGGAAGCCGAGCTTGGCGGCGCGCAGGACGACGGGGTTCTTGGCCTTCAGCTCGTCGGCCAGGGCGGCTACGGCCTTGCGCAGCTCCGCGCGGGGGACCGACTGGTTGACCAGGCCCATGGCCGCGGCGCGGGGGCCGTCGAAGGTGCGGCCGGTCATGATGTAGAGCATCGCGTCGCGGGTGCCGACGGTCTCGGCGAGCGCGCGGGAGACGTTGCCGCCGGGGGGAATGCCCCAGTTGATCTCCGAGAGGCCGAACGTCGCCTCGTCGGCCGCGACCGCCAGGTCGCAGGCGACCAGGGGCGTGAACGCGCCACCGAAGCACCAGCCGTTGACCATCGCGATCGTCGGCTTGGGATAGGTGCGCAGCGTCCGCCACTGCCAGCCCATCGAGTCACGGCGGACCCGGCGCTGGACGTGGTCGGGCTGCTCGTCGACCTCGCGGAAGTACTCCTTGAGGTCCATGCCGGCCGAGAACGCCTCGCCGGCGCCGGTCAGCACGAGGACGGCGGCCTCGGGCTCGGCGTCGAGCGCCTCGAGGACCTCAAGCATCTCGGCGTTCAGGGTCGGGTTCATCGCGTTGCGCTTCTCCGGGCGGTTGAGCGTCACCCAGGCGACCCCATCCGAGATCTCCAGGTCGACGCAGCTCCACTGGGTCGAGATGGCCATCGGCGACTCCTTCGTGTTCGATCGCGGTTGAGAGCATCAGCCAAACGTACGCTTCTGACCTCCGGCAGTCGATGCCTCACAGCTCGCGCCGCGAGCGGTGCGCAGCGTCGTGAGGCCCGCCGCCTCGGACTCCGCCGCGCGCTCATCCAACGTGTGATCGACGAGCACGGTGTCGACTCGCGCAACGCCGATCGTCGTCGGCCAGAAGCGCACGAAGCCTATTCGAACAGCGCCCCCCGGAGGCAGACGAGGTCCCTGAGCTGCTTGAGCTTGTAGGGCAGCGACCAGTTCCACAGCGGTGAACGACCGACGGATCAGCTCCGAGATACTCGTCACGCGTCGCCGCCACGATCTGGGGCGACAGATCGCAGCGGTTCTGCTCGGTCAACCCGGCGCTCGCCGCATCGAGACCCGCGTCGCGGGGCGATCTCCGCGATGTCGCCGCGCGGCGGCCGTTTCGCGCGCTGGACTTCCTCAGCCCCGTCGAGGACCGCACCGGCGACCGGCCCGCGACACCCTCCGCCGAGAGGGTGCCATCCGTCCCGGAGCGCGGCAGGTATAACCCCCCGGTGAACCGTCCGCGAGAGCCGCGCGACCCGGACTTCGCGCGGCGCGTCCACCACAGCTTTGCCAAGCAGGGTTTGATGGCGACGTTCGCCGCCGAGCTCGCGACCGTCGAGCCCGGGACGGTCGAGATCACCGTACCCTTCGCACCGGGTCTGACCCAGCAGGACGGGGTCCTGCACGCCGGGGGTGGTCATCGCCGCCATCGACAGCGCCTTCGGCTACGCCGCGTTGACGCTCATGGAGCCCGACCGCCGGGTCTTGACGGTCGAGCTCAAGGTCAACCTGCTCGCCGCCGCGGATGGTGAGCGACTGCTGGCGCGCGGGGAGGTGCTGCGCCCCGGGCGAACCGATCCGGCGACGAGGCCCAGCACGTCGCCACCATCCTCACCACCATGATCGGCGTCCGGGCTTGAGGAACCGGCTCGCCGTCGGGCGAGGAGCGTCAGTTTCACCGACCGCCGCCGCGGAGGCAGGCGGACGGCGGCGGGCCGCCGGCCCACCGCCGTCCACCGGACAGAGCCGACAAGTTCAGCCGAGCGTCAGCGTGCCGCTGGTCGCGAACTGCGCGGCGACCGGACTGGCGTTCACGTCGCACTTGCCGTTCTTGAACGGCCCGACGAGGCTGCCGACAGACTTGAAGCTGCCGTGGCCGGTGATGCCGGCGTACGCCCCGGTGCCGCCGGTGAGCTTCACCTTCCCGGACTGACTGAAGGTGGCGTAGCAGGCCGTCTTATCCACCGTCATCTTGGCCTTGCTCTGGTTGCTGGGCTGGGCGAAGATCTTGCCCTTGCGAAGCGCCAGCGTGGCCTTGCCCTTCCCGGGCAGGATCGCCGTCCCGCCGTCGACGAACGCCCCCGTCAGGATCGCGCTGGAGCGATTGGAGTTGCCCGTCGCGGTCGAGACGAACGTGAAGTGCTCGGTGCCCGAGAAGCCCACGCTCGCCGCCGCAGGACCGCCCGCGACCGCGATCGCGACAAGCGTTGCCGCGCTGATGCCAGCCAGCCTTGTCCGGTGCATATGAACTGACCTTTCCGGCCGGTCCCCCCGGCCCCGTGGATTGAACGACGCGACACTAACCCAGCCCGCCGGGCACCATCAAGGTCGGATGTAGTACGTCGTCGTGCCGGGCGCACGCCTCGGCGAGATCGGCGATCGACTTGGCGGGCACGGTCTGCGCGGCCGGCCGAGACGACCCCCTCGCGCTGGCACCGAGCACCCCGCCATGTGTGCTCATGCACGACCCAGCGGCGGTCGTCCGGTGTGCGGCTGATCCCTGAGCAGGCTTGGGTAGGCGATCAGCAGACGCCCGGGTGAGTCGGGTCGCATATGAAGACGATCTCGCCGACGATGAAGGCGCGGCCTCAGTCGGCTTGATCGCGGAGCCATCCTCCGGGAGAGGACGAGCGCGATGATCGCCGGGACCAGGCAGGCCAAGAACACCAGGAGGCTGTTGCGGGGCTCCCCGTGGCGCCCTCGCGGCGACGGCGGGTGTGCTGCGCGCGCTCGGGGATGATCCAGGCCAGCGCGGTCCTGGGTAGGCGGGGTGCCCTACGCGCAGTCGTCAGTCGCCCACTCATGTTCGACCCTGCGAGTCCGACGAGCCCGCTCGCCCGGGCCATCGGCATCCGCGAGAGCCCCGACGCCCGGGGCTGGATAGGTAGCCTGACCGCTGGTGAGTCTCGCGTTCCTCTGACCTCGCTGGTGATCGTCGCGATGCCTGGCACCGGAGCGCTGATCACGCTGTCTGCCGGCGTCTCCCGTGGCGCGCGCGAGCATCGTGGCCGCGTTCGGCTGCACGCTGGGGATCGTCCCCCACCTGATCGCGGCGGTCACCGGCACCGCAGCGCTGCTGCGCGCCAGCGGCCTCGCGTTCGATGCGCTGCGGGCCGCCGGCGTTGTCTATCTGCTGTTCATGGCCGTGACGACCTTAGGTGACAAGAGCCGGCTCGCTGTCCAGGACGACCAGCCGGCACGCTCGCCGGTGCGGGTGATCGGCTCGGCGATGCTCGCAAACCTGCTCAACCCGAAGCTGACCGTGTTCTTCTTTGCGTTCCTGCCACAGTTCGTGCCGCCGCATGCCCCGGACGAGCTCGCGCGGCTGCTGCTGCTCAGCGGCGCGTTCATGGCGATGACGTTCGTCGTTTTCGTCATCTACGGCGTCGGCGCGGCTGTCGTCCGCCGCCACGTCATCGAGCGGCCCAGGGTCATCCAGCAGGTCCGACGCGTGTTCGCCGCGTCGTTCGTGGGCCTCGGCATCAAGCTCGCCGCAACCTCCCGCTGAACAGCGTCAGCTGGATCCGGCCGCCGGTCGCTGCAGCGCTGATCGCCGTCGCCTGGACGTCGCATCCGCGCGACGGAGGGCATCACCTCCGCCGATCGACGTCTGGCTACCGTCTGATCCCACGAGCGCCAGGTGATCGCCGACCACGGAAGCCGGACTCAGGCGATCCTCGCCAGCGGGCCGGCGTTGGGGCGATCCGGCGGGACGCACACCATGCCTTCCGAGAAGCCCGCCGGGCCGATCCCGAAGGCGGCGTTGAAGCGGTCGAGGTTGACGACCGTCAGCAGCGCGGTGATCTCGACGAGCTGCTGATCGCTGAAGTGCTCCTTCATTGCAGCGAACAGCTCGTCGGTGACCTCGACCGGGGTCCGCATGACGGCGACTGCGTAATCGAGCGCGAGTCTCTCGCGCTCGGTGAACAGGTCGCTCTGGCGGTAGTACGGCAGCGCCCGTAGCTCATCGTCGCAGAAGCCGGAGTGGCGACAGATCTGGGAGCCGAGGTCGACGCAGTATTCGCAGCCGATCATCTGCGCGCCTTTGAGCTCGACCAGGTTCTTGATCCGGTCATCGACGGCTTTCCCCTTGCGCACCGACTGGTTGAACTTGCCCATCCCGAACAGCATCTTGGGCTGGTGGGCCCAGATCTCGATCGGCTCCATCCCGCTGGCGGTCTGCGGCTCGCGGCCGCTCAGCTTCTTCATCATCTTCGGACCGAACCTGTAGACCAACTTCAGCTTGAGCCCTGCCCGATCCTTCGCTACTCCTGCAATCCGTGCCAACGGACACCTCCTGTCACATCGGTTGGGGTTGGGGGGTCTATCTGACATGACCCGCGAGACCCCTGAGGTGTGACAGAGATGGACGAACTCGAGCTGGCCAAGGCGTTCGAGCTCCAGCGACCCCAGCTGCGCGCGGTCGCCTACCGGATCCTCGGCTCCCTGACCGACGGCGACGATGCCGTGCAGGAGGCCTGGCTACGACTACGGCGTGTCGACGCCGAGCAGATCGACAGCCTCGAGCGGTGGTTGACCACGGTCGTCGCCCGGATCTGTCTGAACCTGCTTCGATCCCGCCGAACCCGAGGCGACCAGCCACTCGACGGCTTGCGGCCGGAGCCGATCATCGACAACCCGGCGGCCGGAACCGACCCTGAGCACGATGCGCTGCTCGCGGATTCGGTCGGGATCGCGCTCCAGGTGGTGCTGGACACGCTCAATCCGGCGGAGCGGCTTGCGTTCGTGCTGCACGACATGTTCGCGGTGCCGTTTGGGGACATCGCGCAGATGCTCGACCGCTCACCGCAGGCAACCCGCCAGCTCGCAAGCCGCGCCCGCCGCCGGGTGCACGACGCGGCGCCGCCACCGGATCCGGACCTGACCCGCCAGCAGGCGGTCGTCGACGCCTACTTCGCCGCCGCCCGTGAGGGCGACTTCGAGGCGCTGGTGGCGGTGCTCGACCCGGATGTCGTGCTCCGCGCCCACCGCCAAGACGGCGATCCGGTCGAGCTGCGCGGCGCCACACGGGTCGCGCGCGGAGCGCTGGCCGCCCGGGGTTTCGCGCCGTACGTTCGCGCGGCTCTGATCAACGGCGCCGCCGGCGTGGTCGCGTTCGACGGCGACCGACCGTTCGCGGTGCTGGCATTCACGGTCGCCGGAGGCCGCGCGGCGGCGATCGACGTGTTCAACGACCCTGAGCTGGTCGCCAAGCTCGACATTGGCAGGATCGCCGCTTGAGCAGCACGCAGGACGTCAGCCAAGGTGGCGCCGCCCACCGGTGCGCTCCGAGCGCCAACGGCTCCTCGCGCCGAGCACGCTGCCGGTGGTGCTGACCGCAGCCACCGCGCGAGGTCTGCGGTGCGCGCGAGGCGCGGCCGCGTCGACTTGGACCGCTGTGTCAGCTGACCGGCGTCGAGAGCCAGCAGGGGCCGCTCGCCACCGCCGAGAGCGCCAGACCGGTTACCTGGAGGCGTGCCAGCGGACCAGCCCGCTCGCGCACGTACCGTAACGCCGGGTGCGCCAGGTGATCCGCATCGTCCCCTGGACGGTCCTGCGGGTCGTGAACGTCGCGCCCAGCGCGTAGTGGGTGCCGGTGGGGTCGGTGAAGCGGTGCGTGAAGCCCATGCCGCCTGCGGTGTTGAGGGTCCACCGCACGCCCCGGGTGATCTGGTGGTAGAGCGGCCGGTGGCGCGTGCACGCGAGCCTGAACTCAAAGCCGACCCCGAGGACCGTGTGACGGTTTGAGCTCACCCGGAGTCGAATCGGCTCGCGCTGGCCGGTTCGTCCCCGGTATGTGCCGGCGAGTGGCTTGGACGTGGGAGCCGGAGCGGGATGAGAGGGAGGTGGTGTGGTCGGAGGGGAGCTGGGCGTACTGGTTGGAGCGACTGCTGTGATCCACTGGTTGGCCCAGGGTGCGATGGCGTCGGCTCGGGTGAAGTAGGCCGGGATGGTGGTGCTGCACCCGGAAGGTCCGAAGCTTGTGATCCCGGCTTCGATCCAGGCGTCGTTCACGACTTCGAGAAGCGGTCCGCCGCTGTCCCCGTTGCAGGTGGTGTCCTGGTAGCTGGGCGGGTAGATCGCGCAGAGCTGGGAGAGCGTGTCGAAGCTGGCGCCGAGCTGCGACGCCTGCTGGGCGCAATATCCCGGGTCTTGGACGACGTCGGTTCCGTATTGCAGGTTGTCGGGGAGGTCTCCCGCGTCGTCGGTTACCCCCCAGCCGACGATCGCGCCGGTGCTTCCGCCCGCGTAGAGCGACGCGTCCGTGGGGGAGGTCGCCAGGGGCACGGGTGCCGTGGCCGCGGGGCTGCTGAGCACGAGCAGTCCCGCGTCGCCGTGAAGCGTGCTGGGGTCAAACGTCGGGTACGGGATGACCCGCGAGACCCCGCTGACCTGTCCCGGGGTGCTGAGGCTGCTGGTCCCGGTCATCACCTCATATCCGGATGGGCTGTATGCGATGCCGGTGTCCGTGTCCTCGGCGCAGTGACCGGCGGTGAGCACGACGTTGGAGGAGATCAGCGTTCCGGAGCACAGAAACGCGTTGGTCCCGTCGTCATAGGTGACGCGCGCGAGGAATCCGAGCTCGCCCGCGCCGACGTTCTGTCCGCCGATGATCCGCGGTCTCTTGACCTTTAGGATGGGTGATCGATGCGAGCGGTTCGGGACCGCGCGGCTCGACTTGGCGTAGCCTGCCGCCGGGACGGTCAGGCAGATAAGCCCGAGCAGCACGAACGTCGAGATTCGAATTCGGGTGAGCACATCACCGGGTATCGACCGATCGGCTTGAGGGGTTGAGATCTCCGCCGTACTGCTGGACGATCGGCGGATGGCGCTCTTGCGCAATGCCTCCGAGCGCCGCTGCCCACCGATCCGCGCCTGAGCCCGGTTAAGAAGCCTCAGGCTCGAAGGGCGGCGATCCCCGAGCCGATGCTCAGCAGCCCGGCGGTGTCGTGGCCGGCCGGGGAGCGGGTGATGCATGTCCCGCCCGGCGCGCAACGAGCGCAGCAGCGCGGTCGCGCGGTGGCGGGCCTTGTACTTGCGCCGGCTGGACTGACGGCCGGGGCGGTACGTCGAGCGCGGGCGCTTGACCACGCGGCGATGAGTCGTCCGCGCGCGCCCACGCCGCGGTCGCTTTCGCGCGCTCGTCGGTCGACCGCGAAGACCACGTATGGCACGGCGAGGAACCAGGCCAGTCGCACGGTGACGACCACACCGGTGACAGCTGCCGCGTAGCCGACGAGCGCCCCAGCCGACTGCACGGGAAGGCCGTCGACGACGCTGTGGAGTGAAGGCCGACGAGCACGAAGAGGATGGCCAAGACCCATGAGAAGACACCGGCCCAGGTGATGCTGCGCTGGGGCCTCCAGCACGGACGCTCCGTGATCCCGAAATCCACCAAGCCCAGCCGGATCAAAGAGAACTTCAACCTCTTCGACTTCGAACTCTCGACCGACGAGATGGCCGCCATTGACGCCCTGGACACCGGCCGCCGTGGCGGTCCGGAACCCACGGCAATTACCTTGCAGACTTCGGTCGCGAGATCCCCGAGGCCTGAAAAGCCGTCGGATCGGCACGAGAACCGTTCGGGACGCGTCCCCGGCAGCGAGGCTGACGCTCGATCGTTGGACTGTTTTGTCAGCCAACGAGCGGTTTCTGGCGGTTCGTGGCGGTCGCCTGCTCCACGACCAGATCCGCAATCCCCAATAACCACGGGGAGTTCCTGCAAATCGTCAGATGCCGGAGGAGGGACTCGAACCCCCGACACGCGGATTATGATTCCGCTGCTCTAACCGACTGAGCTACTCCGGCGGGGGCGCGAAGCTTAGTTGCTGTCCGGTGCAGCGCCGGAGGGTCAGTTCGTCCCCCAGGTTCGCCAGCGCTCCAGCAGGGTGAAGCCGACGCGCTCGTAGAGGCCGGCCGCGGCGTCGGAGGCCTGCAGCCAGCTCCAGCTCGCGCCCGCGGCCCGCGCGTCCGAGACCGCGCGCGCGACCAGCGCCGTGGCGTAGCCGCGCCGGCGGTGCTCGGGAACGGTGGCGACGTCGAACGCCGCGACGGCGTCGCCAGTGGTGACCGACAGCGCGGTGGCGACCGGCCGGTCGCCGACCTCGCCGACGTAGCCGCGGACCTCGGGTCGGGCGAGGACGGCGGGGGTGACGAGAGCATCGGCGTCGATGCCAGGGGGGAGGAGGTCCGCGGCGTCGGCGATCTGCGCGTGCAGTGCGGCCTCGGGTGGCTGCAGGCGTCGGACCGCGAGCTCGGGCGGCCGTTGACCGCGCACCGGCCCCTCGGCGACGTACACCCCGACCTCGGGTCCGGCGACCAGCCCCAGGGCCGCGGCCGCCGCCGGCGCGGCGGCGCAGGCGGGGGAGGCTTCGAGGCAGTAGGGCAGGTCCGCGGCGGCGACCCGGGCCAGCGCCGCCTCGATCGCCTCGACCGATCCCGCGGGATCGACGGCCCAGACGCCGTTGAGGCTGGGATGGGGCAGCCCGGTCACCGCCGCGCCGGCGCCGTCGAGCCACCGTGCCCACCCGCGCCGGCGCGCCCGGGCGACGACGTCGAGGCTTGCCACGAGCGCCGAAACCACCGCCTGTGCCGAGGGTCCACTCGCGTCCACCCGGCGATCGTATGATCCGGCGCTCGCCGGTGACGACGCTGCTCGCCTATCCCAACGTCTCCGAGGGCCGTGACGCCGCCGCGATCGCCGCGATCGGCCGGGCGTTCGGGGACGGGCTGCTCGACGTCCACTCCGACCCCGACCATCACCGCACGGCGTTCACGCTCGCCGGCCCGCCCGGCGAGCTGGCGGCGGTCGTCGTGCGCGGCGCGGCCGAGGCGGTGCGGCGGATCGTCGTCGACGTCCACGAGGGCGTGCACCCGAGGGTCGGGGCCGTCGACGTCGCGCCGATCGTGTACCTGAGCGACGTGGCTCGCGGTGCGGCGTGCGCCGAGGCGCTGGTGCTCGCCGATCGGCTCGGGTCCGAGCTCGCTCTCCCGGTGTTCCTGTACGGCGCGCTCGCCGGGGGACGGACGCGGGCGCAGCTGCGCCGGGGCGGGCCGGCGGAGCTCGGTCGCCGGATGCAGGTGGGCGAGCTGGCGCCCGACTTCGGGCCGCCCGCGCTGCGTCCGGGAGCCGGGGCGGTGCTCGTCGCCGCCCGGCCGCCGCTCGTGGCGTTCAACGTCGAGCTCGCCCCGCCGGCGTCGCTGGCCGACGCGCGCGCGATCGCGGCCGCGATCCGCGAGGGCGGCGCGGAGGGCCTCGCCGGGGTCCGCGCGCTCGGGCTGTGGCTCGACGGCCCCGGCGTGGCGCAGGTGTCGACCAACGTCGAAGATCCTCGCCGCACCACGCCGGCCGCGGTGGTGGCCGCCGTCGCTCGGTACGCCGCGCCGCTGCGGGCCGAGCTCGTCGGCCTCGCCCCTCGCGACGCGTTCGCGGACTTCCCGTCCGCCGTGGAGCTGCGCGGGCTGGCGACGATCGAGGATGCCCTTCACCGTGGGGGCTTCACCGCGTAAGCTCCGAGGTGATGGCCCAGACCAAGCGCAAGCGTCGCACCAAGCACCGGGGCACCGCCGCCGGCGCGATCGAGTCGCGCGGTCGCACCGGTCGTCCGCCGAGTCCGCAGGAGCGTAAGAAGGATGCGCGCGAGCAGGCGCGTCAGCGCCGGCTGAACACGCCGCCGAGGTGGAACGCCGCTGCGCTGAAAGGACTGCTCGCCGGCGCCTTCATGCTTGTCTTCCTACTCGTCACCTCGCGCTTTGCCATCGCCCCGTCGGTGATCTTCGCGCTGATCGCGACGCTGGTCTACATCCCCGCCGGGTACTACCTGGAGCTGTTCATGTTCAAGCGCCGGATGCGCAGCCAGCCGCGGACCGGCTCCTCGAGATGATCGAGGTCAAGATGATGACGGTCGGACCCGTGCAGGAGAACTGCTACGTCGTCCGGGCGTCCGAGGCGTCCAGGGCGGTCATCGTCGATCCCGGCGACGAGGCGCAGCGGCTCCTGCACGGCCTCGAGCGCTTGGGGATCACGACGCTCGACGCGATCCTGCTCACCCACACCCACTTCGATCACATCGGCGCCGTGGCCGCCGTCGCGCGGGCGACCGGTGCTCCGGTGTACTGCCCTGAGCTCGAGGTCGGGTCGCTTGCCGATCCCGACGCCGCGATGAGCCTGCCCGGGTTCGGGCCGTTCGAGGGCTACGCCGCCGACGAGACGGTCGCCGGGGGCGAGGCGCTCGAGCTGGCGGGCCTGCGTTTCGCAGTCGACTTCGTGCCGGGCCATAGCGTCGGGCACGTCAGCTACGCGCTGCCCGAGCACGGCGCGCTGCTGTCCGGCGACGTGCTGTTCCGGGGCTCGGTCGGCCGCGTCGACCTGCCAGGCGGGGACCTGGCGACGCTCATGGCCTCGATCGAGAAGCTGATCGACGCCTACACGCCCGACACCGTCGTCTATCCCGGGCACATGGGCATCACGACGCTGGGCGCCGAGCGCGCGAGCAATCCGTTCCTGCGCGAGCTCGCGCACGGTCGCTGAGCCCGCGATCCCGCCGGTGAGCGCGATCCAGGCCCCGCGGGGGACATTCGATGTGCTGCCGGCCGACGCCGCGCGTCGCGCGGTGCTCGAGGACCGCGCGCACCGCGTTCTCGGCGCCGCCGGCTACGCGCGGATCGAGACCCCGACCTTCGAGGCCACCGAGCTGTTCGCGCGCGGCGTCGGGGAGTCGACCGACATCGTGCAGAAGGAGATGTACACCTTCGACGACGGCGGCGGACGTTCGCTGACCCTGCGTCCCGAGGGGACCGCGCCGGTGTGCCGCGCCTACCTCGAGCACGGCATGCACAAGCTCGCGCAGCCGGTCAAGCTCTGGTACCTCTCGAGCTTCTACCGCGCCGAGGCGCCCCAGCGCGGACGCTACCGCCAGTTCTGGCAGGTCGGCGCCGAGGCGATCGGCTCGCCGAGCGCTGAGACCGACGCCGAGCTCATCCTCCTGCTCGCCGAGCTGCTGGGGACTGTCGGCGTGCGGGAGGTGCGCCTGCGACTCTCGAGTCTCGGCACACCCGCGACGCGCGCCGAGTACCGCGAGGAGCTGACCGCGTTCCTGCATGCGCACGAGGACGGCCTCTCGCCCGAGGTCGTGTCGCGGATCGACCTCAACCCGATGCGCGCCTTCGACGCCGACGATCGCAGCACCGCAGCGACGATGCGCGACGCGCCGCTGCTGCTCGACCGCCTCGCGCCCGCGGACGCCGAGCACTTCGCGCGCGTCCGCGAGCTGCTCGACGCGGCGGAGCAGCCCTACGAGCTCGACCCGACGCTCGTGCGCGGCCTGGACTACTACGCGCGCACCGTGTTCGAGTTCGCCTCCGACGCGCTCGGCGCGCAGTCGGGCGTCGGCGGCGGCGGCCGCTACGACGGGCTGATCGAGCAGCTCGGCGGATCGCCGACCCCCGCCTCGGGATGGGCGGCCGGCGTCGAGCGGATGCTGCTCGCCGCGGGCGATCTGCCGGTCGCCGCCGAGGCCGTGGACCTGTTCGTCGCCCAAGCGGCGCCCGAGGCCGCTTCCGGCGCCTTCGCGCTCGCCCACGAGGCGCGGCACGCCGGCCTGCGCGCCCAGATGGAGCTCGCCGGACGCTCGCTGAAGGGCCAGCTGCGCCACGCCGACCGGGTCGGCGCGCGCTACGTCGCGATCGTCGGTCCGCCGGGGGAGGGGGTCGGCTTCAGGGACATGGAGTCCGGCGATCAGACCGAGCTCGAGGCCCGGTCGGTGATCGCGCGCGTGCTGCGGGGGAGCTCCCTGTGAGCGCGATGACCCAGCCGCCGCGGCCCAACCGTTATCGCGACGCCTGGGCGGGCCAGCTCGACGCGCTGCGCGCCGACGAGGACGTACGGGTCGCCGGCTGGGTGCACCGTCGCCGCGACCACGGCGGTCTCATCTTCATCGACCTGCGCGACCGCTCGGGGATCCTGCAGCTCGTGTTCAGCCCCGAGACCGCGCCCGCGGCGCACGCCGCCGCCCACGCCCTGCGCTCCGAGGACGTGATCGCGGTCGCGGGCCGGATCCGGCGTCGATCGCCCGGGAACGTCAACCCGAACCTCGCCACCGGCGAGATCGAGCTCGCGGTCGCAGAGCTCGAGATCCTCGCCGACGCGGCCACGCCGCCGTTTCCGGTCGACGAGGACGGCGCCGTGGACGAGAACCTGCGTCTGCGCCACCGCGCGCTCGACCTGCGCCGCGCCCCGCTGCAGGAGGCGATCGCGCTGCGCCATCGGATCGTGCGCACGATGCGCGAGGTCCTCGACGCCCACGACTTCCTCGAGATCGAGACCCCGTTCCTGACCCGGTCGACGCCCGAGGGCGCGCGCGACTTCCTCGTGCCGGCCCGGTTGACCGCCGGTTCGTTCTTCGCGCTGCCGCAGTCCCCGCAGCTGTTCAAGCAGCTGCTGATGGTCGGCGGCTTCGAGCGCTACTACCAGATCGTCCGCTGCTTCCGCGACGAGGACGCCCGCGCCGACCGGCTGCCCGAGTTCACCCAGCTCGACATCGAGATGGGCTTCGTCGAGGAGGACGACGTCCTCGGACTCTCCGAGGCGGTGATGGGCGAGGTGTTCGCGCGCGCCGGATTCGACGTCCCCGCGCCCCCGTGGCCGCGGATGACCTACGCCGAGGCGATGGCCCGGTTCGGCTCCGACCGCCCCGACACGCGCTTCGGCCTCGAGCTGCACGACCTCTCAGGCGCGCTGGCCGAGACCGAGTTCAAGGTGTTCGCCGCCGCGCTGGCGGCTGGCGGCGTCGTGCGCGGCATCAACGTCGGGGCGCACGCCCTCCCGCGCTCAGAGCTCGACGAGCTGACCGAGCTGGCCAAACAGCACGGGGCCGGCGGACTGGTGTGGGCGTTCGTGCAGGACGAAACCGACTCCCACCCGCCCTGGCGCTCGCCGGTGGCCAAGTTCCTCTCCGCCGCCGAGATCGCCGCGATCGACGAGCACCTGCGGGCGCGGACCGGCGACCTCGTGCTCATCGTCGCCGACGAGGCGCCCGTCGCCGCCCGGGCCCTCGGCGCGGTGCGGCTCGAGCTCGCGCGGCGGCTGCACCTGATCGAGGAGGGCACCCACGACATCCGCTGGATCGTGCGCTTCCCGATGTTCACCTACAAGCCCGACGAGCGGCGCTGGGACGCCGAGCACCATCCGTTCACCGCGCCGGCAACCGCCGCCGGCGAGGCTGCGACCGCGGCGGATCTGATCGATCCCGGCTCGCTGCTGTCGCGCTCCTACGATCTCGCGCTCGACGGCGCAGAGATCGGCGGCGGCTCGATTCGCAACCATCGTCTCGACGTGCAGTCGCGGGTGTTCGAGCTGATCGGCATCGGCGAGGCCGACGCTGCGACCCGGTTCGGCTTCCTGCTCGACGCGCTGCGCTACGGCGCCCCGCCGCACGGCGGGATCGCGTTCGGCCTGGACCGGATCGTCGCCCTGCTCGCGGGACGCGACAACATCCGCGAGGTGATCGCGTTCCCCAAGGCCACGAGCGGCGGCGATCCCCTCACCGGCGCGCCCGCCCCGGTCGACGACGTGCAGCTGCGCGAGCTGGGGCTCCGCGTGCGCTGAGCCCGCCGATGGACGCTGAGGCCTTCGAGCACCATCTCACCTCGCCGCAGGGCGCCGATCACGTCCCCGCCGGCGCGCGGACGGTGCACGCCGAGGGCGGCGCCTGCGGCGACGCGCTGACGTTCTCGGTGGCGATCGACCGCGGCCGCGTGACCGACGCCGGATTCTCCGCCCGGGGCTGCGGCGCGACGACCGCCGCGGCGAGCGTCGCCGTCACCCTGATTCGGGGTCGGTCGATCCTCGACGTCGCTCGCATCGGGCCCGCGACGATTGCCGACGAGCTCGGTGGCCTGCACCCCGGCAAGCTGCACGCCGCCGAGCTCGCCGCCGACGGCCTGCACCGTGCGCTCGGCGCCGCCGCCCGCGCCGGGGCGGCCCTGCCCATCGACCCGACGGCCACGCTGGTGGCGATGAGCGGCGGCGTCGACAGCGCCGTCGCCGCGCACCTGGTCGCGGCGAGCGGCGCGCCCACGGTCGCGGTCACGCTCGAGCTGTGGGCCGACCGCGAGAACGACGCCGAGCGCAGCTGCTGTTCGGCGAGCGCCGTCGCGCAGGCCCGCGCGCTCGCGCACCGCATGGGGCTTGCGCACCTGACGATCGACCTGCGCGACGAGTTCCGGACCGGGGTGGTCGAGCCGTTCATCGCCGGTTACGCCGCCGGCGAGACGCCCAACCCGTGCGTCGGCTGCAACGGGCACGTCCGCCTCGACGCGATGCTCGCGCTCGCCGACCGACTCGGGTGCGCGCGGCTGGCCACCGGGCACTACGCCCGGACCGCCGAGCGCGACAGTAGCGACGGGCCCCTGCTGCGCACGGCCGCCGATCCCGCCAAGGACCAGACCTACATGCTCGCGGGACTCGATCCCGGTTCGCTTGACCGGATGCGCTTTCCCCTCGGCGAGCTGCGCAAGCCCGAGGTTCGCCGCCTCGCCGCGCAGGCGCGGCTCGCCGTGGCCGACAAGGCCGACTCGCAGGACCTGTGCTTCCTCGCCGGAACCGACCGGGCGCGCTTCCTCGCGCGCCACGGCGGGCTCGGCGACGCGCCCGGGGAGATAGTCGACGCGTCGGGGCAGGTGCTCGGGCGCCATCTCGGCCAGCACCGGTTCACCGTCGGCCAGCGTCGCGGCCTCGGGCTGCCGGCGGCGGACGGCCCGCGGTTCGTGCTCGACAAGGACGCGCCGGGCCGGCGGGTCGTCGTCGGTCCGCGGGAGGCGCTGCGCACGCGCCGGGTGGCGGTGCGCGGGGCGCGGCTGCATCGGAGGGGGGAGCGCGTTGACCGGGTCAAGCTGCGCTACCGCTCGTCGCCGGTGGCCGCCCGCGTCGCGGGCGCGCCGGAGGCGGGGCGCCACCGTTCGCTGCGCCTCGAGCTGTCCGATCCCGTCGAGGGCGCTGCCCCCGGCCAACTGGCGTGTCTGATGGACGGCGAGCTGGTCGTCGGGTGGGGCACGATCGCCCGGTTGGCTTGAGCCTGGCGGTTCCGCGCCGTCCCGGGGGATGGCACCTACACTGCGTCGACCCATGACCTCCGACGAGATCCGTCGCGCCTTCACCGAGTACTTCGAGTCGCAGGGGCACCTGCGGATCGCCTCGGCCTCGCTGATCCCGGCCGAGTTCGATCCCTCGGTGCTGTTCACCATCGCCGGCATGGTGCCGTTCAAGCCCTATTTCCTCGGGCAGGAGGAGCCACCGCGCCGCCGGGCGACGACCTGTCAGAAGACGTTTCGCACGTCCGACATCGAGATCATCGGGACGACGACGCGACACCTGACGTTCTTCGAGATGCTCGGCAACTTCTCGTTCGGCGACTACTTCAAGGCGGACGCGACCCGGTTTGCCTGGGAGCTCGCCCGCGAGGGGTTCGGCCTGCCCGAGGATGACATCTGGGTCACCGTGTTCGCCGGCGACGACGCACTCGGGCTCGGGGCCGACGAGGACGCGATCGAGGCCTGGATGGGGCTCGGGGTCCCGCGCGAGCGGATCGTCGAGTGCGATCGCGACGAGAACTTCTGGCAGATGGGGCCCACCGGCCCGTGCGGCCCCTGCTCGGAGCTGTACCTCGATCGCGGCGTGCAGCACGGCAGCCCCGACGATCTCCCCGGCGGTGACAACGAGCGCTTCCTCGAGTTCTGGAACCTCGTGTTCATGCAGTTCGACCAGAATCCCGAGGGGGTCCTGACCCCGCTGCCGGCCAAGAACATCGACACCGGCCTCGGGCTCAACCGTCTGGCGGCGGTCCTGCAGGGCAAGGAGACCGTCTTCGAGACCGATCAGTTCGCGCCGCTCATCGCGCTCGGCGAGGAGCTGTCCGGGCGGCGGTACGGCGAGGACTTCCCTACCGACAAGGCGCTGCGGGTGCTCGCCGACCACGCCCGAGGCCTGACGTTCCTGCTCTGCGACGGCGTCGTGCCCTCCAACGAGGATCGCGGCTACGTCCTGCGGCGGGTCATGCGCCGCGCCATCCAGCACGGCCGGGGGCTCAGCCTGGAGCCGGGGTTCCTGGACCGCTACGCCGACGTCGTGACCGAGCTGATGGGCGCCGAGTACCCCGAGCTCGTGGAGCGCCGCGAGCTCGCGCGCCGGTGGATGAGCGCCGAGGAGGAGAGCTTCGGGCGCACCCTGGAGTCGGGTCTGCGCCGCCTCGACGAGCTGATCGCCCGCGCGCGCGACGCCGGCGCCGAGGGAATCGCAGGCGCCGACGCCTTCCTGCTGCACGATACGTACGGGTTCCCGGTCGACATGACCCGGGAGATCGTCACCGACCACGGCCTCGGGATCGACGAGGCGGGCTTTCAGTCGCTGATGGACGAGCAGCGGTCCCGCGCCCGCCGGGCGGGCGGCCGCCAGCTCGGCGACGATTCGCTGCGCGAGCGCGCGCAGGCGCTCGCCGCCAGCGCCGGCTTTCAGACCGAGTTCGTCGGCTACGAGACGACCGATGCGCAGACGACGATCGGCGCCGCCGTCGCCGCCGACGGCTCCCAGGTGCTCATCAAGCTGCTCGAGTCGCCCTTCTACGCGACAGGCGGCGGGCAGGTCGCCGACGGTGGCATGCTCGAGTGCGCCGGCGGCGGCTGTCGTGCCGTCGTCACCGACGTCATCCGCCTCGGCAACGACCAGGTCGTCGCGCTCGCGCCCGAGCACGGGACCTTCGAGCCCGGGGAGCGCGTGGCGGCGCGCGTCGACCGCTCCGCGCGGCACGCCACCGCCTGCAACCACACCGGCACCCATCTGCTTCACGCGGCGCTGCGCCGCCGCCTCGGCGAGCACGTGCGCCAGGCGGGCTCCTACGTCGGCCCCGACAAGCTGCGGTTCGACTTCACCCATGGCGGCTCGCTGAGCGCCGACGAGCTGCGCGACGTCGAGGACGAGGTCAACCGCTGGATCGTGCAGGCCCACGCCGTGCGCGCGCTGACGACGACGCTCGACGAGGCCAGGCGCCTCGGCGCGATGGCGCTGTTCAACGAGAAGTACGGCGACGTCGTGCGCATGGTCGAGGTGGGGGACGGGTCGTTCTCGCGGGAGCTGTGCGGCGGCACCCACGTGCGCAACACCGCCGAGCTCGGCCTCCTCCGCGTGACCGCGGAGACCTCGAGCGCCGCCAACGTCCGCCGCATCGAGGCGATCACCGGTCCCGAGGCCGTCGCCTTCGCCCGCGCTCGCGACCGTGAGCTCGCACGCGCCGCCGAGCTGCTGCGGGTGCCCGCCGAGCGCGTCGGCGAGACGATCGAGGAGCTGCGCGGCCGGGTGCGCGAGCTCGAGCGCGCCGCGCGGGTTCCGGGCAACGGCGCCGGCGGGGTCGACGTCGATCAGCTGGTGGCCTCCGCCACCGAGACCGCGGGCGTCAGCGTCCTCGCCGCCGCGGTTGCGGTGCCCGACAGCGACGGCCTGCTCGCGCTCGCCGACCGGCTGAAGGGCCGGCTCGGCGCCGCGGCGATCGTGCTCGGCCGCGCCGACGACGAGCGCGTCGACCTCGTCGCCTCGGTTGCCCCGGCGGTCGTGGAGCGCGGGGTGCGCGCCGGTGAGATCGTCCGGACGGCCGCCGCGATCGTCGGCGGGGGCGGCGGCGGGCGGGACACCCTGGCCCGCGCCGGCGGCCGCGAGCCGGCTCGGCTTCCCGAGGCGATCACCGCCGCGCAGGCCGCGATCGAGGCGGCACTCTCGTAGTGGTCGCTCACGCAGGCAGGGGCGGGAGCGGCCAGGCGTGAGGGTGCTTGCGCTCGACTACGGCAGCGCCCGCTGTGGTTGCGCGGTCTCGGATCCCACCGGGGTCGTGGCGACGCCTCTGGATCCGATTCGTTCCCCGAACACGCGACGCGGCCGCGCGCGGCTCCGCGCGCTCGTCGCCGAGCTCGGGGTGCAGCGGATCGTCGTCGGGTTGCCGCTCTCGCTCGCGGGCGGCGACTCGCTGCAGACGACCGAGGCGCGCGCCTTCGCCGCCGGCCTCGAGCGGGCGCTGCCGATCGGAGTCGAGCTCTACGACGAGCGCTTCACCACGCGGCTCGCGCGGCTCGACGGCGGCCGGACGAGCGAGGACTCGCGGGCGGCGGCGCATCTGCTGACGAGCTGGCTGGCCGCCCACCCCACGGCCGGGGCGGCGCGTGGGTGACCTCCCCGAGCGCTCCGCGGCCGACCGCGAGGCGGCGCGGACGGAGCGCGAGCGGCGGCGAGCGGCCCGGACGGGACGCACGCCGGAGGCGAGGCTCGACGAGCTGCCCGCCGATCACGACGATCCGACCGCCGATCACGACGATCCGACCGCCGATACCGCCGATCACGACGATCCGAGCGCCGGCGACGATGCCGTGTCCGTCGCGGGCGGCGACGACGTACCCGGGGTTCGCGACGGCCCCGCCGACCTTCCCGCCGCGCCCGCCGCGCCCGCCGCGCCCGGCGCGCTCCCGCTCGCGGGCGCGGCCGAGCCCGAGCCCGAGCCAGCCGGGATCTCCGCCCGTCCGGTCCGCTCCTTCCCGAGTCCGCCCGATCCGGACTTCTACGAGGATCCCGGGGGCGACCGCGAGATCGCCTCGGGAACCCGGCGCGTCAGTCGCGTGCCCGGCGCCCGGCGTCCCGCGCGGCCGCCGCCACGACCCCGCTCGGGGCCGGCCCGGCGAGCCCGCGCACCCCGGCGGAGGTCGCGCGGCCATTCGTGGCTCGGCCGGATCCTGTCGATCGTCGCGCTGTTCGCCGCGGCGGCGGTCGTATGGCTGGCGATCGAGCTGTTCCAGCCCTTCGGCACCTCGCCGCACGGCCGGGTCACGGTCGCGATCCCGCCGCGTGCCGGCTCCGAGCGGATCGGCGAGCTGCTCGCCAACGCGGGGGTGATCGGATCGAAGCTGTTCTTCGAGCTGCGGGCGACGCTCGCCGGCGACCGCGGCGCGCTGCGCGCCGGCACCTACCACCTCCAGCAGGACATGAGCTACCACGACGTCCTGCATCGGCTGACCACGCCGCCGAAGGCGGCCAAGACGACCCAGCTGACGATCGCCGAGGGCCACAACCGCCAGTACGTCGCGCGCCTGCTGGCCCGTCAGCGGATCCGCGGCAACTACGTCGCGATGACGCGTGTCTCTGATCTGCTGGACCCCCGCGCCTACGGAGCCCCCCGCCAACTACCCGATCTCGAGGGATTCCTGTTCCCCGACACGTTCACGCTCGTGGAGCCGGTGAAGATGTCGACGCTCATCGCCGACCAGCTGACGGACTTCAAGCGCCGCTTCGCCGGCATCGACCTGCGCGAGGCCGAGCGGATGCACCTCAGCCCCTACGAGGTGCTGACGGTGGCTTCCCTGATCGAGGGCGAGGCCTCCAGCCGCCAAGCGCGGCCGATCGTCGCCTCGGTGATCTACAACCGGCTCGCCGACCACATGATGCTGGGGCTCGACTCGACGACCCGGTACGCGACGGGCAACTTCACGGGCCCGTTGACCGAGTCGCAGCTGCACTCGCGGTCGCCGTGGAACACCCGGACGCACCTCGGCCTGCCCCCGACGCCGATCGACAGCCCGAGCCTGTCCTCGATCCAGGCCGCCGCCCATCCCGCGCACACCACCTACAAGTACTTCTTCTCGGAGCACTGCAACGGTGAGATCGTGTTCGCCAACGACTATGCGCAGTTCCTCGGCCAGCTGGCCCGCGACCAGCGCACCCGCTGCCGACGCTAGACCTCACCGCCGCTCGACGGCTCGGCGTCCTGGGATGGCCGGTCGCCCACAGCCGCTCGCCGGCGATGCACAACGCCGCGCTCGCCGCCGTCGGGTTGCGACATTGGCGCTACCAGCTGCTCCCGGCGCCCGCCGAGCTCCTCGGCGAGATCGTGGCCGCGCTTCCCGGCGCCGGCTTTCGCGGCGTCAACGTCACGATCCCGCACAAGCGTGCCGCGCTGGCGCTCGCCGACCGAGCGAGCGAGCGCGCGCGGGCCATCGGGGCCGCCAACACGCTCGTGTTCGATTCCGCCGGCGCGATCGTCGCCGACAATACCGACGCCCCGGCGCTGATCGAGGCGCTCCCCTCGCTCGTCGGGCGGACCGTGGTCGTGCTCGGGGCCGGCGGCAGCGCCCGCGCGGCGGTGTGGGCGCTGCGAGCCGCCGGCGCCGCGGCGACCACTGTCTGGAACCGCACGCCCGCGCGGGCCCGGGCGCTGTGCGACGAGCTCGGCGGCACGGTCGCGACGACCCTGCCGTCCGCCGACGTGCTCGTCAACTGCACGTCGGTCGGCCTCGGCGGCACCGACCCGTTCGAGCGCCTGCCGCTGGCCCCCGACGACCTCTCGCGCTACGGCGTCGTCGTCGACTTCGTCTACGCCGCCTCCGGGACGGCGCTCGTCGCCTCCGCCCGCGGGCGCGGCGTGGCGACCGTCGACGGGCATGAGCTGCTCGTCGGTCAGGGCGCGCTCAGCTTCACGCAGTTCACCGGCGCGGCCGCCCCCGTGGAGGTGATGCGCGCCGCCGTGGGCTGACCCGCGGGACGCGGGTATCGTGAGCGTCCGTGATCCTCACCGAATCGGTCAGCGGGTACGTCGAGCGGGTCCGCAGCGCGCCGGATCGGCTGCTCGCCGAGATGGAGACCCACGCCCAGCGCGACGCGATACCGGTCGTCGTCCCGGCGACCGGGCAGCTGCTGCAGGTGCTGGCGCTCGCCGTGCACGCCCGCCGTGCGCTCGAGGTCGGCACCGCGATCGGCGTCTCGACGCTGTACATCGCCCGGGGACTCGCGCCCGACGGCGAGGTCGTCTCCTTCGAGGTCGACGCCGAGCGCCACGCCACCGCCGGCGAATACCTCGAGCGCGCGGGCGTCGGCGACCGGGTCGACCTGCGGTGCAAGGATGCGCGCGCCGGGCTGCTCGAGCTCGAGGGCAAGTTCGACTTCGCGTTCCTCGACGGGGTCAAGGCCGAGTACGGCGCCTACTTCGAGGCGGTGCTGCCGCTGCTCGATGACGGAGCGGTGCTCGTGATCGACAACGTGCTGCTGTCGGGCAGCGTCGCCGGGCCCGAGGACGGGGGCTCGGAGCGAGCCTCGATGATGCGGTCGTTCAACGAGCGGATCCTTCACCACCCCGAGCTGACCGCGACGCTGACCCCGGTCGGCGACGGCGTCATCGTGGCGGTCAGGCAGTGAGCGCGAGCGACGCGGGCGCCGGCGGCGAGTCGACGCCGTGCCTGGCCTGCCGGGCGACCGGGCAGGTGACCTCGAACCTCGGCGGGACCCCGCACCAGGTCAACTGCCCGTGGTGTCGCGGCACCGGCCACCGGATCGCGGGCATCGACGCCCAGGAGCACCCGGCCGAGGCCGACGCCAACGCCTCGTGAGCATCGAGCGGGGATGAGCCTCGAGCTGACCACCGCCGGCGAGTCGCACGGCCCCGGGCTGACCTGCGTCGTGCAGGGCCTGCCCGCGGGGCTCGAGCTGAACCGCGACGCGATCGACCGCGACCTCGCCCGCCGTCAGCTCGGCCACGGCCGCGGGGGCCGGATGAAGATCGAATCCGACCGGGCGGCGGTCACCGGCGGCGTCCGCCACGGTCGAACGCTCGGCGGGCCGATCGCGCTGACGATCGCCAACCGCGACTTTGCCAACTGGAAGGAGCGGATGAATCCGTGGCCCGTCGACGCCGAGCCGGCCGAGGTCCATCTCCCGCGACCCGGGCATGCCGACCTCGTCGGCACGCAGAAGTACGGGCTCAGCGACGTCCGCGACATCCTCGAGCGCGCCTCGGCGCGGGAGACCGCCGCGCGGGTCGCAGGCGGCGCGGTGGCCAAGGCGTTCCTGCGCGCGCTCGGCGTGGAGGTCTACTCGCATGTCATCCAGATCACCTCGGTGCAGGCGCCGCGCCGCGACGACCTGCAGCCCGGCGACTTCGCCGCCGTCGACGAGTCCCCGGTGCGCTGCCTGGATCCCGAGTCCACGCGGCTGATGGTCTCCGAGATCAACCAGCTGCGAAAGGCCAACGAGTCCCTGGGTGGCGTGTTCGAGGTGCGCGCGTTCGGCCTTGTCCCCGGACTGGGCTCCCACGTCGCGTGGCGCGAGCGCCTCGACGGCGCGCTCGGGCAGGCGATCCTCTCGATCCAGGCGGTCAAGGCGGTCTCGATCGGCGACGGGCTCGAGGTCGCCGGGCGTCCGGGCTCGCAGGCCCACGACGAGATCTTCTACGACGACGAGCACGGCTTCCACCGGCAGACGAACCGGTCGGGCGGCCTCGAGGGCGGCATGACAACCGGCGATCCGCTCGTCGTGCGCGGTGCCATGAAGCCGCTGCCGACCCTGACCAAGCCCCTGCGCTCGGTCGACATCGCGACCCGCCAGCCGGCCGAGGCGCTGCGCGAGCGGACCGACTCCTGCACCGTGCCCGCCGCCGGCGTCGTCGGCGAGGCGATGGTGGCCTTCGTGCTCGCCGACGCGTACCGGCGCAAGTTCGGCGGCGATCACATCGAGGACGTGCGCGCCGCGGTGGCCGCCTACCGAGAGCGGATCGGTTGGGCGCGGTAGATCTCTCCGCCGCGCGCCGAGGTGGCGACGCGCCGCCTGCCGACCCGGTGATCGCGATCGTCGGGTTCATGGGCGCGGGCAAGTCGACCGCGGCCCGCAGCGCCGCCGCCGCGCTCGGGGGCAGCGCCGGCGTGGTCGACGTCGACGCCGAGCTCGAGGCGCGGGCGGGACGGCCGATCGAGCGGATCTTCGCGCAGGACGGCGAGGCGCGGTTCCGCGAGCTCGAGGAGCGGCTCATCCTCGAGCTGCTCGATCGCCGATCTCGACCGGACCTGCGGGTGCTCGCGCTCGGCGGTGGGGCGTTGGGGTCGGCGGCGGTGCGCGAGGCGCTGCGAGCCCACCTCGTCGTGTGGATCGACGTCGACGTCGAGACGGCGTGGCGGCGCTGCCGGGGCACGGCGCGACCGCTCGCCGCCGACCGGGAGCGGTTCGAGCGTCTGCACGGCGACCGCGAGCCGATGTACGCACGCTGCGCCGACGTCATCGTGCCCCACCACCGCGCCGCGGCGATGGGCTCGGTGCTCGGCGCGCTCGACGGCCTCCCCACGGGGGTGCGCCTGATCTGGGCCTGCAGCGACTCGGGCGACTATCCCGCCTACATCGGCGCCGGGGTGCTCGCCCAGGAGCCGCCGTTCTGGCCCGCCACCGTGCCGGGGCGGCGCTTTCTTGTCACCGACGGCCACGCCGGCCGGCTCTACGGCAACCGGCTCGGAGCCCTCGACGGACGCGTGGCGATCATGCCCGGCGAGCAGTCCAAGACGATCGCCCACGCCGAGATCGTGTGGTCGGAGCTCGCCCGGGGCGGAATGACGCGCGCCGACGTCGTCGTCGCGCTCGGGGGCGGAGTCGTCGGCGACCTCGCCGGCTTCTGCGCCGCCACCTACCAGCGCGGCGTCCGCTTCGTCCAGGTGCCGACGACGCTCGTCGCCCAGGTCGACTCGGCCTACGGCGGCAAGACGGGAGTCGACCTGTCCGAGGCCAAGAACTACGTCGGCGCCTACCACCAGCCCCAAGCGGTCCTCGCCGACACCGACGTGCTGGCCACGTTGCCCGCGGAGGAGCTCGCCGCCGGCTACGCCGAGGTCGTCAAGACCGCGCTCATCGCCGGGGGAACACTGTGGGAGCTCGTTCGCTCGGGCGCCCGCCCTGACTCTCCCGAGGTGATCGCCGCCTGCGCGCACACCAAGCTGCGGATCGTCGCCGCCGACGAGCGCGACGGCGGCCTGCGCCAGACGCTCAACCTCGGTCACACGGTCGGCCACGCGATCGAGACCGTCACCGGCTATGCCCGCTACCGCCATGGCGAGGCGGTCGGGCTCGGGCTGCTCGCCGCGCTGCGGCTCTCGAGCGCCGACGCGCTGCGCGCCGAGGTCGCCGACCTGCTCGCCGCCCGCGGCCTGCCGGTGACCTTGACCGACGTCGATCCCGCGGCGGTGGTGATGGCGACCGCGCGCGACAAGAAGCGGATCGGCGACGGGCCGGTGCCGTTCGTGCTCCTCGCCGAGCCCGGCGCCGCGGTGGCGGGCAGGGCGGTCGCCTCGCGGGAGCTGGTCGCCGCCGTCCGCGAGCTCGCCGGCTGATCCCAGGCCGCCCCGTCTGCGAAGCTAGCGACATGCCCGACACCCGCAACCGCGTCGAGGTCATGCACGGCGTCAACCTCGACCAGCTCGGTCGCCGCGCCGCCGAGCACTACGGGGATCTGACCTTCACCCAGCTCGAGGTTGCGATCTCGGCCGCCGCCGACGAGCTCGGGCTCATCACGCGTTTCTTTCAGACCAACCACGAGGGTGAGTTCGTCGAGCACCTCCACGGCCTCGACGGCCTCGCCGACGCGGTCCTGCTCAACCCGGGCGCCTGGACGCACTACTCCTACGCGATCCGCGACGCGCTCGAGCTGGCCGCGCTGCCCGCGGTCGAGGTCCACCTGTCCGACGTCGAGGCCCGCGAGGAGTTCCGCCGCCATTCGGTCCTCTCGGACCTGTGCGTCGGGCGCGTCGCCGGCAAGGGCCCTGACGGGTATCGCGAGGCGCTGACGCGGCTGGGGGAGGAGCTCGGCGATGGCTGATCGCGCGCAGGCGCTGGTGCAACGCCTGCCCGAGCTCGAGGCCGACGCGATCGTCGTCACCTCGCTGGTCAACGTGCGGTATCTCACCGGCTTCACCGGCTCCAGCGGGCTGGTCGTGATCGGACCGCAGACGCGCGTGTTCGCGACCGACTTCCGCTACCGCGAGCAGTCGGCCGCCGAGGTCGACTCGGGCTTCGATCGCCGCATCGTGACCACCGATCTGCTCGACGAGGTCGGCGACGCCCTGCCCGCGGGCCCGCTGACCATCGCCTTCGAGGACGGGACGATGACGGTGCGCGATCACGCCCGCCTCGCCGAGACGCTCGGCGACCGGGTCTCGCTCGTGCCCGCCGGCAGCCCGGTGCAGGAGCTGCGCGCGGTCAAGGCACCGGACGAGGTGCGGCGGATCGCCGCCGCCGCCGAGCTCGCCGACGCTGCGCTGCGCGACATCATGGCCCAGGGGCTCGTCGGGCGCACCGAGCTCGAGGTCGCCCAGACGCTCGAGCGCGCGATGCTCGATCGCGGCGCTCAGGCCGCATCGTTTCAGTCGATCGTCGCCGCCGGGCCGCACGGGGCGCTGCCGCACGCCCAGCCGCGCGACGCCGCGATCGACGCCGGCGAGCTCGTCGTCGTCGACTGGGGGGCGCGGCTCGACGGCTACTGCTCGGACTGCACGCGGACGTTGGCCACCGGCGACCTGACCGACGAGGCGCATGCGGGGTACGAGCTCGTTCGCGAGGCTCAGCTGGCCGGACTGGCCGCGATCCGTCCCCGGGCCGGCGGCCGTGACGTCGACGCCGCCGCCCGCGAGGTGATCGAGAAGGCCGGTCACGGCGAGCACTTCGGGCACGGCCTCGGGCACGGCGTCGGGCTCGAGGTCCACGAGGCGCCCCGGCTGTCGTGGCGCTCTGACTCGGTGCTCGCCGACGGCAACATCGTGACCGTCGAGCCGGGCGTCTACCTCCCGGGACGGTTCGGGGTGCGGATCGAGGATCTGGTGCACGTCACCGACGCCGGAGCCGAGATCCTCACCGGCGTGCCGAAAGAGCTCATCACCGTCGGGTAGCAGCGTGCGGCGGACCGAGCAGCGCCGCGCCGCCGTGTGGGCCCTCTACCAGTCCGACCTGCTGGAGCGGCCGCTGGGCGAAAGCCTGCCGCGCGACGTCCACGGGTTCACCTTCGCGCTCGCCGAGCAGGTGCACGAACACCAGCCCGAGCTCGACGAGCTCATCCGCCGTCACGCCACGGACTGGTCGCTGGAGCGCATCGCCCCGCTCGAGCGGTCGATCCTCCGCGTCGGCCTGCTCGAGCTGCTCTACCCCGAGGTTGTGCCCGGGGAGGAGCCGATCCCGCCCGAGGGCGCGATCAACGAGGCGATCGAGACCGCCAAGCGCTTCTGCGGATCGGGCGCGCCGTCGTTCATCAACGGGATCCTCGGCGCGGTGCTGCGCGAGCGGATAAGCGAAACGTAGGAACCTCCGGCCGCCCGAGCGGCCAGCCGGGACAATCGAGGCATGAGACTGCTCGTGGTCGACGACGATCGAGCCCTGCGCGACGTGCTGCGCCGGACGCTGGCGCTCTCCGGCTACGACGTGCGGGCGGCCTGCACCGGCTCCGAGGCGCTCGCCGAGGTCAGCCGCGCCGCGCTCGACGCGATCGTGCTCGACATCGGCTTGCCCGACATCGACGGGGTCGAGGTCTGCCGCCTGCTGCGCCGCGAGGGCAACCGCATCCCGGTGCTGATGCTGACCGCCCGCGACGCCGTCGCCGACCGTATCGACGGCCTCGACGCGGGCGCCGACGACTACCTGATCAAGCCCTTCGACATCGACGAGCTCCGCGCCCGCCTGCGGGCGCTCCTGCGGCGCGCGGGGGGTGCCGGCGACGTCGACGGGGGGTTGAGCTTCGCACAGCTGCGCCTCGATCCCGCGCGCCACGGGGTTGACGTCGACGGGCGCCTGGTCGAGTTGACCCGGACCGAGTACCAGCTCCTCGAGCTGTTGATGCTCAACCCGCGCCGCGTCCTGTCCCACAGCCTCATCTACGACCGCGTATGGGGGTATGACTTCGGCCCGGCGTCCAACGCGCTGCGCGTCTACGTCGGGTATCTGCGGCGCAAGCTCGAGGAGGCGGGGGCGCCGGGGCTCATCCACACCATGCGCGGCGTCGGCTACGTCCTGCGGGAGGCGGCGGAATGAGCAATCCATGAGCCTGCGCGTCCGGCTCGGCCTCGCCGCCGGCGCGGCGGTCGCGCTCGCCGTCGTCGCCGTCGTGGCGACCGCCTATGCGGGCACCCGGTCCGAGCTCCAGGGTCAGGTCGACGCGTCGCTGCACCAGCTCAGCCGGCCGATCCTCGCGCGCGCCGGATTGCCGCCCGGGATCCCCGGGGGGCCGCCGGACGGCGGCCCGGGCCGGGGCGACCGGGGCCTGGGCGACCGGGGTCCCGGCGGCTCGTTCGGAGGCTCGGTCCCCGGCGGCTCGCTCGGAGGCTCGGTCCCGGGCGGTAGCGGTGCCGCGGGCACCGCGTGCGGCTCCGCGCTCGGCCTCGCCCACGCCCGCGGGCCCGGGTTCGGAGCCGCCGAGGGTTATCTGCAGCTCATCGACCCGCACGGCCGCGCCTGCCTGCCCAGCCGGGAGACGACGCAGCTACCGGTCGATGCCGCGGATCGGGCCCTGGCGCGCAGCGGTCACGGCAGCCGGCTCTCCGACGCCACCGTCCACTCCACCCATCTGCGGGTGCTGGCCGTCGGCGTCGGGCGCGACGGCGCCGTGCAGGTCGCGCTCCCGCTGCGCCAGGTCGACGACGCCCTCGCCAGCCAGCTGCTGCTGCTGGCGGTGATCGCCGCCGGCGGCGTGGCGCTGGCGGCCCTGCTCGGAGTGCTCGTCGCGCGCACCGCGCTGGCGCCGATCGCGCGCTTCACCCGGCAGACCGAGGCGATCTCCGCGCGGCCCGAGCGTCTGGAGTCAGAGCGCCTCCAGGCCTCGGGCAGCGACGAGCTCGCCCGCTTGGCGCGGACGTTCAACCGCACCCTCGACGTGCTCGCGGACTCGGTGCGCGCGCAGCGCAACCTCGTCGCCGACGCCTCGCACGAGCTGCGCACTCCGATCGCCACGATCCGCGCCAACCTGCAGCTGATGCGCGACGAGGCCCGGCTGATGCCCGCCGATCGCGAGGCGCTGCGCCGCGACATCATCGAGGAGCTCGACGAGCTGACCGCTCTCGTCGCCGACGTCGTCGAGCTCGCCCGGGGCTCCAAGCCCGTCGAGGAGCCCGGCGAGGTTCGGCTCGACGCGGTCGTGGAGGACGCGCTGACGCGGACGCGGCGCCGGGCGCCCGAGCTCGGCGTCCAGGCCGAGCTCGCGCCGACGGTCATCCGCGGGGAGGGCGACCGCATCCAGCGCGCGGTCGCCAACCTGCTCGACAACGCCATCAAGTGGAGCCCTGCGGGCGGCGCGATCGAGGTCGGGCTGGCCGACGGGGTGCTGAGCGTCCGCGACCACGGCCCCGGGTTCGAGGCCGCGGACATGCCCTATGTATTCGACCGCTTCCATCGCTCCCGCGCGGCCCGCGCGACCTCGGGATCGGGGCTGGGTCTGGCGATCGTGCGCCAGGCCGCCGATGCGCACGGGGGCTGGGTCAGCGCCGCCAACGCCCCGGACGGCGGCGCGATCATGCGAATCAGCTTCGGAGCGGTGATCGCGCCGGCGCCGTCGCCGGCCGACGAACCTCAGCGCGCGGGCACCGGCAGCTGAGCCAGCCAGAGCTCGACGATCTCCGCGATCCGCGGGAGCTCGCCCCGCAGCGCGTGGTCACCGGTGACGACGACGACGTCGCGACCGGGCGCGGCGGGCGGAACGCCGAAGCGGTCGTTGGCGCCCTGGACGACGAGCGTCGGCACCGGCACCGCCTCGAGCTCTCCCAGCCGGCTCGGCGGCGTGCGGTCCGAGCCGGCGCGGGTCGGAGGCCGGAGCGGGAAGGCGAGGCAGAGCACGCCCACCGCCCCGACCTGCGCGGCGGTGCGACACGCGACCCGGGCGCCCGAGGACCGTCCGCCGCACACGACGGGGCGGTCGCCGAGGCGCTCGCGCAGCCACTCCAGCACGGCCAGCCAGGCGAGGTCGAGCCGCGTTGCGGGCGGCGCCGAGCGGCGGCCGGCGACGCGGTAGGGCTGTTCGACGAGCGCGGCCGTCAAATTGGCGTTCAGCGCCGCGCGCTCGGCGGCGAGCAGGTCGCGCGCGGCGATGCCGCCGCCCGCGCCGTGACCGAGCACGACCGCGCCGCGCGCGGCCCCGCCCCCGGGCTCGGTGAGGTGGACGCGGGCCTCGCCGACCGGCGTCGGCACCGCGAACGCCGTCACGCGGACTCCGTCACCGCGAACTCCGCCACCCGGACCTCCGTCACGCGAGCGCCTCGGTCAGCGAATGGGTCAGCTCCGCGAGCCGGGTGGCGGGCAGGAACCGCCCCTGGCCGCGGCGGGCGAGCCGCAGCCCGGCGGCCACCGCGTCGCCGTCGGGGTTGGTGCCGAGCACGTGCAGGCAGTCCAACCCGCCGGCGGCGGCGACCGGATCGCCGCCGGCGGTGTGCAGCGCGTCGGAGAGCAGCAGCGTGGTACGGCCCCCCGGCGGCACCGCCTCGAGCTCCTCGGCGGCCACCCGCAGCGCACGGGAGAGGTTGGTGCTGCCGTGGCCGCGTAGCGACAGCAGGTCGTCGACCACCGCCGCCGGCGGCCGCCGGGCGGTGCTCGAGAGCAGGATCATCGGATCGGAGGAGAAGGCGACGACGCTGCAGCGCAGGCGATCCCCACTCGCCGACAGCACCGCGGAGGCGGCGACCGCGGCGAGCGCGACCGCGTGCCCGTTCATCGAGCCGCTGCGGTCGACGAGCAGGCAGACCGCCCGCGGCGCGGCGGCGAACTGGCGCACAACGAGCTCCTGCGGGTCGCGGGGACGCCGGCCCTCGCTGCGCTCGAGCGTGCGATCGACGTCGAGGTCGCCCTCGTCGGCCGCGGGGCGCGACACCATCCGCCGCGTGCCGCGGCGCCGCGGCTCCCCGACGCGACCGAGCGGAGGCAGGAGCCGATGGGCGAGGCGGCGCGCCTGGGCACGCAGGCCCGGATCGGTGGCTGCCGCCAGGTCGGCGAGCATCCCGAGCGCGGCGTCGGAGTCCTGTGCCATCTGACGCTCGAACGCGGCCGCGTCGAGTCCGCCGGACGACGGCGAGACCTCGTCGAAGCCGGCGTGGCGAGCCGACAACTGGCGCCGCGTCAGCGTGCGCAGCGCGTTCTCCGCGACCCGCTGGCGCGTCTGCTGCGGCGTCAGGGCGCCGTGCCGGCCGGGCGGCTGCCGGCCGGCACGGCGCTCGATCTCCCCGCTGCCGGCCCCGGAGGGTTGAGCGCCTGGTGCAGCAGCGCGGCGATCACCTCCTCGGCGGTGCGGTCCTGGTCCTCGTGGACGCGGATGCGTCCCGACAGGGCCGCGACCGCGGCGTCGAGCAGGGCATCGGGATCGAGCGGCTCGGTCTCGCGCACGCGCTGCAGGCCCCGCGCCAGCCGGACCATGTCGATCGCGCCGCGCACCGAGGAGCCGGCGCGGATGGCCTCGTGGGTCCGGGTGCCGCGGGTCACCGCCACCGCGACCTCGACGAGGCGACCGTCATGCCCGGTCTGGCGCTCGACAACCTTGCGCTCGCCGTGGGCATCGAGGTAGCCGATCGCCACCCGGCACATGCGGTCCGCGATCGCCTGGCTGACCCGGGCGGTCCCGATCGCGTCGAAGGGGTTCATCGCCGCGACGAGCACGAAGCCGTCGACGGCGGCGACGTGGCCGAGGCGGGGCACGAACAGCTCGCGCTCGGCCATGGCGGTGATGAGGACGTTCAGCGTCTCCTCGGGAATGCGGTTGAGCTCCTCGAGGTAGAGCAGCGAGCCGGCACGCATCGCGGTGGCCAGCGGCCCGTCGCTCCACGCCTCCGGGCGATAGCCGCCGTCGAGCACGAGCGCCGGATCGTGCTGGCCGATCAGCCGCGCGGGGGTCAGCTCGGCGTTGCCCTCGACGAACTCCATCCCGCGCCCCGAGGCCTGGGCGATCGCGCGCAGCAGCGTCGACTTCCCGGTTCCCGGAGGCCCGTCGAGGACGACGTGACAGCCCTCCTGGAGAGCCGCGGTGATGACCTCGGCCTGGCGGTGCAGGCCGACGACCTGTTCGGAGACGGACGGCATCGTCGCAGAGCCTAGGCGATGGCCGGGCAGTCCGCCCCGGCGGGTCGAGTCAGAGCGCGCGCATGCGGTTGTTGCGCGCGTTGTGCTCGACCTCGGCGAGGCCGAGGTGCTCGAGCACCGGCGGAACGTAGTTGCCAAAGCGCCCGCGGAGCCCCTTCCGAAGGCCGTACCAGCCGCCGATCGGGTTCTCGGGCGACCGGCCCCAGGCCTCGACCGAGTCCTCCGGCGCGGGCTTGTTCTCGTCGGCGTTGCCGAGCGCGACCCAGTCGCCGCGCTCGGCGAGCATCCGGTGCAGGTCGTCGATGCACTCGAGGCGATAGCGCAGCTCGGTGCTGCCGACGGTGACGACGAGCGCCGGCGGATCGGCCGACTCGTCGCGATAGGCGCGATACTCCGACCGCCCCGGGGGCGTGGTCAGGATCCACGGGTCCTCGCGGGTGCCGGCGCCCTTGCCGGAGACGGCTTGTGGCATGTGATCCTCTCCTCTGGTAGCCTACGTGTTACGGTAACTTACAAGCTACCGATCAGATCGCAAGCGTCCCGATGAGAGCCGAGCTGCATCGCGAGGCGCTCGACGCGCTCGGCGACGCCAACCGGCGGGCGATCCTTGAGATTCTCGGCGAGGGCGGCCACTCGGTCCAGCAGATCGCCGACCGGCTTCCGATCAGCCGCCCTGCCGTCTCGCGCCACCTGCGTCTGCTCAAGAGCGCCGGCCTGGTCATCGACCGACCCCACGGGACGCGCCACATCTATCAGCTGCACGACGACGGCGTGGAGGCGATCCGCGACTACTTCGTCGCGACCTGGGGCAACGCCGTCGCGCGGTTTCGCATCGTCGCCGAGAACGCGCCGGCCGATGAGCGCTGAGCCGCTCGTCGTCGAGTTCGAGGTGGGCGTCGATCCCGCGCGGGCGTTCGACGCGTGGACGCGGCGCTGCGCGACCTGGTGGCCGGCCTCGCACACGATCAGCGGCGACCCAGCGGCGATCACGTTCGAGCCGCGGCCCGGCGGGCGGATCGTCGAGCGCGGTCGCGACGGCGCCACCCACGATTGGGGCCGCGTGCTCGACTGGGAGCCGCCGCACCGCCTGCGCTACGCGTGGCATCTGTTCTTCGATCCCCGCGAGGCGACCGAGATCGAGGTGACCTTCGCCGCACGGGAGTCGGGGACCGCCGTACGGCTCGAGCAGCGGGGCTGGGAGCGCCTCGGAGCGGCCGGGCCGCCGCGACGCGCCAAGACCGGAGAGGTGTGGGGCCGGCTGGCGGCCGCCTACGCCGACGCCGTCGCCGACGGCGACGATGCCGGCACTCCGTGAGGCGCCGGCGCGCCGTGGCTTCTAACGTCCTCGCGGTGCCCGCCGAGACCGATCCGGCTCTGCCCCTCGCCGACCGCGAGCTCGTCCTCGAGCACGCCGCGAGCCTCATCCTCGACGCCTGGCGCAGCTTCGATCGCGCACGCCCCGAGCAGCCCGTGCCCGGCGAGCGTCAGCTGCAGCTGCTGAGGGCACCGCTGCCGGGGGAGGGATCGTCGCCGCGCGCGGCGCTCGACGCCGCCGCAGACGTCCTCGACGTCTCGCTCGCCCAGGCGCGTCCGCGCTTCTTCGCCTACATCGGCTCCTCGGGGCTCGAGATCGGGGTGCTCGGGGACGCGCTGATGGCCTCGCACGACGTCAACGTCGCCACCAGCGCCGGGGGCGCCGACCTGCTCGAGGCGCAGACGATCCGCTGGCTCGGGGAGTTCCTCGGCTTCGATCCGGCGGCCGTGGGGGCGCTCGCCGCCGGGGGCACGATCGCCAACCTGACCGCGCTGACCGCGGCGCGCGAACGGGCGGTGCCGGGGTGTCGCAGCGACGGCGCCGCCGGCCGCCGGCTCGCGCTGTACTGCTCGCGCGAGGCGCACTACTCGGTCCGGCGGGCCGCCGAGGTGCTCGGGATCGGCGGGCGCAACGTCCGCGCGATCCCGCTCGACGGCGCGCGCCGGATGGATCCCGCGGCGTGCGCGGAGGCGATCGACGCCGACCGGCGCGCGGGCGTCGTGCCGGTCGCCGTCGTCGCCACGGCGGGCACGACGCTGACCGGCGCGGTCGACGACCTGCACGCGCTCGCCGACCTCTGTGAGGCGCGCGACCTCTGGCTCCACGTCGACGGCGCCTACGGCCTGCCGGCGGCCGCCACCGAGCGCGCGGGCGGGCTGTTCCGTGGCCTGGCGCGCGCCGACTCGGCGACCGTCGACGCCCACAAGTGGCTCTACGTGCCCAAGGCCTGCAGCGTCCTGCTGATGCACGACCTCGAGGCGCTCGAGCGGGCGTTCTCCCACGAGGAGAGCTACATGCTCCACGGGGGCCGGTCGCTGGCCGTCGACCACACGCTCGAGTACTCGCGCCCCCTGCGGGGCCTGAAGCTGTGGCTGGCGTTCACCGTCCACGGCGCCGACGCGATCCGCCACGCGGTGCAGCGCAACCTCGAGCAGGCGCAGCTGCTCGCCGCCCTCGTCGACGCCGACCCCCGCTTCGAGCTGCTCGTCGCCCCGCAGCTCTCGGCGGTGTGCTTTCGCCACCGCGCGCCCGCGGGGATCGACGCCGACATGCACAACGCCGCGCTCGCCCAGGCGGTCGCCGCCGACGGACGCATCCTGCTCGCCTCGGCCGAGCTCGACGGAGTCACCTGCCTACGCGCCTGCATCGTCAACCACCGCACGACCGAGACCGACGTGCGCGCGATCCCGGCCGTCGTCGCCGACGTCGCCGACGCGCTCCTGCACGCGCGGACGGCCGACGGCGCCGGGTGAGGGCCGCCGCCGGGGTGGTCGGCAGGCGTGGCCGTCGCAGGCATCTGACACCTCAATGATCCCTGAGCGCTTGCCTTGAACCGGGGGAATTGCGCCACCGCCGTTCCGCGACGGCGTTACGGACGCTGGCGACCGGCTCCACCTTTCGTCCAAGGCCACCGAGGTGGTTCAGTCGTATGCGATGTGAGCCGATCAACTGGCCATGGACCCCTCCCAGCCTCGCCTCACGGCCTCGGCGACGTCTCGCCTCCGGGCCCTCGCCTGTCTTCTGTTCGCCGTCCTGACTCTCGCGCTTGTCGGACTTGCGTGCATCGGGCAGACGGAGCGGGCAGCCGCGTCCGTGGCGGCTCGTGCAAATCCGGTCACCAGTCCGGCCGGCGATTCGCGCCCTGCCCCGAAACGTCCGACGAGCCGATCTCCACGACACGATCGAAGCGCCCGGCGACGCCGGCGCCATGCCGGTAGGCATCGCACGCACGCAGATCGGCATCGCACGACCCGACGCCGGCGCAAGCATCCGCATCGCCGGCGCGGGCGACCGAAGCGCACCGGGCCTCGGCCGGCGTCTCCCGTCTCGGCCGGCGGATCGGGAACCTCAGCGCCGGGCGCCCCCGGCGCGATCCCGCAGTCGTTCTTCGCGGTGGCGAACTATTCGCCTGACCAGGTGGTGTATCCCGGAGACCTGAGGCAATTTGACACGAAATGGTGGAGCGGCGGGCTCCAGTTCTCCGACTTCACCAACCAGCCGCAGATGCTGCGCGAGGGTTATCGCTTCCTGCCGGCGTTCAACACCGGTTACGTGCTGCGGACCGATGGGTTCGCCAGTGATGTGCCCGCCTCGACGCCCAAGCAGAGCGATCCGCACTCGTGCATCGATACGCCGTGCGCGTTGAATACGAGCGCCATGCTGGCCGAGGTTCGGGGTGTGCAGTCGTCGATCGGGACGGATGGCAACTACTACAGCATCGGCAACGAGGTCGATGATTCGTCCAGCGACGACGTGTCGCCGAGCGTGTTCGGCGGGCAGTTCGATGCGTGGGTCAACGCGATCAAGCAGGGCGATCCGACGGCCAAGATCGTGGCGCCGAGCATCAGCAGCGTGAGCTGCTGTGATTCGACGGTCAGTCAGCCGTGGGGGACGGCGGGCCAGTGGTTTGCCAGCTTTGTCGCCGATTATGAGCAGCA
>JAFAYV010000007.1 GCA_019240115.1 Solirubrobacterales bacterium | reverse complement strand
CCCTGATGGCGTCCTTCGACGCGCAGAGCAATTATTATGCCCACAAGATCGCCAACCTGCAGAGGAGCAGGTACGACGACTCGGCGTCCCTGGGGAATGGAGGAATCCGATGAGAACCACCTGTTTGTTCGCCGCCTTGAGCATGGTCCCGGCGTGGGGCCAGGTGGTGAAGCCCACCAATGGCGCGCTGCCACCCGTCAACGCCGCCCCGGCCCCCGCGGCCCCCGCCGACTCGCCGCCGCCCCCCGGGCCCAACGGTGGGCATGCCGGCCGGGCCCCGGAGCTCGAGACGGTCGCCGCCTGCTGGCCGGCGGTCATCGAATTGGTCCGCGAGGAGAACCAGATGCTCGCCGCCCTGCTCGCCGACACCACCCCGGTGTCGCTCGCCGACGGAGGCCTGACCGTCGCCTTCCCCGCCGGCAAGGCGTTTCTCAAGCGTAAGGCCGAGCAGGACGACTACCGCCGATCGGTGGCCGACGCGCTGCGCTCGATGCTCGGCGCAACGCTCGCGCTGCGCTACGAGCTGCGCGACGACGCCGAGCTTGAGTCGGGCACGGCCGACACGATCAGCCAGGACGAGCTCGTCAAACGCCTCGTGGAGGAGTTCGACGCTCAGGAAGTGCTCGACGACCCCGACCAGGAGGGCTAGCCACGATGCCCCAGCCGAACATGAACCAGCTGCTCAAGCAGGCCCAGAAGATGCAGGCCGACATGATGGCCGCCCAGGAGTCGCTGAAGGACGAGACCGTGGAGGCGGCGGCCGGCGGCGGGATGGTGACCGTCCAGGCGACCGGCGACGGCGTCATCAAGTCGATCACGATCGACCCCGAGGCGGTCGACCCCGAGGACGTCGAGATGCTCCAGGACACGGTGCTGGCCGCAGTCAACGAGGCGCTGCGGGCCTCGCAGGAGCTCGCCGCCGAGAAGATGGGCGGGATCACCGGCGGGCTCGGCGGTCCCGGCGGCGGCCTGGGCGGCCTCGGGCTGCCCGGGATGTAGGCCCCGCCCCGCTCGCCCCGCTCGCCCCGCTCGCCCCGCCCCCACGCTCGCCCCGCCCCCCGCTCGCCCCGCCCGCTCCGCTCGAGACGATTACCGACATGTACGCGCCTCCCGTCCAACGGCTCATCACCGAGCTGGGCAGGCTGCCCGGCGTCGGCGGACGCACCGCGCAGCGGCTCGCGTTCCACATCCTGCGCCAGTCCGAGGAGGAGGCGACCGCGCTCGCTGACGCGATCCGCGAGGTCAAACAGCGGATCGGGCTGTGCGAGGTGTGCTTCAACCTCGCCGACGGACCGCGGTGCCGGATCTGCGAGGACACGCGGCGCGACTCGGCGCTCATCTGCGTCGTCGAGGAGCCCTCGGACGTCATCTCGATCGAGCGCACGCACGAGTTCGCCGGGCGCTACCACGTGCTCGGCGGCGCGCTGTCCCCGATCGACGGCGTCGACCCCGAGCACCTGAAGATCGCCGAGCTGTACGCCCGGGCGGTCGACGACGAGGCCCGCGAGGTCGTCATCGCCACCAACCCCACGACGACCGGGGAGGCGACCGCGCTGCACATCGCGGACGGGCTGCGCGAACGGCGGCCCGAGCTGGCGGTCACCCGGTTGGCGAGCGGCCTGCCGGTCGGCGCCGACCTCGAATACGCTGACGAGCTCACCCTCGGCCGGGCCTTCGCCGGCCGCCGCAGCGCCTGACCGATGAGCTCCTCCGTCAACACGCCGGCCGCCGCCGCCGGCGAACCCTCCCGAGCCGTGTCCGAGACCGTGGTGATGAAGTTCGGCGGCACCTCGGTCGCCGACGCCGACCGGATCCAGGCCGCGGCGCGGCGGATCGTCGCCCAGCGCGAGTCGGGCAAGGGCGTGGTCGCGGTCCTGTCGGCGCGGGGCAAGACCACCGACGAGCTGATCGCGATGGCCGAGGAGGTCTCGCGCAACCCCGACCCGCGCGAGATGGACATGCTGCTGTCCACCGGCGAGCGGATCTCGTGCGCGCTGTGCGCGATGGCGATCAACGACCTCGGGCACCGCGCGATCTCGCTCACCGGCTCCCAGGCGGGGATCGTGACCGACACCAGCCACACCAAGGCGCGGATCGTCGACGTTCGCGCGATGCGGATCAGCGAAGCCCTAGACCAGGGACTGATCGTGCTCGTGGCGGGCTTTCAGGGCGTCTCCACGAGCCGCGACGTGACCACGCTCGGCCGTGGCGGCTCGGACACGACGGCGGTCGCGGTGGCGGCCGCGATCGGAGCCGAGGTGTGCGAGATCTACACCGACGTCGCGGGGGTGTTCAGCGCCGACCCGCGGCTCGTCCCCGACGCGCGCAAGCTGCCCTACGTCAGCTTCGAGGAGATGCTCGAGATGGCCGCCTCGGGAGCCAAGGTGCTGCAGCTGCGCTCGGTCGAGTACGCCCGCACCCACGGGGTGCGCATGCACTGCCGATCGAGCTTTGACCCGGCGCCCGGTACCGTTGTGCTCGGAGAGGACGAGACCATGGAACACCCGCTCATCACCGCGGTCACCCACAACACCGAGGAGGCCCGGATCACCCTCGTGGGCGTGCCCGACCGTCCCGGCGCGGCGGCCTCGATCTTCATGGCGCTCGCCGACGCCAACTGCAATGTCGACACGATCATCCAGAACGAGCCGCGCACCGAGGGCGCCGACGCCGAGGTCTCGTTCACGATCGGCACCGAGGACCTGCGGGCCGCCGAGGCGGCGCTCGCGCCGGTGCAGACCGAGCTGGGCATCAAGACGGTCGACACCGACCGCGAGATCGGCAAGGTGTCGATCGTCGGCGCCGGCATGCGCTCGCATCCCGGCGTCGCCGGCAAGGTGTTCAAGACGCTCGCCGGCGAGGGGATCAACATCGAGATGATCTCGACCTCGGCGATCAAGATCTCGTGCGTCATCCGCTCGGGCGACGTGCCCCAGGCGGTCCGCGCGCTGCACGCCGCGTTCGAGCTCGGCGAGGGCGGCATCCAACCCGAGCACGGTCCGCGATGATGCGGGTGGCCGTGGTGGGGGCGACCGGCGCCGTCGGTCGCACGATGCTCACGCTCCTGGCGCAGCGCGCGTTCCCGGCCGACGTGATCGTTCCCTTCGCCTCCGAGCGCTCGCGGGGCGCCGAGGTCGACGGCCGCGCCGTCCGGGTGCTCGACGACGACGCCGACCTCGACGGCTTCGACATCGCGCTGTTCTCGGCGGGCGCCTCGACGTCGCGCGCGTGGGCGCGGCGGTTCGCCGATCACGGCGCGGTCGTCGTCGACAACTCGTCGGCGTTCCGACGCGATCCCACGGTCCCGCTCGTCGTCTCCGAGGTCAACCCGCACGCCCTCGCCGCCCACCACGGGCTGATCGCCAACCCGAACTGCTCGACGATGCAGCTGATGGTCGCGCTCGCGCCGATCCACCGCGCGGTCGGGATCGAGCGTCTCGTCGTCGCCACGTACCAGTCGGTGTCGGGCACCGGCAGGGCGGCCGTGGACGAGCTCGACGCCCAGGCGCGCGCCTCGCTGCACGGCATGCCGATGCCGGCGCCCGGGATCTACCCCGAGCCGATCGCGTTCAACGTCATCGGGGCGGCGGGCAACTTCGTCGACGGCGACGATCACACCGACGAGGAGCGCAAGATGATGTTCGAGACGCGCAAGATCCTCGAGGACGAGTCGATCGGCGTCGCGGTCACCTGCGTCCGGGTGCCGGTGCGCACGGCGCACTCCGAGGCGGTCAACGTGCAGACGCGCGCGCCGCTGAGCGCCGCGCAGGCTCGTGAGCTGCTGGCCCGCGCGCCCGGCGTGTCGCTTGCCCCCGAGGTCGCCACCCCGCTGCAGGCCGAGGGGCGCGACGAGGTGTTCGTGGGCCGCATCCGCGCAGACGAGTCCCATCCACGGGCGCTGTCGATGTGGGTCGTCTCCGACAACCTGCGCAAGGGCGCCGCCACCAACGCCGTGCAGATCGCCGAGCTGCTCGCGGCCGACCGCGCCGGCTCGCCCGCGTGACCGCCGACGACGCGCCGCCCCGGGTCGGCCGCGTGACCGCCGACGAGGGGCACGACCCGATCTACGAGCTGATGCGCGGGACGCCGTCGACGCGCTCCTTCACCGATCGGCCGGTGCCCCGCGAGGTGCTCGAGCGCGTGCTCGACAACGCCCGGTTCGCCCCGAGCGGCGGCAACCGGCAGGGCTGGCGGGTGATCGTCGTCACCGATCGCGACAAGCGCCGGCGGATGCGCGAGCTCTACCAGGAGCCGTGGGAGCGCTACATGCGCTCGACCGGCGGCCGGGATGCGCTCGCGGCGCCGGAGGCGAGCGGGCTGCCGCCCGGGCGGCTGGCGATGCTCCGCGGCGCCGACGAGTACGCGCGCAGCTTCGACGAGGTCCCGGTCCATCTCGTCGTCTGCTCGCTGGTGGAGGATCTGGCGATCACCGACGCAGAGCTTGACCGTCCGAGCATCGTCGGCGGGGCCTCGATCTATCCGTTCGTGCACAACGTCCTGCTCGGGCTGCGCCACGAGGGGCTCGGCGCGTCGTTCACGACGCTGCTCGTTCCCGCCGAGCCGGCGCTGCGCGAGCTGCTCGCGATCCCCGACGAGGCCGCGGTCGCCGGCCATATCTCGGTCGGCTATCGGGAGGACCGCTGGCCGCGGAAGCTCAGCCGCCGGCCGGTGTCGGAGTTCGTGTTCAGCGAGCGCTTCGGCGCACCCTGGGCGTGACGCTCAGCGAGCGCTTCGGCGCTCCCTGGGCGTGACGCTCGGACCAGCGCTTCGGCGCTCCCTGGGCGTGACGCTCAGGCCGTCGCGCCGGCCACGACCGACGCCGACCAGTCGATGACCGAGGTCGGCTTGACCACGTGCTTGCTCATCCCGAGCTCCTTGGGCTCGAGGCCCAGGGCCAGGCCGAGCAGCTGCGGCAGGTGCAGGATCGGCAGTCCGAGCTCGCGACCGACCTGCTTGGCCGCCAGCGGCTGCTGCAGGTCAAGGTTGAGGTGACACAGCGGGCAGGGCACGACGAGGCAGTCGGCATCGGCGTCGATGGCGTCGCCGACGTGACGACCGGCCATCTTCAGTGACGCGTCCATGTTCATCGTGATGATGGGAAAGCCACAGCACTTGTACACGCCGGCGTAATCGATCACCGTGCCGCCGAGCGCCTCGATGACCATGTGCATGTAGCGGTCGCGCGGATGCTCCTCGTCGACGCCGAGCCGCGACGCCGGGCGCACGATGTAGCAGCCGTAGAACGGCCCGACCTTCAGGTCGGTCAGCGGGCGGGTGACCTTGGACCGCAGGGTGTCGAGGCCGATCTCCTCGACGAGCAGCCACAGCAGGTTCAGATTGGTCAGGCCCTTCTCGTAGGTGAGGCTCTCGTCGGCGAGGTTCTCGTTGATCTGCCGGCGGTACTCGGTGTTGGCGTCGAGGCGCTGCTGGCACTCGGACTGGGCGCCCTGGCAGGTCGAGCAGATGTTCATCATCAGCGCGCCGTCGGTCTGCTGGGCGAGCGCGAACGTGCGCGCGTTCAGGGTGTCGGCGAGCTCCTGGTTGTGCTCGGCGATGACGCCGGCGCCGCAGCAGGCGGCGCGATCGAGCTCGATCAGCTCGAGGTCGAGCAGCGGGGCGACCTTGGCCATCGACCCGTGCAGCTCCGGCGTGAACCCGCGGCTCACGCAGCCCGGCCAGTATGCGACCTTCATGATGACTCGCTTTCGCTCGCGGCTTCGAGCTCGTGGGGCGAGGTGGCCGGCCCGTCGTCCTGCGGCGCGCCCGTGCCGTGGGTCTCGGCGGGAGGCGCCTCGGGCTCGTCCTCGAACCCCGACACGTACAGGTTCAGCTCGACGCGCTGCTCACGGCCCTCGATCTTCGCGTAGAGCTTCTTGACGGCATCGAGATCGGGCTTGGGGATCTTGTGGCCGAAGACCGCGATCTTGATGTTGACCTTGCGCCGGAGCACCGCGGGAACGATCGAGGGCAGAGACCGCAGCAGCACCTGGCCGGCCGCCGGGTGGAACTTGCCAAACCACGAGTTGCCCCCGTAGCTGCGGGGCAGCATCTCGGCCTCGTGCAGCAGCCCGTAGTCGCGCACCAGGGTCGCGATCGTGTCCTCGTGACGATGGCCGTTGTTGCGGTCGACGATCTTCTCGTCGGTGCCGGCGCGGCGGCGCAAGCGCATGATCTGGCTCATCGGGTCGACGCCCTTCGGACACGCGTCGATGCAGTTGAAGCAGTGGGTGCAGTCGTAGATGCCGTGCTCGTCCTCGGAGAGGTCCTCGAGGCGCTCGTGGTGCTCGGCGTCGCGCGGATCGCCGACGAAGCGATAGGCCTTGGCCAGCGCGGCGGGGCCGATGAACCCGGGGTCGATCTCCATCGACAGGCAGTCCGATACGCAGGCGCCGCACTGGATGCAGGCCATCGACTGCGTGATGTCCACCATGTTCTCGTGGGGCACGATGTACTCGCGCTCGGGAACCGGCTGCTGGTTGATCAGGTAGGGGCTGACGCGCTGGATCTTCTTCCAGTGCACCGCGTCCATGTCGACGATCAGGTCGCGGATGACCGGCATGTTGCCCATCGGCTCGACCTCGATCACGCCCGCCGGAACCTCGTCGCCCTCCTCGGAGGGGTTCCAGCCGACGCCGAAGTCGCGCGCCGCGGCCTCCTCGAGGTGGGTGTTGCAGGCCAGGCCCGGCCTTCCGTTCATCCGCACGCCGCACGAGCCGCAGATCGCCTGCTGGCAGGAGCAGCGGATGCCGACCGAGCCGTCGACCTCGTCGCGGACCTTGAGGATCGCGTCGAGCACCGAGCTGCGGCCCCCGAGGTCGACCCGGTGCTCGTCCCAATACGCGGCCTCGCCCGATCGGGGGTCGTAGCGGCGCAACTTCAACAGATACTGTGGCACTTAGTAGGACCTTTCCTGGGGCTCCCAGCGGGTGATCGTCACCGGGGAATAGCTGACCGTGGGGACGTCCTCTCCGTTGACCGAGATGTCGACGTGCTTGAGCCACTCGTCGTCGTTGCGCTGCGGGAAATCGGTGCGGAACTGCGCGCCGCGCGACTCCTTGCGCTCGATCGCCGCCACGACGATCGCCTCCGCGCAGTCGAGCATGTAGCCGAGCTCGAACGCCCCGATCACGTCCTGGTTGAACACGGTGCCGTGGTCGTCGATCGTCGCCGACCGCGCCTGCTCCTTGAGCCGGCGCACGATCTCGTGGGCCGTGCGCAGGCCGTCGGCGTCGCGGAACACCGCGACGTACTGGTTCAGCGTCTCGCCGAGCTCGTCCTTGATCGCGGCCAGCCGGCGTCCGCCCTGCGGTCGGTTGATGATCGCCCGGATCTCCTTCTCGGTGCTCGTCACGCGCGTCGACGGCGTGCTGGGCATCGGCATGTGCAGCGCCTGCCCGGCGGCGTGCTCGCCCGAGCGGCGACCGAAGATGAGCGTGTCGAGCAGCGAGTTGGCGCCGAGCCGGTTGCCGCCGTGGACCGAGACGCAGGCCACCTCGCCGGCGGCGTAGAGGCCCGGGATCGTCGTCTGGCCGTAGATGTCGGTCTTGACCCCGCCCATGATGTAGTGCTGGCCGGGGTGGATATGGATCGGCTCGCGCGTGATGTCGACGCCGGCGAAGTCGCGGCCGATGTTGACGATCTCGCGCAGCGACTCGAGCGTGCGCCGGCGCGGGACCTTCGTGATGTCGAGCGCGACGGTCCCGTCGGGAAAGCCGCGGCCCTCGTTGATCTCGGTCTGCTCGGCCCGGGAGACGACGTCGCGCGAGGCGAGCTCGAGCTTGTTCGGCGCGTACTTCTCCATGAAGCGCTCGCCTTCGGCGTTGAACAGCTGCGCGCCCTCGCCGCGGGCGCCCTCCGTGATCAGGAGGCCGTTGCCCGCCAGCGTCGTCGGGTGGTACTGGATCATCTCCATGTCCATCAGCCGGGCGCCGATCCGATACGCCTGCGCGATCCCGTCGCCGGTGACGATCAGCCCGTTGGTGGTCGGCTTGTAGGCTTGGCCGGCGCCGCCGCAGGCGAGGATGACGGCCTTGGCGTCGAACACCTGCAGCTCGCCGTTGCGCAGGTTGCGGCAGATGGCGCCGTTGCAGCGGCCCTCGTCGTCCTGGAGCAGGTCGGTGGTGAACCACTCCTCGAATCGGTCGACGGTCGCGGAGTGTTTCATCAGCTGCTCGTAGAGCACGTGCAGGATCGCGTGGCCGGTGATGTCGGCGACGTAGTAGGTGCGCGCCGCCGAGGCGCCACCGAAGGCCCGCGTGCCGAGGTTGCCGGTCTCCGAGCGGTGGAAGGTGACGCCGGCGTGCTCGAGCCAGAGGATCTCGTTCGGCGCCTCACGGCACATGATCTCGATCGCGTCCTGATCACCGAGGTAGTCCGACCCCTTGATCGTGTCGAACGCGTGCGACTCCCACGTGTCCTCGGGGTTCAGCGCGGCGTTGATGCCGCCGGCGGCGGCGACGGAGTGCGAACGCACCGGGTGGACCTTCGAGATGATCGCCACCGTGGCGCCCGTCTGGGCGGCGGCCAGGGCCGCTCGCTGGCCCGCGAGCCCGGCCCCGATGATCAGCACGTCGTGTGAGGGCACGACTCACCAATATAGGGAAGCCCGGCGCTCGGCCACGCCGCGCCGCGGGCGGCGCGGCGGTCAGGCCGCCGAGGTCCCGACCGCCGAGCGCAGCGCCCGGCGCACCTGCTCGATCGTCACCACGCCGCGGAGCACCCCGTCGCCGTCGACCGCCATGACCGCGCCGAGGCGGCCGAGTGACTCCGAGCCGAGCAGCTCGGAGATCGGTCGGTCCTGCTGCACGCGCCAGGCGTTGATGCCGCCGTCGGCGAGCGCCGAGCCGATCGTCAACCACCCCTCGCCGGCGTCGGCCGCCGCCTGGGCGCGGGGTTGCTCGGCGATCCCGGTCAGCCGGCCGGACTCGTCGACGACCGGAAACCACGACCAGCCATAGCGCAGGAAGTACTCCTCGAGCGCGAGGCCGACCGGCGTGGCGGCGGGGATCGACACCGGCTGGGTGTCCATGATGTCGCGCACGCGGACCCCCTCGATGCGCTCGTTCAGCGCCGACTGCACGAGCGCGCCGCGCGCCGACTGGTAGAGCAGGAAGGCGAGCGCGATCAGCCACAGGCCCGCGAAGCTGCGCGCCGAGACGCCCAGCCACAGTCCCGCGGCGGCGAGCACGAGCGCGAACCCCTGCCCGAGGCGCGCCGAGACCGCGGTCGCGCGCCGCCGATCCCCGGTCGCCCCCCAGATCGCGGCGCGGGCGATCCGCCCGCCGTCGAGCGGCAGCGCCGGCACGAGGTTGAACACGAGCAGCAGCACGTTCATCGGCAGCAGCCAGCTCAGGCACAGGAGCACGGGGGTGATCTGGATGTCGGAGTCGAGCACGATCGCGTGCAGCAGACGATGGGGGCCGACGAGCGCGATGTCGACCGCGACGCAGAGTGCGATCACCCCGAGGGTGGCCAGCGGGCCGGCGACGGCGACCTTGAAGTCCTCCGCGGCGGTCGCCACGTCGCGGCTCATCTGCGTCAGGCCGCCGAACAGATACAGGTCGATCCCCGCCACCTCGATGCCCTGGCGCCGGGCGACGAGCGCGTGCCCGAGCTCGTGGGCGAGCATCGAGGCGAACAGCAGCAGAACGCTGATCACCGTGGTCAGGTACGCGATCCCGTCAGAGCTGTGCAGCGTCTCGCGAAACGGCTGCGAGAGCAGGTAGATCATGAGGAACAGGACCACGAACCAGCTGATGTCCGCCCCGATCCTGAATCCGAAGGCGTTGAACAGCCGCACGGATCTGGATTGCCTGAACATGCTGCAATGGTCGCACAGCAATAGTGTCTGAGTCCGGAGAACCAGAAGAGAACGAATGAGCCACATCGACGCCCTCAGGGAGAGGCTTTACCAGCTCTCCGACCTCGACCACGCCGCCTCGCTGGCGAGCTGGGATCAGCAGACGATGATGCCCGCCCGGGGCGGCGCCGCCCGCGCGGAATCGCTGGCCACGCTGGCCCGCATCCGCCACGAGATGTTCGTCGCCGGCGAGACGGGCCGGCTGCTCGACGCCGCGGCGGCGCAGCTCGACGGCGCCGGTGACGCGGCCGACCCTGACTCCGACGACGCGCGCCTGGTGTGGTTGACCCGGCGCGACTATGACAAGGCCCGTCGGGTGCCCTCCGCGCTGGCGGCCGAGCTCGCCCGCGCGGCGTCGGTCGGTCACGAGGCGTGGGCGGCGGCTCGCGCGGCGTCAGACTTCCGCGCCTTCGCGCCCTACCTGTCGCACAACCTCGAGTTGACCCGGCGCTACGTCGAGTGTCACCTCGACGACCCGGACTTCAGCTGCGCCTACGACGTGCTGCTCGACGACTACGAGCCGCGCATGCCCACCGCCCAGGTCGCCGCCCTGTTCGAGGAGCTGCGGACCGACCTGGTGGCGCTCATCGCCGCGGTGGCGGCCGCTCCGCCGGTGTCCGAGACGCCGCTGCACGCGCGCTTCGCCATCGACGGACAGCGGCGCCTCGTCGCCGAGGTGGTGGGCATGATGGGCTTCACCGCGGACGCGTGGCGGATGGATGACACCGTCCACCCGTTCGCCCTGCGGATCGGTTCCGGGGATGTCCGCATCACCAACCGCTGGGATGAGGGCTATTGGCCGATGGGCCTGTACGGATCGATGCACGAGTGCGGCCACGGCCTCTACGAGGCGGGCCTGGCGCCGTCGCTGATGCGCACGCCATTGGGATCGGGCGAGTCGCTGGGCATGCACGAGTCGCAGAGTCGGTTGTGGGAGAACATGGTCGGCCGCGGCCGCGCGTTCTGCACGGTGCTGGCGCCGCGGATCGCGGCACTGGCCCAGGGTGAGCTCTCCGACCTCGACGCCGATCGCCTGTTCACCGCGGTCAACCGGGTCAAGCCCGACTTCATCCGCGTCGAGGCCGACGAAGCCACCTATGGGCTGCACATCGTGCTGCGCTTCGAGCTCGAACAGGCGCTTGTCGACGGCCGGCTGGCGGTGTCGGAGCTGCCCGAGGCGTGGAACGACCGGATGCGCTCCGACCTCGGGGTGCAGGTGACCGACGACGCCCACGGCGTGCTCCAGGACGTGCACTGGTCGGGCGCGAGCTTCGGTTACTTTCCAACCTACGCGCTCGGCAACCTGATCGCCGGTCAGCTGTGGGCGCGCGTGCGCGAGGATATCCCCGAGCTCGAGGCGCAGCTGGCCGACGGTGACCTGGCGCCGCTGCGGGAGTGGCTGCGGGACCGCATCCACCGCCACGGGTCGAAGTTCACCACCGCGGAGCTGTTGCAGTCCGCGACCGGAGCGCCGATCGCGGCGGCTCCCTACACCGCCTATCTGAGGGAGAAGCTGTCGCGGGTCTACGGAGTGGATCTCGGTCCACGGCGCGCCGGCGGCAATGGGGCCTGATCAACACAGACCACGAAAGTGAGCGTTCGCTGAGAAATGGACAACCAACCAGTAAAGGTGGCCGTCACGGGCGCCGCGGGACAGATCGGCTACGCGCTGCTGTTCCGCATCGCCTCGGGACAGCTCCTCGGCGCCGACACGCCGGTCAAGCTCTCCCTGCTCGAGATCCCCGACGCCGTCAAGGCCGCCGAGGGCACCGCGATGGAGCTCGACGATTGCGCGTTTGAGCTGCTGCGCGGCGTGGACATCTACGACGATCCCGACCAGGCCTTCGATTCCGCCAACATCGCCCTGCTCGTCGGCGCCCGCCCGCGGACCAAGGGGATGGAGCGCGGCGACCTGCTCGAGGCCAACGGCGGCATCTTCAAGCCCCAGGGCGCGGCGCTGAACGCGAACGCCGCGTCTGACATCAAGGTCCTGGTCGTCGGCAACCCGGCCAACACGAACTGCCTGATCGCCCAGTCCAACGCGCCCGACATCCCGCGTGAACGGTTCACCGCGATGATGCGCCTGGACCACAATCGCGCGATCGCGCAGGTGGCCGCCAAGGTCGGCGTGGCGGTCGCCGAGGTGACGAACATGACGGTCTGGGGCAACCACTCCGCCACCCAGTACCCCGACGTGTTCCATGCCAAGGTCAACGGTTCAAGCGCCGCCGACGCGATCGGCGACCGCGACTGGGTCGAGTCGGACTTCATCCCCACCGTGCAGAAGCGCGGCGCCGCGATCATCGAGGCGCGGGGCGCGTCGAGCGCGGCCTCGGCGGCCAACGCGGCCGTCGACCACGTCCGCGACTGGGTGCTGGGAACGCCCGAGGCGGACTGGGTGTCGATGGCGATCGCCTCCGACGGAACCTACGGCGTCCGCGAAGGCATCTTCGCGGGTTACCCGTGCACGTGTCGCAACGGGGAGTACACCGTCGTCGAGGGACTCGAGCTCGACGACTTCTCGCGCGAGCGCATCGACGCCACCATCGCCGAGCTCGGCGAGGAGCGCGATGCGGTCACGCAGCTCGGGCTGATCTGAGCCCGGGGCGCGGCGCCCGCCGCGATCGCCGTTCGCGATCGCGGCGGTCGGCGCCGCGGCCGATCACTCCGGCGGGCTCGTCGCGGCGTTGCCCGCCGGGTGCCAACCCTGGCCCTCGCGGCGAACCTGGCCGTCCTGGACGAGCTTGGGCATGACCCGGTAGAGGTAGTTGGGCTCGATCTTCAGCGCCTCGGCGATCTGCGGAATGGTGATCCCGGGGGTCTCGCGCACGAGGTCGAGCGCCTGGTTGGCGCGAGTATTGCCACCGCGACGGCCGCGCGGACGGCTGGCACGACGGGTCGAGCGCTGCGGCGCGGAGGCTCCGTTGCTCGCGCGTGGCCGCCCCGGTCCCCGTCGGGAGCCGACGAGGGCCGAGCGCGCAGCTTCGAGCTTTGTCACCTCGAGCCTGAGCTCGGCCAAGCGACTGTCGATGTCCTTCACCGTACTGTCAACGAAATCTGCCAACGTCAAGCCACCTCCGAGCGGGCGATACGAGTATGTGGACACGATACCCCACGGTAGGAAAACACACTCAGTCGCCTTCGAGCAGCGCCTTCAGGCGCAGCAGTGAGGCGTGGGCCTCGCGCTCGGAGATCCCGCCGACGATCACCCGGCCCGCGACGTTGCCCAGGGCCCCGCCCGGCGGGTGAAACTCGTTCGTATAGCGAAACAGGGTCGCGCGGTCGGGGCCCGGCGTCAGCTCGTAGCGGATGACCGCGGTGGATCGCGCCGGGCCGCCGCCCTCCCAGTGTGCGCTGTGGGGTGCGCGCAGCGACGCCAGCCGCCATTGCACGTGGAAGCTGACTCCGCGCACCGCGACGGTCTGGCGCATCGTCGACCCCTCGCGCAGCGGCATCTGCGAGATCTCCGACACCGAGCGGTGGATCGTCACCCAGTCGCCCAGACGCCGGGGGTCCATGATCGTCTCCCAGACCCGATCGATCGGTGCGGCGATCTCGATCTGTGCCTGCACGGTGCTCATCGGCGCGGCCCACAGTAACGGCGAGACGATCAGCGCGCGCGCAGCGTCTGCGACCGCTCCCATTCACCGAGGGCGTGCTCGATCGCCGCCTGCAGTGAGTGCAACCTGAGCGCGAGCACGGTGACGGCGCGATCGTCGCGGGCCACCAGGTCGGTCTCGAGGCTGCCCATCAGCGGCGCGATCAGCTCGGGTCGCTCGCCGGTGACCCGCGCCGCGATCCGGCTGGCGACCGGTGTCACGCTCATGGGGCCGAGCGACAGGGAGGGGCGGGACACGAGCATCAGGTCGGCGATGCGGGCGATCAACTCGCCGTAGGTGACGATGTCGGGCCCGCCGACGTCGAGCGTCTCACCGCCGACCGTGTCACCGGCGCCCGCGCGGACGAGCGCGGTCACGATGTCACGCTCGTCGATCGGCTGGGTCCTGCGCGCCGCCCACGCGGGCAGCGGCATCACCGGCAGGCGCTCGACCAGCCGGACGAGGAAGCGAAACGGGCGCGACCACGCGCCGATGACGATCGAGGCGCGCAGCGCGACCGAGTCGGGCACGCTGCGAAGCAGGATCCGTTCGACCGCCAGCCGGCTGGCCAGGTGCGGGGACGCGGTCCCGCTCGCCGGAGCCAGGCCCCCGAGGTAGACGATCCGCCGCACCCCGGCGGCGCGCGCGGCCTCGGCGAAGCGCTCGGCGGCCGCGCGCTCGCGCACGGCGAAGGGGTCGGCGGCCGTGGGCTCCATCGAGTGGATGAGGAAGTAGGCGACGTCGATGCCGCACAGCGCCGCCGCCAGCCCCTCTCCGGTGACCGCGTCGCCGGCGAGCACCGGCACGTCGACGCTCGCCCGGGAGGGATCGCGGGCCAGGCCCCGCACGTCGTGGCCGGCGGCGAGCAGATGGGGAACGAGCGTCGAGCCGACGTACCCCGTGACGCCGGTGACCAGGACGCTGCAGCGCACGCCGCCAAAGCTACGGAAATTGCGGCGCCAGCCCGTGCGGACTGCGAACACCCCGCAGTTTGCCGGTATTCCCGTCCTTTCCGAAGTCCCGCGTTTTCCGGTAACCGGGCTTGGCGGCCGGGGAGCGATCCGCTTTGATGCGCGCCTGGGAGTCAGTCGGCGGCCCCGAGCGGGCCGTCATCGCTTACAACGGGTGCTTAGGTATGTCGAACGCTGGGGGGCTGGCCAAGGCCAGCTGCGAGAAGTGCTTCTTCGGTCAGAACCTGCTCTGCGCGGTCCAGGATGCCGGCCCGTGCGCGACCTTCCGGCCCGCGCACCCCGACGGTCTGCGTCCGCCCCGCCAGCTGCGATTCGTGTTTCGCCAGGAGCGCCGCGAGCGGCTGCTGTTCGCGTTTCCCTCGCCGAGCGAGCAGGTCACGCGCTACCGCTGAGGGCGGCGTGGCGCGCGTCCATTCGGATATCGTTGCCGCCATGTACTGGCCGCTGATCGGCGGATTCATCCTCTTCGTCCTGGCGGCAGTGGTCCTGGGCTGGATCATGGATGCGTCGCGGCACGGCACCGGCGGCGACGCCGACCGCGACGGTCACTGAGCTTCGCGGCGCGCCAGCCACTCGGCGCCCGGGCGGTCGCTCGCCCCGTGCACGACGATCGAGACGACGACGGTCAACGCGGCCAGGTCGAAGATCGTCACCGCGCCCGAGACCCGCTGCGCGAGCACGAGGATCGAGAAGGTCATCGTCGCCACCCCCTTGGGGCCGAACCAGGACATGAACGCGCGGGTCGCGACGTCGGTGCGCGTGCCGATGAGCGCGATGAACACCGCCGCCGGCCGCGCCAGCAGCAGCGTGGCGGCGACGACGCCGAGCGCCGCCCAGCCCGACCGCGACAGCCCGTCGAGCGTGAGGAGCGCCCCGAAGACGACGAAGATGCCGAGCTTGACGATCTCCACGAGGTCGGCCGCCTGCTCGGCGAACGCCTCGCGGACGTCGGGACGGCGCACGCCGAGGGCGATCGCGGCGCCGAACACCGCGATCAGCCCGTTGCCGTTGGGCAGCAGCACGGCCACGCCGTAGGCGGTCAGCCCGGCCCCGAGGGCCAGCAGCGAGCGCTGGTGTCGCGCAACGCCGCGCGGCCCGACGGCCCGCGGGATGAGGATCGCCGCGCCGAAACCGACGAGGAGGCCGACGGCGGTTCCGAAGCCGAGGTTCTCGAGCACGAACCGCCACCACACAAAGCCGCCGTGGCCCGGGCTCAGCGCCGCCGCCAGCACGAGCACCGCGGGCAGCGCGAGCCCGTCGTTGAGCCCCGACTCGAGGTTGAGCGAATGACGGACGATGCGCGGGACGCGCGGGTTGGTGACGACGCTGGAGGAGAGCACCGGGTCGGTCGGCGACAGCAGCGCGCCGACGAGGAACGACTCGGTCCACGACAGGCCGGTCAACCACCGGGTGACGCCGGCCACGATCACCGCGGTCAGAGGCATCGCGATGACGAGCTTGCGCAGCGGCAGACGCCACTGGGTTCCGAGCATCTCGCCCTCGACCTCGAGGCCGTCGCGCAGGAGGATCACGATCAGGGCGACGGTGGCCAGCTCGGCGACGAACGGCGAGCGGGCGTCGAAGCGCAGCCATCCGGTGGCGCCGCCCCCGAGCAGGAAGCCGGCCAGCACGAACGCGGCGGCGGCGGGGATCCGCAGGCGCCGCGCGGGCCCGGTGAGCAGCGCCCCGACGATCAGCAGCGCGCCGAGTGCAAGCACGGCGTCATCGAACCGACTCGACACCACGGCGGCCGCGGCGGGCACGGGCTCAAGCTTGGCAGACGGTCGATTACCCTGTGCATTGCGCCATGCCCGACGGAGATCTGTTCGCCAACTTCGACCGCATGCGCCGCGAGATGGATGAGCTGTTCGGCGACGCGTTCGAACGCTCGGGTCTCTCGCGGCGCCGCAGCGGGCGCTGGCCGCCGGTCGACGTCGCCTATGCGTCAGACCCGCCGCGGGCAGTGGTGACCGCCGAGCTGGCCGGCGTGCAGGCAAGCGAGATCGCGCTTCAGATCGAGGGACGCAAGCTCATCCTCGCCGGCCGCCGCGCGCCCGCGTCGCCCGCGTCGCCCGAAGGCGAGGTCTACCAGCAGGTCGAGATCGAACGGGGGGCGTTTCGCCGACTGATCGAGCTGCGCGCCGACGTCCACGGCGACCAGGCCCGGGCGCAGTACCAGGACGGGATGCTGCGCGTCGAGATCCCGCTCGTACAGAGCTCCGCGCCGGCGCGCGCGGTTCCGATCGAGGGCCCCGAGCCGCGATGACACCGACGGCGTCCACGCCGACGATCGAGATCGGGCAGGCCGCCGACGGCGCCGAGGCGGTCGAGGTCGGGACGGCCCGCAAGCTGCCCGACCAGGTCGGCGTGCTGCCGCTGCGCGACGCCGTCGCCTTCCCCGAACTCGTCGTCCCGCTCAACGTCGGCCAGGAGCGCAGCATCGCGCTCGTCAACGACGTTCTGCGCGGCGACCGATCGATCGTCCTGCTCGCCAGTCGCGAGCCCGAGCTCGAGGCGCCCACCCCCGAGCAGCTGTACGCCGTCGGCGTCCTCGGCACGGTGGCCCGGATGGTCCGGCTACCCGACGAGACCCTGCGCGTGCTCATCCAGGGGGCCCAGCGGATCCGCGTCACCCGGTGGACGCAGACCGAGCCCTACCTCGTCGCCGAGGTCGCCGAGCACCCGGACGTCGTCCGCGAGTCGGCGCAGCTGACCGCGCTGACCCGCAACGTCCAGCGCGAGTTCACCCGCATCGTCGAGCAGGTGCCGTATCTGCCCGAGGAGCTCTCGGTCATGGTCGCCAACGTCGAGGACCCGGTGATGCTCTCCAACCTCATCTCGGGGGCGCTGCGCCTGCCCACCGCCGACAAGCAGTCGCTGCTCGAGGAGCTCGACCTCACCAAGCGGCTGCGGCGGCTGTCGGAGATCATCGCGCGCGAGCTCGAGGTGCTCGAGATCGGCACCCAGATCCAGTCCCAGGTTCAGTCCGAGCTCGACAAGGGCCAGCGCGAGTACGTGCTGCGCCAGCAGCTGCGGGCGATCCAGGAGGAGCTTGGCGAGGGCGACGAGGCCCAGGCGGAAGCCAACGAGCTCCGCGCCGGGCTCGAGGCGCGGCAGCTGCCCGATGAGGTCTCCAAGCAGGTCGACCGCGAGCTCGGACGTCTCGGCCGCCTGCAGCCGGCGATGGCCGAGTACGGCGTGGTGCGCACCTACCTGGAGTGGATCGCGTCGCTGCCGTGGGACACCGCGACTGAGGACGACCTCGACCTCGCCCACGCCCGCGCGGTGCTCGAGGAGGACCACTACGACATCGAGCAGGTCAAGGACCGGATCCTCGAGTTCCTCGCGGTCCGCTCGCTGAACCCGAACGCGCGGGGCTCGATCCTGACCTTCGTCGGTCCGCCCGGGGTGGGCAAGACCTCGCTCGGGCGCTCGATCGCCCGCGCGCTGGGTCGGCGCTTCGAGCGCATCAGCGTCGGCGGGGTGCGCGACGAGTCCGAGATCCGCGGGCACCGCCGCACCTACATCGGCGCCATGCCCGGCGTGATCGTCCGCGCCCTGCGCGACGCCGGCGCCAACAACCCGCTGTTCATGATCGACGAGATCGACAAGATGGGCGCCGACTTCCGCGGCGACCCCGCGAGCGCGATGCTCGAGGTGCTCGACCCGGAGCAGAACGCGACGTTCCGCGATCACTACCTCGACCTGCCCTTCGACCTCTCGGGCGTCATCTTCGTGACCACCGCCAACACGCTGGAGACGATCCCCGGGCCGCTGCGCGACCGCATGGAGATCATCCAGCTCGCCGGCTACACCGAGGCCGAGAAGCTCGAGATCGCCAAGCGCTACCTGGTCGGCCGCCAGATCGAGCGCAACGGGCTGACGAGCGCCCGGATCGCGTTCACCGACCCGGGACTGCGCGCGATCATCTCCGGCTACACGCGCGAGGCCGGCGTACGCCAGCTCGAGCGCGAGATCGGGACCGCGTGCCGCAAGGTCGCCCGCCGGGTCGCGGAGGGGACCACGACGCGCAAGGTGACGGTGACCGAACCGCGCGTGCGCGAGCTGCTGGGCAAGCGCCACTTCCACTCCGAGACGCGGCGGCGGACCTCGCGCCCCGGCGTAGCCACCGGCCTGGCGTGGACGCCGGTCGGCGGCGAGGTGCTGTTCATCGAGGCCTCGGCGATGTCCGGCCGCGGCGGCCTGACGATCACCGGCCAGATCGGCGACGTGATGCGCGAGTCCGCCCAGGCGGCCCTGACCTACGTGCGCTCGCGCGCCGACGAGCTGTTCGCCGACCTGCCCGAGGATTGGTTCGCCACGCACGACATCCACATCCACGTGCCGGCGGGAGCGATCCCCAAGGACGGACCGAGCGCCGGCGTGGCGATGGTCACCGCCCTGGGCTCGCTGCTCTCGGGCCGGCCGGTGCGCTCGGAGGTCGCGATGACCGGCGAGGTGACGCTCACGGGCCAGGTGCTGCCGATCGGAGGGCTGAAGGAGAAGGCGCTCGCCGCCCAGCGCAACGGGATCAAGACGGTGTTTGCGCCGGCGCTCAACGAGCAGGACACCGAGGACATCCCGGCCCACCTCCTGAGCGCCCTGGAGCTCGTGTTCGTCGCCGACGTCGACGAGGTCCTGGAGGCGGCGCTGGCGCGGCGGCGGGCCCGCGGCTATCGCGTATCCTGAAGGCAACGTCCACGCACCGAGGGAGTTTCATGGCATCACGTAGCAAGAAAGTCGCCAATGCGGTGCCGCTCAGTACGGCCGATCTGGCCCAGATTCAGAAGGCGGGGCCGTATCTCCAGCGCCTGATGGAGGACCCCGAACTGCGGGACAACATCACCACCGCGGTCGACTCTGCGAAGAGCGCGTTCGACCGTCTGTCGTCGGCCAAGGCGCCGCACAAGGCGGTGATCGACGACAAGAAGCTGCAGAAGGACCTGCGCTCGGCCGCCGAGGCCGCTCGTTCCGCCGCCGGCACGCTCAGCGACGCGCCGAAGCATCCCAAGCCCAAGCAGAAGGGTCCGCGCCTCGGGCGGGCGCTGCTGCTCCTCGTCGTCGGCGCGGGCATCGCCCTCGGGGCCTCCGAGAAGCTGCGCTCCAAGCTGCTCGACACGCTGTTCGGCGCCGAGGAGGAGTTCCAGTACACGCCGCCGGCTCCGGCGGCGGCGACTCCGCCTCCGCCTCCGCCGCCACCCCCGCCGCCGCCGGCCAGTCCGGTCAGCGCGGCCTAGACCGTCTCGAGAGCGCTCCCGGAGCGCTCTCGCCGGTTAAAACGGGGGCGGGACCGCGCCCGGCGCGCGAGGGGCAGCGCGCGCCGATGGTGGACAATGGGCCGATGGGTTCGAGAGGCGAGCTCACGCGACGTCAGGTGCTGGGCGGCGCGGCTCTCGGCGGCGCCGGCGCACTGCTCGCACCGACGGCGGCACGCGCGCGGGCGCGGTCCTCCCCGATCATCAGCCGCTGGGTCGGCGAGCTGTCCGATCGCCCGACCACGCTCGACATGGGCGATGAGTTCGTCCTCGCCGGCGTCCAGTGGTCCACGCCCGCCGACGCGCGGATCGAGCTGCGCACGCCGGTCGCCGGCGGTCGGATGGGCCCGTGGGCGGTCGTCTCGGGGCGCGGGCACGATCCCGATCACGCGACCGGCGCGCAGCTGACCGGGGAGCCGGCATGGACCGGCTCGGCGACCCGGTTGCAGCTGCGCAGCATCGGGAGGGTGCGCGGCGTGACCGTGCACGCGGTGCGGGCCCCGGCGGCGGCTCCGGGCGTATCGGCGCTGGCGCGGGCCGCTGCGCAACTCGTCACCCCGTCGCTGCCCGCCGGGCCCGGCCAGCCCCCGATCCTCGCCCGCTCGTCGTGGGCGCCGCCCAGCGCGCGGCCGGCGGCGGGGCCCTTCTACGGCGCGGTGAGCCTCGCCTTCGTGCATCACACCGACAACCCCAACGGCTACGGGCCCGACGAGGTCCCGGCGCTCATCCTCGCCATCTATCAGTTCCACCGCTACGTCCGGGGCTGGTTCGACATCGGCTACAACTTCGTCATCGACCTCTTCGGCCGGATCTGGGAGGCGCGCGAGGGAGGGGTCGACGAGCCCGTGGAAGGCGCCCAGGCCGGCGGCTACAACGCGGTCTCGACCGGCGTGGCGGTGCTCGGCACGTTCGCGTCGGTGCTGCCGTCGCCGCCCGCGCTGCGGGCGCTGCAGCGCCTCCTCGCGTGGAAGCTCTCGCTCCACGGCATCCCGACGCGCGGCCACGTGCAGGTGCGGGTCGATCCGGCCGGGGCCTCGTTCACCCCGTTTGCGCCCGGGCAGCTCGTGTCGCTGCCGCGGATCGCCGGCCACCGCGACGGGTGCACGACCGACTGCCCGGGCGATGCGCTCTACCAGCGGCTGCCCGAGGTCCGTGCGGCCGCGCACGGGCTCGCCGGCGTTCCCGCGCAGCTGACGCTCCAGAGCGCCTCGCTGCGCCTCGTGGCGGGGGCCGCGGTGACCGTCGGCGGGCGCTTGGCGCGGCTCGGCGGGCCGCCGCTGGCCGGCGCCACCGTCCAGGTGCAGTCGGTGCCCGACCGGCGCGCGCTCGCGACGCTGATCACCGACGCCGACGGGCGCTTCAGCTCGCTGCTGACCCCGACGCGCTCGACGCTGCTGCGAGCGCTGCACGCCGACGCCCCCGCCGCCGTCTCCGACGTGCTCGAGCTCGACCTCGTCCCCGTCATCACGTTGACGTTGACGTCGATCTCGCCGCCGCGGGTCAGCGGCACCGTCCGCCCGTTCAAGCGACGGGTGACGATCGACCTCTACCGGCTGACCGCGACCGGTCGCCGGCTCGTCTCGAGCACCCGCGTCGACGTGGTGCAGGGGGCGTTCTCGGCGCGCGTGCGTCCGCTGCGGCTGCCCCCGGGCCGCTACGAAGCGGTGGCACGCCTGCCCGCCGACGACGTGACCGTCGCCGGGGCCTCGGCGCCGGTGCGCGTGTAGCGCGTGCGCCGGTGCGCCGGTGGGCCGCTGCGTGGAGCGCGTGCCGGACCGCTGAGGTGGGGGCGGATCTAGGCGAGCTTCGGCGAGCGCCAGGGCGCCCGCAGCCGGCGCTGCAGCTCGTCGCCGAGCTCGCCGATCGCGACCCGGGCCTGCTCGAGGCTGTCGCGGTCGCGCAGCGTGACCGTGTCGTCCTGCAGCGACTGGTGGTCGATCGTGATCGCGTAGGGGGTGCCGATCTCGTCCTGGCGGCGGTAGCGGCGGCCGATGGCGCCGCCCTCGTCGTACTCGGTCTGCATCCGCTCGCGCAGCTCGGCGTAGACCCGGCGGGCGAGCTCGGGCTGGCCGTCCTTGCGCACGAGCGGCAACACGGCGGCCTTGACCGGCGCGAGCTGGGGATGGAGGCGCAGCACGGTGCGCGCCTCGCCGCCGATCTCGTCCTCGTCGTAGGCGTCGACGAGGAACGCCAGCATGGCCCGGTCGGCGCCCGCGGCCGGCTCGATGACGTGCGGGACGTAACGGTCGCCCGAGGCGGTGTCGACGTACTCGAGCTTCTGGCCCGAGTGCCCGGCGTGCTGGGTGAGGTCGAAGTCGCCGCGGTTGGCGATCCCCTCGAGCTCTAACCAGCGGCCGGCGCCGACGGAGTCGGCGGACGGAAACAGGTACTCGACGTCGCTGGTGGCGCTCGAGTAGTGGGAGAGCTCGTCGGGGTCGTGCGCGCGCAGGCGCAGATGGTCGGGGCGGATCCCGAGCCTCGTGTACCAGGCCTCGCGTTCGGTCAGCCAGTGCTCGAACCATCGCTGCGCCTCTCCGGGCGCCACGAAGAACTCCATCTCCATCTGCTCGAACTCGCGGGTGCGGAAGATGAAGTTGCCGGGCGTGATCTCGTTGCGGAAGCTCTTGCCGATCTGGGCGATGCCGAACGGCGGGCGCTTGCGCGAGAACTGCAGGTAGTTGCGGAAGTTCAGGAAGATCCCCTGCGCGGTCTCGGGGCGCAGGTAGACCGTCGCACCCTCCTCCTTGACCGGACCGATCGTCGTCTCGAACATGAGGTTGAAATCGCGTGCCTCGGTCAGGTCGCACTCGTCGCTGGCGCCGGGGCGCTTGGAGGGCTTGCGACCGCACGCGGAGACGTCGAGGTGGTCGGCGCGGAAGCGCAGCTTGCACGTGCGACAGTCGACGAGCGGGTCGGTGAACCCGGCGAGATGGCCCGAGGCCACCCACGTCTGCGGGTGCTGGATGATCGCCGAGTCGAGCGCCACCACGTCGTCGCGCTCCTGCAACATCGACCGCCACCACTGGTTCTTGACGTTGTTCTTGAGCAGGACCCCGTAATGGCCGTAGTCGTAGCTGGAGCTGATCCCCCCATAGATCTCGCTGCTCTGGAAGACGAAGCCGCGCCGCTTGCTCAGCGAGACGATCTTGTCCATGGTCACGGTGTCGGCCATTCAACCCAGCAGATGGTAGCCGCCGCGCTGATTGGCACTCGAGCGCCGAGAGTGCCAGCCCCACGGAGCTATACTCTCTGAAGCGATGCCGATCTACGAGTACCGGTGCCGGAAGGGCCATGAGTTCGAGGTTATGCAGCGCTTCTCGGACGATCCCGTCACGACATGCCAGGTCTGCGGGGCACCCGTGGAGCGGGTCTTCCGTCCGGTCGCCGTGCACTTCAAGGGCTCAGGCTTCTACAACACCGATTACGGCACCCGCAAGCGCTCGCGCGAGCTCAAGGAGGCGGCCAAGAACGGCTCCGGCAGCGACGGCGC
>JAFAYV010000071.1 GCA_019240115.1 Solirubrobacterales bacterium | reverse complement strand
ACTGAGGGGAAAACCCGTGTCAGGCTGCCTCCTGGAGTGTGACGGTGTGTCCGAGGCGTTCGAGTTGGGCGACGAGTCGGCGGGTGGCGCGTTGGGGGTCTCGCTTGGCGAAGTATTGGCCGCCGGCGTCTCGGTAGAGCTCGCCGGTGCTCAGCATGTGCCAGCAGGCGCACAGGATCGAGTGTTTGACGGCGCCGAGGGCCTTGCCGTGCCCGATTCGGGAGCGTTGGCGGCGGTAGAGCGCTTGCAGGTAGGTGTCGTTGCTGCGGGTGGCGGCCATCGCGGCGTCTTTGAGCGCCGCGTCCAGCCAGCGGCTGCCCTTGCGGGCCCGGCCGCCGCGCTGCTTGCCGGCGGAGCGATTGTTGGCCGGGCATTGACCGGCCCAGGAAGCCAGGTGCCGCGCCGAGGGAAAGGCGCTCATGTCGGGGCCGATCTCGGCGATGATGACCTCGGCGGTGCGCCGTTGCACCCCCGGGATCGTGGTGAGCATTTCAACGGCTGCTCCGAAAGGGGCGATCCGCTCCTCGATCGCGTCCGAGAGCCGGTCGACCTGCTCATCCAGGAAGTCCAGGTGAGCGAGGATCGCGCCGATCAGCAACGCGTGCAGATCATCAAAGCGGCCCTCCAGCGCCTCGCGCAGCGCGGGCAGCTTTTGGCGCAGCCGCCCGCGGGCGAGCTCGGCGAGCACCTCGGGATCGGTGGTCCCGGACACCAGCGCGTCAAGCATCGCCCGGCCCGACGTGCCCAGCAGGTCAGAGGCGACGCAGTCAAGCTTGATGTTGGTGTCCTCCAGCGCCTTATGCAACCGTTGGGCTTCGCGTTGGCGCTCGGCGATCTGGGTCTTGCGATACCGGGTCAGCTGTCTGAGCGCGCGGATCGGCTTGGGCGGCACGAAGTTCGCGCGCAGCAACCCGGCCTCGGCCAGCTGGCACAACCAGGCGGCGTCAGAGAGATCGGTCTTGCGGCCGGGGACCTGCTTGACGTGGCGGGCGTTGACGAGCATCAGCTCGAAATCGTCCTCCAACATGTGCCACACCGGTTTCCAATACACGCCGGTGGCCTCCATCACGACCTGCCCGACCCGATGCGCGACCAGCCAGTCCCGCAGGCCGAGCAGCCCCCGGACCGTGGTGGCGAACTGCGCCAGGTGGGGCTCACGCCCGCCGTCGGGCGTCGGCGTGCGCACGCACGCGGTGACCTGCGCCTTATGGACATCAAGCGCCGCCGGACGCTCGACGATCACTTCCATCCCAACCTCCCGACCTCGATCACAGGACCGTCGCCTGCAAGGGCCTCGGAGTTCAACGAGTCTGAGGAACGTGCTCGAGCAGCGACAGTCCGGAGTTCCGGAGGAGACCCCCACGCCAAACTAGACGACGGGCTTGCAAGCTCCATAGTGGATCGGCGTCCGCAGACGACCCACACATCATCCCCGTTTTCACCCGACCAGAGCCGGCCGCAGGCCGAGAGGAACTAGCGCCGGTTTCCGCCGCCGCCGAACAGCGACAGGAAGAACAGGAAGACGTTGAAGATGTCGAGGAAGATCGACGCCGCGATCGGCACCGCGCTGCCCATGCTCGCCCGGCGCAGCCGGTTGAAGTCGAACACCGTGAACGCGCCGAACAGGGCCAGTCCGAGCACCGAATAGATGACGTTCCCGCCCGGGATGGCCACGAAGGTCAGCACGAGCCCGAGCACGATCAGCGCCAGCAGCGCCCAGAACAGGGTCCGCACCCACGACGAGAGGTCGCGCCGAGTCGCGTAACCGTAGGCGCCGAGGCCGCCGACGAACAGTGCCGTCGAGCCGCTCGCCTGGTACAGCGCGCCCGGATCGGCCTTGGCGTAGACCGCCAGGACCGGGGCCACCGCCAGCCCGAGCAGCAGTCCGACGCCGAACAGCAGCGCGATCGCCAGCTGCTCGCGGCCCGCGCGGGTGGCGAACTGCAGCCCGAAGATGCATGCGAAGGCGCCCAGGAAGAAGAAGATGGCGCTGCCGCCGCTGAGGTCGCGGCCGACGTAGGCGCCGAGTGCGGCGAAGGCGGCCGTGAAGGCGACCAGGCCCATGACCTGGCCGAACACTCCGCGGGTCTGGTCGCGGGTGAGCGTTTGCCCCGAGTACCCGTAGCGGAGGTTCCCGGGCGAGGAAGTGCGGCGTTCGAGTGGCATACCCGAGAAGATAGAGCGTGGGCGGGGGATTCGCCGCCCTTCTTCGGCAACTGTTCGAATGTCCGCCCGCGCGGAGCGTGCGGGGGCCGCGGACGGCCGCCACCGGCCAGCCACCATACTGAGGGCATGGCGCATGCCACCAGGTCGGCCCGCGGCCGCCGGCGCCGGTCCGGCGGAGCGCCGCTGCCCCGCTCGGCCTGGACCCGGCTCGCCGCATGCACGGCGGCCGCCGCGCTGCTCCAGCTCGACGGGACGCTGATCACCGTCGCGCTGCCCTCGGTCGCGCACGGGCTCGGGGTCAAGGGCAGCTCGACCTCGGCGGTGCTGAGCGCCTACTTCGCCGCCTACGCGCTGGTGCTCATTCCCGGCGGTGAGCTCGTCGACCGCTTCGGCGCGCGGCGCCTCGCGCTCGTCGGCCTCGGGGTGTTCGCGCTCGGAGCGCTCGCCGGCGCGGTGACGACCGACCTGACCGAGCTCCTCGTCGCCCGCGTCATCCAGGGCGCCGGCGCGGGTCTCGTCAGCCCCGCCGCCCTCGCCGGCGCGGTCAGCGGGTTTCCCGCCGATCGCCGGGGCGCCGCGCTCGGCATCTGGGGCGCGAGCGCCGGCATGTCCAACCTCGTCGGCCCCCTGCTCGGGGGCGTGCTGACCGTCGCCCTGGGCTGGCGCGCCGACTGGTGGGCGCTCGTGCCGCTGACGGTCGCCGCCGCGGCCGCGGTCGCCCGCCTCGTGCCCGGCGTCGTCCACGGCGACGCGGAGGGTGGCAACCCCGCGCTGAACCGGATCGTGCTCGCGGCCACCCTCGTCGCGGCGCTGACCTTCGCGGTCATGATCGGAGCCTTCTACATCGCCGAGCAGTACCTGCAGCGGGTTGCCGGCTTCTCCGCCCTCGGCGCCTCCGCCGCGCTCGTGCTCGTGGCCCTGCTCGTGGGCGCCGCGGCGCCGCTCGCAGGGGCGCTCGTCGACCGGCGCGGCGAGCAGCTCCCGACGCTGCTGGGGTTCCTCGCCGCCGGCGCCGGGCTGGCGATCCTCGGCATCTCCGGGGTCTCGCTCGACGGCGCGGTCACGGTCCTGCCGCTCATCCCCGTCGGCCTCGGCCTCGGCATGCTGTTCGTGCCGACCTCTCGAGCGGCGCTCAACGCCAGCCCGCTCGCCTCGCACGGGCGAACCTCGGCGCTGCTATCGGTCGGACGGCTGCTCGGCGCCGCGATCGGGGCGGGCCTCGCCGGGATCGCCCTCTCGGGCACTCTCACCGCCGCGACCGTCCACCACACGCTCCTCGTCGCGGCGGTGCTCTGCCTGATCGTCGGGATCCCCGCAAGCGCCGGGCTGGCGGTGCGGACGACGCCAGCCGGAGCCACCCGCTAGCGCCGCGCGACTGGCCGCCGCACGCCGGGCGCCTCGCTCCGAGGTCCCGGCGGGCGCCTTCGCTCCGGGGTCCCGCCGGGCGCCTTCGCTCCGGGGTCCCGCCGGGCGCCTTCGCCCCGGGGTCCCGCCGGGCGCCGGCCGCTCCTGTCCCGCTGGTCCGCCTCCGCCGTGGGGTGGCAGCCGGATCGCCGTGCCGGGCCGGCTTATTGGCGGCCACCCTTCCGCCGGGGCCCCGTCGCGCGCGGCCACCCTTCCGCCGCGCCCGTCGCGAACGGCCACCCTTCCGCCGGGGCCCCGTCGCGAGCGGCCACCCTTCCGCCGCGCCCCGTCGCGAGCGGCCACCCTTCCGCCGAGCTCGACGCAGCCAGCCGTGCCTGCGCGAATGAGGCGGCCGGTCGGTGCCTGCGCGGATCAGGCGGCCGGCGGGTGGCTGCGCGAATGAGGCGGCCGGCCGGTGGCTGCGTGGATGAGGCGGCCGGCCGGTGTCCCTGCGGATGAGCGGTCGACGAGCTACGACGACGCGGTCGAGCACGGGCTCGGCTGACACCGGGCTGACCGCTCAGGCCGTGGGCGCCCCGGCGCGTCGCCGCGCGAGTCCGATCCGCTCGCGCGGCGCTCCGCCGAGCAGGATCTGCGAGAGCGCGTCGGGCGCGTCCCACATCGGCATGTGGCCGCTGTCGACGAGCACGACGTTGTCGATCCGGTCGGGAATCCAGACCGGCCGCTGGATGAGTCGGTCGTGGTCGGGCCAGACGAGCGTGACCGGGCAACGGATCCGCTCGAGACCTTCGAAGCGCCCTGCGCGCATCGCGTCGTTGGCCGCGGTGAAGCCGGGAGCGAGCGCGTACGCGCGAACGAGGTGGCGCGCGTCGGCCGCGGGGACCCGGCGAGGGTGCGCCACCGCTCCCGAGAGCAGCAGCGAACGCCCGATCGACGTCGCGACCACCGGGCCCAGGAGCGGCAGCAGGGCGTGGCCGAGGCGGCGCGCGATGCCGTGCTTGGGCACGAGCGGCTCGGGCCACAGACCCGCCGGGGCGATCGCGGTGACGCGCTGCGCCGCCCCCTCGAGGCCGAGCTCGAGCGCGACCCATCCGCCGAGCGAGTTGCCGGCGACGTGCGGGCGGGTCACGTCGATCGACCGCAGTAGATCCGCGACCGCCACGGCGAGCGCTCGCGCGGTCGGCCCGGCGCCGGCGAGCGGCGGCGACTGCCCGAACCCCGGCAGGTCGATCGCGATCACCTCGCGATGGTCGCGCAGCCGCGCGACGATCGGATCCCAGCAGCGCCGGTCCGCGCCGAGGGGGTGCAGCAGGACGAGGGCGGGTCCGCTGCCGACCCGGTCGTAGGCGATTGTCACGGTCGCGACCCGGTCACCCGCGGCACCCTATGCGAAATCGCGGTGGCCCGGGCGGACGGCACCCCGCCCCCCGAACGGACGGCACCCGGCCCCCCGAACGGACGCCACCCCGCCCCCGGGCCGGCCGGCGCCCGTCAGTCGCGGCGCGCGAGCGAATCCCCGATCAGCCATATGGTCGGCGGCCACAGGCCGACGAACAGCGCGCGACGCTCGGCATTGCCGCGCTCCTCCTGGTCGACGGTCTTGGCGCGGATCCACAGGCCGATGCACAAGCCGACCGATGACAGGGAGGCCGCCTGCATCATCCAGGGGCGCAGGCCGCAGCGGTGCAGGACGTCGGTGAGCACGTCCCGGGGGCTACCCCCCCATCACCGAGGGGAATCGCTTCGCTGGGCGGGTAGTCGTTCACGCAGGATGCCCCGCCGACCTTCCGCCGCCCGCCGCTGGCTGACCGCGCTGACCTGGCCGGTCGGCGTCACGCTGACCGCGTGGGACTACATGTGGCGCTCGACCCCGATGCATCGGGCCGAGGTGGCCGCGGCGGCCGGCGGCGACGACCTGCCGCCGCCGTACCCCGAGGGCGTCGACGACGGCGAGGTCCAGCCGGCGCAGTCGGGTCAGGGGCCGCTCTTCCATCGCCGCTACCGCACGCGGATCCGCGAGTCGGGGTTGACGGCCCCCGGCCTCATGCGCAAGCTGGCGATCGACCTCAACCAGGCGGCTCCGACGGCCTTCGCCCGCTTCCAGAAGGTGTACGGCGACTCCGGCCGGCTCGGCGTCGGCGACGAGTACGTGGTTCGGATGCCGGGCCCTTGGGACGGCCCGGTCCGCGTCGTCGCCGTCGACGAGGCCTCGTTTCGCCTCGCCACGCTCGCCGGGCACCTCGAGGCCGGCCAGATCGAGTTCCGAGCGCTGTCCACCGACCCGATGGTGTTCGAGATCGAGTCCTGGGCGCGCAGCGCCGACCGGCTCGCCGACCTGCTCTATCACCGCGCGCACATGGCCAAGGAGATCCAGCTGCACATGTGGATCTCGTTCCTGGAGGGCGTGACCCGGCTGTCGGGCGGCCGGATGACCGGCGGGATCGAGATCGACACGCGCCGGATCGACGACCCGTTTCCGGCGTGACCGAAGCCCGGATCCGTCGCCGGCTCGCCGAGCTGGCCGGCGCCCCGGTCAACTACGACCCGGCGGCGCTCGACCTCGATCATCCGCCGTCCGGCTGGACGGTCGACGTGCGCTGCCAGCCGCTGCCCTCCGAGCCGCCGGGTGATCCGGTCCGTGGCGGCTCCTGGGAGATCGCGTGCCGCCTGATCCGCGGCTACGAGTTCGCCGATCCGTCGCTCGTCCGCGCCCATTACGACCGCGACCGCCCGCTGCAGGGCCGCGAGATGCTGCTCCAGCTGCGCGCGCTGGGGCTCATCAGCGTCTACGTCGGCGTGCGCGTCGTCCACGTCTACGACGAGACGCGCGAGGCCGGCGGACGCTCGGCGCGCGTCTTCGGCTGGGCCTACCGCACGCTGCGCGGCCACGTGGAGCGTGGCCAGATGGACTGGCAGGTATGGAAGTGGCTGGACAGCGGCGAGGTGCAGTTCCGCGTCCGCTCGGTTTCCCGTACGGCGACGGTCGCCAACCCGATCGTCGGGATCGGCTTCCTCGTCCTGCGCGGCCACGAGCGCGCCCTGTTCCTCGGCAGCACGCAGACCCGGATGCGGTCACTGACCCGGGCGGCGGTGGCCGGCGGCAGCGTCGGCGGCGCCGTGCGCGACTCCAGCCCCGACCTGACCGCCCGCCGGTTGCGCGCCGACGATCCCGCCCACGAGCGGTTGGCGCGCGATGCCGAGGACGAGCGCGACTGAGCTCGGTCGGGTCATCGTCGCCGACGCGCGCACGATCCCATCGCTGAGGGGAGACCTCGCCACCGGCCGCCGCACCTCAGGCCGCAGCGAGCTCAGGCCGCGCTCACCCGGGAAGGTCCGGCGGCGCCGACCGGTAGCCGGCCGGCGTCCGCGACAGCCCGATCGGGTTGCGCGGCAGCCTTGCGACCGAGCCGTCGTCGCGGGCGATCTCGACGATCGGCTCGAGTCCCAGCGAGGCCGCGAGCTCGAATGCGCCGCGCACGTCGTTGACGACGCCCGCCGGCACCCGCGCCGCGGTCAGCTCGGCCGCCCATTCGTGCGCCGGGCGCCCCGCCAGCCGGGCGACGAGCTCCTCGCGCAGCTGCCGGCGGTGCTCGACCCGCTGGGCGTTGCCGCCGAACCTGGGATCTCGCGCGAGCTCGGGCGCCCCGAGCACGTCGCACAGCGCCGCGAACTGCCGATCGTTGCCAGCCGCGAGCACGAGCTCGCCCTCGCCCGCCGGATAGAGCTCGTAGGGGGTGATGCTCGGGTGGGCGTTGCCCATCCGTCCGGGCACCGCCCCGGCGACGGTGAACGCCGAGGCCTGGTTGACGAGCGCCGCCAGCAGCGAGGAGAGCAGGTCGACCCGCACGTGCTGGCCCTCGCCGGTGGCGTCGCGGTGGCGCAGCGCGGCGAGGATGCCGACCGAGGCGAACAGCCCGGCGAGGACGTCGACGACCGCGACCCCGACCTTCTGCGGCTCGCCGTCGGGCGAGCCGGTGATGCTCATCAGGCCCCCGAGCGCCTGCACGAGCAGGTCGTAGCCGGGCAGCGCCGCGCCGCGCCCGGCGCCGAAGCCGGTGATCGAGCAGTACACGAGCTCGGGCCGCTGGGCCGCGAGCTGCTCGTAGCCGAGCTCGAGCGCGGCCATGACGTCGGGGCGGAAGTTCTCGACGACGACGTCGGACGCGCGCGCGAGCGCCAGCGCGCGGGCCCGATCGCGCGAGTCGGCGAGGTCGAGGACGAGCGAGCGCTTGTTGCGGTTGACCGCCTGGAAGTAGGTCGCCCGCCCGGACGCGTCGTACGGAGGTCCCCAGCTGCGGGTCTCGTCGCCGCCGCCGGGCCGCTCGACCTTGGTCACGGTCGCGCCCAGGTCGGCTAGCATCATCGTCGCGAAGGGCCCCGCCAGCACCCGCGAGAAGTCCAGGACGCGCAGGCCCCCGAGCGCGCCGCGTGATGCTCCGGCGTTCACGGGGAAGATGATCGCCGATGGCGACGCTCGCCACCGTCTTCGCCGCTCCCGGCGAGGTCACCCTCCTCGCGGCCATCGCCGTGGCCGCCCTCATGCTCGGGCTGTGGGCGCTCAGCGTGCCGTTGCGCGACGTGTCGATCGTGGACCCGGGGTGGGGGCCCGCGTTCGTGCTCGTCGCGCTCGTCGCCGCGCTCGCCGGCGACGGCGATCGCGCCCGCCGCTGGCTGCTGTTCGCGCTGAGCGCCGTCTGGGGTCTGCGCCTCGGCGCCTATCTGCTCGCGCGCAAGCTCGCGAGCCCCGAGGAGGACCGGCGCTACGCGGTCCAGCGCGAGCGCCGCGGCGACGCCTTCATCCCCTACAGCCTGGTGACGATCTTCCTGCTCCAGGGCCTGCTCGTGCTGATCGTCTCGCTGCCCGTGCAGGTTGCCGCTCCGCGTCACGCCGCCCTGTCGGCCACGGCCCTGCCGGGGATCGCGCTGTTCGCGGTCGGGCTGTTCTTCGAGGCCGTCGGCGACGAGCAGATGCGCCGCTTCAAGGCCGACCCCGACAACCGCGGCGAGGTCATGGATAGCGGCCTCTGGCGCTACACGCGCCACCCGAACTACTTCGGCGACTTCTGCGTGTGGTGGGGCCTGTGGCTGATCGCGCTGCCCGCCGGCGGCACCTGGTGGACGCTGGTCGGCCCGGTGGTCATGAGCACGCTGCTGATCCGGGTCTCGGGGGCCGCGCTGCTCGAGAAGGACATCGGCGACCGCCGCCCCGGCTACGCCGACTACATCAAGCGGACGTCGGGGTTCTTCCCCCGCCCGCCGCGGGCTCGAGCAGGTAGTGGCTGACCAGCCACCGGTTGCCCCCCCGATAGCGCCAGATCACCTCGGTGCAGAGCAGGAAGAGCCGCCAGGTGCCCAGCAGCCGCCGGGCCTCGCGGCCCGAGCGACCGCTCGCGCGCAGCACGCGCAGAGCGGCGTCGCGGTGCTCGTCGAGGCGCGCCAGCCACGCCCGCAGCGTCCGCGCGTAATGCGTCCCGGGCACGATCCACGAGTCGGTCACCCGCAGGTCGTCGGCGAAGTGCAGCAGGAGCTCGTGCGACGGCATCAGCCCGGCGGTGAAGAAGCGCTCGGCCGCCCAGGTCCCCTGGAACAGGTACGGGAGGGTGCGGTGACTGAACACGTGCACGAACGCCTTGCCGTCCGGGCGCAGCCACGTCGCGATCCGCGCGAGCAGCTCGCGCCAGTTGCGCATGTGCTCGAACATCTCGATCGACATCACCCGGTGAAAGTCCCCCGGGGGCGCGAAGTCGTTGACGTCGGCGGTCACGATCTCGACGTTGCCCAGGCCGCGCCGGGCCGCCTCGGCCTCGATCCACTCGCGCTGGCCGCGGGAGTTCGAGACCCCGAGCACCGAGGCGTGGGGATAGCGCTCGGCGAGCCACAGCGACAGCGAGCCCCAGCCGCACCCGAGATCGAGGATGCGCATCCCGTCGGCGACCTGCGCCCGTTCGCAGGTGAGCGCGAGCATCGCCTCCTCGGCCTGCGCCAGCGTGCGCACCCCCGGGGTCCACAGGCAGCCCGAGTACTTGCGCCGCGGACCGAGGATCAGCCCGAGGAACTCGGCCGGCAGCTCGTAGTGCTGCTCGTTGGCCTTCTCGGCCTGCTCGGCGATCGCGCCGGTGCGCATCCGCGCGATCAGCTCGCGCAGCCGCTGTGACTGGACGGCGGCGCCGCCGCGCGACTCGTGGCGCTCGCGCCTGAAGGCGCCGTACAGCGAGCCGGCGCGCAGGACCTGATCGGGGATCAGGTCTCGCTCCAGCGCAGCATCCAGCAGTTCGTATCGGCGCGCGGCGCTCATCGTCCACCTTTTATGCTCGCGCCCCATGAGCGCCACATACGTCCACACCTGCATTCGCGTCCGCGACATCGACAGATCAGTCGACTTCTACGGCAAGCTCGGCTTCGAGCACCGCGGACGGCTGAACTTCGACTCGGCCTACAACGTCTACCTCGGCCTACCGGGGGGCGGCGACGTGCTCGAGCTGACCGTCAACGTCGACCGTGACGAGCCCTACGACCTCGGCGAGGGCTACAACCACATGGCCCTCGTGGTCGACGACCTCGACGCGCTGCTGAGCTCGCTGGCGCAGGACGGGATCGAGCCCGAGAAGCCCCCGTATCCGCCGGGCGGCCGGGAGGAGTATCGGATCTGCTTCGTCGCCGATCCCGACGGCTACCGGATCGAGCTCATCGACCACGCATTCCCGACCCCGCAGGATCCGCCGCACCCCTCGACGACCTGAGAATCCCCGTCGGGAGGCCATCGCGCATGACGTAGACTCGGACGCGATGGCGAATCCCTGGCTGGCCATCGACGTGGCCACCGCACCGGCGCAACGGGCGCGCGAAGTGAGGCGGGCCTGGGAACGCTTCGTCGGCGGTGGCGGCGGTGCCGCCAGCGGATCGGGCCGTTCGTCGTTCGCCGGCGATCCGGCCCTGCGCGAGCCGATCCGCGCGTCGTGGCGGCGCTCGGCGGCCGCCGGGGTCGATCCGTCGGGGTCGCGGCGGGCGCCCGTCGTCGCCGACGCCGACGAGACCACGGCGCGGTGGGAGGTCCATCCGCTCGCCGACATGGCGCCGCTGATCAACGACTGTCTGGCCGCCACCGCCGACGAGTCGCGGCACCTGATCGTCGTCTCCGACGCCAACGGCATGCTGCTCTGGGTCGCCGGCAACGCCACCGTGCGCCTGCGCGCCGCCGACTCGATGAACTTCGCCGAGGGCACGCTCTGGAGCGAGTGCGGCGCCGGAACCAACGCGATCGGGACCGCGCTCGCCGCCCAGCACGCGGTCCAGGTGTTCGCCGCCGAGCACTTCAGCGAGTGCGTGCAGGGCTGGACGTGCGCCGCCGCGCCGGTCAGCGACCCCGACACGGGCCGGGTCATCGGCGTCATCGACCTGACCGGCGAGATGTCGACCGTGCATCCGCACAGCATGGCGGTGGCGACCGCGACCGCGCAGGCGGTCGAGGCGCACCTGCGCTGCGAGATGCTCGACCGCGACGCGCGCCTGATCTCGCGCCACGGCGACCAGCTCGCCGCCGGCGGCGACCCCCGCGCGCTCGTCGCGCCGTCGGGGCGGGTGGTGGCGACCCGGCCGGTCGGCTGGCTGGGCGCCGAGCGCCTGCTCGTTCCGCCGGGGGGCGGACAGGTGCGCATCGACGACCGCATCATCGCGATCGCCGAGCCGCTCGGTCACGAGGATGCGTACCTGTTGCGCGCGCTCACCGACCCCGCGGCCGGCAGGGCGCAGCCCGCCGCGGCCGCGCAGCTGCGGCTCGCGCTGCTGGGCCGCGACGGCGCGGTCGCGCAGCTGTCCGACGGCGGGGCCGCGCGGGCGATCTCGCTGCGGCTGCGCCATGCCGAGATCCTCGCCCTGCTCGGCGCCCATCCCCACGGTCTCTCGAGCGAGGAGCTCAGCCGCGGGGTGTACGGCGATGAATCGCGCGTGGGTGCCGTGCGGGTCGAGATCTCGCGCCTGCGCAAGCTCCTCGGCGACTGCATCGACGCCGAGCTGTATGCGCTGGCTCCCGGGGTCGTCTCCGACGTCGGCCAAGTCGTCGGGCTCCTGCACCGGGGCCGCATCCGCGAGGCGGCGGTGCGGTATCCGGGCCCGCTGCTGCCGCGCTCGAGGGCGCCGGGCGTCGCCGCCGAGCGCGACGCGCTCGAGGAGTGGATGCGCCGATCGGTGCTGAGCTCGGGCGACCAGGAGGCGCTGTGGGCATGGCTGCAGACGCCGTCGGGCGAGGTCGATCTCGCAGCCTGGCGCCGGCTGCTCGCGGCGTTGGCGTTCGCCGATCCGCGTCGGAGCCTCGCGGCGTCGCGCATCGCGCGTCTGCGGGCCGGCGGGGCATCGGTGGAAAAAGCTGTGTAACGCTCGTGTAACGGCGATCGCGGGCCTCGTCGGGTAGCCTCGAACGGAGTGGGTCGGCGGCGACGCCGGCTCGTCAAACAGGAGAGCGAAGATCGCGTTGAAGGTGCGGACGGCAGGCGTGGAGGACCACGCTCCCGCGGCGACGGCATCGAGCCGGAGCCTCAGTACGGCGCGGTCCGTGCTCCGGGTCCTCTCCCTGCTGGTCGAGCGGCCCGCCGGGGTCCGCGCCGATGAGGTCGCCGAGGCGCTCGGCAAGAGCGTGTCGACCGCCTACTACCTACTGACGAGCCTGTGCGAAGAGGGCTTCGCGGTCCACGAGTCCAAGGGCGTCTACCGCCCGGCGCGGGGACTCGAGGAGCTGACGACGGTCGGCGCGGCGCAGCGCCCCGTCCACGACGGCCTGAGCGGGACCGTCGACGAGCTGTTCCTGCGCACCCGCAAGCGGTCGTATCTCGGCGTCGTGCGCTCCGGCGCGATCCAGATCATCACCTACCGCGGCCGGCAGGGCGTCCCCCGGATCCCGGGGCTCGAATCCGAGATCCGCGACAACGCCCACGCGCTGGCGATCGGCAAGGTCGTGCTGTCGGTGCTCGAGCCTCCGGGGCTCGCGCGCTACGTTCGCCGGGGCCTGAAGCGGTTCACGGCGCAGACGATCGTCGATCCCGCGGAGCTCTCGGTCGAGCTGGCGCGCGTACGCGCCGCCGGCTTTGCCACCGATCGCGAGGAGATGGCCGAGAACTTCTGCTGCATCGCAGCGCCGATCCATGACCGGGCCGGGGGCTTCGTCGCCGCGCTGGGGCTCTCGATGACCGCCTCGGCCTTCGATTCCGAGCTCGCGTCGTTGACCGCCGCCGTGACCGACGTCGCCGCCGGCGCGACCGAGGTCGCTTCGCCCCCGAGCGCGCTCCGCGTGCAGGCGCCGCGCGCCGGCACGGGCTCGCGTTTGGAGCCGGTTGCGTGATTTGCAAGCAGATGCGAAAACTGTTAAGAACTTGTCAGGGCGGGGGCGTCGGCTTAGCCTCCCGCGATAAGTCTGCCCGGGGCCTCGCCGCGGGCAGCCTCGAGGGAACCCAAAAAAGGAGCAACCAAGGGTGAGCAGATCCAGCATCACCAAGGCACATAACAAGATCCAGGAGCTTTCCTGGGACCCGACGTACGTGACCCCGGTCGAGAAGTACTCGACCGACTACACGTTCGAGAAGGCGCCCAAGAAGGACCCGCTCAAGCAGGTCCTGCGGTCCTACTTCCCGATGGAGGAGGAGAAGGACAATCGCGTCTTCGGCGCGATGGACGGCGCGATCCGCGGAAACATGTTCCGCCAGGTCCAGGAGCGGTGGATGGAGTGGCAGAAGCTGTTCCTGTCCATCATCCCGTTCCCGGAGATCTCGGCCGCTCGCGCGATGCCGTTGACGATCGGCACCGTCCCGAACCCCGAGGTTCACAACGGTCTGGCGATTCAGATGATCGACGAGGTCCGTCACTCGACGATCCAGATGAACCTGAAGCGCCTGTACATGAACCACTACATCGACCCCGCCGGGTTCGACATCACCACCAAGGGCTTCCAGAACTGCTACGCCGGCACGATCGGCCGTCAGTTCGGGGAGGGCTTCATCACCGGCGATGCGATCACCGCGGCCAACATCTACCTGACCATCGTCGCCGAGACGGCGTTCACGAACGTCCTCTTCGTCGCGATGCCCGGTGAGGCGGCCGCCAACGGCGACTACCTGCTGCCGACCGTGTTCCACTCGGTCCAGTCGGATGAGTCCCGGCACATCTCCAACGGGTACTCGATCATCCTCATGGCGCTCGCCGACGAGCGCAACCGAGAGCTGCTCGAGCGCGACCTCCGCTATGCGTGGTGGAACAACCACGCGGTCGTTGACGCCGCGATCGGGACGTTCATCGAGTACGGCACCAAGGACCGTCGTAAGGATCGCGAGAGCTACGCCGAGGCATGGCGTCGCTGGATCTATGACGACTACTACCGGTCCTACCTGATCCCGCTCGAGAAGTACGGCCTCGTGGTCCCGCACGACCTCGTCGAGGAGTCGTGGAACCGGATCTGGAACAAGGGCTACATCCACGAGACGGCGCAGTTCTTCGCGACCGGCTGGTGGGCGAACTACTGGCGGATCGACGGCATGGACGACTCGGACTTCGAGTGGTTCGAGTTCAAGTATCCGGGCTGGTATGACAAGTACGGCAAGTGGTGGGAGCGCTACTCGGACCTGTCGAAGAAGAACGGCCACGCGCCGATCTGCTTCGACGCGGACACCGACTATGTGTACCCGCACCGCTGCTGGACGTGCATGGTGCCGTGCATGATCCGCGAGGACATGGTGGTCGACGAGGTCGACGGTCAGGTCCGCACGTACTGCTCGGAGACCTGCCACTGGACCGACGCCGTGGCGTTCCGCCCCGAGTACAAGGGTCGGCAGACTCCGTCGATGGGCAAGCTCACCGGCATGCGCGAGTGGGAGACCGCGTACCACGGGTACGATCTCGCCGAGTGCATCAAGGCGCAGGGCTACGTCCGCGACGACGGCAACACGCTCATCCCGCAGCCGCATCTGGATCTCGATTCGAAGAAGATGTGGACGCTGGACAACATGAAGGGCTTCGACATCGCGAGCCCGAACATCCTCCTGAACGAGATGTCCAAGGAGGAGCGCGAGGCCCACGTGTCCGAGTACAAGAAGGGCGGACCCGCTGGGCGCAAGGAGCGGCCGCCTGAGTTCGCTCTCTCGTAGCGACTGAAGCTGTTGTTCGGAGGGGCGACCGGTTCTCCGGAGCTGGTCGCCTCTTTGGCGTCTATTGAGGGAAAATATGGGAGAGTCCTATAACGTCAGGCTGGAGCCCGTCGGCATCGAGTTCGAAGTCGACGAGGACGAGACCGTTCTGAAGGGAGCGTTTCGTCAGGGCCTGATGCTCATGCACGGCTGCAAGGAAGGACAGTGCGCGGCGTGCAAGTCGTTCCTCCTCGACGGTGAGGTGGATCTCGACAAATACTCGAACTTCGCACTGAACGACTTCGAGAAGGAGGAGGGGTGGACGCTGCTGTGCCGCGCCCACGCGATGAGCGACCTCGAGGTCGAGCTGATCAACTACGACGAGGAGATCCTGCGTTCCGGCGTCCCCGAGCAGACCGAGCAGCTTCGGGTCGAGACGCTCGAGCCGTTGACGCACGACATCTACCGGCTCGTGCTCGACGCGACCGAGTTGAAGTACCGGCCGGGTCAGTACGTCGACGTCAAGATCCCCGACTCCGACGAGGTGCGCTCGTTCTCGATGGCCAACCTCCCCGAGGGCGGCAAGCTCGAGTTCATGATCAAGGCGTATCCCGACGGCAAGTTCTCGAGCCTGCTCGCGGAGGGCACGATCGAGGAGGGCCACGAGCTCGAGGTCACCGGACCGTACGGCGTGTTCACGCTGCGCCGCAAGTCGGAGCGGCCGCTGCTGTTCATCGGCGGCGGCGCCGGGATGGCGCCGATCCTCGCGCTCCTGCGCCAGCTGGCCGACCAGGGGTCCGAGCGCCAAGCCGTTTACTATTACGGCGCCCGGGGGCCGAAGGACCTGTTTCACCTGGACGAGCTCGCCGAGCTCCAGGAGAAGCTTCCCAACTTCACGTTCGTGCCGGCGTTGTCAGATATCGAGGAAGAGGAGGATTGGGAGGGAGAGCGGGGGCTGATCACCGACGTGGTCGAGCGCTGTGAGGAGGAGATCAGCGAGATGGATGCATATCTGTGCGGCCCGCCGCCGATGGTCGACGCCGCCATCGCGATGCTCGACGCCAAGGGCGTTCCCGAGGATCGGGTGTTCTACGACAAGTTCACGACGACCGCGCCCGAGTAGCGCGGAGAGGGAGAGGCAACTCGATGTCAACCAGCACCCGCGCCGAGGAAGGCGACGTCCAGGCACCGTCCAAGGACGACGAGGTCCCGCCGGCCGTCACGGAGCGCAGCGTCCCGAAGCCGGTCTTCACCGACGCCGAAGCCGGCGCCAAGGAGTTCCCGTCGTGGCAGAGCCGGACGTTTAACTACTTCACTCCGGCCAAGCGGCGGGCGACGATCTATGAGGATGTGACCGTCGACATCCAGCCCGATCCCGAGCGCCATCTCCTTCAGGGGTGGGTGTACGGGTTCGCTGACGGAACCGGCGGCTATCCGCAGGAGTGGACCGAGCTCAAGTCGTCGAACTGGCACAAGTTCCTCGATCCCAACGAGGAGTGGGAGCAGACGATCTACCGCAACAACGCCAACGTCGTGCGCCAGATCGGGCAGAACCTCGCCCAGGCCCGGGGCGCGCGCGCGTTCGACGCGTGGAACCGCGGCTGGATCAAGACGGTCGAGCGCCACGTCGGCGCGTGGGCGCACGTCGAGCACGGGCTCGGCATGCACGTGTTCCTCCCCGCCAATCGCGACGCGCCGACGAACATGATCAACAACGCGCTGTCGGTGGCCTCCGCGCACAAGCTGCGCTTCGGCCAGGACCTGATCCTCTACAACCTCGAGCTGACCGAGGACGTCGACGGCTTCGACGGCTCCGCGCACCTCGACGCGTGGAACAACGATCCGATCTGGCAGGGCGTGCGCGAGAACGTCGAGGGCATCACGGGCATCCGCGACTGGGCGAAGGCCTGTTTCGTCGCGCTGTGCATCTTCGAGCCGCTCGTCGGCGAGCTGTTCCGCTCGGAGTTCATCATGCAGGCCGCCGCCCCCCAGGGCGACTTCGTCACGCCGACCCTCATGGGCGCCGGCGAGGGCGACGCCGCTCGCGAGGCCCGGGTCGCGCGTGCGCTGTACGGGATGCTCGCCAACGACGAGAAGCACGGCGAGGAGAACCAGAAGATCATGGACGGATGGCTGCGCGAGTGGGTGCCGCGGAGCCTCGAGGCCGGCCGCGAGTTGCAGCCGATCTGGTCGCAGCCGGGCGAGAAGGTCATCCGTTTCGAGGAGTCACTCGAGCACGCTCGCGGGCGTCAGGAGGAGCTCCTGTCCGAGTTCAACCTCAGTGCAAAGGAGCTGTGACGGTGGCTGACGATCAGAACAAGTTCGACCGTACTGCCTCGAATCGTGCCGGCGTGACGTTGATGAACAACCAGGTCGGCTACGTGGTCGCCGACGTCATGCGCGAGCATGGCAACGTCGACGTCGAGGTGCTCCCGTCCATGATCCGTATCGACGGCACCGGTCAGTTCGAGTTCGACTACGCAGAGATGGCCGAGGCGCTCGGCTGGGAGGACTTCGGAAACGACGACTTCGAGGAGATCATGTCGACCCACTACGGGCGCATGGTGGTCCTCGATGACAAGATCATCATGTTCGCCAACCCCGAGGACGCGGCCGAGTACATCGACTTCGATCTCAAGCCCGTCAACTAGCTACGGAGGAGAACACACAGATGTACGAGAAGGATGGAAAGAAGTACTTCGTCGTCGACAGCCACCTCCACATGTGGAGCGCCGGCCCGGACAACTGGGTCAAGGGCGCCGAGCAGTACGCGAAGGGCTGGATCGACTGCTTCCACGCCTATCAGGGGCTGGGACCGCCGGACACGCACTGGCCGATCGAGAAGTTCATGTCCTACACGCACGATGACTTCGAGAAGGACGTGTTCGAGGACGGCGGCGTGGACGTCGGCATCTTCCAGTCGACGTACCTGAAGGAGTGGTACTCGGAGGGCTTCAACACGATCGAGCAGAACGCGAAGCTGTTCGACAAGCACCAGGACAAGCTGATCCTGAACGGCCGCTGGGATCCTCGGGACGGCGACGCCGGGCTCAAGCAGCTCGAGGAGGACGCCAAGAAGTACAACATCCAGGGCGTCAAGCTCTACACCGCCGAGTGGAACAACGGCTCGCGCGGCTGGACGCTCGCCGACGAGCAGTGCAAGCCGTTCTACGAGAAGTGCAAGGAGCTGGGCATCAAGAACCTCCACGTCCACAAGGGCCCGACGATCTGGCCGCTGGACAAGGACGCGTTCGACGTCAAGGACGTCGATCACGCGGCGACTGACAACACCGAGCTCAACTTCATCGTCGAGCACGTCGGCCTGCCGCGGATCGAGGACTTCTGCTTCATGGCGACGCAGGAGCCCAACGTCTACGCCGGCCTGTCGGTCGTCGTCGGCGGCCTGATGTACGCCCGCCCGAAGTTCTTCGCCAAGGTCATGGGCGAGCTGCTGTTCTGGGTCGGCGAGGACAAGATGCTGTTCGGCTCCGACTACGGCATCTGGGAGCCGAAGTGGCAGATCGACGGGTTCCTCGGTTGGGATTTCCCGAGCGACGAGTACTCGGACTACCCGCGCCTGAACGAGGAGGGCAAGCGCAAGATCCTCGGGCTCAACGCGGCCAAGCTCTACGGCATCAAGGTCCCCGAGGGCATGGGCGTCGACAGCTCCGACCCGCCGGCGCGGCCGGATGACGCCGAGCTGGTCGATTCGGCGACGGCGTGATCCCGATGGCCTCCAGTTCCACGGAGGCCGGCAGCCACTGCAACCACGCGGCCTCCGTCCCGGGCGGGACGGAGGCCGTTGGCCCGCTGCGCGAGCAGGTCATCGAGGCGCTGCACTCGGTCTACGATCCCGAGCTCGACGAGCCGATCACGAAGCTGCGGTTCATCACCTCGTGTGACGTCACGGCCGACGGCGATGTCGATCTCCTGCTGCGGCTGCCCACTCCCCAGTGCGCGCCGAACTTCGCCTTCCTGATGGGAGCCGACGCGCGGCGCGTGGTCAACCGGGTCCCCGGGGTGCGCACGGTCACGGTCGCGTTCGAGGACCACTACACGGGCGACGAGATCAACCTGGCGCTCGGCCGGGGTGCCGGATTCACCGGCGCGTTCCCGGGCGAGACCGAGGACGACGATCTGGAGGCGCTGCGCGAGCTGTTCAGCCGCAAGGCGCTCGTCGCCCGGCAGGCGAGGATCTGCGAGTCGCTGCTGCAGGAGGGCGCGACCGCGGACGAGGTGACGGCGAAGACCGTGGGCGAGCTGCCCGATTCGCCGCTAACGAGACGCTGCCTGGAGCTGCGCGCGTCGCTGGGCATCTCGAGCGCCGAGGACGCGCCCGCGTTCGTGCTCGCCAGCGGCGAGCCCCTCATCTCCGACCAGCTCCCGCGCTGGTTGCGCATGGCTCGTCTGGTCCAGACGAGCCTCGAGGCCAACGGCGGCATCTGCAGGTCACTGCTGCAAGTTCGCCACGATCTGGCGACCGAACCCGAGGAGAGTGCTGCATGAAGGCCGCGAGACTGCACAGCTATCACGACGCGTTGAAGCTCGACGACGTCGACGAGCCCAAGGCCGACGGTCCCTTCGACGTGATCGTGCGCATGGGCGCGGCCGGGCTGTGCCGCACCGATCTGCACATCCAGGAGGGCCAGTGGGCGGAGAAGTCGGGCGTCGAGCTGCCCTACACGCCGGGTCACGAGAACGCCGGCTGGGTTCACGAGGTCGGCTCCGGCGTCAGCAACGTCGCGGTCGGCGACACGGTGATCGTGCATCCGTTCATCTCCTGCGGCTTTTGCATCCCGTGCCGGGTCGGCGACGACATGCACTGCGTCAACGGGTCGTTCCCGGGCATCAACCGCGATGGCGGCTTCGCCGACTTCCTGAAGACGTCGGCGCGCTCGGTGATCAAGCTCGACACGGGCCTCGAGCCCAAGGACATCGCCGCGCTGGCCGACGCCGGCCTGACCGCCATCCACGCCGTGAAGAAGGCGATCCCGCTGCTCGGCGCCGGCTCGAACGCCGTCGTGATCGGCGCGGGCGGCCTCGGTCATATCGGGATCCAGTGCCTGAAGGCGTACACCCCGGCAACCGTGATCGTGTCCGATCCATCCGAGAAGGCGCTGGAGTTGGCCAAGCAGACCGGTGCCGACGAGACCGTGCAGGTCGACGGCAGTCAGGTCCAGACCGTCCAGGACATGACGGGCGGCGGCGCCGACGTGATCATCGACTTCGTCGGCGAGAAGGGCGCGATCCAGGACGGGATCGACATGGTCCGCGACGGCGGCTTCTACTACGTGATCGGCTACGGCGAGAACATCGACATCCCGACGATCGACGTGATCTCGCGCGAGATCTCGTTCATCGGCAACCTGGTCGGAACCTATGTGGACCTCGTCGACCTGATGACGTTGACCGCGCAGGGCAAGGTCACGCTGCACACGTCCACATACCCGCTGGACGCGATCAACGACGCGATGGCGGATCTGGACGGCGGCCGCCTCCAGGGCCGCGGCATCCTGATTCCCGCCGGCGCCTGACCGGCGGAGGAGAGCTCAGCATGGGAAAGATCCTGTACTTCAACCAGGAGGCGCGCCAGCTGCTGGCGGCGGGCGTCGACGAGCTGGCCAACACGGTGAAGGTGACGCTGGGGCCCAAGGGCCGCAACGTCGTGTTGGAGCGGCTCACCGGCGCCCCGATGATCACCAACGACGGCGTGTCCATCGCCCGTGAGATTGAGCTCTCCAACCCCTTGAAGAACATGGGGGCCCAGCTGGTCCGCGAGGTCGCCAACCGGACCAGCGACCTGACCGGAGACGGGACCACGACCGCCACGCTGCTGGCGCAGGCGATCGTCCGTGAGGGCATGAAGGCGCTCGAGGAGGGAGCGAACCCGATGCTGCTGCGCCGCGGCATCGAGGACGCGACCGAACTGGTCGTGGCCGAGCTGCGGCGCAGCGCGCGGGACGTCTCCTCCAAGGACGACCTCGTCCATGTCGCCACGATCGCCGCCAAGGAGGACGAGCGGATCGGGCAGGCGGTCGCCTCGGCGCTGAGCCGAGTCGGGCCCGAGGGCGTGGTCACGATCGAGGAGGCGCCCCTCCCCGGCATCCAGGTCGAGTTCGTCGAGGGCATGCACGTCGACAACGGGCACTTCTCGCCCTACCTCGTGCAGGACACCTCGCGGATGGAGAGCGCGTTCGAGAACCCGCACATCCTGCTCACGAACAAGTCGATCACGAACGTCCGCGACCTCATGCCGACGCTCGACGCGGTGATGAAGAACCCGAGGCCGCTGATCGTCTTCGCCGAGAAGGTCGAGGGCGCCGCGCTCGGCCTGCTCGTGCAGAACAACCAGCACGGCACGCTGAAGGCGGTCGTCGTGCGCGCGCCCGGCTTCGGCCATCGCCGGATCGCACACCTGCACGACCTGGCGGCGTTCACCGGCGGCCAGGTGATCGCCGAGGACGCCGGGCTGACGCTCGCCCAGGTCAAGCCCGAGACGTTCGGGTCGGCGCGCCGCGTCGTCATCACCGACGACTCGACGGTGCTCGTCGAGGGCGCCGGGACCCAGGAGCAGGTCGAGGCTCGGCTGGCCCAGATCCGGATCGAGCTCGAGCGCGCCACACAGGACACCGACATCGAGGTCCTGCGCGAGCGGCTGGCCAAGCTCTCCTCGGCCCTGGCGGTCATCCACGTCGGCGCGGCGACCGAGCCCGAACTGAAGGAGAAGTTCCGCCGGACTGAGGGCGCCCTCTCGGCGACGCGGGCGGCGGTCAGCGAGGGCATCGTCACCGGCGGCGGGACCGCGCTCATGCGCACCGCCCCGGTGCTCGACGACACCGGGCTGGAGGGCGACTACCGGCGCGGCGCCGAGATCATCCAGCGGGTGCTCACCGAGCCGCTGTACTGGGTGGCCACGAACGCCGGCTACGACGGGCAGGCGGTCATCGACCAGATCAAGTCGATGCCCGAGGGCCACGGCCTGAACGCGCTCACGGGCGAGTTCGGCGACCTCTACGAGGCAGGGGTGATCGATCCGCTGCGGGTGGCGCGTCTCTGCGTGCAGCATGCCGCGTCGGTCGGCGCGCTGCTGCTGACGACGGAGGCGCTCGTCGCCGAGGAGCTGGTCGCCCAGCCCGGCGCGATCCTCGCCCCCGGCTTCGGCGATCTCGCCGAGGGCCTGGCCCGGCCGTCGTCTCCCGTCTGACCCGGGAGTAGCGCGTCGCGCGGCCCGTCGGCGACAGGTCGGCGACGTGGCACCCGGGGCCGGCAGCCCGGGACGGGTCAGCTCTCGAAGCTGACGTGCTCGCGCCCGAGCGAGCCGCAGTCTCCGACGCCGAGCAGCGCCAGCGTCCGCAGGATCTCGTCGCGGAGGATGGTCAGCGCGTGGTCGACCCCCGCCTCGCCCGCGGCCATCAGCCCGTAGAGCCAGGCGCGCCCCACGAGCGCCGCGGTGGCGCCGAGCGCGACCGCCGCGATGACGTCGGCGCCCGACATGATCCCGCCGTCGACGAGCACCTCGGCTCGGTCGCCGACGGCGTCGGCGATCTCGGGCAGCACGACGAGGGGCGTCGGGGCGCGGTCGAGCTGGCGGCCGCCGTGGTTGGAGACCACGATCCCGTCGGCGCCGGCGTCGATCACGAGCCGGGCATCGTCGGGGTGGGTGATGCCCTTGACGATCAGCGTCCCGGGCCACGCGTCGCGCAGCCGCCGCAGGTCGTCGAGGTGGGCGCCGGGATCGAACATGGTCGCAGCGAGCTCGGCGATCGTGCCGTCCCACCGGTTCAGCGATGCGAACGTCAGCGGCTCGGTGGTTAGCAGGTTGAACCACCAGGCGGGGTGGCGCGACATGTCGCCGACCGTGCGCAGGGTCAGAGTCGGCGGGATCGTCAGCCCGTTGCGGACGTCGCGCATCCGGGCGCCCGGAATCGGGGTGTCGACGGTCAGCACGAGCGTGTCGTAGCCGTGCGCTCGCGCGCGGTCGACGAGGTCCCGGCTGGCCGCGCGGTCGCGCCACAGGTAGAGCTGGAACCAGCGCCGCCCGCCGGGAGCCGCCGCGGCGATCTCCTCGACCGACCGGGTGGCCATCGTCGACAACGTGTAGGGAACGCCGGCCCGGCCGGCCGCGCGGGCTCCCGCCGTCTCGCCCTCGTGCTGGAGCATCCGCGTGAACCCGGTCGGCGCGAGGACGAGCGGCAGCGCCGAGTCGCGACCGAGGATCGTGCGTGAGGCGTCGATCCGCGAGACGTCGCGCAGCACGCGCGGATGAAAGACGACCCGCCGATACGCGTCGCGCGCGCGCCGGCGGCTGATCTCGCCCTCGGCCGCCCCGTCGGCGTAATCGAACACGGGCCGCGGCGTCCGCCGGCGCGCGATCGTTCGCAGGTCCTCGATCGTGTGGGCGTGGGCGAGGCGGCGGCGCACGCGGTCGCGGGCGGGCCACCGCGGGTTGACGAGCGGCCGCAGCTCTGACCAGCGAGGCAGCTGGCGGTCGACGGCGGTTCGCGAGGCCATGGTTCCCGATTGTCGCGCCTGCGGGCCCCGGGCGCTTACGGGACCGACGGCTCGTGGCCGGTGGCGTAGGCTGTCCGCGTGTCCACCGCGGAGAGAGGAGAGTCATGTCTGAGATCGTCGTCGTCGGATCGTTCACCGCTCAGGAGGGCAAGGAGGCCGAGGCGCTGGAGGCGTTCGCCGGTCTCGTCGAGCCGACCCATGCCGAGGACGGCTGCATCCTGTACGCGCTGAACCAGGGTGTCGAGGACCCGCGGCGTCTGGCGTTCATCGAGCGCTGGGCCTCTCAGGAGGCGCTCGAGGCGCACTTGGCCTCCGATCACATCCAGGCGGTTCTCGCGCGCGCCGACCAGCTCTTCTCCGACGGCGGCGACATCGTCGTCTACGAGGCGCGGCCGGGCGGCCAGCGGCCCAAGGGGTCGCTCGCCGATCACGCCGCGGGCTGAGCTCAGGCCGGAGGCGCCGGCGGGTCGTCCGCGGGCGACTCGCCGTCGTCCGAGTCCTCCACGGGCGATTCGCCGTGGTCCGAGTCCTCCTCGGACGTCTCGCGAGCGGCCTCGTACCACCGGGTCAGCGCTCGCTGGCCGATGACGGTCAGCGTGCCGTCGGCCGAGATCCAGTCCCGGGCGCGCAGGTCGCCGACCAGCTCGGCGGCGTCGGCCGGCGGCGGACCCTCGCCGGTGCTCTTGATCACGTTGCTGCCAGGTTGCACCGTCCATCGCCCCGAGTTCAGCGCGCTGAGCGCCAGCCCCTGAGGCTCGGTCGGCATGTCGCGCGGATCGGGCCCCGGTCGCGACGCGGTCGGGGCCGCGGGATCGGGGCGCGCGGGCGGCGCCTCGTCGCTGAACAGCGGGCGCGACTCGCGGCCCTCGACGCGATCCTGGAGCCATTGGCCGGCGGCCTCGGCGAACTGCCGGGCCCGCTCGACGTCGACGCCGAAGGACTCGGCGACCCGGTCGAGGTCCAGCTGCGAGATCTGCTCCACCGAATCGGAGATCTGCTTGGCGATCGCCCGCAGCCGCTCCTCGAAGCTGTCGTTGTCGTCCATGCCCATATCATCGCACGGCCCGTTGCTCGGCTCGGTGGGGGGCGAGCGGGCGGGGGACCGATTCTCAGTCCAGCAGCCCCTTGTCGCGCAGCTCGGCGAGCGCGGCGTCGGACTTGCCCAGCGCCTCGAGCTCCATCCCGCGCAGCACGGCGTCGGTCTTGGTGAACTGGACGTCGCGGTAGTCGACGATCTCGAGCTGGTTGCCGCTCGGGTCGCGCACGCGCAGCGAGCCGGAGGCGGCGACGACCTCGCCGCCGGCGGCCAGCGCGTCGCGCAGCGCCTCCTTGTCGTCGACGACGAGACCGACGTGGCGGCTCCGGTCGGGCGAGCGGGTGCCGGCCGGCGCCTCGCTGAGCGCGAGGAACTGATCGCCGAGGTCGATCCACGCCATCGTCGGTCGCCGGCCGCGCAGGTTCAGATCGAAATAGCGCCCGTACCAGTCCAGGGTCGCATCGAGATCGGTGACCTCGAACGCGATGTGGTTGATGCCGATCGCGCGAGCTCGGGGCGTGCTCATCCCCATACGTATAGTGCACGCGTGGACTTCGCGGTCGACGACGAGACCCAGCTGCTGCGGAGCACGGTCCGCGAGTTCGCCGCAGACGTCGTCAAGCCGGCGGCCGGCGAGCTCGATCGCACGCACTCGTTCCCGTACGAGATCGTCGCCCAGATGGCCGAGCTCGGCTGGATGGGCATCCCGTTCCCCGAGGACGTCGGCGGCGCCGGCGGCACATCGCTGCAGTATGCGATCGCCGTCGAGGAGCTGACCCGCGTCGACTCGAGCGTGGCGATCACGCTGTGCGCGCACACCTCGCTCGGCACCCAGCCGATCTACCTGTTCGGCTCCGAGGAGCAGAAGTCCGAGTGGCTGCCCAGGCTGTGCAGCGGCGAGATGCTCGGCGCCTTCGGCCTGACCGAGCCCGAGGCCGGCTCGGACGCGGGCAACGCGCGCACGCGAGCGAAACTAGACGACGGCGAGTGGGTGATCGACGGCGCCAAGCAGTTCATCACCAACGCCGGCACCGAGATCTCGGGGGTCGTCTGCATCACCGCGCGGACCGACGACGAGGAGATCTCCAACCTGATCGTCCCCCAGGACGCGCCGGGCTACGAGCAGGAGGAGCCGTACCGGAAGATGGGCTGGAACGCATCGGACACGCGACCTCTGACCTTCACCGACTGCCGGGTACCCGAGGCCAACCTGCTCGGCGAGCGCGGCGCGGGCCTGCGCCAGTTCCTGCACGTCCTCGACATCGGCCGCATCGGCGTCGCCGCGATGGGCGTCGGGCTGGCCCAGGGGGCGCTCGACGAGGCGCTCGCCTACGCCAAGGAGCGCCAGGCGTTCGGGCGCCCGATCGCGACGTTTCAGTCGATCCAGGCCAAGCTGGCCGACGTGGCGACCGAGATCGCCGCCGCGCGCCTGCTCACCTATCACGCCGCCTGGCTCAAGGATCAGGGCCAGCCCTTCGGGCTCGTCGCCGCCCAGGCGAAGCTGAAGACCGGCCGCCTCGCGGTCCGGGCGAGCGAGGAGGCGGTGCAGATCCACGGCGGCTACGGCTACATCGAGGAGTACCCGGTGTGCCGCTTCTACCGCGACGCGAAGATCCTCACCATCGGCGAGGGGACCGACGAGATCCAGCAGATGGTGATCGCCCGCGCCCTCGGCGCCTGACGTTCAGGACGCGGCGCCGGCGCCGGCGCCCGCGCTGGCGCTGGCGCCGGCCAGCTGGTCGCGGAGCTCGCGCTTGAGCAGCTTGCCGGAGGCGTTCTTGGGCAGCTCGTCGACGAAGTGGACCGACTTCGGCAGCTTCTGGGAGGTCAGCTTGTCGCGCGCGAACGCGATCAGGTCGTCCTCCGCGACGGGCTCGGAGGTCACCACGACGGCGGCGATGGCCTCGATCCAGCGCTCGTGGGGAACGGCGACGACCGCGACCTCGGCCACCGCGGGGTGGCCGTAGAGCGCGTCCTCGACCTCGCGCGAGGCGACGAGCATCCCGCCGGTGTTGATCACGTCCTTGATCCGATCGACGACGAACAGGTAGCCCGCGTCGTCGATGCGGCATAGGTCGCCGGAGTGAAACCAGCCGCCCGTGAACGCCGCCTCGGTCTCCTCGGGCTTGCCCCAGTAGCCGCGGCACAGCTGCGGCGAGCGGTAGATGACCTCGCCGACCTCGCCGGCGGCGACGTCGTTGAGCTCGTCGTCGACGACGCGGGTCTGCACGAACAGCACCGAGCGCCCGATCGAGTCGGGTCGGTCGGCGTGCTCCTCGGGGCGCAGCACGCAGGCGAGCGGACCGATCTCCGACTGGCCGAAGCAGTTGAAGAAGCCGACGTCGGGCAGCCGCTGCTGGAGCCTTGCCAGGATCGGCACGGGCATGATCGAGGCGCCGTAGAACGCCTTGCGCAGGCTGCTGAGGTCGGCGTCGGCGAGCCGGGGATGGTTGGCCACCCCGACCCACACCGTCGGCGCGAAGAACAGCGAGTCGATCCGATCGCGGGCAACGCGATCGAAGACCACGTCGAGATCGGGCGCCTCGAGCAGATGGTTGGTCGCGCCCACCGCCAGCGCCGGCATCAGGAACACGTGCATCTGCGCCGAGTGGTAGAGCGGCAGCGCGTGCAGCGGGACGTCGCGCGCGGTCATCTCGAGCCCCACGATGCACGACACGTACTCGTGGACGAGCGCGCGATGGGTGAGCATCGCGCCCTTGGCCTGCGAGGTCGTCCCGGACGTGTAGAGCAGCTGCACGAGATCGTCGTCGCTGACCCCGCCCTCCTCGTGGATGGGCCCGTCGGGGTCAAGCGCCCAGGCGAGCACGTCGTCCTGCGGCGCGCCGCCATCGCGCAGCGACCCCCGCGACATCCCGCCGAGCCGGTCGGCGACCGCGTCGACCGCCTCGGCGAGCGCCGGATCGACGAACGCCGCCCGCGGCTCTGACTGGGTCATCAGGTAGGCGAGCTCGTCGCGGCGCGCGTTGAAGTTGACCGGGACGTGGACGAGGCCGGCGCGCGCGCACCCGAGGTAGAGCAGCAGGTAGGCGTCGGAGTTCTTGCCGAACGCCGCCACCCGATCACCGGGCTCGAGCCCCCGCTGCAGCAGCGCGGCGGCGACGCGCCCGACGCCCCGCTCGAGCTCGGCGTACGTCCAGCGTCGGTCGGCGAAGGTCAGCGCGAGCTTGTCGGGATACCGGGAGGCCGAGCGGCTCAGCACGCCGCCGATCGTGCTCGGAAAGCCGGGGACGCCCGCGAGCTCCTCGCTCATGGTCATACCATACGCCGCTTTTCAGCTCGACATCGTGAGCACCATGCGAAAGCGCGCGTCGCCCGAGAGCATCTTCTCATAGGCCTCGCCGACCCGCTGCAGCGGCATCGTCTCGATCATCGGATGGACGCTCTGGAGCGCGCTGAAGGCGAGCGTGTCCTCGGAGTCCCTCGCGGTCCCGGAGGCGTGTCCGAGGAACCGCTTGGCGCCGGCGATGAGCATCGCCGCGGGCACCGGGATGGGATCGGTGGAGGCACCGACGACCATCAGCGTGCCCGCCGGCCTCAGCCCGCCGAACACCGCCGCCATCGCGTCGGCGCTCGTGACCGTGGAGAGAATGAGGTCGACGCCGCCGAGCGCCTGCAGCGCCTCGGCGGGATCGCCGGCGGTGCTGTCGACATAGTGATGCGCCCCGAGCTTCCGCGCGAGCTGCGCCTTGTCGGTGCCGCGGGCCACGGCGACGGTCTCGGAGCCGAACTTCACCGCGTACTGCACCGCGAGGTGGCCGAGGCCGCCGACGCCGAGCACCGCCACACGGCTGCCGGGGCCGACGGCCGCGGAGCGCAGGGCGTTGAACGTGGTGATCCCGGCGCACATGAGCGGGGCGGCTTCTGCGTCGTCGACGTCGGCGGGCAGCGCGGCCAACGCGGTGGCGCGCACGAGCACGTAGTCGGCGTAGCCGCCGTCCTGCGTGATCCCCGTGATGCCCATGTTCTCGCAATTCATCAGCGACCCCCGGCGGCACCACTCGCACCAGCCGCAGTTGCCGCCAAACCAGCCGACGCCCACCCGCTGCCCGACCTGCCAGGGATGGACCCCCTCGCCGACCGCGGCCACCTCGCCGGCGATCTCGTGGCCGGGGACGACCGGATGCGACACGCCCGGATAGCCCCCCTCCTTGGCGAACATGTCGCTGTGACAGATCCCGCACGCGCGGACGCGCACGACCGCCTCGCCGCGGCCCGGCTCGGGGACGTCGCGCTCCTGCAACACGAAGTCGCCGCCGGGCTCGTTGACCACCATCGCTCGCATGCTCGCCATCTCTGACCTCCGGTCGATTCGGGTTCCGCGCTCAAACTAGTGGTCTTCCCCGCAGGTACGGTCGCACCGAGAGCGCTCACCAGTGCCCGGGCGGCAACTCGCGCGCTCGGATCGGCACAATCAGCGTGTGACGACCACCTCTCCGCTCGCCGGCGACGCGCTCATCCCCGGCGCGCCGCTGTCCTGGGACCGCCATGCCGACCTGCCGCGCCGCCCGATCGAGGTCTGGCCGTGGCTCGAGCAGCTGGGCAAGGGCCGCGCCGGCTGGTACCTGCCCCGCTCGGTCGAGCGCTTCCTGCCGCCGCGCGGGCGGGCGCTGCACCGGGTCGACCCCGCCTACGGCGGCGTGCGTGCCGGCCAGCGGGTCCCCGACTACGGTCCCGACGGCTGGTTTGAAGCGTGGCTCGTCGATCCGCCGCACACCCTCGTCTGGTGGTCGGAGCGCGGCGACCTGCGCTACTCGTGGGCGCTGGTGCTCAGCCCGCGCGACGGCGGCAGCCATCTGCAGATGCGGCTGCGCTTCAGCCGGCGGATCGGCCGGCGCGCTCCGGCGGTGATGGAGGCGGGCGCCGACCTGATCGACCGCACGTTCCTCGGCCTGATGGTCGCGGGTCTGCGCGAGCGGCTGACCGAGCGCTGAGCGCGTGCTCGTAGAGCTTCGCCGGCTCGCGCGCGGCGCGCTGACCGAGGCCCGCTGGCACGCCGCGCTCCTCGCGTTGCCGCCGAAGGTGGCGATGTTCCAGGCTCGCGCCCGGCGGCTCGCGTGGCGCCACCGCGACATGTTCAGCCTCACCTCGGTCACCCGCCCCGCGGACCTGCGCACGCTGCTCGCGCTCGCGCGCGGCCGGCGGCGGGTCGTCGAGCTCGGCACCGCCACCGGCTGGACCGCGATCTCGCTCGCGCTCGCCGATCCGGGCCGCACCGTCGTGAGCTACGACGTCGCGCACCGGCCCGAGCCCGAGCGCTACCTGCGCCTCGCCGGCGCCGGGGCGCGAGGACGGATCCGCCTCGAGGTGCGCGACGCCGCCGAGGGCCCCGCGGACCGGGCGCCGGTCGATCTGCTCTACATCGACAGCTCCCACGAGCGCGCACCGACGATCGCCCAGGTCCACGCCTGGCGCCCGGTGCTCGGCCCGGGCGCGGTGGTCATCTTCGACGACTACACGCACCCCGACTATCCCGGGGTGCGCGAGGCGGTCGACGAGCTCGGCCTGGCCGGCGAGCGGCGCGGCACGCTGTTCGTGCACACCGTCGTCTAACAGTGGCCGGCCGGTCAGCCGCTGCTCGTACGCGCCGTCGCCGAGCGCCCGGCCGGTCAGCTGTGGTCGGGCGGCTCGCCGGTGAGCCGCGAGCCGAGCTCGTCGATCAGCTCGGCGAACCGCTTGGTCGCCGGGGCGCTCCGGGCGCGATCGCGCGCCTGCGCGAAGCGCCGGCCGGCATCGGAACGCTCGGCGCCGTCGCGCGCGTCCGAGAGCCGGTCGGACAGCTCCGACGCGGCGTCGGCGAAGATCTTGCCGAAGCTGTCATCGGTGGAGAAGATTCCGAGCTCCTCGTCGTTGGCCCGTTCGGGCTGCTTGGCGCGCGCGGCGGCCCGGCGCGCCTGGCGCATCGCCTCGTCCCGGGTGGCGCGGAGCTCGGCTTCCATCGCGGCGAGCCGGGCGCCGATGTCCGGCGAGGCCTCGGCGCCGGGACTCGCGGCCGTCGTGGTCGCTCGGGAGCCGCCGCCGCGCGAGCCCGCGCCGCCGCGCGCGCCCGCGCCGCTTGCTCGCAGCCGGCGGACCTCGGCATACGCATCCTGGACCTCCTCGAAGCGCCGCGCCGACTCCTGGGAGCCGCCGTTGTGGTCGGGGTGGTGGACCTGGACGAGTCGCCGGTACGCCGCCCGCACCTCGGCGTCGCCGGAGGAGCGACTGATGCCGAGGATCTGGTAGGGGTCGGCGGCCATCGCTCAGACGACGGGACCCGTCGCCGTCGTCGTCGTGCTCGGCGGCGGGGCCGAGCCGCCGTTCCCGGGCTCGTCGGGCGCACGCACCCATTGCACGATGAGCCCACCCCGGATGAGGAAGTTCGTCCGTGCCGTCGCGCCGACGCCGGTGCCGCAGGCCGCCCCGCCGCCGGGCCCGGCGCGCCGCACGAGGCGGAACAGGACGTTGACGTAGGGCCCGTCCCCGTGTGCCGACAGGACGCGGGCGCCGCACGTGAGGGCCTCGTTGGCCGCGACCGCGTCGCGCCGGGTCGACAGGCGCAGCGGCGGCCCGGAGCCGATGTAGAAGATGCTCGGCAGCGCGAAGTAGCGCGCGGCCGCGATGATGTCGCCGCGCAGCAGCGCCTGCGACCAGGCACGGATGACGCGCACCGAGCCGGCCGGGGCGGTACCCGGCGCGCGCATCGGCCCCGCGGAGCTCGCCGACCCCGTGGCGCTTGCCGAGCGCGCCGACGATCCCGAGCCGCACCCGCCGAGCGCCAGCGCGCCGCCGCCGAGAGCCAGCGAGGTGGCCATCAACGCTGTCGCGAGCCGCGTCACCATCCTGTCGCAAATGATGGCACGCGACCGCCGCCATGACCGCGGCGTGGCGCCGAGCCAGAGACCGCGGCCCGGACGAGCGGGAGCGGGCGACGCGCCAGGTCGCGGTGGCCGCCGACCGGCGCCAGAGCGATAGCGCGCGCGAGGCCTTCAAACAGCTCTACGACTCCCGATCGACCACGCCGCCGGGTGGGGCCGAGCCGGGCGGGGTCCGGGTGCAGGCACATCACCCCGACGAGCCGGCCGCCGGTCGGCCACCGGATGATTGATCGCGGGCGCCCGATCACAGGGTGGCCGCCGAAGTGCCGCACCGGCGGGCCGGGTTGGAGATCGGCCTGCGTGACCGTCTGCGGATCCCTATGGATTCATCGGGACGCCGTGAACGCGCCAGCGGCCGTCCCCACTGATCGACGGCCATCCGCCCGGGCGGGCTGATCGCCGGAGCGTCGGCCGCGCTCGGCGTGGCGCATCCGCACCTCGGTGGGGGCGCTACGACTCTGGTCGGCGCGCTCGCAGGCCGGTGTCGTCGGACCCCCGGAAGACGGGGGTTCTACGACTCCCGGCGGCGGCGCCGCCGACGGATGTCGCGTTACCCCCTCCTCCGAAGCTCCAGGCTGGCCCGGGGGGTCGCCCGCTGGGTCCTCATCCGATCGCGGTGGGCGCGCCGGCGGCCATCCCCACTGACCGGTGACCACCTCCTGAGGAGCGGCCACTGTGGCCGTCCCCTCAAGTACGCTCGCATTCGGGCACTCCCCAGCGGCGCCTGCGCGAGCCTGCGGCCATCAGCAGCTAACCGACGGCCATCACGACCAGGGTGGCGTCGTCCTGCAGCGGCTCGGTCCAGCTGTCGGTGATCGCGCTCTGGATGGACATCGCGGTGTCGGCGGCGGTCGGGCTCTCGGCGGCCTGCACGGCGGCTGCGATGCCGTCGACGCCAAACCGTCCGCCGCCCTGAACCTCGCGGGCGGTGACGCCGTCGGTGATCAGGATGAGCCGCTCGCCGGACCGCAGGCGCCGCTCGGACACGGCGAAGCCCGCGGGTCGCGGCCCGGTTCCGAGAGCGGGGTGCGGCGTCTCCTCGAGCTCGACGAGCGCGCCGTCGGGGTCGAGCACGAGCGGCGAGGGATGCCCGCAGTTGACCCATCGCAGCGAGCCGGTGGCCGCGCGCCAGCGAGCGACGATGGCGGTGACGAAGAGATCGGGATGCTCGAGTCGACGGACCGTGTCATCCATCAGATCCAGCGCCTGTTCGAGCTCGCCGCCGGCGCGCCGCGCGGCCCGCAGGGCGCCGAGCACAGCGGCGCCCAATCCGGCAGCGGTTGGACCGTTGCCCGACGCGTCGGCGATCGCCAGCCAGGCACCATCGCGGTTCTCCACGAAGTCAAACCAGTCGCCGCCGACCTCGTAGCTCGGCAGCAGGACACCGGCGAGCTGCGCGCCGGCGACGCGGGCGATGCGCGGCGGGAACAGGTTCTGCTGGATCTCGGCGGCGGGGGTGGTCGGCTTGCGACGACGCGCTTCCTCGATCGAGTCGGTGTAGTCGCCGGCGAGTTCGAGGGCGGCGGCGCCCTGCTTGGCGATGTCGGCAAGCGGGCTGTGGGGAGTGCCGATGCACAGCAGCAAGGCCGTGACGCGTCCGCGCAACCACAGCGGCTCGACGACGCACCCCGGCAGCATCTCGTCGAGCCGCTCGTAGAAGGCGGGAAGTCCCTCGGGGACGATCTCGGGGCCGAGCGCCGGCGGGGCGGCGATGTCCTGGGGGAACTCGTCGGACCCGGCGAGCCGCAGCAGGTGTGAGCCGTCGATGTCGACGACGTACAGAGCCACCGGGACGCCGGCGGCGCGCCGGGCCTCGGAGACCAGCTGGTCGGGCACCAGGTGTGGGGGCACTTCGTCCAGGACCCGCGTCACCTCGAGGGACAGCGGCTGGTCGCGGCCCAGCTGGCCGGGCGCCTGGTAGGGCAGCGGCGTGACGCGCTGGTCGGGGGCGAGTCGCTCAGCCGCTCTGGCTCCCCGCTGGGACAACGCATCCCGCAGCGCTTCCCGGGTCGGGAAATGGCGGTACAGGGTCGAGCGACCCACCCCCGCCGCATCCGCGATCTCGGCCATGCTGAACCCGCGCTCGCCGGCGATGACGAGCGCGGCCTCGAGGATCCGTTCTCGGCTGGCCAGCGCGTCGGCGCGCATGAGCGAGGTCGACCGGGCCGCGTTGGGCCGGGATGGCGCGCGGTCGGTCACGGACGCTGGACGCTATCGGCGAGCGTCGCCGCTGGGCGCCGGCTAGGTGCGGGGCTGGTCGCGGGGTGGGAGGTAGGGTTCGCGCTCGGCGGGGTGCCCGGCGGCGATGAGCCGCCCGCGCTCGAGTTCGGCGTTGAGTTCGGCGCCGAGGAGGATGACCAGGTTGGTGATCCAGAGCCAGACCAGGAAGGCGATGACGCCGCCCAGCGCGCCGTAGGTCTTGTTATAGGAGCTGAAGCTCGCCACGTAGAACGCGAACGCCGCCGAGGCGATGATCCAGGCGATGACCGCCAACACGCTGCCGGGGCTGACCCAGCGGATGCCGGGTTGGCGGACGTTGGGTCCGGCGTAGTAGAGGATGGCGAGGATGACGCTGAAGATGAGGAGCATGATCGGCCACTTGGCGATGTCGAACACCGTCACCGCCGTCGACCCCAGCCCGATCAGATTGCCGACCTTCTTCGCGAGATCGCCGGTCAGGATGACGGCGAGCGCGCTCACGGTCAGGAGGATCACCGTCACCAGCGTCACGCCCAGGCGGATCGGGATCGTCTTGTAGAACGGGCGCCCCTCCTTGACGTCCCAGACGACGTTGGAGGCGCGCATGAACGCGGCGATGTACCCCGAGGCCGACCACAGCGCGCCCGCCAGGCCGGCGATGAACAGGATCCCGGCGGTCCCGCGGCCCGACGCGACGTTGGTGATGGCGCTGGTGAGGATCTGCTTGGCCGGTCCGGGCGCGACGCTTGAGAGGTTGGTGATCAGCGGCTGGGTGGCCGAGTGCCCGATCAGGCCCAGCACCGAGATGATCACGATGATCATGGGAAAGATCGCCAGCACCCCGTAGTAGGTCAACGCCGCCGCGAGGTCGGTGAGATGGTCGGCTGAGAACTCACGCAGCGTCCGCTTGAACACGCCCGGGACGGCCGAGCCCGGAAGATCTGTGGGCTGATCGGGCGCGGCGGGATCGCGGTGCGCCGCTTCAGGGTCCAACCCGCGCCGCTCGGCGCCCTGGGCCACCGGCCGGTCGGATTCAGCCATCGGAGGTCGGCTTCGCGCTCGAGGTCAGCTGCCGGTAGGCGAGCGCCGCCCCGCCGGCCGCTCCGCCCAGCCCGACCAGCAGAACGCTGTTACGGAGCGCGTGACGACGCGGCGCCGGGGGTTGGGACAGCGCTTGCAGTGCCCGCGCGACGGCCGCGACGCCGGCTCCGAGCTGGTCCTGCACCCGGCGGTCGGTGGCGGCCTGCTTGGCGCCCTTGCGCTGGGCGCGGCGCGACCCCTTGCGCAGGTTGGCCAGACCACGGTCGAGTTGGTCCTGGACGTAGTCGTCGTCGAGCAGACGATCGACGATCGCGCCCAGCTGATCGGTGACGTTCATCAATCCTCCTTGGGTTCGGGCTTCTCTTCGCCCGGCCACTCCCCGGTCAGCCGGGCGAACGCATGCCGGGTGCCATGCTCGGTCAACCCGCGCACCGCGCGAAAGATCGCCCCCTGGATCACCAGCGCCAACCCCAGCTTGACCAGCCCGATCTCGCGGTACTGAGGCTCGGGCGCGTCCTCCTCGTCGATCAACCCCCACACCAGATCGAAGATCTTCTTGCCGATGATCCCCGCGAGCAGGCCGGTGATGATTCCGATCGGCTTGAACACCAGGCTCATGACCGTGACCTGCCGATGAGGATGCCGACGAGGAGGGCGCCGCCCACCATCAGCCCGACGCGGTTGCGCTGTGCCAAACCCGCCAGCTGCTTGCCGGCGTCCCCCGCCGACCCCACCGCGGCCTCCGGCGACCCCGAGGCGCCCGCATCATCCTTTCTGAACGGCACCGACCCCTTGATCTCATTGACCTTGGCCGTTGCGGTCGCCCGCGCGTTCTGCGCCGCGCGCTGAGCCTGCGCCTTGACGTCGGTCTTCTCCGCCAGCGCCGCGACCGTATCGCCCATCTCCTCGCGCGTCTGCTCGATCTCCGCTCGTAGCTGCTCGGGGCTGCGCTCCGCGTCGCCGCCTAGCTCCTGGCCTGGTTGGCTCGGGTCTTGGCCCATTCCACATCCTCCTTCACGCTCTCGGTTGCCTGCTCGGGTACCGGCGGGGTGGCCTTCGCCACCTGCGAGCGGCCGCGCAGCGCCAGCACCCCGGCGATCACCCCGAGGACCGCGGCGACGATCACGGCCGCGAGCCAGGGAGCGACCGCCGTGCCCAGCAGGATGATGGCGGCTGCGATCAGCGCGCCCAGCGCGTACAGCCCGACGACAGCGGCGCCACCGAACATGCCGACGCCGATGCCGGCCCGCTTGCCCTTCTCGGTCATCTCGGCCTGAGCCAGCTGGAGCTCTTGGCGCACCAGCGTCGTCGTCTGCTCCGACAACTCGCGCAAGAGATCCCCGATCGGTCGATCGGCTTCAGTCATATGCCTCTTCCTTCCATTTCTGTCCCGTTTACAACGGACAATTGAGACGCCGTTACCCGTTTCCCGGCGGTACGAACCCGAAATGGAGGCCGCTTCTCGAAATTCGGGATCGAGCCGGGACAATGCGCAACTTTCCGGTCTGTGCCCCGGCCTCACTGTCTGATACACGACCTGTCGCGCATTGAGACAGGAGCGCGGGAGGACGAACCAATAGCGTCGGGGCAACGGCTCACCAGGAGGAGAGAGATGAAAGCGCTCGTGTTCGGCGGACCCGGGAAGCGGTCGTGGGACTCCAAGGACGATCCGGGCATCGAGGACCCCACCGACGTCATCGTCAAGATCGACACGACGACGATCTGCGGCACCGACCTGCACATCCTGCGCGGCGATGTTCCCACCGTCACCGAGGGCCGCACGCTCGGCCACGAGGCGGTCGGCACCGTCGTGCAGACGGGGGCTGCGGTCACCGGCCTGAGCGAGGGCGACAAGGTGCTCGTGCCCGCGATCACCTCGTGCGGGCGCTGCGGACCGTGCAAGCGGGGCATGGCCGCGCACTGCCAGGGGAGTGGCGGGCTCGGCTGGCTCTTCGGCCACCTCGTCGACGGCCTGCAGGCCGACTACGCGCGCGTCCCATTCGCCGAGACCTCGGTGCACCAGGTCCCCGACGGCGTCACCGACGAGCAGGTCCTGTTCCTGTCGGACATCCTGCCCACGGGCTACGAGATCGGCGTGCAGAATGGGCGCGTCAAGCCGGGCGACGCGGTCGCCGTCGTCGGCGCCGGCCCGGTGGGCCTGGCCACGATGATGACCGCCGCGATCGCCGGCGCGGGTCGGATCATCGCGATCGACCTCTCGCCGTCGCGGCTGCGCCACGCCGAGAGCTTCGGGGCCACCCACACGGTCGCCGGCGGCGATGATGCCGAGCGCGAGGTGATGGAGATCACCGGCGGCGAGGGCGCTGACGTGGCCATCGAGGCGGTCGGCGTCCCCGAGACGTTCGACCTCTGCACGCGGATCGTCCGTCCGGGCGGCACCGTGGCCAACATCGGCGTCCACGGCGCCCCAACGACCTTGCACCTCGAGGACCTGTGGATCCGCAACATCACGATCACCACCGGCCTGGTCAGCGGCTCGACGATCCCGACTCTGCTCGCGCTCGCCCGCGACGGCCGGATCGAGGCCGAGAAGCTCGGCACCCACCACTTCTCGCTGTCGGAGATCGAGCAGGCCTACGACGTGTTCGGCGCCGCCGACGAGCACGACGCGCTGAAGGTGGTGCTCTCCGCGTAGGTGGCGCCCAGAAATCACGCGCGTCCGGCGACCGCGGGCGGGTACTCTCTCACCCAGAGGCAGAGGTGCGGTCATAAAGCATCCATGGGTAGGACTTCAGCTGGGCGTCGACCCCGTCGCTCTGGCCCGCGCGCTCGTCAAGGCGCGCTACCGTGCGCTGGCGGGCGACGAGGTGTCCGGAGTCCGCTCGATCGTGTCCGCCTCCTGGGAGCGCGCGCAGGCCGCCGGTGTGGACCCCGAGCATCACGAGTCCCCGCTGCTCCACGACAAGCGCGAGGCCCAGGAGGCCTGGTCGACCCATCCGCTGCACCGCTTCGCGCCCCTGGTCAACAAGCTGCTCTGCGACTTCGCCTACGACTCGCAGCACATCGTCGTCATCGCCGACGCCGACGGCTGCATCATCTGGGCGAGCGGCCATCCCCAGGTGCTCGTCGCCTCGGAATCGATCTCGTTCTGCCCGGGTCACGTCTGGCGCGAGGAGATCGTGGGCACCAACGGCGTCGGCACCGCGCTCGCCCTCGACCACCCGGTGCAGATCTTCTCCGCCGAGCACTACAACCTGAAGATCCGCGCCTGGAGTTGCTCGGGCGCGCCGATCCATGACCCCGAGACCGGCGAGGTGCTCGGCGTCATCGACGTCTCGAGCGGCATTCGGGCCGCCCACCCGACCTCGCTGGCGCTCGTCTCGGCCGCCGCCGACGCGGTCGAAAGCGTGCTCCGGGGCGAGCTCGAGCAGCGCAACGCGACGCTGCGCGCCGAGTTCTACGAGCGCGCGGCGCGCTGGGGTCAGACGCGCGTGGCGCTCGTCGACCGGGTCGGCCGCGTGCTCGCGTGCAGCCCTCCGGGGTGGCTGACCGGCCCGCTCGTGTCCGCCGGCGAGGGGATGTGGCTTGCGTCGGGCTCCGACGAGGCGCTCGTCGCCGATCCTCTCGAGGGCGGCGCCGGGATCGTCGTCGAGGGTCGCGCGAGCGGCCCGGGCCGCCGGCGGGTGTACGTCGAAGCGCTCGGTGACCCCCGCGCCAAGGTCACCGTCGACGGAATGACGATCCGCCTCTCGCCGCGCCACTCCGAGATGCTCGTGCTGATGGCGCTGCACCCCGACGGGCTGAGCGCGCGCGAGCTCGCGGTCGAGCTGTTCGACGATCCGACGAAGCTGATGAGCGTCCGCGCCGAGGTCTCACGACTGCGCCGACAGCTCGTGGGGCTCATCGCCACCCGCCCCTACCGCCTGCTCGCCGATCTCGAGACCGACTTCCTCGACGGGGTCGGCGAGCGCGACGGCATCCTGCTCCCGGGCGCGCAGAGCGCGAGCGTCGTCCGCCAGCGCGCGCGCCTGCGCATGCGGCTCGCGCGCCATCCCGAGCCCGTTCCCGCCTGAACCGACCGTCCCGGCCGCGCCGGCCCTCGCGGAGGCGGTCGCGGTCGCGGACACGCGGTCGAGCACGATCCAGCCGCCGTGACGCTCGTGCACGTCGGCGTGCCAGCCGCTCACCGAGCGGGCGAGGGCGCGCAGCGCCACCACGTCGAACGCGGTGCGATGACCGTAGACGGGATCGGGGGCGGCCTCGAGGGGGACGGCGACGACGACCCGGCGCCGGGCCGACGCGCACAGGACCTGCAGCGCGGCGCCGACCTCGTGGCCGGCGAGGTGCTCGAGCAGGTGCAGCGCGCAGACGGTGTCGGCGATGCCCGGCAGACCGCGACGCACGTCCGCGCGGCTGAACCGCAGCCGATCCGAGCAGCCGCGGCGCGCCGCCATCGCACCCGCGAGCGCCACCGTTCCCGCGCACACATCGGTGCCGTGCACGTCCAGCCCCCGGGCGGCCGCGAGCAGGCAGTGAAAGCCGAAGCAGCTGCCGGCGTCCAGCAGCGAGTCGCCGCGCACGAGCGACAGCGCGTGGGCGTAGATCGTCGCAAACGTCGCGATCGTCCCCGACGCGCCGTCCGCCCCCGACCCGCCAGCCGCGCCGAGGCGGGCGAGCGTCCGAGCGTAGAAGCCCTCCCATGCGTCCCAGGGGTCGGCGGCCGTGCACGTGACCACGCCCGCGAACGCCGTCTCGAAGTCGTCGACCAGCCCCGGGCGCACGAGCTCGGCCGCGACTCGGTCGCCGAGGTCGTTGTCGACCTCGCCGGCGCACAGGCGGTGCACGAGCACGCCGGGCGCGACAGTGAACGTCGGCGTGCGAACCGCGCCGTCCACGGCGCCCGACAGCCCCGGGTTGGCCGCCTCCCAGGCGACGGTCAGCCCCCCGCCGCGCCGCGCCCAGCGCACCAGTGCCTCGTCCGATCAGACCGGCTTCAGGATGTCGCCGGCGACCGCCTCGAGCTGGTCGAGGTCGCGCACGAGCTCGACCCGGTCACACAGCTCGGCGTAGCCGTCCATGTCCGAGGCGCCGAGGTGCCAGTACTTCTCGGGCTCGGGGGTCAGCCAGATCGTCTGCTTGGCCCGCCGCGTGATGTCGTCGAGCGCCCAGAAGTTCGGCGGGTTGCGGTTGCCGCGGCCGTCGCCGAGCACGAGTACCGTCGTGCGCCGGTTGATCGCGCTCAGGTACTCGGAGTGAAACTGCTCGAGCGCGCGTCCGTAGTTGGAGTTCGCGTCGACGTCGAGCACCTCGCCGCCGAACACCTTGCCGAGCGACTCGTCGAGCTCGGAGGTGCTGAGGTACGGGGTCACCTCCACGAGGTCGGCGACGAAGGCGAACGTGCGCACCTGCGAGAACAGCGACTGCAGCCCGTACACGAGATGCAGGGTGAAGCGGGCGGTGTTGCGCACTGACAGCGACACGTCGACGAGCAGCACGAGCCGCGGCTTGTCCTCGCGCTTGGCGGCCATGACCGGGTCGAACGGCAGCCCGCCGTAGCGCATGTTGCGCCGCATCGTGCGCGACGCGTTCAGCCGGCCGCGCGCGGCGCGCTTGCGGTGCTGGGATTGGGCGCCGCGCAGCTGACGGCCGAGCCGGCGCAGCAGCGCATCCATCCGCCGCCGCTCATCCTCGTCAAAGGCCATCCGATACGCGGGGTTCAGCTCTGTCGGCTTGGGCGGGGGCTGCTCGAGCTCCATCAGCCGCTCGAGGTAGCCCTTGAGGAGCTCGGGCAGGTTGGCGATCGCCCCGTCGACGCGCTCGCGCAGCGCCGCGAGCTCGTCGGGGTCGAGTTTCTCTGAGCCCGGCAGCGGCGGCAGGTGGTCGACGGAGCCGACCGACAGGTCGGCGTCGACGACCTCGCCCGCGTCAAAGGCGAAGTCGCCCGGCGCGCCGGGGTTGGAGAGGCGGCGCAGGTGCAGCACGTGGCGCAGGCGCTCGACGCTCTCGTCGAGCGCGTCGGTCTCGCCGAGCATCAGCTCGCTCGACAGGCCCGCGAGGTCGATCCGGTTGCCCTCCTTGTGCATCCGCTTGGCGGTCGCGAGCTGGTCGTCGTCGAAGTACTTGGCGACGTCTTCGGGCGCGCCGTGCGAGTGGCTGGGGTCGTCGAAGTCCGGGGGCTGCTCGGAGATCTTGATGTCGGTGGGAACCCCGGCGGCGTCGGGCTCGTCGTGGTCGTGGGCGTGTCCATGACCGCGGCAGTTGCCCTCGGTCGCCAGCCACGGCGAGAAGAACTCCTCGAACAGCTCGTCGAACAGCCGCTCGTCGCGCGCCTCCTTGATCAGCGTGGCGCGGAGCGATTCGCGGACGGCGGCGCGGCTTGACAGGCGCACCGCGCGGATCGCGCGCAGCGCGTCGAGCGTCTCGGCGGGGGAGATGCGCACCCCGCGGTTGCGCAGCAGCCCCGCGAAGCGAACGACCGGCGCCTCCACGGAGCGCTAGTGGTCGCCGCGCACCGAGCCGAAGTAGCCCTTCGAATCGGTCCGCATGTCGTCGTGCTCGTGGTGGTGGTGCGCGCCCTGGGCGCGGGAGTGGGAGTGCGGCTGGTCGTGGTCATGGCCGTGCCCGTCACCGTGGTTGTGCACCTGCTGCTCCAGTGCCACGTCGATCCCCGCCCGGCCGAGCAGTCGCGGGATCTCGCCCTGGACGCGCTCGACGTCGCGGTCGTACTTGATCAGCAGCGTGATCGTCTCCTCGACCGTCGCACGGTCAAGGCTGGCGACGTTCAGCAGGGTCAGCGCCCGCGCCCAGTCGAGCGCCTCGGAAATGCTCGGCGCCTTGCGCAGATCGAGGTCGCGCATCCCGCGCACGACCTCGACGACCTGACCCAGAAGGTCCTCGGCGATGCCGGGGATCCGCAGCTGGAGGATCTCCATCTCGCGCTCCGCGGTCGGATAGGTCAGCGACAGGTGCAGGCACCGGCGCTTGAGCGCCTCCGAGACGTCGCGGGTGGCGTTGGAGGTGATGACGACGAGCGGGCTCGAGCGCGACACGAGCGTCCCGAGCTCGGGGACCGTCACCTGGTACTCGGCGAGCACCTCGAGCATGAGCGCCTCGAGGTGCTCGTCGGAGCGGTCGATCTCGTCGATGAGCAGCACCGTCGGCTCCGGCGAGCGGATCGCCTCGAGCAGCGGCCGCTCGAGCAGGAAGTGCTCGGAGAAGAACACGTCCTCGTGGTCGCGCAACCGCGAGGCGGCGTCGGCGAGCCCGGTGGTGCCCTCCATGAGGCTGTCGATCTGCTCGCGCAGCAACTGCGTGTAGAGCAGCTGCTTGCCGTAGTCCCATTCGTACAGGGCCTTGGTGTCATCCTGGCCCTCGTAGCACTGCAGGCGCACCAGCCGCCGCCCGGTGACGGCGGCCAGCGTCTTGGCCAGCTCGGTCTTGCCGACGCCGGCCGGGCCCTCCACGAGCACGGGCTTGCCCAGCTCCGCGGCCAGGTACACGACCGTCCCGACCTTGTCGGGCATGACGTAGTCGTGGTCGCGGAAGCGCTGCACGACGTCGGAGACGTCCTCAAACGTCGCGCTCATCTGGGGTTCGGTGGTCACAAAGGGCCTCGGCGATTGCGGTCGGCGGTTTCGATTGATCGACAGGCTAGAGGGTGCCGACCATCGTCTCCTTGACGACGGGCGTCAGCGACTGCACCGTGCACTCGCGCGGGTTGCCCGGCGTGCAGGCGTCACCCATGATGTGCACCGCGACGCGGTGGATGTCGTCGGCGTCGCCCTTGATCTCGGCGCCCTTGCCCTCGTAGACGCCGGTGTCCATGCGGTTCTTGGAGTACGTGTCCTTCTTGACGGAGGTGAAGTTCTCCGTGATGTTGACGTCCTTGAGCAGCTGGATCGCCGCCTCGAGCGCTGCCTCGGCCATCTGCACGGTCGTCTTGCCGTTGCGCTCCACGCCCATGGCGACGGCGATGTCGGCGAAGCGCTCGTAGCGCGAGGGGAGGTTGTACTCCCACACGCGGGGCAGGGCAACCGCGTTGTTGAGGCCGTGGTGGGTGTCGTAGAACGCCGAGACGGCGTGCGAGATCGAGTGGATGATCCCCAGGCCACCGGAATTGAACGCCTGCGCGGCGATGTACTGCGCGTACATCATGCCCATGCGCGCGTCGTAGCTCTTGGGCTCGGCGTACGCCGTGCGCAGGTGCTTGGCCGTGAGCTGGATCGCCCACAGGGCCTGTCCGAGGCTGGGCGCGAAGTCCAGCCGCGAGACGTAGGGCTCCGAGGCGTGCGCCAGCACGTCGAAGCCGCACTGCGCGGTGTAGTCCTGGGGCAGGTCGTAGTACATGACGGGGTCGCAGATCGCCAGCGACGCGATGCAGCGGTCGTCGAAGCCGACGTACTTGTGCGGGCTGTCCTTGTCCGAGGTGTCGGTGATCACGTACGCCCAACTCGTCTCCGAGCCGGTGCCGGCCGTGGTGGAGATCGCGATGTGCGGCGGGTTGATCGGATTCTCGGACTTGTTGAAGCCCTCGAACTCGTTGATGTTGCGCCCGTCGTGGGCGGCGACGATGCGCGCGCCCTTGCACGCATCGTGGGTTGAGCCGCCGCCGACCGAGATGAACGAGTCACATGTCTCGTCGACGTACATCTGGTGGGCGTCCATGACGTTGTAGTCCTTGGGGTTGGACTCCACCTTGTCAAAGACGGCGACGTCGACGCCGGCGTGCTTCACCTTGCCGACGATGTCATCGATGATTCCGGTGCCGCGCAGGCCCGAGGTCATCAGCAGCGACTTCTTGAAGCCGAGGTTCTTGGCTTCGACGCCGACGAGCTCGTAAGCGCCCGGGCCGAGCAGGCCGCGCGGGACGTTGTGGAACTCCTTGATCGGAAATTCCCAGAGGCGTTCTGCTTCCATCGACTTTCCCTCTCCTCGGGTGACAGGAACGTGCGTCTGACAGCCTACGAGAGCCGATTGTGCAGGCGCCCGCGCAGTAGCCAGGGGGTAGCGCGCGATTGTTGCCGGGGCGCGCCGTATGAGCTAGCTTTCCGCTCCGCACCCGACGGAGAGGAGACGACGTGTCCGAGCCGCAGACCTCGCAGACCGAGGCGCCCGCCGAGCCCGAGCCCGTGGCCGCGACCCCGGCGCCCGGCGACGACGACGTCATCGCCGACGAGCTGCTCGTCGAGGAGGTCTCGATCGACGGCATGTGCGGTGTCTATTAGCGAGACGTCGCCCCCGGCCTTCGACGCCGGCTCCCCGTACGCGCTGCATCGCGATCTGGCGCTGCGCCACGAGCGGTTCGGCGCGCTGCTCTATCACTACGGCAACCGCAAGCTGACGTTCTTGAAGTCGCCGCAGCTGACGGCGATCGTGCAGGACATCGGCGCTCATCCCTCGGCCGACGCGGCGCTGCACGCGCACGGCGTCACCGCCCAACAGCGACCCGCGATGCTGCGCGCGCTGGCCCGGCTGCAGGCCTCGGAGGTGATCCATGTCCGCTGATACCGCGAGCCCCGAGCTCCGCGACCGCTTCAAGCACGGCCTGCAGGCGCCCATCTGCCTGACCTGGGAGGTCACCTACGGGTGCAACCTCGCCTGCGCGCACTGCCTGTCCTCCTCGGGCAAGCGCGATCCGCGCGAGCTGAGCACCGAGGAGTGCCGCCACCTCATCGACGAGCTCGCCGCGATGCGCGTGTTCTACGTCAACGTCGGCGGGGGCGAGCCGCTCGTGCGCCGCGACTTCCTCGATCTCGTCGACCACGCCGTAGAGCGCAAGGTCGGCGTCAAGTTCTCCACCAACGGCGCGCTGATCACCCCGGCAGCGGCGGCGCGGATCGCGGCCACCGACTACCTCGACGTCCAGATCTCGATCGACGGCGCGACGCCCGAGACCAACGACCCGGTGCGCGGCCGCGGCAGCTATGCCATGGCCCGCCGCGGCATGGACCGCCTCGCGGCCGCCGGCTTCGGGCCGTTCAAGATCTCGGTCGTCATGACCCGGCACAACATTCCCGAGCTCGACGCGCTGGAGAAGATCGCCGACGAGTACGGCGCCCAGCTGCGGATCACCCGCCTGCGCCCCTCGGGTCGCGGCGCGTCGGTGTGGGACGAGCTGCACCCGAGCCCGTCCCAGCAGCGCGAGCTCTACAGGTGGCTGATCGCCCGGCCGGACGTGCTGACCGGCGACTCGTTCTTCCATCTGTCGGCCCTCGGCGAGCCGCTGCCGGGGCTCAACCTCTGCGGCGCCGGGCGCGTCGTCTGCCTCGTCGACCCGGTCGGCGACGTCTACGCCTGTCCGTTCGTGCTCCACGACGAGTTCCTGGCGGGCAACGTGCGCGCCCCGGGCGGGTTTGCGGGCGTGTGGCGCGAGTCGGCGCTGTTCGCCGAGCTGCGCGAGCCTCAGAGCGCCGGCGCGTGCGCGTCCTGCGGCCTGTATGACAAGTGTCAGGGCGGCTGTATGGCGGCGAAGTTCTTCACCGGGATGCCGCTCGACGGCCCCGACCCCGAATGCGTGCTCGGCCACGGCGAGCTCGAGCTCGTCAAGGTCGCCGCCGACGAGCGGCCGCTCGTGGGCGCCGGTCACTCCAGGCGCCTGCGCGCCGGGTAGCGGTCATGGCCGGCGGATGGTTCGAGACGGTCGCCGAGGCGCAGCGCCGCGCGCGCAAGACCCTGCCCAAGTCGGTCTACAAGGCGATCATCGCCGGCTCCGAGCACGGCAACACGATGGCCGACAACCTCGCGGCGTTCAGCGAGCTCGGCTTTGCGCCCCACGTCGCCCAGGCGCCCGCCGAGCGCGGCCAGGGCACGTCGGTGATGGGCCAGGAGATCGCGTTGCCGGTGATGATCTCGCCGACCGGGGTGCAGGCCGTGCATCCCGACGGGGAGGTGGCGGTCGCGCGGGCGGCGGCCGCTCGCGGCACCGCGATCGGCCTGTCCTCGTTCGGCTCGGAGCCCGTCGAGGAGGTCGTGGAGGCCAACCCCCAGACGTTCTTTCAGACCTACTGGTGCGGCGACCGCGACCGGTTGACCCAGCGCCTGGAACGCGCCCGGCGCGCGGGCGTCGTGGGGCTGATCGTCACGCTGGACTGGCAGTTCTCCCACGGTCGCGACTGGGGCAGCCCCCCGATCCCCGACAAGCTCGATCTGCGCGCGATGCTGAGCTTCGCTCCGGAGACGATCATCCGCCCGCGGTGGCTGAAGGCCTACGCGAGGACCGGCGGGCCGCCCGAGCTGACCGTGCCCAACATGACGATCGAGGGCGAGGACCCGCCGACCTTCTTCGCCGCCTACGGCGAGTGGATGCAGACCCCGCCGCCGACCTGGGAGGACCTGCGCTGGCTCGTCGGCTGGTGGGAGGGGCCGGTGATGATCAAGGGCATCTCCCGCCCCGACGACGCCCGCCGGGCCGTCGACATCGGCGCCACCGCGATCTCGGTCTCCAACCACGGCGGCAACAACCTCGACGGCCAGCCGGCGTCGATCCGCACCCTGCCCGCGATCGCCGATGCGGTCGGCGACCAGGTCGAGATCGTGCTCGACTCGGGGATCCGCCGCGGCTCGGACGTCGTCAAGGCGCTCGCGCTGGGCGCCCGGGCGACGATGATCGGCCGCGCCTACCTGTGGGGTCTGGCCGCCAACGGGCAGGCCGGGGTGGAGAACGTGCTCGACATCCTCACCGGCGGGATCGACTCGGCGCTGCGCGGCCTCGGACGGGCCTCGGTGGCCGATCTGGAGGCGTCCGACGTGCTGGTGCCCGAGGGCTTCACCACGCATCGGGTCGTCGAGCCGGCAGCCGGATGACTCACGCCGCCGACATCCAGGCGAGCCAGCTGGATGACGCGGGCGCTGCCCGATCCGGCGAGGCAGGATGCCGAGCGGGCAGCAAGCCCGCGGGCGAGCGTCGGCGATCAGCGTGAGCGTCCGGCGGGCGCTCGCGGTCGCCGCTCCGGACGCGGTCGTCGGCCCGGACGCGGTCGTCGGCCCGGCCGCCGTCGCCGCCCCTGACGCCGCCACGACGCTGCGCCTCGACGTCTGCGCCCGGCTGCTCGCCGACGGCGCGGTCGTGCTCGGCGGGCAGCCGATGCGGATGCTCCGGCTGACCCCCGGGGGGGCCCGCCTCATCCGCGCGTGGCGCGACGGCTCGCCGGTGACCGAGGCCCCCGCCGCCCGGCGCCTGGCGGCGCGCCTGATCGAGATCGGCCTCGCCCACCCGGTGCCCGCGTCGGCGCGGCCCCCCGGCGTCCGGGTGGCCATCGTCATCCCCGTGCGCGACCGCGCCGACCTGCTCGCCGCGTGCCTGGCTCGCGTCGGGCCCGCCGCCGAGATCGTCGTCGTCGACGACGGCTCGCGCGATCCCGCCGCGGTCGCCGCGGTCGCCCGCGAGGGCGGCGCCCGGGTCCTGCGCCTGAGCGACGGCGCCGGTCCCGCGGCGGCGCGCAACGCGGGCCTGCGCGCGACGACCGCCCCGCTCATCGCCTTCGTCGACTCCGACACGACCCCGACCCCCGGCTGGCTGCCGACGCTCGAGGCGCACTTCGACGATCCGAAGGTCGCCGCGGTCGCGCCGCGGGTCATGGTCCCGGCGGGCGGATCGACGCTGTCGGCCTACGAGGCGGTGCGCTCGCCGCTCGACCTCGGTCCCGAGCCCGGTGTCGTCGGCCCCGGGCAGCGGGTGGGCTTCGTGCCGGCAGCGGCGCTCGTCGTCCGCCGCGCCGCGCTCGGGGACGGCGGCTTCGACGTCGCGATGCGCTACGGCGAGGACGTCGATCTCGTGTGGCGGCTGGCCCGCGCCGGCTGGCGGGTGCGCTACGAGCCGCGCGCCCGCGTCGAGCATCCCCACCGCGCCGGGCCGCGGGCCTGGCTGTCCCAGCGCGTGGCCTACGGCTCCTCGGCGGCGCCGCTCGCCGTCCGCCACCCCGGGCTCATGCGCCATCTCGTGCTGCCGACCTGGGGTCTGGCCCCCTGGCTGTTGGTGCTCGGCGGGCGCCCGCGGCTCGCGCTCGTGGCGGCGCTCGGCGGCACCGCCGCGGTCGCGGCGCGGCTGCCGGCGGTGCCGGACGCGCGCGGGCAGATGCTGCGGGTGGCCGCCGGGGCGCACCTGCGGCTCGCCGAGCAGACGCTCGAGTCCGCCTCCCGCGCCTATCCGCCGCTCGTGCTCGCGGGCGCGATGGGCAGTCGCCGGGGCCGGCGGCTGGTCGCCGCCGGGCTGGCGATCTGCACCGGCGCCGACTGGTGGCGGCGACGCCCGCGGATGGACCCCGTCTCCTACGGCCTGCTGCGCACCGCCGACGATCTCGCCTACGCGACCGGGGTGTGGCTCGGCTGCCTGCGGGCGCGCGAGCCGGGGCCGCTCGTGCCCGGCATCGTGCGCGCCGCCCAGCGGGGGCGCGGGGGGCCCGGCGAGCGCCGAGGGCGCGGGAAGCGCGGGGGGCGCGGGAAGCGCGGGAAGCGCGGGGGGCGCGGGAAGCGCGGAGGGCGCGACGACGCCTGAGCTCGCTCATCTCGCCTCGCCGGCGGTCGCGGATCCGAGCCTGCTCGTCGTGCCGCTCGGCGCCACCGAGCAGCACGGGCCGCATCTGCCGCTGACGACCGACACCGAGATCGCGACCGCGCTCGCGCGTGGCCTGTGCGCGCAGGTGCCGGGCGCGTGGTTGGCCCCGGCGCTCGGCTACGGCGCCTCGGGCGAGCACCAGGGGTTCGCCGGCACGCTGTCGATCGGGCGCGCGGCGACCCGGGCCGCGCTCGTCGAGCTCGGCCGCTCGGCGACCGAGACGTTCCCGCGCGTCCTGTTCCTCTGCGCCCACGGGGGCAACGCCGAGCCGCTCGCCGAGGCGGTGGCCACCCTGCGCGGCGAGGGCCGCGACGTCCGCGCGTGGACGCCGCGCTGGTCGGGCGACGCCCATGCCGGAGAGCTCGAGACCTCGCTGATGCTCGCGATCGCGCCCGATCGCGTCGACGTCGCTCGAGCGACCGCGGGCAATCCGGCGCCGGTGGCCGAGCTGATGGGCAACCTGCGCGCGGGAGGGGTGGCGGCGGCGAGCCCCAACGGGGTGCTCGGCGACCCCGCCGGGGCGAGCGCGGACCGCGGCCGCGATCGGCTGGCGCGGGAGGGGGAGCGGCTGGCGGCGATGGCGCGGGCATGGCTGACGTAGCCGCGGCCGACGCCGGCGGGGCGGCCGGGGTGTCCGGGGTGTCCGGGGTGGCGATCGTCACCGGCGCCGCGCGGGGGATCGGCGCGGCGACCGTCATCGGCCTGCGCCGGGCCGGCTGGACCGTGGTCGCGGTCGACGCGTGCGCCGACGCCCCCGGGCTGCCCTACGCGCTCGGCACCCGCGCACAGCTCGAGGCGGTCGCCGCCGCCACCGGCGCTGAGGCCGTCGTCGCCGACGCCACCGACGTCGATGCGATGGCCGCCGTCGTCGACGCTGCCGAGACGCGCCACGGCGGCCTCGACGCGTTCGTCGCCGGCGCCGGGGTGATCGCCGGCGGGGTGCCGCTGTGGGAGATGCCACGCGAGCAGGAGCGCGCGGTCCTGTCGGTGTGTCTCGACGGCGTGCTCGTCGGCGCCCGAGTCGCGATTCCCGCGCTGCTGCGCCGCCCCGAGCCCCGCCGGGGGCGCTTTCTCGCGCTCGCCTCGACCGCCGCGGCGCGCGGGCTGCCCCTGCTCGCCGCCTACTGCGCGGCCAAGGCCGGCGTCGTCGGTGTGGTCCGCGCGCTCGCCGTCGAGCTGCGCGGCACCGGCGTCAGCGCCAACGCGGTCAGCCCCGGCTCCACCCGGACCGCGATCCTGGACGAGACCGCGCGCCTCTACGGCCTGCCGTCCGCCGAGTCCTTCGCGAGCCAGCAGCCGCTCGAGCGCCTGCTCGATCCCGAGGAGGTCGCCGCGCTGCTCGTCTGGCTCGCCGGCCCGGAGTCCTCGGCGCTGACCGGGGCGGCGGTCCCGGTCGACGGCGGGCTGAGCGTGTAGGTCGGCCCGTCGTCGGCGCGAGGGCTACAGCCCGTGGACGTCCAGGAAGCTCGCCACGATGCCCTCGAGCTTCCGGTCCGGTGCGGGAGAGCGGCGGTCGCGTGGCGCGCCCGCCGGCTCGGCTCTACGCTGTCGGCGATGAGCGAGGAGACCCGAACCTATCCCGAGGGCGTGCCCTGCTGGATTGACACCGACCAGCCCGACCCCGAGGCCGCGGTCGAGTTCTACGGTCAGCTGTTCGGCTGGACGTTCCGCGACGAGGGCGCGGTCCCGGGCGCGTATCAGGTGGCCACGATCGATACCCGCGAGGTCGCCGCGATCCGCTTCGAGGCGTCGGGTCCCGTGGCCTGGAACACCTACATCGCCGTCGATGACGCCGAAGCCGCCGTGGCCCGGGTCACCGAGTTCGGCGGTGAGGTCGCCTCGCCGCCCGAGGACCTCGTCACCGACGGCCGCCGCGCGACGTGCGTCGACCCGCTCGGGACGCCGTTCCGGCTCTGGGAGGCCGGGGCGATCTCCGGCGCCCAGCTCGTCAACGCCCCCGGCGCCTGGAACTTCTCGCACCTGCACTGCGCCGACGCGCCGGCGGCGCGTGAGTTCTACGAGCGCGTGTTCGGCTGGGAGGCCCTCGAGCTCGGCCCCGAGGCGGTCATGTGGCGGCGCCCCGGGTACGGCGACCATCTCGAGGCGACCGTCGACCCCGGCATCCGGGCCCGCCAGGCCGACGTCAAGGCCCCTCCGGGGTTCGAGGACGTCATCGCCGGGCTCGACCGGCCGTCGACCGGCGAGACCGCGCCGCGCTGGCACGTCGTGTTCGCGGTGCCGGATCGCGACGCGGCGGCGGCGACCGCCAAGCGCCTCGGGGCGACGATCGTCTCCAGCCGGGACACCGGCTGGACCCGCGAGGCCGCCGTCCGCGATCCCGCCGGCGCCGAGTTCACGCTCAGTCAGTTCACGCCGCCGTCGGGGTGAGCGAGGCGGCCACGCCGTTGGGGCGTGGCTCCGCCGGCTCGACGTCGGCCGGGCGCAGGATGACGATCTCGCCGGCCGCGTGATCGAGCAGCCACGCGACGTCGTCGGCGCTGAACCCGGGGTGACTTCGGTTGGCCGCAGCGATCACGAGCCGGTCGTAGCGCTCGGTGGTGATCGCCTCTCGGAGCGCGTGGCGGTGGGTGCGACCGCGCTCGATCCGGCAGTCGACGGGAACCCCGAAGTGGGCGGCGCGCTGCTCGATCGCCTCCTGAAGCGGCAGCGCGATCGCCGACTGGCGCGGGATCGAGGCGTCGAGCGGCAGGTCGAGCGACACCCGCGCGAGGAAGACCGGCACGAGCGTCGCGTCGAGCGCGCGGGCGAGGCGCAGCGCGACGTCGAGCGCGCGGGTCGACAGGGCCTGGGCGACGAACGGGAACAGGATCCGGTGCGCTCCCGGGCGGGGTGCCGGCGCCGCCGCGGCTCGCCGGCCGGGCCAGCCCGTCCCGGTCGGCCCGCCGACCACCGCCGTGCGTCGTCGATGGTGGAGGGCCGCGGCCGCCGCCGCCGCGCCGGCGGCCATCGCCGCCGCGATGACGATCGCGATCACGTCTCCTCCCGGTGGCGCTGGGTCCGGTCGGGCTGGCGCTGGGTCCGCTCGGGCTGGCGCTGGGTCCGGTCGGCGACGATCCGGATGTCGACGCCGGGAAGCGCGGTCATCAGCCGCAGCGGCAGCGGCGGCGAGATGAGCTCTCGCAACGCGCTGCGCCGGCGCGGCGCGCCCATCATCACGTAGGTGGTGCCGCGCTCGCGGGCGACGCGCTGCGCGACCGCGGCCACGTCGTCGCCGGTCTCGATCAGCAGGTGGGCGCCGATCACGCTCGCCAGCCGGCGCAGCGCGTCGAGCTGCTCCTCCTCGACCGCGGTCGCGCGATGGTCGGCGACCCACAGCAGGTCGATCTCGGCCCCGAGGCGCTGCGCCGAGCGCCACGCGCGCCGCACGACTCGCTGCGATCCGGGGTCGGGGGTGACGAGCGCGAGCAGCCGCTCGGCGATCGCCACCGGGACCGCGACGTCGATCAGCCGGTCCTCGCGCCGGTGGTCGGCCTCGGAGGCCGGCGGCATGCGCTTGGACTCGACCTCCTCGGCGACCTGGCGCAACGCGACCTCGCGCAGCGCGGCGAGGTTCTCGACCTTGAAGAAGTGGTTCAGCGCCGCCGGGACGCGCTCGGGCGGATACACGAGGCCGGCCCGCAGGCGCTCGATCAGCGACTGGGGCGTGATGTCGATCAGCACGACGTCGTCGGCGGAGCCGAGCACCGCGTCGGGGACGGTCTCGCGGACGCGGATCTCGGTCAGCTCGGTGACCTGGTCGTTGAGCGACTCGAGGTGCTGCACGTTGACGGTGGAGAAGACGTCGATCCCCGCCGTCAGCACGTCCTCGATGTCCTCGTAGCGCTTGTCGTGCTCGAGCCCGGGCGCGTTGGTGTGGGCGAGCTCGTCGATGAGGCACAGCTGCGGCGCGCGGCGCAGGATCGCGGGGAGGTCCATCTCGCTCAGCTCGGTGTCGCGATAGGTCATGCGCCGGCGCGGGACGACCTCGAGGCCGGCCGCCTGCGCGGCGGTCTCGGCGCGCCCGTGGGACTCGAGCAGGCCGATCACGACGTCACGGCCCTCGTGGGCCTCGGCGTGACCGTCCTGGAGCATGCGGTAGGTCTTGCCCACGCCCGCGGCCATGCCGAGGAAGATCTTGTACGTCCCACGGCTCACCGGCCACTACGCGCCGAGCAGGTTGTGGACGATCAGGTCGATCAGCTTGATCCCGATGAACGGGGCGATCAGGCCGCCGAGGCCGTAGATGAGCAGGTTGCGTCGCAGCAGCGCGCTGGCGCCGATCGCGCGATACGCCACGCCCTTCAGCGAGATCGGGATCAGCAGCGGGATGACGATGGCGTTGAACACGATCGCGGAGATGACCGCCGAGCGTGGCGACCCGAGATTCATGACGTTGAGCACGTGCAGCGGCCCCTCGCCCTCCCGCGTCGTGGCCCAGGTGGAGAGGAAGATCGCGGGGAGGATCGCGAAGTACTTGGCGACGTCGTTGGCGATCGAGAACGTCGTCAACGCGCCCCGGGTGATCAGCAGCTGCTTGCCGACCTCGACGATCTCAATCAGCTTGGTTGGATTGGAGTCCAGGTCGACCATGTTGCCGGCCTCGCGGGCCGCCTGGGTGCCGGTGTTCATCGCCACGCCGACGTCGGCCTGCGCGAGCGCCGGGGCGTCGTTGGTGCCGTCGCCGGTCATCGCGACCATCCGACCGGTGCCCTGCTGCTCGCGGATCAGCTGCAGCTTGGCCTCCGGCGTGGCCTGGGCGAGGAAGTCGTCGACTCCGGACTCCTCGGCGATCTTGGCCGCGGTCAGCCGATTGTCGCCGGTGATCATGATCGTGCGGATCCCCATCGCCCGCAGCTGATCGAAGCGCTCGCGCATGCCCTCCTTGATCGTGTCCTTGAGGTAGATGACGCCGAGGATCTGGCTGTCGCGCGCGACCGCCAGCGGCGTGCCGCCCTCGCGCCCGATCCGGTCCAGCGTGGACTGCAGCTCGTCGGGCGCGTGCCCGCCCTCCTGCTCGGCGAAGCCGATGATCGCGTCACCGGCGCCCTTGCGCAGGCTGCGGCCGTCGAGGTCGACGCCGCTCATCCGCGTCTGGGCGCTGAACGGCACGAACTCGGTGTGCAGGTCGGCCATTTCGTGCTCGCGGATCCCGTACTGCTTGGCGAGCACCACGATCGACCGCCCCTCCGGGGTCTCGTCGGCCAGCGAGGAGAGCTGGGCGACCTCGGCGAGTTCGGTCTCCGATACGCCGGGCATCGGGATGAACTCCGACGCGAGGCGGTTGCCGATCGTGATCGTGCCCGTCTTGTCGAGCAGCAGGACGTCGACGTCGCCGGAGGCCTCGACGGCGCGCCCGGACAGCGCGAGCACGTTGCGGCGCACGAGCCGGTCCATGCCGGCGATCCCGATCGCCGAGAGCAGCGCGCCGATGGTCGTCGGGATGAGCGCCACGAGCAGCGAGATCAGCGTCGTCTCCGAGATCGGAGTGTGCGCGAACAGGCCGAACGGGCGCAGCGTGGCGACGACGATCATGAAGATCAGCGTCAGCCCCGCGAGCAGGATGTTCAGCGCGATCTCGTTCGGGGTCTTGCGCCGGGCGGCGCCCTCGACGAGCGCGATCATCCGGTCCATGAACGACTGCCCCGGCTCCTGGGTGATCTCGACGACGATCTGGTCCGAGAGCACGCGGGTGCCACCGGTGACCGCGCTGCGGTCGCCGCCGGACTCGCGGATGACCGGGGCCGACTCGCCGGTGATCGCCGACTCGTCGACCGAGGCGATGCCCTCGATCACCGTGCCATCGCCGGGGATCAGCTCGCCCGCCTCAACGACGACGACGTCGCCCTTGGTCAACTCCGAGGCCGACTTGACGCCGCCATCGCGCAGATGGGCCTCGGTCTCCTGGCGCATCGCCCGCAGCGTCGCCGCCTGCGCCCGGCCCCGGCCTTCGGCGAACGCCTCGGCGAGATTGGCGAACACGACCGTCAGCCACAGCCAGATCGAGATCGTGAACGTGTACCAGGCGGGCTCGTGGCCGCCGCCGAGCGGCCCTCCACCGAACACCTGGATCAGCCAGGTGACCGACGTGATCAACGCGCCGAGCTCGACGACGAACATCACGGGGTTGCGGATCTGGACCCGCGGGTCGAGCTTTGCGAAGCTGTCGAGCACCGCCCGCCGGGCCAGGTCTCCGGTGAACAGCGATCGGCCGGGTCGGGTGGGCCTCTGCTGAGCGGGGGGATCGGCGATGGCCATGGTTACCTCCTGGCGTCCAGGGCGAGGTTGAGCGTGACGACGTCGACCGAGGGCTCGCCGGAGAAGCCGAGGCCGCGGCCGGCCGTGTTCTGGTCGATCAGCGCCTTCACGGTCGCGAGCGTCAGATGGCGCATCGCGGCGACGCGGTGGGCCTGGATGTCGGCGTTGGCCGGCGAGATGTCGGGATCGATGCCCGAGGCCGAGGTGTCGACGGCGTCGACGGGCACCTGGCTCGCGGTCAGTCCGGGGTCATAGGGCCGCTCGAGCGCGAGGTAGGCGTCCATGTTGGTGACGATCGCCTGCTTGGTGGCCAGGTCGTTGGGGCCGAGGTTGGCGAACGTCGTCGCCGCCGAGTTGTCTTCGGGGGTGGTGCCCGACGGGCGCGTCTGGAAGTAGCGCTTGTCGGGGACGGTGACCGGGTTGCCGGCCGAGTCCATCTCGGGCTTCGCATCGGGCTTGAGCACCACGTCTGTGAACTGCTGGCCGATGATCTTCGAGCCGACCAGGCGACCGCCCTCCCTGATCTGCTGACCGTTGGCGTTGCCCGGAAACGCCAGCTGGCTGATCCCGGTGATCACCAGCGGATAGACGATGCCCAGCGCCAGCGTGAACACGATCATCGAGATGGCGGATGTGATGAGGATGCGTTTCATGAGTAGAGGTGTCCGGTCAGGCCCTGGACGATCGGTCCGAGGAGCAGGGCGGGGAAGAACGTCAGCGCACCGACGAGGATGATCACCCCGATGAGCAGGATCACGAACGTCGGATTGTCGGTGCGCATCGTGCCCAGACCCGCCGGACTGACCCGCTTGCCGACGAGCGTTCCGGCGACCGCCAGGGCGAACAGGATCGGCCCGTAGCGGGCGAACAGCATCTCGAAGCCGCCGAGCAGGTCGGCGAACGTGATCCCGTGGGAGCCGAGGCTGCCGGCGTTGGGCTGCACGAACCCTCCGTAACCGGCGAACGCGGAGCCGTTGTTGTTGGCCTGCGACAGGTAGGCATAGAACGACTCCGAGAATCCCTGCGGCCCGACGCCCGTCGCCGAGATCGACGCCCGTCCGGCCCGGCTGGCTGTCGCCAGCGCGGTCGAGAACAGCGCCGCCAGCGGCGTGATCAGCAGGCCCAGCGCGACCAGCTTGATCTCCCGCGCCTCGATCTTCTTGCCCAGGTACTCGGGCGTACGGCCGACCATCAGCCCGCCGATGAACACCGCGAGCAGGACGTAGAGCAGGATCGAGTACAGGCCGGTCCCCACCCCGCCGAAGATGACCTCGCTCGCCGACAGGTTGGCGAACGGCACCGCGCCGCCGATCCCGGTGAACGACTCGATCGCGCTGTTGACGGCTCCGCACGAGGTGACGGTCGTGACGACGTCGAACAGCGCCGAGCCGGCGATCCCGAAACGCTGCTCCTTGCCCTCGAGGTTGCCCCCGTGGTGGATGCCCGCGGCGTGCTGGGCGGGGGAGCCGTGGGCCTCGGCGACGTAGCACACGACCGCCGCCCCGAGGAACATCACCATCATCGTCGCGTAGATCGCGTAACCCTGGCGGCGGCTGCCGGTCATCCGGCCGTAGGTGAACACGAGCGCCGCCGGGATGATCAGGACCGCCAGCATCTCGACGAGGTTGGTGAAGCCGGTCGGGTTCTCGAACGGGTGCGCCGAGTTGACGTTGAAGAAGCCGCCGCCGTTGGTGCCGAGCTCCTTGATCGCCTCCTGCGAGGCGACCGGGCCCACGGCGATCGACTGGCTGCCCCCGCTGGTCAGGCCGTGGCTGACGAGGTAGGTCGAGAACGTCTGGATGCTGCCCTGGAAGACCAGGACGAGCGCGACGACGATCGACAGCGGCAACAGCACGTAGAGCACCGTCCGGACGATGTCCTGCCAGAAGTTGCCCAGGCTCGAGCCGCCGCGCGACACGATCCCGCGGATCAGCGCCACCGCGACCACGATCCCCACGCCCGCGGAGAGGAAGTTCTGCACCGTCAGCCCCGCCATCTGGCTGAAGTAGCTCATCGTCGTCTCGCCGCCGTAGTACTGCCAGTTCGTGTTGGTCAGAAACGACGACGTCGTGTTGAACGTCACGTTCCACGGCGCCGAGTGGTAGTGCAGCGGGTTCAGGCCGGTGAAGTCCCACAGCGTCTGCGTGCGCAGGATCAGGAACAGCAGCAGCCACCCGGCCAGCGAGAACACGATCAGGCTCTTGGCGTAGGTCCGCCAGTCCTGGCCCTCGCTCGGGTCGGCGCGCAGCAGGCGATAGAGGAAGCGCTCGGGCGCACCCAGCACGGGGTCCAGCCAGGTGCGCCCGCCGGTATACACGGCCGCCAGGTAGCGGCCGAACGGCAGCGCCAGCGCGGTGAGGATCGCCGCGAAGCCGAAGATCGTCAGCCAGCCGGTGAACGTCACCGGTATCTCCGTCGGTCGGTCGTGCGGCACCGAGCGGGCACTAGAACCGCTCGCCGCGCAGCAGCGCGTACAGGAGGTAGACGCAGACGATCGCGGACACGATCAGTCCGAACAGGTCCCCCGCGCTCATCGCGACCCCTCGCCATCCGGGCTCGGATGACAGGTCGCGGCGCGGGTCGTCCGGCTGCTCATATCCGATCGATCCCCTCGATCAGGAGGTAGAGGAGCACGAACGCGACCAGCGCGAGGAACACCGCGAAGAAATCCATGTCGAGCATGGTGGGGGCCGGGCCGTATACGCCGCGTACAGAATCCGGTGTGCGACGTACAGATTTCCTACAGGCGGTCGCCCGCGGGGGCCTTGCCTACCGGGGGCGCGCGGCGGGACCGTCGGTGGTCGCGAGCGCGCCGCAGCGCTCACATCTCCACACGACGCATCCGGGCTCCATCTCCACCGGACGCCCCCAGCGGTGCCACAGCGAAAGCTGTTCGGCGATCAGTCGCATCGCCTCTGGGGCGCCTGCGTGCGCGCGAGCGCGGCGAGGCTGTCCCAGCCCATTGGTGGGACGACGTCGTGCCCGCGTGATCTCGCGAAAATCAAGCGCAGCGGACCCTTGCTCCCCTTCCAGTCGTCCGGCCAGTCCCAGCAGCCCCTCGCGCCACTGAAGCACCGCCACCCCACATATCGACTCGTCCAGCGTTGCGCCGGGGCGCTCGGCGTCGGAGGCGATCTGGCGCATCGCGAGGGCCAGACCGGCCCGGTCCAGCGCGTCTGGAATCGCTTTGACCCGCAGCGCCCGGGCGGCGGCGCCGACCGCCGGACTCTCCTTCGGGAGCTGGCCCTCGAGCCGGCGCCGCAGTTGCCGCGACCGCCGGTGCAGGCTGACGCGAGGCCGGTATCGCCACGTGAGCCGCATCAACGGCGAGCGGCGGGGTGCGATGCGACACAACCGGATGCCATCGGCGGCAACGATCGCCGAAAGCCCGTACACGGCGCGTACAGAAGGGGCCACCGCGCATACAGATTGTCTACAGGTGCCGAGGGTCAACCAAGGCCCGGACGTCCAGCGAGATCACCGGGCTGGCCTCGCAACATCCCTCGATGCGGACGACGAGCGTCACGCGGACCCACCGTCGGAAGCGATCGCAGCGCCTGCCTCGGACGGTCGGCGGGCGCTCGTGGATCAGCTCTGGCCAGGCACGGCGCCGCTACTGATGATTCAGCTTCTCGGTCGTGTCTTCGAGTGTCGCCGGAGCCCGAGCGCGTCACGACGCCGCTGCGGCCGGCCACCGCCACCGGCCGGCACCATCAACGAGCCCGGGGCTCAGCGGCGCTGTCGGCAGCATCCGATCCAGCAGAGCAAGCGCCGACCGCTCGAGCTCCCTCAGGGTCGGGGCCAGAGCCGCCCGCGCCTGCACCCGGGCGGCGGCGCGGCTCGTGACGAGTCGCGTGCTTCGCGCGACCGTGGCGGCGGCGTCGCCGGCGATCTCCCGGGCAGCAGCGCGCGCTCGGTCGCCGGCGATGTCCCCGATCGCGAGGCGCGCAGCGGCCCACGCGGCGGCTCCGCCCGACTCCCACGCCGCCTCCCGAGCGACGGCGCGGCCGGCGGTCCACGGCCCCCGAGCCGGAAGCCTGGACGCGCCCGGCGTCGCCGACCACGCCGCGCGCGCCTCGCGTCTCGCGGGCGCGAGCGCGAGCAGCGCGCCGTGGAGCTCCTCGGCGCCCGCGACCGGGGGCAGTGCCGCGAGGCGGCGCGCCGACCCGGTCAACTCGGCCGCGACCAGCCAGCTCGGCGCATAGACGCGGATCAGCCAATCCATCGCGATCCACGAACGCGCCTCGTCGAGCCCATCATCAGCGGTGCCGATCGTGCGCGCCAGGTAGGGACGCAGCCGTTGCCGGGCGCGTCCTGAAGGCTGTCGTTGAGCGTCGTGCAGAACGCTCGCAGCACAGTGCTCACGCACGCCGGTTGATCGCCGTGGGGTTCGCCGGCCAAGAAGCTGACCCACTCCATCGCGCACCGCCCCTCGTCGGGGGTGGCGTGAGTCCCGTAGCCGAGCCAGTAGTCGGGCTCATCTCGCGGCGTCCTTTGTGCGGTGATCGAAATGAACAGCACAGGGTAACCACCCGCGGTGTGTGAGCGAGCATCCCCGAGCCGCGGGCGAGCCTCGGTCGAGCGCGCGAACACCATCCGGTGGGCGACGCACAGATTCCTGCCTGCCGGGCGACGAGAGCAGGCACGCGAACTGATCCCGTTCTCCACGCATGGCCCGGTAGCATCCGGGACGCGTTGGCCTCCGAACCGGAAAGCTCGGGCTCACTGCGCGCCGCGTTGAGCGGCTCGGCGCTGCGGGAGGCGATGGTCCCCCGGCGGCCGGTGTTCGCCAACCCGTGGGACAAGCCAACCGACATGTTCGCCTGCTATGTGGCGGTCGCCCTCGTCGATCCGTTCCTGCTGTGGATCGGCGGGCATCTGATGGGCGCCATCTTCGGCTTCGGCTCGCACTGGCCGCTCGGCGTGTTCATGGTCGCCGCGGTCGTCGGCGCCGGCGGCTTCATGACGATCGTCGGCCGCGAGCGCACGCGTCTGTCGGTCGACGTGCTGGCGATCGGGATCTGGCTCGTGCTCGGGCTCATCGTGGCGCCGGTCATCGGGCTCGCTCTCTCCGCAATCGCGGCGATCATCGTCTTCGCGATCCTGCTCGCGGTCCTGTTCGGATACGTGGTCAGCGCCGGACGCTGGCAGCGGTCGTTCCTTCGCACCTTGAGCTGGCCGACGACGTGGAGCCTGCTGGCGACGTTCTTCGCCTTCGCCGTGCACCAGATGGTGCTCTACGTCTAGTGGTCGGCACCGTCTGAGTTCCGGCACACGCCGGGGGTGGCCATCGGGGGGTGGCCGTCAATAAGCCGGTCTGGGACGACGTTCCGGCTGCCACCCCGACCGCGCCCGGGGGCAAGACGACATCGAGCGATCCCGCGCCCGCCGCAAGTCGTACGACCACCGCCTCACGTGGGTGAGACGACGTCGAGCTCTTACGCGGCGAGCCGAAGTCGCGCCACCCCCGGCCATGCATCGGGTCGGGCGGGAGAGGCGGGCGCTCCCGCGATCGGCGGGATGAACGTTCCGTCGACGGCGCCGCCCGCGCGCGGCACCAGCTCAGCGCGGGTCGAAGCGGTAGCCGATTCCCGGTTCGGTGCGGACGTAGTGGCGCCGTGGCCCCGACGTCGGCTCGAGCTTGCGCCGCAGGTTGGCGATCTGCCCGCGCAGGACGGTGACGTCGTCGGCGTACTCCGGACCCCAGATGTCGGTCAGCAGCGCGCGGTGGGTCATCAGCCGCCCTCGGTTGACCACCAGCGCACGCAGCAGCGAGAACTCGGTCGGCGTGAGATGGATCGCCTGCCCATCGCGGCGGACGACGTGAGCGACCAGGTCTACCTCGAGGCCGGCGGCCGAGAAGCTGGCCGGCTCGGGCTCGGTCACGACCCGGCGCAGCACCGCCTCCAGCCGGGCGACCAGCTCGCCGGGCCCGAACGGCTTCGTGATGTAGTCGTCGGCGCCGGCCCGCAGCGCCCGGACCTTCTGCTCCTCCTCCCCGACCGCCGAGAGGACGATGATCGGCATCGTGCTCCACTCGCGCAGGCGCCGACACAGCTGCACTCCGTCGCCGTCGGGCAGCAGCAGGTCGACGATCGCGGCGTCCACGGGAGTCAGCGCCGTGCGATCCAGAGCGTCCTGCACGCCGGCGGCGGTCAGCACCTCGTAGCCCTCGCCCCGCAAGATCAGCCGCAGCGCCCGGAGGATCTGCAGCTCGTCGTCGACGGCGAGGACGCGGCGGGCGCTCACGCTGATCGCCTCCGCTCGCCATCCAGACTCGCCCGTATGTCGGCTGCGTGAGTCATCCGGCTGCCGGTGCGCGCACCTGAGCCGCGGGCAGGTCGATCACGAACACGCTGCCCTGTCCGGGATTGGACTCAACCCAGATACGACCGCCGTTGGTCTCCACGAATCCGCGGGCGATCGCCAGGCCCAGGCCCGAGCCGGCGTGCTCGTCGTTCGGCTGCCCGGCGGCGCGGTAGAAGGGCTCGAAGATCCGCTCCTGATCGGCGGCGGCGATCCCCGGCCCGCGATCGGCCACCCGCACGCTCACCCGGTCGCCATGCGCCCGCGCGCGAAGCACGACCGGCGCCGGCGTCGAGAACCGGGTGGCGTTCTCGAGCAGATTGGCCAGGGCCCGCTCAAGCTGGACGAAGTCGGCGGTGACCGCCGGCAGGTCGGTCTCGACCGCGAGGTCGAAGCGCGCGCCCGCGGGCTGGACCGCGAGCGCCGCGTCGATCACCTCCTCGATCGAGCACTCGGCGAAACGCGGCGCGGCGGCGTCGGCCTCGAGCCTGGAGAGGTCGAGCAGATCGTCGATCAGCCGCGACAGGCGCGTTCCCTCGTGCTCGACGAGCCCGCCGAGCTCGTCGCGCTCCTCGGCGGTCACCCCGTCGCCGCGGACGGCGGCCCCGGCGGCGATCATCGCCGTCAGCGGCGAGCGCAGGTCGTGCGAGACGGCGCGCAGGACCGCGGTCTTGACCGCCTCGCTGCGCCGCAGGCCCTCGGTCTGCACCGCCTCGGCGACGAGCCGCTCGCGCTCGAGCGCCGCGCGCAGAACGGCGGTCAGCGCCGGCACCGCGCCGCGGCGTAGCCGGTGCTCGGTCGCCGTCGGCAGACCCGCGGGCACGAGCAGCGTCCCGAGGCGTCCCGTCCCGACGCCGAGCGCGATCGCCTGGCGCCGCGCGTCGCCCGCAGCCTCCCGCAACACGATCGTCGCCGACTGCAGCTCGAACACCTGGGCCAACCGCTGCCCGATCAGACCGAGCGTCTCCTGCATGCCCATCCGCGCGAGCAGCAGCTGGGCCATCTCGGCGGTCAGGTCGGCCTCCGCCCGCCGTCGTTCGGCCTCCCGCGCACGGGCGCGCGCCAGCTCGCTGATCGAGCTCATCACCGCCGCCACCGCCAGGAACGTGACCAGCGCGACCCAGTTGCCGCTGTCGGCGATCGTGAACTGGCCGACCGGCGGCAGGTGAAAGAAGTTGTACGCGGCGCCGCTCAGCACCGCCATCGCGATCCCGAGCCACACGCCCCAGAACGTCGCGATGATCACGACGCCGAGCAGGTACACGACGCCGAGCGCCGTCACCGAGGTCACCCGCTCGAGCGGGTAGACGAGCGCGGTGCACGCCGCCAGCAGCACCGCCATCGTCCCGACGCCCGCGATCAGCGACGGCCGGCGACCCCGGAGCAGGATCGAATCCCAGCGGCGCAGCACCGGACCAGAGTACGCCGCGCGGCCGGGCGGGTGGCCGGCTCGGATGCCGCCGGTCGGGCTCGCCGGTCGGGCTCGCCGGTCGGGCTCGTCGGCCGGGCTCCTCGGCCGGGCTCGTCGGCCGGGCTCGTCGGCCGCGCTCGTCAGGCGTCGCCGCCCTCGGCGATCAGCCGCCGCACCTCGCGCTCGATCAGGCCGAGCCGGGCCTCGGCGATGAGCGGGATCTCGCGCCGCGCCCGCCGGGCGGCGGAGACCTCGATGTCGACGGTCATCACCGACGGCTCCCACAGCGGACACTGGGCGACGATCTGACCGTGCGGATCGACGATCCGGCTGCCTCCCCAGAAGGTGGCGCCGCCCTCGCTGCCGACGCGGTTGACGAACACCACCCATGCCTGTTGCACCCGGCCGATGAACGACAGCAGCGCGTCCCAGTACTCGAGCGTGTTCAGGCTCGGCGGCCCGAGGTTGGCGGCGCTGTTGGTCGGCACGATGAGCAGCTGGGCGCCGTCCTGGGCGGCCAGCCACGGGATCGCGGGTTGCCAGGCGTCGTTGCAGATGAGGATCGCGCTGCGCCCGTGGTCGGTGTCGAAGGCGCGCAGCGACTGGCCGGGGCTCGAGTGCTTGCGCTCCTCCCAGCCGGAATAGGTCGGAAGGTACAGCTTGCGGTGCACGTGCACGAGGCCGGACGCGGTCAGGTAGGCGGCGGCGTTGTAGCTGCGCACGCCGCCGTCCTCGTGGAAGCCGACGACGACGTCGGAGCGGCCCTCCGCGAGGCCGGTCAGGCGCGGGTCCCGAGCGCTCATGCTCAGCTCCTCGGCGAGCTGCCCGAGCGCGTAGCCGTGGACGGCGAGCTCCGGGAAGACGGTCAGATCGGCGGCCTGGTCGTTGGCCTGGTCCATCACCTCGCGGATCTGCGCGAGGTTGGAGTCGATCTCGCCGATCGTCACGTCGAGCTGGGCCAGCACGATCCGCACGGTGATCCTTCTCCGTCAGCCGCCCGGATGCTCGAATCCGAGCTCCTGCAGGCGCACGCGCTCGGGCACGATAAGCATGACGATCGTCGAGCGGACCGGCACGTCCTCTCCGGTGCAGCGCCGCCGCAGCTTGCGGATCCTCAGGTGCCCCCGGCTGAAGAAGATCGCCGGCCGGTCGCCCTCCACGACGATCCCGGCCGGCGAGACCTGGGGCGATCCGTCGGCCGTCGACGTCGCGAGGTGCGCCGTGTTGGGGGCCTCGATCAGCTCGAGCATGGCTCGCCCAGCGCGGCGGGAGAGGGGTCGGCGGTCGTCATGATCGGGATGCTAGGCCGGGACTTCGGCGCCCGTGTCACCGCTCGTGACACCGGCCTTGGCCGCGCCGTAGCCAGCAAGGCCGCTCAGAACCATGCCTGTCCGCGTCCGCGTAGGCCGCGCCGGCCATTCGCCGGGTCGCGAACTCGCTCAAGCGGAACTTCTGCATTTCGGCAGTGGGACGTGGACACGTCAAGCGAGCACGACGGCGCCCCCGTACTCCCAGACGCAGCCCTCGCACGCGCAGCCGACGGGATGCGCGTCGCTGCAATCCTCGCAGACGAAGCCGATCATGTAACGGGCGGCGCTGTAGCGCCCACACTCGCGGCATTGGATGAAGTCGCCCTCGTCAAGACACGCCTGGCAGAGCGGGTAGGGCCGGCTCCACTCGATGGAGACCAGCTCGCCGGGGCGCCCGGTGTAGTCGTCGACCAGTACACCGGGCGCTGCGCAGTGCTCACAGGCAGCGCTGCGCGCCGCGACTGCTTTCTGCGACGGGTCGGTCTCGTCCTGCTCGTGATGCTCTGTGCTCATAGCGCTGTCGTTCACGGCTAGATCTCATCACGCGTATCGGCAGCGTCAGGCGCCGGGTTGAGGCTTCGACGCTCATTACTGCGGGTCACCGGTTCGGCGAGCAGACAGGCCTGGGCCTGAGCGCATCAGCGCCGCCGACCGCCGACGACCCCGCGCGTCTCGAGATCGGCCGAAACGCGAGTGCCGTGTGGCCGACGCGCGGCGGCACCCGCTCTGGCCTGGCTGGCGCCGGTGTCGAGGATTCCCGGGCTCGGGGGCGTCACCCAGGTCGGATGCGCCGGTGTGAGCTGAGGGTGGCTGCGGCGCTGCGCAGCAGCGCGCGCTGCGCTTGGTGCGGGGACATGGCGCCGGCGGTGACCTGCCGGCTGGCGGCGTGGACCAGGTCGACGACCGCCCTGATCAGCCAGTCGGCCGGGAGTTCGGGATCGAACTCCTCGCTGTGCTGGCCGCGCTCGATGAGCGTTCGGATGGGTGTGAGGGCGGGCTTGAGCCGGTCGCGGAGCTCGGCGCGGGGGAGTCGCTGGGGGTTGACGATGACCAGCCCGCGGTAGCGGCCGATCACCTCCCACGCGGCGAGCAGCACGCGCTCGAGGGCTTCGGCGGCGGTGCCCTGATCTGGGCGGGCGGCCTGCACCGCGCGTGTGACCTCGGCGATCGACTCGTCAGTCAGCGCGTCCAGCAGCGTGTCGCGGTTGGCGAAGTGGTGATACAGCGTCGCGCGTGAGACGCCAGCGTGGGCGGCGATCTGCGCAAGACCGGCTGTGGGATTGACCGCGATCAGCTCGGCGGTCGCGTCGAGGATGCGCTGCACGTTGCGCCGGGCATCGGCACGTCTGCGCCCCGGAACTAAGTTTGACACAACTGTAAAGATTAGGCTCGAGTCGACCCGCCGGAGAAAGGAAGCGCGGTGACAGGACGCGAGCCGACCACGTCGTTGGCGAACCGCACGATGCCGCCCTGCACGGTGATCCCGGAGCTGGTCTACGACGACGTCGGCGCGGCAGCCGACTGGTTGTGCGACACGCTGGGGTTCGTTGAGCGCTGGCGGGTTGGCGATCATCGCGCGCAGCTGTCCTTTGGCGGCGGCACGGTGGCCATTACCGAGCCTCGGACGTCAAAGGTGCGGCCCGGGCCACGCGACATCATGGTCCGAGTCGCTGACGTCAACGCTCACCACGAACGCGCCCGCGAGCGCGGCGCGACGATCGTGAAGGCCCCGCGCGACTTCCCCTACGGAGAGCGCCAGTACACCGTCGAGGATCTCGGCGGCCATCACTGGACGTTCTCTGAGTCGATCGCCGATCTTGCTCCCGAGCAGTGGGGCGGCACCTCAGGCCCCGGGCTCGAGCCCGCGAGGGCACCACTGGCACCCGCCCGGCCGTTCCCGTCCGGTCCGCTGATCTCGGTCATGCTCATCGTCCCCGATGGGGACGCGGCGGTCGCCTGGTATGAGAACGCCCTCGGCGCCAGCGTGCTGTGGGATCTGGGCGGCGTTGCCGGGCTGTCGATTGCCGGCGCCCCGTTCTTCGTTCACGAGGACAACCCCGACAACCACGCCGAGAACGCGCCGGAGCAGATCGGCGCCACCAGCACCCGAATCGAGGTCTTCCTCGAGGATCCCGACAGCTTCATCGCCCGCGCGATCGCCGCCGGCGCCACCGCCGGATCGGCCGTCACCGAGCACCCGATGCCCTGGGGGGCACACCGCCAGGGTGGCTTTCGCGATCCGTTCGGCCACAACTGGTCGGTCGGCGACACCACGCCGCTGCAACCACACCGATGACTGAAATCCAACCCGAGCTGTGAGTCGGGTCCGCCGCTGCTGAAGTCGCGTTCTACCGGGCTCGAAGCCGCGATCAGACCCGTTCGATTCTCGCCCGCCAGGCCGGCATTCCCTGCGGGGCGAACCGGCTCAGCAGCCGATCCGGATCGATGGAGGCGGTGCTCCAGCCGCTGCTGGGCTTGAACGCCCCCCGCAGATCGCGCTGAGCGACGGGGTGCGGGCCTATGTGGGTTCCGGCGTCACCGAAGCACAGCAGATGCAGTGCCCTCCACGCTCGGTTACGGCCGCCAAGCTCACCGCGTACTCTCGCCGCTCCTCGCCCTCGAAAGACATGGAACAACGCGCAGTCGAGCACCGTCAGAAACGTCTGACCGAGGCCGTCGAGGCCAAGCGCGTCGGCGAGCACGAACTCGGCGTCCAGGCCGCGCTCCGCCGCCCGCTTCCCCGCGATCGAGAGTGCCGTCTCGGCCACGTCAACGCCCAGGACTGGCACGCTCAGCGCGGCGATGTGGAGAGCGTTGTCCCCCGTGCCGCATCCTGCGTCAAGAACCGTGCCGCTGAAGGCGCCCTCGCTCGCCAGACGCGCGACGGCGGGCTGTGGCTGTCCGACGTCCCAGGGCGCCGGACCGTCGAGGTAGGACGCATCCCAAGGCTGGCCTGCGCGCTGCTCATGAATGGTCGGCTGTCGGCCGCCGAACGGATCGTCGGCTCGCACTCGTGTCTGCTCCGACATCTCCCTCTTCCTCCCGACTGATGCAGGCAGGGAGCCGTCGCTCACCGTCTTGGCCCCACTTCCAATTTATACCCGACTGGAGAGCCTCATGAGGCCTTGATGCCTGCCGCATAATCGCCCGCCGCAAAGCCACAACGACGAGGAGGGCGGGAGCGGATGAGCAGCGAGGAACATGCGGTGGTGATCGCCGGAGCGGGACCGGCGGGGATGATGTTGGCGGCCGAATTGGCGTTGGCAGGGGTCGATGTCGCGGTTGTCGAGCGGCGCTCTGATCACGTGCTGGTCGGCTCGCGCGCGGGGGGATTTCACGCGCGCACGATCGAGGTGCTGAACCAGCGCGGGGTGGCTGATCGGTTCCTCGCCGAGGGCCAAACGGGGCAGGCCGCGATGTTCGGCACGACGGTCCTGGACATGAGTGACTTCCCGACCCGGCACCCGTATGCGCTCGGGATCTGGCAGAACAAGATCGAGCGGATCATGGCCGAGTGGGTCAACGAGCTGCCGGCGCGGATCTACCACGGGCGCGAGGTGCTCGGCTTTGTCCAGAACAACTCCGGAGTTGACGTCCGGCTCGCCGATGGCGACTTGATGCGAGCCCAGTATCTCGTCGGCTGTGATGGCGGGCGCAGCGTGATTCGCAAGGCGGCGGGAGTCGAGTTCCCGGGATGGGCGCCGACGCGGAGCAACCTGCTCGCCGAGGTCGAAGTCACCGAGGAGCCGCCGACCGGCATCCGTCGCGACACGATCGGGCACCACGGGCTGCATCGGATGGAGGACGGACAGACCGTGCGGGTCGTCGTGACCGAGAGGGAGATCGGGCCAGGCGACGAGCCCACCCTCCGTGAACTGAGCGACGCTCTCATCGCCGTCTACGGCACCGACTTCGGCGTCCACAGCCCCACCTGGATCTCCAGGTTCACCGATGCGACTCGTCAGGCAGCAAGCTATCGCGCGGGGCGGGCGCTGCTGGCCGGCGACTCAGCACACATCCACTACCCGGCCGGCGGGCAGGGTCTGAGTCTCGGCGTACAGGACGCGGTCAACCTCGGGTGGAAGCTCGCGCAGGTGGTCAAGGGAACATCGCCGGACCGGCTGCTCGACACCTACCACGCCGAGCGCCACCCGGTCGCAGCTCGCGCGATCAACTACACACTGGCCCTGGGAACGCTTCAGCGCGTTGATGACCGCATGCAGACTCTGCTCGACATCGTCTCCGAACTGGCGACCATGGACGAGCCTCGCCAACGGCTCGCCGGGACCGTGTCCGGCCTCGACATCCACTATGACTTCGGGCCAGGACACCCGCTGCTGGGACGCCGGATGCCCGATCTCGACCTCGTGACCCCCGACCGCGCGGTCACAGCTTTCGAGCTGATGCACGACGCCCGACCGATACTGCTCAACCTCGGAAATCCAGGCGCCATCGGAATCGCGCCGTGGGCCGATCGCGTCCAGCTGATCGACGCGCGCTTCGACGGGAACTGGGAACTCCCGGTCATCGGCGCAGTCGAGGCCCCGGGCGCCGCGCTGATCCGTCCCGACGGTTACGTCGCCTGGGTTGGCGACGGAACCCAACACGGACTCATCGACGCCCTCACCGCCTGGTTCGGGTCACCGATCGCAACCTGACCCACCCGACGACGAATGGCCCCGCGGCAACCACACCGGTGTCCGATAGACGAACGGGCTACGGGACGCCGATCAGGCGCCCGGATGGCGGTCGGCCAGCGAGAACACCGCGCGGCGTGACAGCCGCTCAGAAAGCGGTCCGGGCCTGGCCGGGGTGAAACGGCCACTCCTCGAACGCTGAGCAGCGCGTGTCGCCGGTCAACGTGATCACCCAGAGGTCACGATAGGTTCGCTGTGGCGGGTCGCCGTACACGACCTGGATCCGAGCGACGGCGGTGTCGCCCTCCGCGGCGACGATCTCCGAGGTCAGCGTGAAGGCCTCGTTTGGCCCCTCGCGCTCGTCCTCCCAGAAGCTGGCGATGGCGTCCAATCCCACGAGTGGTTCGTCGAAGGGAGCCGCCTGGTAGGTCGCCTCCTCGGTGAACAGGGTCCGGACGTCGTCGGTACCGGGGCTCCGCCACGCCGCCTCATAAGCGGCGATCCAGTCGGCGAAGTGCTCGTGCATGCCTTGACGTTACGCGGGCGTGACACACCGGAGCATCGAAAGCCGTCTCCCACCGCCTCGGAAGGCGCTGATTCCCGCAGGACCCGTCCGGTCGTCGTCTCGGGACCGGGGCGCCAACCGGACAGCCGGCTGCGTCGAAGAGAGCTCCCTGCTTCGGCAGCCGGACGTCCTTCCCAGGTACGGCGACGAGAGACTCGGAATGCCGCGGGTTGCGGAGCCTGCTTGGATCGTTGACCGAGCACAGCCCGAACGAGGAGGTGGCATGAACATCGAGTTCCTCTCGACGCTGGCGGTGATCGCGCCCGATCCCGCCGCCAGTCGCCAGCTATACGTCGACGCCCTCGGGCTGGCGCTGGAAAGCGACGGCGGCGACTATCACCACAGCGAGCAGCTCGCCGGTTGCAAGTCTTTCGGTATCTGGCCGCTGGCCCAGGCCGCTGAGGCGTGCTTCGGGACGCCGCATTGGCCGGCGGGGCGGCCGGTCCCGCAGGTCAGCATCGAGTTCGACGTGGCGGACGCCGCGGCGGTGGGCCCAGCGGCACGCGAGCTCCAGCAAGCTGGCTACGAGCTGTTGCACCCAGCACGCGAGGAGCCGTGGGGGCAAACGGTCGCCAGGCTGCAGTCACCCGAGGGCGCGGTGGTCGGAATCTCCTACGCCCCTGTGCTGCACGACCAGGACTGACAGGAGGTAACGACAACCGTCCTCGGTTGTCGATGCTCAACCGGCGTGCGGAGGGCGCTGGCGGCGGCGCCTGCGCTTGACTGTTCTCGATGGAGGCGTCGGTCCCGCCTGCAACAACGCGCTGCGCGCAGTGTCGGGCGGTGGTGGCGGACATCGACGGGCCGGTGCATACGTACGTGCCGTCCGCGCCCGGCTGCTGGCAGATCTTCGGCGAGGTTCAAGCCAACGAGCTGCAGCGCTTCGGCTACCCGCCGGCCCACCGGCTGATCGTCGATGCCTACATGGCCCAGCATCCCGGCGACGGCAGCGATCGACGCGATCGACAATCGGTCTTCGCCCACCTCGCGGGGCTCTATGCGCGCCTGGAGCTCGACCTCGCAGCCGAACGCGCCGGCCAGATCGTTCGGCGCATCGTCAGCCGTCGTGCCGACTTTCCGATCCTGCGCCGTGATCGAGGTCCTGGGGAGCTGACCATCCAGCACATGGTGGGCGCTCGCGACCAGGCCGACTACGAGGCGCGCGCTCAGGACTGGGCACAATCGGTCTGGCGATCCTGGACGGTCCACCATTCCACGGTCGCGGCCGCTGTCCAGGCGCTGACCGCCGACTGAGACGCGTCGCACCTGCCGCGCGACGGGGCGCGGCTTCGCGGAGGCTGCCCCGCGAAGCGCTCGACGGCGCTCGGTTGCCGATCCACGGCAGGCAGCTTGGCCGTATGTCCGCGCCGTCCAGGGTCTCCCTGCGACAACTGCCGCCGGTCGGTGAGAATGCGTCCGGTCCCCTCGGGCCGGGCTTCTGGCGTCGGGCCTGCTCGGCACGATCATCCGCGAGCTGCAAGCCGGCTCGGCGAACTCTGCCGATGGCCGAGGCGTCCGCGTGTGACGTCAGCCACGCTCCGACCCGCAATGGGTCGGCGGCATACTGAGGTGGTGCGATCCGAGGGTGCCGCCTGCGGGCAGCCTGTTGTTGAGAGTGTGCGATGTCTTCCGGCCGCGCCGCTGCGCGGGCTGATCGCCGCTTATGACGGCTACCGTCTCCGCGGAGTCGCGCCGGCCCGGCACCTCGGGCTGCCGTCTCCATTTCTGACGGTGATCGTGACCCTCGATGAGCCGCTTCACGTTGTTTGTCATCTCGACCGGCGGCGTCCTCCCAACCAGTACGACGCGCTGATCGGTGGCCTGCATGCGACTCCGGTCGTGATCGCGCACGACGGCGCCCAGAGCGGCATCCAACTACGAGTGAGCCCGCTCGCGTCACGCGCGTTGCTCGGCATGCCGGCGGGCGAGCTGGCGGACGTCGACGTCGCAGCCGAGGACGTGCTGGGCGGCCTCATCGGCGGGCTCCGGGAGCAGATCGCGGCAGCCGCGGGATGGCGTCAGCGCTTCCAGGTTCTCGACGCGACGTTGTTGCGCCGGCTCGACCGGGAGGCGGCGGTACCCGCGCCGGTCGCTCACGCATGGCGATTGATGCTCGCGGGCGCTGGAGCTCTCCCTGTCGCGAGGATTGCGCGTGAGGTCGGCTTCAGCGAGCGCCATCTCGCAAACCGCTTCCGGCAGGAGGTTGGGATGACTCCGAAACTCGCCAGCCGGGTGATCCGCTTTCACCGAGCCCGGTCCCTGCTGCAAGCACAGGTCAGAGCCGCGGACCGGGCAGACATCGCCTGGACGGCAGTCTGCTCTGGATACTCCGACCAATCTCACCTCGTCCGCGACTTCAGGGCGTTTGCTGAGCTGCCTCCCTCGCAGTGGCTACGCCAAGAGTTCCGAAACGTCCAAGACCGCCGCCGCTCCGACACCTACCGTCCGATCCATGAGCCCAACATCTCCCACACCTCAGGTTTGGCCGACGCTTCGCGCCCACGACGCGCGGGCGCTGATTCGTTTTCTGGTTGACGTCGTCGGCTTCCATGAGACGGTCGTCTACGGCGACGGCGACCGCGTCGACCACGCCGAGCTTGCCTGGCCGCCCGGCGGCGGCGTCATGCTCGGCTCCATGCGCGAGGTCGACCCGGCCACGCAATGGTCACCTCAGCCCGGGACGTTCGGCGCATACGTCGTCGCCGATGACATCGACGCGATCCACGCTCGTGTCGCTGCCGCCGGCGCAGAGATCACCCGAGCGCCGCATGACACCGACTACGGCTCACGCGACTTCGCGCTCAGGGATCCCGAGGGCAACCACTGGTCATTCGGCACCTACCCCGGCGCCCCGGTCGGCGAGTAAATCAGGGAGTTCGCTCTGCAGGCTCCGCTTGCGCGTCCTGCGGTGAGCGAGGGTGACGAGCGCCCTCCTGCGGCGTCGTACCTGCTCGGCAGCAAAGGCCGCTGCACCGAAGCCGCCGAGCAGGCCAACGTTCCCCCCGACCGGACGGCAGCTGATCGGCTGGCTGGCCTCGCTGGGCTCGCCAAGGACGATGACGAGCCCGAACACCCGACGATCGTACGTGAGCATCGCGGAAAGCAGGCCTCCGCGCGGCCGTGCGCCGCTCTCGCTCGTCGCCGCGCGGAGCAGGACCTGGAAGGGCCCGCCGCCGCTTCCAGTGTGGCTGCGACTCCTGCCGGTGCGTGAGACCGGAAGTCGCGATGTGACCGTGGTCGAGATCACGGCCCGGTGGACCGCGCTAGAGGGCGTCGAAGACGGCGAAGGCGGCGTCGATCCGGGCCTGCTCGTGGGTGGCGTTGCGGTCGAGCATGAGACCGCGGATGACGGCGAGGGCCAGGGTTGCTCGCGCCCGTGCGTCGGTGTCGTCGGTGCTGGTGGGGGCGAGCAGTTGGGTGAGCTGGGGCAGCCAGTCATAGACGCTCGCGTGGCCGAAGTCGGGGAATCGCTCGGGCTGGGTCTGGGCCAGCGCATTGACCTCGTCGAAGAGTCGGAAGTACGGACGGTTGATGGGGTCGGTGACGATGGAGCGCAGCGCCGCGACGAGGCTGCGGAGGTCGTGGGGGTCGTGTGCGGTCAGCTGGGTGCGGGCGATGTCGAGCAGCTGGCGGCGGGCGTGAGCTAACGCGGCGGTGATGAGCTGGTCGCGGGAGCCGAAGTGGTGGACGAGCATGCGCGAGCTCGTGTCGAGCGCGGCGGCCAGGTCGCGCAGGGTGATCGCGCTGCTCTGTCGGGCGACGAGTAGCGCGGCCGCTTGCTCGGTGAGGCGTTGACGGAGCTGCTCGTCGCGAGGCCGACGAGGTGTTGTAACGTCGTTACGCATATTGGGATCCGATCCGGGAGACGCCACGATGAACACCGTGCCAGAAGACCGGGGAGGGCAGATCGCCGCCTCGTCGAGCTCAACCGCCACGCCCGCGAGCGATGCGCAACGCGTCCTGCCGACTCTTCTCTTCGTCCACGGCGCGTGTGTTCGCGACGCCGGGTGGTGGTGGAGCCAGATGATCGGGCCGTTGGCCGAACGGGGAATACCGAGCGCGGCGGTCGCGCTGCCCAGCTGTGGCGAGACCGGCGACGCGCTGGGCGACCTGACCGCCGACGTTCAGGCGTGCCAAGAGGCGATCCGCGAGGTCGACCGTCCGGTCGTCCTCTGCGGCCACTCCTACGGAGGCGTCATCATCACCGAGGCCGGAGCCCACGAGCGCGTCACCCAACTGCTCTACGTCACCTCGGTGATGCCCGACGCTGGCCAGTCCCAGGCCGAGATGATCGGCGCCGAGCCCGCACCGTGGCTGCAGCCGGGCAAGGACACCGTCGGGGTCGATCCGGACATGATCCGCGACTACTTCCTACAGGACTGCGACGAGGCGACCGTCGAGGCGGCCCTCGCGCGTCTCACCCGCCAATCGCTCGCGCCGTTCGGCCAGCCGCCTTGTGAGATCGCGTGGCGCTCGACCCCTTCCAGCTACATCGTGTGCACCCAGGACCTCGCCACGCCCGCCGAGACCCAGCGAGCTCGGATCCGCGCCGGCGCCCACCACGTCGAGTTCGACGCCGGACACCACCCCTTCCTGTCGCGGCCCGACGCCTTCGCGCAACTCCTCGCCGACGAGATCAAGGCCGCGAGAGCAGCCACCCCATAGAGCGGGGTGTCGCGGACGCTTCGTCTCACCAGGCCGACTCGCATGACTGCGGGAGCCCCCGCGCCTCAGCTCGCATATTGCGGGCGCCCGGTCGGCCTATAGATCTGCATCGTTACGCCCTTCGAGTCGGCTCGCGAGTCGACCAGGTCAAGCGCAATGTCCGGTCCGGCGTCGGGGAACAGCCGCCTGCCCTGGCCGACCACCACCGGGACGATGAGCAGGGTCATCTCGTCCACGAGGTCGTTGGCGAGCAGCCACCGGATCAGGACACCGCTGCCGTGCACCTGCAGCTCACCCGCCGACGTGGCTTTCAGTTCGCCGATGGCTGCCGCGAGGTCACCGCCGAGAACGGTCGTGTTCGCCCATTGCGGATCGGTGATCGTCGTCGATGCGAGGTACTTGGGCTTCGTGTTCAAGGCGTCTGCGATCGGATGGCTGCCCGGATCCATCGCGCCCCATTGGGGGGCGAACATCGTGTAGGTCCGCCGGCCGAACAGGAACGCGTCGGCGCTCTGGTAGGTCTGGCTGATGAACGTCCTGGTCTCGTTGTCGCCCCTGCCCAAGGCCCATCCGCATCGCTCGAATCCGTCCCTGCGGTCCTCCTCGGACGGCCCGTTTCCCTGCATCACTCCATCGACGGAGACTTGCGTCATGGTCGTCAGCTTCATGCTCGCGGTTCTCTTCTCGTTGGGTGGATCATGGTCCGGTGAGACCGAACCGCCGCACCGAACTCATCGGTGCCGGCACGCCGGGGTGCCTCACCGGGCTCATCGGGCTGACCGCCGAGCTGCGCGCGCGCCCTGCGTAGAGACTGCGAGAGCACCGCGGGCCCTCACGCACCCGGAGAGCATCGGCTGCGGCAAGTGGCGGCGCCGGGTGCGCACCGCGGCCGGCACGCTCACCGGTTGTGGCTGGTCGGACGAGCGGCATCGTGGCTTCGGCGGCCGAACGTGCAGCGACGGCTGGAGCAGCTCAGCGGTGTCGTCTTGATCAGCTTCGCTTTTCGCCTGGCAACCGAACGACGCTAACCGCCCGCACGCCGAGACGCAACAGTCCGCAGGACGATGAGCCACTGCGTTCGGTGGTGGCTCGGACGCGCGGCTGCTCTCGCGGAGTGCCGCAGATGAACTTCGATCTCTTCGCGGGATCCCAGTCACAACCCCGGCACCGCGCGCGACTGGTTCGAGCGGCTCCCCGTGGCGTCTGAGAGCGGCCCGAACACGATCGCGGGGATCGCCACCAGCGTGTAGGCCGCGAACAGCAAGGTGACCCGGTCGACGAGAGGCTGTGGACCCTGGCGTAGAGCGGAAACAGCGAGCTTGGGCAGATTGCTGCGCAACAAGAGCGCGAACACGACAAGCCCGGCAGAGCCGAAGTCACCCCAGCGACGGCTCGCGCCGCGGAGGGGGCGGGTAGGCGCTCGGCTCGCGTCCGGCGCGCGGAACGCTCATCGCGGTCCAACGCCCCGGAGGCGTTCGGGATCGCGAAGGTCCAGCTCGTAGGTCTGGCCGATGAGCTCGGCGCCGAAGCTGTGATGAGGTTCCTCCTCGGCCAACCGAAAGCCGCGGGCGCGGTAGACGCGAGCGGCCGCCAGCAAGGGACTGTTCGTCCACAGTCGAACCCGCTCGTAGCCGGCCGCGCGCGCGAAGGCCACGCACTCATCGACCAGCCGAGCGCCGAGCCGGTGGCCACGGGCCCACGGCTCGACGAGCAGAATCCGCAGCTTCGCGGTCCGCTCATCCTCGGCTACGCAGAACACGCAGCCGGCCCGGCGCTGGTCGACCTCGGCGATCCACGCAGCCTCCCTGCTGGTGTCGTGGTGAGTGGCATAGTCGGCGACGATCCCGGCGACCAACGTCTCAAAGCTCTGGTCCCACCCGAACTCCGAGGCGTAGACCTCCCCGTGGGCCATCACGACCCAGCCGAGGTCGCCCGGCTGATCGGGCGCACGGATGACGACCTCGGGACTCACGACCACTACGCCTCCAACTGATACAGTCGTTTCAGTGCAAGCTAGCACGGCTGACTACGCCCAGCGGCCACCCTCGGCCCGCCAGCAGCAGCTCCTGGAGAGTGCCTACCGCTACGCGCTCGAGCACGGACTCGCCGAGCTCTCCCTGCGGCCGCTGGCGGCAGCGATCGGATCCAGCCCGCGGGTGCTGCTCTACCTATTCGGCAGCAAGGACGGTCTCGTGCGCGCACTACTGGCCCGCGCCCGCACAGATCAGCTCGAACTGCTCGAACACGCTGGCTCGCCGAGCGAACAGCGAGACCTCTCCGCCACCGTCGAGCTGGTGTGGCGATGGCTCGCAGACGAGACCCACCGACCGCTGCTCGGCCTATGGGTCGAGGCCTACGCCCGATCGCTCGTCTCGCCCGACGCGTTGTGGGCCGGTTTCGCCCGCCAGACCGTCGCGGACTGGCTCACCGTGCTCGCCGCCGCCCAACCACCCTCACGACGCAAGACCAAAGCCGGAGCCGCCCAGCGAACCCTCGCCCTCTCCGTCCTGCGCGGCGCGCTACTGGACCTCCTCGCCACCGGCGACACCGACCGCACCACCCGGGCCGTCAACCAACACCTCGCCACCCTGCGGCAAATCAGCTGACGGGCCGGTCACACCAGCCGCCTTGCTCGTAGCCGCGGCGAGTCGCCGGACCCGGGGCGCGGCGGTCCGCGGCAAGGCTCTCTGCCGACCACCCGGGGCGTGGCCCGGCGCGTCGAGCAGATACGAGACGAGAACCACCAGGCTCCGGTCGCGGCCGCCGCGCCGGAGGGTGCCATAAGGGAAGCTGATGGCCTCCACCTACCTGGAGTGGCGGCGGTCACCGTCGAGCTGCAGGGCGCGGTCCTACCCGACCTCGATCCGATCGACCCCGACGGCCGGTCGGCGACGCTGGGGCGATACCTGCTCGAGGCGCTGCTCTGCGACATCGCCGGCGGCCACGGGCTCCGATCTTCCGGGCCGTCGGTGCGCGCGAGAATACTCGCAGCCTCCGCTTGTGCACCCGCATCGGGCTGACCGAAGAGCGCGACGACCCGGACGCGCGATTCATCCAGCGACTCGGGCGACACCCCGATAGCCGGCACGAAGCCCGACCCGAGACTCACCTGAAATTGGCGCGAATTGCGGGGCTGCTTCCCTTGCGGTGGCTGTGACCTGCTTTGGCGGCGACGCGCGTGTGTCACCGGCGGATCGGCTGACCGTCGAGCCCAGCCTCGGTCTGCACGGCCTCAGCCTCAATCCGCGACTGAAAGCCAGGCCGGCGCGCCCTCAGCGCCGTGCAGCACTGCCCGGCCGTGGGTGATCGCGCTGTCAAAGCCGGCGGGATCGAGCAGGAGCGAATTGAGGGTCGTGGGGTCGGTCTCGAGCTGGGAGTCCGCCCCGGGCAAGGCGCCTGGGCTGATCTCGACGGTGCCGTCGCGTCCGATGATTGACCAGGGCTGTCCCTCCAGGATCACGGTCCAGAGACCCTTGGGGGGGTTGACATGGGCCCGAGCGAGGCTGCGTAGGAACATGAGCACCGCGCCGAGGCTGACCGAACCGCCGACTGGCTCAGGCTCGGACGCGCCCCAGCCGCCTAGAGCATCCAGCACTCCCTCAAGCTTGTTGCCACGCTCAGTCAACTGATAGACCGTGCTCGCGGCGGGCGGTGGAAGCGTTCGGTGTTCGACGACACCGTGAGATTCGAGCTCTCGCAACCGGTCGGTGAGCATGTTCGTGCTGGCGCCCGGCAACGCCCGGCGGAGCTCTGAGAAGCGCTGTGGTCCGAACAGCAACTCGCGGACGACCAACAGCGCCCACCGCTCGCCGACGACATCGAGCGCGCGCGCGACCGGACACCGGTCGCGATAGCTACGAGAAGTCGCCATAGAGGGATTTCACAACTTAGACCTTGTTTTCTGCAACCATCAGCTGTTACCGTACTGAATCCGATACAGACCAACAAGTCTGGGACCGCTCGCGGACATCGGTCCCGAGGCTGGGGAGGACTTCGATGGGCCAACCGGTCGTGCACTTCGAGATCGCCGGGACGAACCCGGGCCGGCTACGCGAGTTCTTCAGCGAGCTATTCGGCTGGACGTATGAGATGACGCCTGTCGCGTCGACGGTGTCCGACCCCGACGATTACGGGTTCATTGATCTCATGACCACTGACGATGGGGTGGGGATCCGTGGCGGAGTCGGCGGCGGCGCGGGACGCCAGCCGCGGGCGCTGTTCTACGTCGGCGTGGACGACGTCCCCGCGGCGCTCGAGCGGGCCGAGCGACTCGGCGCGACCCGAAAGATGGGACCCGAGACAGCGCCTAACGGCCTCGTTGTCGCGCATTTTGCCGATCCCGAAGGCAACCTCATAGGACTCGCTGGCGGCTGAGACGACGAATCTGCGGCCCAAACATCCCCGGCATCGGCAGGCCGAAAGCACGTCAGCGGAGCACCTCGCCCACATCCCTATCAACACGCGCGTTCATGAACCCCTCCGTACATCCCTCGTTCGCGCGGGCTGCAGGGCCCCCGGCCCTGATATCTAGGCGGCTTGGCGCGCCGCGCTTTGGCTGGCGGTTGGGGATGGTGTTCGACGTTTTCTCGCTACGGCTCTCGCGGCGTGGCGGGCCACTGCCGACGAGGCTGAGCGCCCCGGCCGGAAGGTTGCGGGTGGGAATTGCTGATACCAAGCACGGCCCGATCGCCCGGCGCATAATGTCTGTCGACTGCGAAGGGGAGGCCATCAATCCCAATACCGGAGGCGGGTTCGATGCCAGAGGCGCGAGAGATCGAAAAGCAACAGCGCGAGACCTGGGAACGGTTCTCGGCGGGATGGATCAAGTGGGACCCCCAGGTGGTCGAGATGCTCGCTCCTGTCGGGCAGGAGATGATCCGCTCGCTCGTCCTGGCTGAGGACGGTGTCCACCTGGACGTCGCTTCGGGCACTGGCGAGCCGGGTCTTTCCATCGCCGCTCAGATGCCCAGGGGCCGAGTCGTGTTGACCGACCTTTCGGAGGCGATGCTGGCCGGGGCTAGCTCGAAAGCCGAGAAACTGGCTCTTCGGAACGTCGAGATACGAGTGTGTGGCGTGGATGACCTTCCGTTCAACGACGCGTCCTTCGATAGCGTGAGCTGCCGCTTTGGGTTCATGTTCTTCCCCGATATTCGGGGTGCAGTCTCGGAGCTTGTCCGCGTGCTACGTCCTGGTGGTCGCATCTCGACGGCGGTTTGGGCGCAACCAGATGGGAACGCGTGGGCAACTCTCCCGATGGGAGCGATCAGTGCCGAGGTCGAGTTGGCAGCACCCGAACCAGACGCTCCAGGGCTGTTTCGCTGCGCTGCGCCAGATTCGGTCGCCGCGATCCTCCGCGAGGCCGGATTACACGACGTCGCCGAATCAGACGTACGAGGATCCCTCGAGGTGGACAGTGGCGATGACTATTGGACGATGCTGACTGAGGTGACGGCGCCCGTCGTTGCGGTTCTCGCCGGAGTTGATCACGCCACGAAAGAGCGAATTCGAGCTGCCACGATCGAAAAGGCACAAGCCTTTAAGACAAACGGCAGGTTGAGCCTCCCGTTTCACGCACGTTGCGTCGTTGCCACCAGATAGAGCCGCGAGACCTGCTCATCATGTCGCGGGAGTATCACCGCGCCGGGGACCAAGCGCCCGCTCCGGGCGGACAGCGGGAAGCGCCTCATTCGCACCATCAGCGCGGGTGGGTGCGGTAGGCGATCGAGCGGTGCCGGATCGTGGCGACGCGGACGGTCTGGTCGTTGTCGGCCAGCTGGTAGATGATGCGATACGTGCCTACGCGCAGCGAGCGCAGGCCGTTCAGGCGGCCGCGTAGTGCGTGTCCCTGGCAAGGATCCCGCTCGAGCAGCTCGAGCGCGTCCTCGACGGCGTCGACTAGGGGCCAGTCGAGGTCGAGCAGTTGCTGTCGAGCGCGCCGGGCAAGAACGACTTTGGCCACGCGTCAGCGAGCGGCGCGACGTTCCGTGAGCTCGCGGCGAAGGTCATCGAGAGTGACGCTGTCACCTCGTGCCAGGTCGGCTAGGCCAGCTTCGATGGCGGCGAGCGCGGGAGAGTCCGAGAGGATCTCGGCGGTCTCTTCGAGCGCTTCGTACTCGTCGATCGGGACCAGTGCGGCGGCTGGTTTGCCGTTGCGGGTCACGAGCACGTGATCGCGTCGGTCGGCGACATCGCTGAGTAGCTCACTGAGCTTGGTTCTGAACTCCCGAGCCGGAACGATCTTCGCCACGCACTTAGTGTACCGTATTGCGTACGCGCTACTTCGGAATGGCTCGCCATTGCGATCGCCGCCGATCTCGTCCTGCTGACAAACCGATCGTCGGCCCGGGCCGCCTCCGCGGAAGCAGCGGACCCCGTTGGAGCATTCGGTCAGGGCCGCGCAGCCACTTGGAGCCTCGGCGTGTCGCGGCGGAGTGCTTTTGTCGCCGGATTCGCGTTGGCCGGGGCACATACCGCCCCAAGAGGCGAGGTGATGCTCGGTCGGGAAGCGGCTCATGTCCCCGGGTTTACGGCGACCACTGGTGATCGATAAAGCGATCCCGACCATGACGGCCGCGCGTTTCGCGCAAACCCACTGAGCCCGGCGGGGGCAGGGTTACCGCGCCGAGCTGGCACGTCAATCGCCGGCGGGGGTATAGTCCCTGTTACCGGGGCAATGGCTGGATTGCCGAAGCTTGATCGAGCGATGCCGGGCACGAATCGTCCGGTTCGCCTGTGTGCGGTGCTCGTGGCGGTCGCGCTGGTCGGTTGTGGTGGCGGCAGTCCGTCAAAGCGGGTGAGGGGCCAGAGCGAGGTTGTAGCGGCAGCAATCTCGACAACCGGCAATGACCCCTTCACGCCTAAGCTCGGAACCGATCTGCCCGGCGTGAGGCCGCCAGCAGCAGCCGCCCGCTCGAGCGGCGGACCGGTCACCTACAACGCCGCGCTGCCCGGGCTCTACGGCGGCACCCGCGACTACTCGACCTGCAACAAGGCTGAGCTGGTCGACTACCTCGCGCAGAACCCGGCCAAGGCCCAGGTGTGGGCATCCACGCTGGGCATCCAGACGACCCAGATACGCAGCTACGTCTCGAGCTTGACCGACGTGATCCTGCGCACCGACACGCGAGTGACCAACCACGGCTACGTCGACGGCGTCGCTGACCCGATTCAGTCGGTGCTCCAAGCCGGCACGGCCGTGCTGGTGGACCAGTACGGCAGGCCAGTCGTGAAATGCTATTGCGGGAATCCGCTGACGGCGCCGCAGCTGCTCTCGGCCCCCGTCTACACGGGGCCGCTGTGGACCGACTTCAGCACGACCCAGATCACGCTCATCCAGCAGTCGGTGACGATCATCAACAAGTTCTATCTGTATGACCCGACCACCGGCAAGCTCTTCGCTCGCACGCCGAACGGCCGCGACGGCCCCTATCTCAACGCTGCACCGAATTCGTCACCGTCGTCCTCGTCCTCGTCCTCGTCGTCGTCCTCGTCCTCGACCACCCCCGCGCCACCAACCTCGGCATCCCCTTCGGCACCGAGCGAGAATCCGTCCGTCTCGCTGTCTCCCAATCCGGTCATACAGGGCGGCACCGTAACCCTGAGCGCCTCCGGCTTCAGGCCCAGCGCGTCCCTCCAGATCACAGTCAACCGGCCCGACGGAGGCACTGACAACTTCTCGACGACCGCGGACTCCGACGGCAACGCCACCTACACGTTTCCCAGTGGGGGCGGACCATCCCCGTCGGGCGCCTACAACGTCACCGTCACCGACACCGCTACGGGAGCCTCGGGGTCGGCCTCGATCAATGTGGCGGCTCCACCAAGCGGGAATTCCGGGGCCAGCGGGAACTCCGGGGCCAGCGGGAACTCCAGCACCACGAGCGCTCCCGGCAGCACGGGGTGACGGCGGAACTCCGGGCAACACCGGAAGCGGGCACCCGTGATCCGGCTCGGTCCAGCTCCGGTGTTAGGGCGTTACACGTTCCCGCGTCGCAGCGTCCGCAGGACACGCCCCACCTGGTGGCTTGCGGCCGCGATCGCGCGGTGTCGGTCGGGCTAGGCATAGAGCTATTCCGCGACCACGGTTCATCGCGCAGCGATCGTCCGCCGTGCAACCGTCCGTCGACCTCGGCCATCACAACGGCTGGATCAGACGGTCAGCGCTGTCGAGCGCCGCGAGCTGCGGCAGCGCCGGCAGGGGCGCTCCACAACCTCGAGCTGGTCGTCGGTGGCGGACCGGCTCGACCGATCACCGAGCGACCGCACCGGCTGCGCGCGACGTGTAACCGAAAGCATGGCATCCGCTACATCTTCGGCGCCCTGGACGTCCACCGCGACCGGCTCTATGCCCGGATGCGACCCCGCCGCGCCGGCCGCGACGAGCTCGGGTTCATGCGCACCATCCGTCTGTCTACCGCGCTCGCCGGCATCATCCTGATCTGGACGCTCGATCACCATCAGTTCGCCGAGATCGTCGCCGGCGTAGAGCGCCTGATCGCCCGGCGGCCTGAGCCGGATCCGTGGCGCGACCTGGTCGTAGCGCTGTAGCGGCAGGCCCGGCACGCATCACCGTGCGGGCGAGCACCTGGAACCGGGCGAGGAGGAGGTGTCCGGCCGCGTTCAGGAAAGACCTGGGTTCATGATGTTGTAGCCGATGCCGGGTGTGGCTTGTATGGGCTGCGGTTCGCCGAGCTTGCGCTTGAGTCGCGCGACGGTGACGTAGACGGTTCTAGTGAAAGGGTCGGCGTTCTGGTCCCAGGCTTGGTGGAGCAGTTGCTCGGGGGTGAGCGATCCCGGGCTGGCCTTGAGGAGGGCTTCCAGGACGGCGAATTCTTTGGCGCTGAGGTCGAGGCGGCGGCCGGCGCGGATGGCCGTGTGGTGTAGGGGGTCGAGCTCGATGTCGCCAGCGCGCAGCACGCGGGCCGCGGCGTCGGGTCGGCGGCGGGCGAGGGCCCGGATGCGGAGTACGAGCTCAGGGAAGTGGAAGGGTTTTGCGAGGTAGTCGTCGGCGCCAAGCGTCAGACCCGTCACGCGGTCGGCTGGGGAGCCGGCGGCGGTGAGCATCAGCACCATCGCGGGATGCTCGCTTTCGGCGACGAGCCGGCAGACCGTGTCGCCACCCAGCCCGGGCAGGTCGCGGTCGAGCACGATCACGTCGTAGGGGTAGAGATTGAGCCGGGCGGCGGCGTCGAGGCCGTCGTAGGCGACGTCAACTGCGAGCCCCTGGTCTCGCAGTCCCTCGGCGATGTCGTCGGCCAGGCCGCGTTCGTCGTCGACGACGAGGACCCTCATCTGAGTGCGGCCGCCGCTGATTGGTCGTCGGCGTTCACCCCACCGACGCGCTGGTCGGTGTGTGATGCGAGTGGTAGGTCGATCACAACCTGGAGGCCGCCCTGCTTGCGTGCGTGTAGCGCGAGGCTGCCGCGGTGGGCGGTCGCGATCGCGGCAACGATTGACAAGCCCAGGCCGGCGCCCTGCACGGAGCCGGTACGGTCGCTGCGCAGCCGCCGGAACGGCTGGTCCAGATCATCGACCAGGGCCTGATCGAGGGGCGGCCCGCTGGTGTCGACGGTCAGTTGTGCGCGGCTCCCGGCGTCGCGCAGGGTGATTCCCATCCACCCGCCGGTCTGGTTGTGCCGGACGCCGTTGTCGACCACGTTCTCCACGAGCCGGCCGAGCAGCGTCGGACTCCCGATGACCGAGATCGGGTCAAGAGATCGCTCCAGGGTGATCTGCTTGGCGGTGATCTGTGCCCGGTGTTCGGCGAGCGTCGCGTTGATCAGGTCACCCAGGCGCAGCACCCCGCTGTCGGTCAGCTCGCCCTGTTCAGCGCGGCTCAGCGCGAGCAGGCCCTCCATCAGCCGGTCAGCACGGTCTAGCCCCTCCCGGATCTTGTGATCGAGCGCTATCAGCGGAGGCGGTGCCGGGTCGGGCTTGCCGAGCGCGACGTCCAGCGCGGTCCGGATCCGCGCCAGCGGCGTGCGCAGCTCGTGCGAGGCGTTGGCTACGAACCGCCGCTGCGCGCCAAACGCGGCTTCCAGCCGGGCGAGTAGATCATCGATCGTGTCGCCGAGCTCACGCAGCTCGTCGGCGGGACCCCCAAGCGCGAGGCGCTCGTCCAAGTTGTCTTGTGAGATCCGCCGTGCACGGGCGGTCATCGTCCGCAGCGGCGCCAGCACCCTTCCGGCGAGCAGCCATCCGATCACCAGCGACACGACCCCCATCACGGCCAGCGCGACCAGCGACCACACCAGCAGCTGATGCAGGTCGCGGCCGTGCTGAGCAACGAGCTGATGCTGGGCCTGGCGCCTGAGCCCTTCCAGCGATGGGAGCGCTGGTAGCCGGGCGCTCTGCCCGCTGGCCGAGCGCACCCCCGTGGCGGGCGCGATGTGCGAGACCCGCAGAACGCGGCCGGAGAAGTGGCGGACCAGCAGGTACGTGATCGCCAAGAGCGCCGCGCCGCACACGCAGAACAGGCCGCCGTACAGCAACGTGAGGCGCGCTCTGACGGTGCGACGCAGACGCAAGCGAGCGAGCGTTGCGAGTCGCGCCTGGGTGGGCCGAGTTCTCACCTGATCCTCCTGAGCTTGGTCATCGTCGCCGGTCCGTCGTCACAGCGAGTTAACAGCCTCCGTGAAACGGATGTGACCAGCGCCGGCGTACAACCGCGCCACATCAGACCTCGTCCACCCAGGAGGTCATCCATGACCAGCCGATCCACGCCGGTGGCGGCGATCGCAGCGCTCGCGGTCGCCGTCCTGCTCAGCGCCTGCGCCAGCTCCACCAAACCGAGCCATACCCCGAAGCCCTCAACGACCCACAGCACCCCGCTGACCGTCAGCCCGCCGCCAACCACAAGCTCCAGCGCGGGGTCGCTGCCGCTGAAGTACGCCAAGTGCATGCGCGCCCACGGCCTGCCGACGTTCCCTGACCCGGTCGACGGGCACATCACGCTGAACCCCTCCAGTGGGATCAGCCCAGACTCGCCGACCTTCGCGGCGGCCGCGAAGGTCTGCGCGAAGTACGGGCCTGCCGGTGGCGCTTCGCCGGGTCGCGGTCCCGTGCCCGCGGCGGACGGCGGCGGCAGCAATGTCGCTGCCGTTACGCAGGCCACCTGGGATCAGTACGCCAACTGGCTGGGGCAGCAGGCCACGGCGGGCCAGTTCTCCGGGGCGGTGCTCGTCGCTCACGGCGACCGAACCATGCTCGACGCCGGATACGGGTTCGCCAACAGGACCACCCGGACCCCGAACTCGCCGCAGACGCTGTTCTGCATCGCCTCGATCGGCAAGCTGTTCACCGCGGTCGCAATCGGCCAGCTGGCCGAGCAGCACAAGCTGTCCTTCGACGCCCCCGTCGGCCGGTACGTGAGCGGTCTCCCCGCCAGGATTGCCGACCACGTCACGATCGGTCAGCTGCTGGACATGACCTCCGGCCTGGACAACGTCGTGCTCGGTCGCGCCAACCCGCCACGAACGCTGGGCGGCATGGTCGCGCTGATCGCCGCAGAACCGCTCCAGTTCTCGCCCGGCACCAAGACCCTCTACAGCAACGACGGCTTCATCCTGCTCGGCGCCGTCGTCCAACGGCTGAGCGGTGAGAGGTACAGCGACTACCTCCGCCAGCACATCCTGAACCCCGCCGGGATGACCCACACCGGCTACGCGACCTATACCCCCGAACAGGTCCCCGGCATGGCCCACGGCTACGCGCTCGTCGGCTCAAGGCTGGAGGACATCAGCGGCCAGCCACAGATCGCCAACCCCTCCGGCGGCGCCTACGCCACCACCGGCGACCTGCACAACCTCGGCCGGGCGCTGCTGCAGCACAAGCTGCTCAGCGCCGCGATGACCGCCACAATCCTCGCCCCCAGGGTCAACGCCCCACAGCCCGGCGGGCCGCCCGTCGACGAGTTCACCTACGGCTTCGTCTACCAGGCCATCAACCACGTCGCGTTCGTCGGCCACAACGGCGGCACCCCCGGCTACACCGACCAGATCGACATCTATCCCCACGGCGGCTACGTCGTCGTCATCCTCACCAACGAGGACGGCACCCTCGTCCCCGCGATCCAACGCTCAGAGCAAATCCTCACCGGATCCTGAGGCCACCTTCTCACGACGAAAGCCCCGGCCCGCTCAGACCGCAGCCCAGCCGGCACCCGAGCATTGCTCAGAGCATCCGCCTACCGGCGTTCCCTCGAACACGAGGCCTGCTCGGAACGATGACCGTCTGACCCGCGATGCCCTCAAGCTCTTGGTCGCCGACGTATACCGTCGCGGTGCCGCGCCTGATGAGGATCACCTCCGGGTAGGGATGGAGATGCAGGGCCGGGCTGAACCCGTCCCGGGTGGTCGACAGATGGATGATCGACATGTCGCAGCCGTGGTCCTTGCCCTCCCACGATTGGTCCCACTCCTCGTCGGTGTCGATCCCGTTGTCGTAGGTGATGAGCTGCATATGGGTCCGGCCCGGACCTCGTCGTTGTCGGGCATCGTGATCTGCTCCTTCGTCGTGGTCGCTGAGAAGTGACCGGCTTGAGAAGGCCGCCCTCTCGTTTGGCTTCTCAGAGATCGCCGAAGGCTTGGAGGGCCGCGAGAGCGACGGCTTGGCCTTCCTGCTCTTGCACGAAATGCCCGGTGTCGGGGAGGATCATCGGCTCGGGCACCCGCGAATCGTCGTCTGGAGCGTGTGCATCGTCTCGGCGTCGGGGTCTTTGGCGCCGATGGCCATGAACGATTCTCCCGCCCATTCCCCGCTCCAGAACCGCAGCGCGGCCTGAGCCTCGGCAACTCCGTCCATTTGCGGCTCGACCATGGCCAGGTCCGGGAACGTCCTCACTCCGGCTTGGTAGCGCGGGTCGGGATAGGGCGCGTCGTAGGCGGCCATTTCCTGCTCGGTGATCGGCAGGGTGAGCCCGAGCGGGTCCCTCCCCAGTCCCGCACGACCAGGGTGATGTTCCGAAGGACGGCGTGCTCGGCGAGGCGCAGCAGGAATGCTCGATGCAAGCCGAAGGTGTAGGTCGCGTCTTGCACGGGCTTGTCGGATCGGCCGAACCCGAGCAGGTCGGGAGCGACCACGCGCGCGCCGCTGTCAGCGAAGCGATCGTCTGGCGTGCGCAGCGCGTTGGTGAGGGTCATCGAAGTGGCTTCTTCCGCGTCCGTTGACCTCCTGTCAGACTCGCTGCGCGCACGGCGTCGATGAGGCGGGTGGCTGGATGTCCGAGCAGCTGTTCGAGGTCCTGGCTTGTCGTTTCGAGATCTCCGTGGACGATCGAGGCGTCCAGCGCGGCGACGAAGTGCGCGTTCGCTTCCTCCAGTCCGGACTGCTCGAGCCGTTGGGCGTACTCATCCACCGGGAGGTCTGTGTAGGTGACCGGCATGCCGGTCACCTCCGTGATGATCTGAGCGAGTTCGTGCAGGTCGAAGGCCGGGCCCCCAAGTTCGTCGGTCGACTTTGGTTTGTCGTCCTTGAGGAGCGCTGTGGCGGCCGCGGCGGCGTAGTCCTGACGGGTAGCTGAGATCCGGCCGCGGCTGGCGGCCCCGATGATCTCGCCCTGCTGGAGGTATTGGCCGAGCTGGTCGGTGTAGTTCTCGGTGTACCAGCCGTTGCGCAGCAGCGTGAACGGTACGCCTGCCTCCTGGAGGGCGCGCTCGCTGTCCCGGTGCTCGCTGGCCAGCGGGTTGGTGGTGTGCTCGGCGTTGAGCATGCTCGTGTACACGATCCGAGTGGCTCCCGCGGTCCTGGCGGCCTGGATGACGTTCTGGTGATGGGCGACCCTCTGCCCCGCCTGGCTGCTTGAGATCAGCAGCAGCCGCTGCACGCCGTTGAGTGCCGCGCCGAGATCTCGCGGGCTGGTGTAGTCCGCCTCGCGAATCTCTACGCCTCGTCCGGCGAGATCGGCGACCTTGCCGCGGGTGCGCACGATCCCAATAACCTCGGCGGGTACGCCTCGGGCGAGCAGATCTTGGACGGCGAGGCGGCCGAGCTGGCCCGAGGCACCGGTGACGGCGTAGGTCGGCATCGTCAACGCTCCGGAGCGAACGCGGCGACGTGGTCGGTGGCGAACTGCGCGAAGGAGCGCGCTGGGCGGCCGAGGACGCTGGGGACGTCCTGCGAGAGCCAGGCGGCGTCGTCGTCGGCGATCAAGCTGACGGCATGGGCGTTCATGTCCGCAAGCTCGCGCGGGAGGCCCGCGTCGATCATCTCCTGCTTGTCCTGCTCCCGGGTCCGCGTGTGGAACGCGATCGGCCGCCCCAGCACTTTCGAAAGCGCCGCGGCCACGTCGGCGTAGGAGAGCAGCTGCGGCCCGGTGAGCAGGTAGGTCGCGCCGGCATGCCCGGCGGGTGCGGCAGCGATCTCGGCCGCCACCGCGGCGACATCGCGGGTATCGACGAAACCGACCTGGCCGTCGCCGGCGGCGGCGCCGAAGCTACTCGTCTGGGCGATCGCGGGGGCGAGCATGAGGAAGTTCTGCATGTAGAAGTTGTTGCGCAGCAGCGTGTAGTCGAGTCCTGAGCCGAGCAGCCCAGCTTCGATCTCGGCCTGTCCGCGTTGCCGAGCGATCGGCGAGTCCGCCGACGCCTTGCTGGTGATCTTCACCACGTGCCCGACCCTGGCCCGAGCGGCGCTGTCGATCAGGCTCAGCTCTTGGGCGGGGACCGCCGGGCTGACCAGCACCACGGCAGTGACTCCCTGCATGGCCGCGTCGATCGACGTCACGTCGTCGAGGTCGCCCTCGGCGACGTCGACTCCCAGCTGCGCTAGGACGGTCGCCTTGTCCGGATCGCGGACCAGGACACGCACTGGCGCGTCCTGCTGCGCGAGCAGCCGCGCTGCCTCGGAGCCCACCTTTCCTGCTGTTGCGATGAGGATCATGTCCTGACCTTTCGCTTGTCTCGGTTGTTGATAGGGGCGGCGTTCTGGGTGCTACGCGAGGCCGATCTGCTGGGCCATGAGTGCTGAGTCCCAGAACACGTACTCCTCGATGAGCTGCTCGCCGTCCCATCGCGCCGTGGTGGAGAAGGTGAGGTCAAAGGCCTTGCCGGTGCCGGGGATCACGTTCCCGTCGGGCAGGGTCATCTCGCCGGTGAACGTTCCGGTGGCCTTGGTGATGACGGTCATCCAGTCGCCCTGCCCGAACTGCAGCGGGTAGGGATCGTTGTCGATGTGGACGTCGGGAAAGGCTCCGAACATCGCGTGCATGGCGGCGGCGTGCGCTTCGCGGCCGTGGATCGGCTCGGCGTTGCCGGTGAGGTGCGCGACCATCTCCGGGTGGTGCGCGGCGTCCATCCCGGCTTTGTCGCGGCGATTGAAGGCGTCGTCGCCCTGCTTCATGAGCGCGAGGATGTGTGCAACGCGTTCGGTGGGGTCGGTCTCGTTAGTCATGACGGCTCCTTTCTTGGCGCTCAGCGCCATTGATGTCGATGTGCGGCCACTTTCGGTAGGTCCTTGTCAGCGGTGGGGGGCGAGCTTCGACCAGCCCGAGTCGCTTGACGCCGACCAGTAGTTGTTGTTCATGACCCGTGATCCCGCCGCGCATCCACGGCTCCATCACGGTGTACGAACCACCGGTCTGATGCACATCAGCAAGGACCACCCACAGCGTCCCGTAGAACCAGTACGCCGGAGAGGTCGCACGGCTCGCAACAAACGCGCCGCGATCAGCCGGGACATCGGGCCTGACGCGACATCGAATTCGGCTGGTCGGGCTGTGCTGCGGTCATGAACGCCTCCGCACTATTGGATTTGGACCTAAACTTATAGCAGACTCTAAACATAGGGTCGGCAGCGTTCGTGGTTTACGATCCTCCCGTGGCGGGACTGCGGGAACTCAAGAAGGCGCGCACGCGCCAGCTCATCGCCGAGGTCGCCGCACGGCTGTTTGCCGAGCGGGGCTATGAGCACGTCACCGTCAGCGACATCGCCCGCGAAGCCGAGGTCTCCGAGCAGACGGTCTACAACTACTTCCCGAGCAAGGAACAGCTGGTCACCGACCGCGACGAGCAAGTCCAAGACCAGCTCGTAAAGCTGATCCGCGCTCGCGCCCCCGGCGTCAGTCCCGCCGGCGCCGTCCGGGACTACGTGCTCGCCTCCGTCGACGCCATCGCGACCATCCCGCCTGACATCTGGCGCGGAGAGATCGGCTACCTGGCCGTCATCAGCCCGACCGTCCACCGGCTGACACTGGAGATGACCGACCACCAAGCCGACGCCATCGCCGCCGCCATCAGCGACACCACCCGCGTGCCGGCAGAAGTGGCCAAGCTGCAAGGCACGGCCATCGCCGGCGTCTACCAGACCATCTTCAACCACGCCGGCCGGCGCACCCACGAGGGCGCGACGCAGACACAAATCGCCGAGGAGCTCCGCCCAATCATCGAAACCCTCCTGGACGAACTGGACCGCTGGCTCAGCCTCTCCCAGGGTGGTGTGAGGTCTCGAGTCCGGTAGCGAGGGATCGGTACCCGTCCTCGTTGCCAGCGGCGTCCTCGAGCAACGAGCTCAATGCATCGCGAACCGCCCGAGGCGACACTGAGCCGGTGACTATCTACCCCTGGACGACCATCACCGTGCGCAGACAACCACACTCCTGGGCGCAACAGCGCTCCTCCGCGGTGACACGAGACGGGCCCGGGCAATGCTTAGGCACGCGCGCGATCTGTTCGCGTCGGGACGCGACGACGTGAGCGCCGCGGAGCTCGCCGACTGGCTCGAAACGATGAGCGACCCGATCGGCAGAGCCCAGCAGAGCGATCCGCGCACGCGCTGAACACACGTGCCTCTAGCCACCGACCACGGCAAGTGCGCTGCCACAGCCACCCGGCGGGACCGAGATGCGAAAGAGAGGCTTCGCAAACGACTAAGACTGCCGCACTGGCGGCTCCCGCTTATCTCCCGCGACGAGCATCTCGCCGCGGTCTACGGCGCACGCGCAGTGCGCGGCGAGCAGGGTAATCGCCTGCTCGACCGGACGGCCGATCGGCGGATGCGACCTCGTTCGGTCGGCGGCTCCGCTTGCTTGGTCGCGCGCGCCTTTCCGCGCCGCGGGGGTCGGTGACAGGGTCCGTTACGGCATCGGCCGAAGCGTGGGGGGAAATCATGAGGGCTTCGGTGGCGTGGGTGGCGGAGTCCGCGGGTCGCTTTGCCGGAGTTGCTCTTGCTCGTCTCGTGCCCGCATCGGCAGACGGAAGATGAGCGCGAACGCGGCCGCGAGCGGTGCAAGGCATGTCCATGCGGTGATCTGCAGCGCGTCGGTGGCGAGGTGGTGGTCGAAGGCGGAAAAGAAGACCGTGCCGAGGACGGCGACGCCGAGCGAGGTCGAGAGCTGCTGGGTCGCTTCGAGGACACCGGAGGCGGATCCCACCTCGTCCATGTTGACGCTGTTGAGAACGAACCCGAAGAGCTGGGCGAAGCTGGTGCCGGCGCCGACGCCGGCGAGCACGAGGCCGGGGACGAGGTCCCAGCTCGAGGCGCTGTGGGCCCCGGTGAGGACGAGGGCGACGGCAACGTCGCCGGACGCGATGAGCAGGATCCCGACGTGGAGGAGGTGCCGTCCGAGGCGGTCGACCAGCGTGAAGGAGGCGGTCATGCCGATGATGATTCCGGTGACCATCGGGGTCAACGTCAGGCCGGCGTGGATCGGTGACCAGCCCTCGCCGAGCTGCCCGAACAGCGAGACGCAGAGCAGCAGACCGGCGAAACCTCCGAAGAAGAACAGGATGACGGCGATACCGCTCAGGTAGGTCCGGTTGCGGAGCAGCGAGGGTTCGATGAGCGCGTTGTCGCGGCTGCGTCGCTCGTGGCGCAGGAAGACGAACAGCAGAACCATGCCGGCGGCGAGGACGGTGAAGATCCAGATCGGCCAGCCCTCGGCCCGGCCCTCGATGAGCGGATAGATGATCGCGACGAGCGCGAGTCCGACGAGCCAGACTCCGCCGATGTCGAGCGTCAGGCCAGCGCGCTTGGCGCTGTCGGGAAGGGAGGGGATCGCCAGCAAGAGCGCGAGCACGCCGATCGGAACGTTGATCAGGAACACCAGGCGCCAGCCGATGTGCCAGAGGTTCGCGTCGATCAGCGCGCCGGCGAGGATCGGAGCGGCGAGCAGTGGCACGCCCGACGCGGGACCGACGAATCCCATCGCCTTGTCGAACTCGCTCTGGTCGGAAAAGACCTGTTTGAGGAAGCCGAAGCCCTGCGGGATCATCAGCGCGCCGAACGCGCCCTGGAGTGCGCGAGAAGCAATCAGGATGGGCATGGATGGGGCCGCGGCGCAGGCAGCGGAGAACAGGGTGAAGCCGGAAAGCCCGATCAGGAACACCCGGCGGCGACCGAAGATATCCCCGAGCCGTGCCCCGGCGATCAGCAGCACGGCGAACGCGAGGGTGTAGCCGGCACTGATCCACTGCAGCGTCGAGGCGTCGCCTCCGAGATCACGCCGGACCGACGGGCCGGCGATAGTCGCGATCGTCGAATCCATCGCGTCCATCACGTTGGCAGTCATGACCACGAGCAGCACGACCCAGCGCAGGCGGTGTGGGCTCGGACTCGACTGGCCCGCGTCGGTGGGGGAGGCGGGGATCGTCGCGTCGGTCGATGAGGCGGGGATCGTGGTGGTACCCATGGAGTCTCCCGGGTCGGGACGGCGGTGAAAACAAGCTGCTAACCGGTCGTCAAGTAACTGCCGTGCAGGCAAGGTAGCGTGAACTGACCGGCCGTCAAGTAATATTTGCGGCGTGTCGCGACCACCCGGGAGTCAAGGACCCCAGACGCGCGAGCGGATCCTCGCTGTCGCGCAGGAGTTGTTCACGCAGCAGGGCTACGAGAAGACCTCGCTGCGGGACATCGCCGAGCGCCTGCAGATCACCAAAGCGGCGCTCTATCACTACTTCGAGCGCAAGGAAGAGATCCTCATCGAGCTCCACCTCCGCCTGCAGGAGCTCGGCGCCAACGTGCTCGACGAGCTCGAAGCGGCCCCTGACGGACCCGCGCGAGCCGCAATCTGGCCTCGTCTCGCCAACGAGATGATCGACTTCATGGTTGAGAACCGAGCGCTGCTACTCCTCCACAACCGCAACCGCAACGCGTTCGAAAGCCTCGACGCGCGCGGCCTGGGAGGGGGCCGAGATGTCGAAGCCCGCTTTGAACGCATCCTTTCCTCGTCGGCGATTCCTCTCACCGAGCGCGTCCGGATGGCCGCGATGGTCGGCGTGATCACTGAGGTCTTCGGGGAAAGCGCCGCCGCTTTTGAAGACGTCCCGCACGAGCAGCTCGCAGGGCTCGTCCGAGAGGCGATCGCTCTCCTCGTCCCTACCTCGTAGCGTCGATACCACCCGGGCGTCAGCAGTACGGCGCCCCAGCCCGGGATCCAGTCCCGTCTCGGCCTCCGTGATTGCCGAGCGTCCGCCAGACAGAGCAGGACGGCCAGACCGCCGTGGCACAGAGAACCAGAGGCAGACGCCCTTCGCCGCAACCATGCGCATCCCAAGCCGCCCGCCGCGAGAACCGGAATGCGCGCGAAACCAGCAGCTTCGCTGAGAGCGTCGGGTTGGCGGCGGAGCGGGGGCAATGCTTTCTACGGCAGCGCCCGTCCTCGTTTGTCTGTTTGCGACGCGGGCAGGCCCGAGCGCGGCGTGATGCTCGGGCCGCTGTGTGGTTCTCCGCCCGGATGTCAGGCGGCTGATCGTTCCTCGGGAGAGCGCCGGCGCAAGCTGGTCTGCGTGAGCGCCGGCGGCCGGTAGGCGGATTCGTCGGGTGCGCCGACGTCGGTGCCGGGCGGCACGATCGCATCGATGCGGTCGAGAATGTCGTCGGAGAGGTTGACCTCGACGCTGGCGAGCAGGTCGTCGAGATGCTCATGAGTCCGCGGTCCGATGATCGCGCTGGTCACGCCGGGGTGAGCGATCGCGAATGCCATCGCGAGATGGGTCATTGGCAGGCCGGCTTCTTCGGCGAGCGGGATGATCTGTTCGACCTTGTCCAGGCGCTGTTCGTCGCTGAAGCTGGAGAACATCTCGGTGCGGCGCAGGTCGCTTTGCTGGTCCTTGCGGATGCGTCCAGTGAGCATGCCCTTGGCCAGTGGGCTCCAGACGAGGGTGCCCATTCCGTAGCGCTCGATGACGGGCAGGACCTCGGACTCGATGCCGCGATTGAGGATCGAGTAGGTGGGCTGCTCGGTGCGAAAGCGTTCATAGCCGCGGCGCTCGGCTACCCACTGGGCCTCGACGATGTCTGAGGCGGGCATCGCCGAGTGACCGATGGCGCGGACCTTGCCGCTGTGGATGAGGTCGCTCAGTGCCGACAGCGTCTCCTCGATGTCGGTACTCGGATCGGGACGGTGGATCTGGTACAGGTCGATGTAGTCGGTCTGCAGGCGGCGCAGCGAGTTCTCGACCTCGGCGATGATCCAGCGCCGCGAGCTCCCCTGCTGGTTGGGGTCCTCGCCCATCGGGCCGTGGACCTTGGTGGCCAGCACGACGTTCTCGCGGCGTCCCTTCAGCGCCTTGCCGACGATCTCCTCCGACTCTCCGGCCGAGTAGCGGTCGGCCGTGTCGAGGAAGTTGATGCCGGTATCGAGCGCCTTGTGAATCATCGCGATCGCGTCGTCGTGGTCGGGGTTGCCCATCGGGCCGAACATCATCGCCCCGAGGGCGTAGGGGCTGACCTTGATGCCGGTTCGTCCGAGCGTGCGGTAGTGCATGAGTGCTCCTTGGGTGGGGATCTCGACTCGAAGAAAGTGGAAAGCTCTTCCGCCATAATACGGAAAGGCATTCCGGTTAGGGAGGATCGGCGTCCGCGGGCGGACGCGCGTCGCGTCGGTGAGATCACCGCGCGCGAACGGCTGCTGCTGCCGATCGAGGAAGTCGTGCAGGACCTCAACCGGTACCTGCGCGGGTGGGCGGGCTACTTCCGCTACGGCAACTCGGCCCGTCACTTCAATCTGATCGAGCACCACGCGCACAACCGGCTGGCGCTGTTCGTGGCCAAGCGCCACCAGCGGTCGCGAGCCTACGGCTGGCGGATCGTTACGTACGCTTTGCCGAATCGCCTGGGGCTGATCAGGCTCGCTGGGACCATCGTCGCGCCCACGCCCACCGGGCCTGGCGAGGGAGATAGCCGAATGGCGGCGGTGAAGAACGTCGGAGAGCCGTGTGCGGGAGGACCGCACGCACGGATCGAAGTGGCGGCGGGAGGAAACCGGCGCTCAGTCGGCAATGCCGTGCGAGCACCAGGCGCCGCCCGCCGACCCTCCATCAATGACCGGGGGTTACGCGGCGATTTGGAGGCCGCCGGGGGTGCGGTGCGCGCCGACGGAGACGGCGACGGCTTCGAGCAGGCTGGCGCCGATGAGGCGGGTGGATGGGGTGTTGAGGTCCAGTAGCGCGTAGGCGGCTTGGCGGCGGCTGAGTCGGCGGCGGTCACGAAGTGAGACGATCGCGTCAGCCAGTCGGGCGCGTTCTTGTGGGGTGTCTGTCTGCTGGGCGACTGTGGTGAGCGCGTCCCAGCCCCAGTCGGGATCGTCGTCTTTGATGGATTCGCGCAGGCGTTGAAGGTCGGGGTCGATCAGGGTGGGCAGCGTGACCAGCAATGAGTAGTCGAGGCTGGGCAGGTCAATCAGGGCTTCCCAGAGGATGTCGAGCGCGTGCTCGGGAAGGTCGGCCAGGTCGGGGATCGCTTCTTGGCACAGCGCGGCGACATGAGCGCGCGCGAGCTGGTCGGCGGCGGGACCGCGTTGTTGGCCGCAGCAGCGTTTGGTCTTGCGACCAGAGCCGCAGGGGCAAGGCTGGTTGCGTCCGGGTCCGGGCATGTCACGCCTCCTGTGATGGGTGGCATGAGGATCTCACCGACCCCGGTCAGACCGGCGGGTTCTGTGCGGTTGGTTGATCAGGATGTGCCTGCTTTTGTGACCCGGTGGAGGTGTGATGCTGACACTGTGTGGCCCGCAGATGGAGTCGCTGTGGGACGAGGTGTTGCCGGTGGAGGTGCGCGAGCTGCCCGAGGATCTCGCGCGGCTAGATCAGGTTCTGACCGACGACGTTCTGTTGCCGATCGCCGAGGCGTGGGAGCAGACGGCCCGCGAGCAGGGGCGTCCGTCGATTGCGATGGCCACGTTCGTGCGGCTGATGGTGATCAAGCAGCGCACCGGCTGGGGATACGAGACGCTGATCCGCGAGGTCTCGGACTCGTTGCACCTGCGGCGGTCTTGCCTGATCGGGATCGACCGGCGGGTGCCGGAGGAGTCGACGGTGCGCAAGCTGGCGCGCCGGCTCGGACCCGAGGTGGTGGACGAGATCACGCGGGTCAGGTTTAGTCCCGTGAATAGTCCCCTGGCTGGAAGTGTGCCGATCGCGGACCCCGATCAGCGCGAGTGCCTGCAAAAAAGATGTCGATTTGCAGGATATGCGTGATGGGCACGGCTGGTTTCGAACCAGCGACCTCTCGCGTGTGAAGCGAGCGCTCTCCCACTGAGCTACGCGCCCTCAGGGGAGCGACGATTCTAGGCGCCGCGGCTACTTGGGCGGCAGCGAGCCGGCGAAGGCCAGGCCGCGGTCGATCCAGGCCCGCAGGTCCGCGTCCGAGGCGACCGTCTCGGCCGCCACGCGCACCAGGCCGCGCATGCTGCGGCCGCCAGGGCTG
>JAFAYV010000066.1 GCA_019240115.1 Solirubrobacterales bacterium | reverse complement strand
CGCTCGGCGCTCTCGGCCGTCGCGTCGGCCCGCAGCACCAGTGCGATCCGAGCGGGGAGCCGGGCGAGTGCTCCGTCGACGGCTGCCGCCACGCGCGAGGAGCGGTGGCGGGCGGTGAGGTGCAGTAGCCGGGCGGCCTCGGGATATTGCACTGCGTGCTCGATCACCGCCAGCGCGAGTGCCGCCAGCCGCGAGCGCGCTGGCATCGAGCGCGTGGCCAGGTCAGCCTCGGCGAGCAGGCTCAGCAGCCGCTCGGTCTCGGCCTCCACGCAGGCGAGGAACACCTCTTCCTTCGAGCCCCCGTGGGCGTAGATGGTTGGCTTGGCCACTCCCGCCCGCCGGGCGACCTCCGCGCTGGAGACGCCGTGCAGCCCGTCCGGCGCGAAGGCGCGGGCGATCGCGGCGTGGTCGAGTCGGATCCGGGGCCGGGGCACGCGCCCCACTGTAATCAGAACCACTCGGTTCAGATTCCACCAAAGGGATAAACGCCGCTGAGCAAATGCTTGCCATCGGGCCGATGGTGGAACCGGCGATCGGCGACACCCTCTCGGCATGTCCTGCATCGATCCCGAGCGGACGGCGCGCGTGCTGGTCATCGGCGGTGGCATCGCCGGTCAGGCGGTGTGCGAGCACCTCGGCGGGCGTGCGCGTCAGATCACGCTCGTGTGCGGCGAGCCGCACCTCCCCTACGACCGGGTGAATCTCGGTCGCCTGCTGAGCCAGCCATCCCCGGCCGTGCTCGGCGACCTCCTGCTCCGCCCGCAGACCTGGTATGCCGACCGCGGCATCGACGTCCGCCTCGGCACGTGGATCGAGCAGCTCGACCCTGATGGCGGAACCGCCACCACGCACACCGGCGAGCAGCTTGGCTTCGACTACGCCGTCCTCTGCACCGGGAGCGTGCCGCTCGTTCCGCCACTCGGGAACGTCGACGCCGCCGGAGTCCACGTCTTCCGCGACCCGGCTGACTGTGAGCAGATCCTCGAGGACGCTGCACGCGCCCGGCACGCTGCGGTGATCGGCGGCGGATTGCTCGGGCTCGAGGCCGCGTTCGCGCTCGCCTCGATGAGCGTCCCGACGACCGTCGTTCACCTCATGGATCGCTTGATGGAGCGCCAGCTCGACGCCGCCGGTGCAGCGCTGCTGGCCCCGGCGATGGAGGAGCTCGGGGTCGAGGTGCTGCTCGAGCACCGAACCGACGGTCTGATCCCGGGCCCCGACGGGCGGGTCCGCGGGCTGAAGTTCGCGGGCGGGACCCGGCTCGACTGCGACCTGGTCGTGATCGCCGTCGGCATCCGCCCGAACATCGAGCTCGCGCGCCGGATTGGCCTCAGCATCAAGCGCGGCGTCGTCGTCGACGACCGCCTGGTCACCTCCCGTGAAAACGTGCTCGCGGTCGGGGAGTGCGCCGAGCACCGGGGAGTCGTCCATGGGATCGTCGCGCCAATTCGGGAGCAGGCGGCGATCGCCGCCCGGACGATCGCCGGCGACCCGGCGTGCTACGAAGGCTCCACCCCGAGCGCCAAGCTCAAGGTGATGGGGGTCGAGCTGTTCGCGGCGGGCGAGCCGGAGTCCGAGCACGCCGTCGCTGTCCGCAACGCCGAGACGGGGAGCTACCGGAAGCTGATCGTCAGGGACGGGCGGGCGGCGGGCACGATCCTCCTCGGAGACACCCGGGGTTCCGACCTCCTGCTCGACGCGATTCGCCGCGCCGCCGCGGTCGAGGACCCGCTGCAGCTCCTGGCCGAGGCGTCGCAGTCGTCGGCCGGAGATCTTCCCGACGCGGCCCGGGTCTGCAACTGCAACGGAGTCTGCAAGGGCGCGATCGTCGATGCGATCCGCACCGGAGGGCTTGGCTCGACCCAGGAGGTCGTCGCCGTGACCCGCGCCGGTGCCGGTTGCGGCTCGTGCAAGCCGCTGGTCGCCGAGCTCTTGTCGATCGAGCGCGCCGGCGCCTCCGAGGAGCCGGCCTACCTCTGCCCGTGCCGCAAGCTCACGCGCGAGCAACTCGCGGGTGTTGTGCGCGCCCACGATCTCGACTCGGTCAGCGCGATCGGGGCGGAGTGCGGGGCCGGCCGCGAGTGCGGGGCGTGCAAGCCGGGCCTCGCCTACCTCGTCTCCGAGATCCGCGGCAACCGGCATCGCGAGGAGCGCCACGCCCGCTTCATCAACGACCGCGTCCACGCCAACATCCAGAACGACGGCACGTTCAGCGTCGTTCCGCGGATGCGCGGCGGGGTGACGAGCGCCGATGAGCTGCGCCGGATCGCCGATGTAGTCGACAAGTATGAGATCCCGATGGTCAAGGTGACCGGTGGACAGCGGATCGACTTGCTCGGGGTGCGCAAGGAACAGCTTCCGGCCATCTGGGAGGAGCTCGGGATGTCCTCCGGCCACGCCTACGCCAAGGCCGTGCGCACGGTCAAGACATGCGTCGGCACCGACTTCTGCCGCTTCGGACTGGGCAACTCGATCCAGCTTGGGGTCGAGCTGGAAGCCGCGATGGAGGGCCTGTACACGCCCCACAAGGTCAAGTCGGCGGTCACCGGCTGCCCGCGCAACTGCGCCGAGGCATACGTCAAGGACATCGGCCTCGTCGCGGTCGAGGGCGGCTGGGAGGTGTACGTCGGCGGCGCGGCCGGCTCGACCGTCCGCAAGGGTGACCTCCTCACGGTGGTATCGAGCGCGAAGGCGGCCAAGCGCGTGGCACTCGCCTTTCTCCAGCACTATCGCGAGAACGCCGAGTACCTCGAGCGAACCTACGGCTACCTTGAGCGCGTCGGGATCGAGGCGGTCCGCGAGGCCGTGCTCGGCGAAGGCCAGGCCGAGCTGCTCGAGCGCTACCGGATCGCGAAGGCGGCGGCGGACCCCGACCCGTGGCGTGAGCGCCACGCGCCGGCCACACCGAAGCAGTTCGAGGAGCTCGACACCGAGGCGATGATCATCGGTCCGCCCGTTGGAGCCGCTCGATGAGCGCGCTCGTTGCCGCCTCCACGACCTGGCTGCGCGTCGGCCGCGTGGACGATGTTCCGTACCTCGAGGGCCGGAGCGTCCATATCGGGGAGCGCCGCGTCGCCATCTTCCGCCTGCCCGACGGATGGGCCGCGATCGACCATGCCTGTCCCCATAAGGCCGGTCCGCTCGCTGACGGGATGGTTGCTGATCAATGCGTCACCTGCCCACTGCACGGACAGCGGTTCTCGCTGCTCACCGGCGAGCGCCAGGACGCGGACGGCGTGGGTGTGCGGACGTACGAGGTCCGCGAGCGCGACGGCTACCTCGAGCTCTGCCTCGAAGCGTGACGGAGCGAGTCCGGACCCAGTGCCCTTACTGCGGCGTCGGCTGTGGCCTGCTCGCCGAAGTCGGGAATGGGCGACTGTTGAGGGTTGCCGGCGACCCGGAGCACCCGGTGAACCGGGGCGCGACGTGCCGCAAGCCGCTCGGTCTCCCCGATGCCGTCCACGCCGCTGATCGGGCGCTCCACCCGCTGTGGCGCGACTCCGCTGCCGCCCGCTTCGACCGCGTTTCCTGGCGGCAGGCGGTCGGGCGGCTCGCCCGTCGCCTGACCGAGATCAGCGAGGAGCATGGCCCGGACGCAATTGCCTTCTACATCTCCGGGCAGCTGCTCACCGAGGACTACTACGTCGCGTCGAAGCTCGTCAAGGGATTCCTCGGCACGAACAACCTCGACTCCAACTCGCGCCTGTGCATGTCGAGCGCCGTCGCGGGCTACGTCGGCGCGTTCGGCTCCGACGGGCCGCCGGCCTCCTACAGCGACATCGATCGGGCCGACTGCCTGCTGCTGGTCGGCACGAACGCCGCCGCTTGCCATCCGATCGTGTGGGCGAGGATCGGCGCGCGCCAGCGGGAGGGTGCGTCGCTGATCGTGCTTGACCCGCGCCGGACCCCGACGGCCGAGGCCGCCGACCTCCACCTGCCGCTCCGGCCCGGCAGCGACCTCCCGCTGCTGGCGGCGATGCTCGGCATCCTCGCCGACGAGGGGCTGATCGACCGGCTGTTCGTCGAGCGGCATACCGACGGCTTCGAGGCGGCGCTTGCCGCCGCGCGCGAGTGGACGGTCGAGCGGGCGGCCGAGGTGTGTGGCGTTCCGGCGCGGGACATCGTCGCGGCTGCGCGGCTGTTCGGCCGGGCGTCGCGGGCGATGGCGCTGTGGTCGATGGGCGTCAACCAGTCGCGCGTCGGGACGCTGAAGAACCGGGCGATCATCAACCTCTGCCTGGCCACCGGAAACATCGGACGCCCGGGCAGCGGGCCGCTGTCGCTTACCGGACAGCCGAACGCGATGGGTGGTCGGGAGTCAGGCGGCCTCTCGACGCTGCTACCGGGCTACCGCTCGGTCACCGATCCGGAGCACCGCGCCGAGATGCGCCGGCTATGGAACCTGCCGACCGACCAGCCTGGGATCTCGCCGGTGCCCGGTCTGGCCGCGACCGAGCTCGTCGACGCGCTCGAGGCGGGGAGGGTCAAGGCGGTGTGGGTGGTGGCGACGAACCCGGTCGTCTCCCAGCCCGACGCCCGCCGGTTCACCGCCGCGCTGAAGCGGGCCGAGCTCCTCGTATGCCAGGACGCCTACCACCCGACGGAGACCTCCGCGCTCGCCCACGTCGTCCTCCCAGCCGCCCAGTGGCCGGAGAAGGACGGGACGATGACGAACTCCGAGCGGCGGGTCGCGCTGGTCCGTCGAGCCCTCGGTCCGCCCGGCGAGGCGCTGCCGGACTGGGAGATCTTCGCACGCGTGGGGCGCGCCTTGGGTTATGGCGATGCGTTCGGGTGGACCTCGGCGGCCCAGGTTTACGGCGAGTACGTCGCCTGCACCGAAGGGCGGCTCTGCGACGTCAGCGGCCTCTCGCACGCACGGCTGGCGGTGGGTTCCGCGCAGTGGCCGGTGCCGGCCGCCGCGACGGCCGAAACGGGGGTTCACACGGGCACCGAGCGGCTCTACACGTCGCTGCGCTTCCCGACCCCGACGGGCCGCGCCCGCTTCGCTCCGACGCCGCACGCCGAGCCCGCCGACCGGCCCGATGAGGACTTCCCGCTCGTCCTCACGACCGGGCGGGTGGCCAACCAATGGCACACGATGACCCGCACCGCCAAGTCGCCCGAGCTGTTGGCGGCAGATCCCGAGCCGTTCGTCGAGCTTCACCCCGACGACGCGTGCGCGGCGGGCATTGCCGAGGGCGACCGGGTGCGCCTGCGCTCGCGCCGCGGGCACGCTGCCGTCCGCGCCCGCGTCACCGCCGCGGTGCCCCCCGGGGTCGCGTTCGCGCCGTTCCACTGGGGCGCGCTTCACCTGCGCCCCGGGCAGGGGACCGTCGGCGGGGTCGTGGCCCGGGCGCTTGACCCGACGTCCAAGCAGGCCGAGCTGAAGGCGACGGCGATCCGGGTGGAACCGATCGCTGTTGCTGCGACGCGGCCAGGAATGGACGAGCGCCGGGCTGCGATCCCCCGCCGGCGGATCGTGGTGGTCGGCACCGGGATGGCGGCGATGGCCACGGTAGAGGCCATGCTCGAGCACGACGGCGCCGAGGAGTGGGACGTCACGATGGTTGGCCGCGAGCCGGACCTTCCGTACAACCGGATCCTTCTCTCGCAGCTGCTCGCCGGTGCGGCCGGCGAGCCGGAGCTGACACTGCGCGACGGCGAATGGCTGGCCGAGCGCGGAATCGTCGTACGCACCGGGACTGAGGTACGAGGCGTCGACCTCCGGCGTCGGACCGTCGAGCTTGGCGACGGCGACGAGCTCTCCTGGGACGGGCTCGTGCTCGCCACCGGATCGCGGCCGCTGGTGCCGCCGCTGTCTGGCGCCCCGGAGCGCGGCGTGTACCTGTTCCGCACGCTGCGCGATGCGCGGCAGATCGTCGCGGCTGCCGCCCCTGGCCGCCGCGCCGTGGTGATCGGGGGCGGGCTGCTCGGCCTCGAGGCGGCGCGTGGATTGCGCGCCCGCGGAGTCGATGTGGCGGTCGTCCACCTCGCCGACCGGCTGATGGAGCGCCAGCTCGACCGGCCCGGGGCTCTCCTGCTTCAGCGGACCGTCGAGGCGCTCGGGATCGAGGTCCTCCTCGAGACCGAGGCCAAGGCGATCGCCGGCAACGGAACGGCGAGCGCGGTGATCCTGCGCGACGGCCGCGAGCTGCCGGCCGAGCTCGTGGTAGTCGCCGCCGGCGTCGCCCCCGAGGTCGAGCTGGCCCGCGACGCCGGCCTCGAGGTCCAGCGCGGGATCGTCGTCGACGACGAGCTGCGCACGAGTCATTCGGGCGTGTACGCCGTCGGCGAGTGCACCCAGCACCGTGGCGTCGTCTACGGACTATGGTCACCGTTGCTCGAGCAGGCGAAGGTCGCCGGTGCGTCGCTGGCCGGCGCGCCCGCCGCCTTCCGCGGGGCGATCCCCGCGACCACGTTGAAGGTCGCCGGCGTGGAGTTGTTCTG
>JAFAYV010000035.1 GCA_019240115.1 Solirubrobacterales bacterium | reverse complement strand
CTGGATCGACACCGTCTGGGCGCCGCTCTGAAACGGAGCCGGGCGCGCGGCGCCCCACACCGTGGCCTTGGAGCCCCGCCTGATCGAGGTCTTCGGCATGTACACGGGCAGCCGGAAGGCATCGTAGGTCGCCTTGTGCGTGCCGTTGGCGTTCTCGAGGCCGGAGGCGAAGCCGGCGTAGGCGCCGGCGTTGGCTCCCGGGTCCCGGAGCAGATACTGCATGTAGCTCTGGATCCGCGGGTTGCGCCAGCTCAGGTACTCGGCCCAGTTGATGTAGTAGGCCGCGGTGCTCGCCGACAGGTAGGGGTGGCGGCCGCTCGTTGGCGGGTTGGAGACCAACTGCCGGTTCGGCGGGTTGGTGATGTAGCCGTATTCGTCGTCGTAGATGCCGAACTTCTTGCCCGAGCCCCAGGCGCGGACCGAGCGGTCGAGATTGCCGGCGAACGAACCGAGCTCGGGGAATGTCGCGTAGTCCTTGACCCTGCCGTCGTTGACCGGCGTGCCGTTCAGCGGATAGGGATGGACGCCGACGCCGGTGGCGCTGAACAGCGCCGGATGGGCCTTGCGGAAGGCTGCGGCGCTGCCGCTCGTGGGGCAGCCGACGCTCTTGGCGGCGCTACCGGTCAGGCGGCGGTAGTTGCCCCCGACGCAGTACAGGTAGCGGAGGAAGTACCCCGGCCGCGTCTGGCCGTAGTTGCCCGGATACCCCTGGGGCGCGCCACGGCCCCGCGGGCCATAGCTCAGATAGAAGCCGCGGGCGGCGAAGTCGCCCCACAGGATCGTCTGGCCCCTGTGGTTCTTCTGCAGCGCGCTCCAGCCGGCGTCGATCAGGCCGCGGTACAACATCGGCGCGATCAGCACGCGCGAGTCGTCGATCGCCTGCGGCCCGAGGTCCTCGCCGAAGTTCGGCTCGTTGAAGATCACCCAGAACCTGACCGCGGGCAGCGGCGTGGTCGTGCCGCTCGGCGTGAAGCTGCCGTCGTAGCGCGTGCCGACCGCCTGCATGAACTGGCCGTAGTCCTGGTCGTTCGGCTCCCAGGCGAAGAACTTGTCCTGCGTGCCGGCCTTCGGGATGTTCTTGCCCTCGGCCCACACCGGGGCGCCGCCGGTCACTGTGAAGTCGACCTGCAGGTTGTACTTCTGCGCCGCTCTGACGATGCCGTCGTACGGCCCCCAGTTGGACTTCGGATACGCGTTCGGATCGGTCGCGTTGAAGCTCGGCTTCTTCGTCGAGTTCGGCTTCGGCGCGATGCTCGACCACGGGACGATGACCCGGACCGTCGTCGCTCCCAGGGCGCGGAACTGGGCCAGCGTGCCGTTGGGATTGGAGAGGTCCTGACCGTCCTGGATGATCACGGTCTGGGACGTCTTGGCCACCGAGGCCTGCGGCACTGCGGCCAGCCCGGCGGCGGCGAGCACGGCGGCGGCTCCGGCCACCGGCACCCGACGGGAGATGTGTCTGGACACGGAAAGTTTGGGCATGAAGGGCATAACAGCTCCAAGTAGTGAGAGTTGCGGCGCCGGGACGGACTTGGGAGGGCGCCCCCACGGCGAGCCATGACGCTCGAGCGCGGGCCAGGGTAGCGGAGCCTCCTGCTGGCGCCGCAAGCACCGTTGCCGGACGGGGTGGGGGCGTCGGGGGACCCGATCCGCGCTCGCGGCGCAACCGTTCTCTGAGGTGCGGCGTGTTCTCGGGGGCGCGGGCGACCACAAGTTGCGCCCGAGCGCGGGACCGTCCCTCCCGACGCTCGCCGGGCGCCTCGCGGCGTCTGGTGGCGATCAGGAATGGTCTCCTCGGAAGCCCGGGACGCGGCGGAGGGTCCTGACGCGACAAATTGGGACGGGTGTCCCGAGTTTGCCCATTTCGCACGGCTCAGCGTCGCCAGTGCGACAGATTCGCGAGCGAGGTCCAGATTTGTCGCGCTGAGGGGCGGGCGAGACGCAGCGGCGGCCGGAGGGGCCGGAGCGCAGCGACGGTCGCGAGCGCCGCCCTTGAGTCGCTGGAACCCTGACGAGGACGCGCGCCCCCGATCGACGGGCGGCGGCCGCGACGCGTCGGTGCGGTCCGGCCCCACCGGGGGCGGCGGGCCGCGACGCGTCGGTGCGGCCCGACCACCCCAGGCCGACCCCGTCAGGACTTCTGCAGCGTGATCGCCTGCGTGCGGCTGAACACCTGGGCGCCGTTGGGGTAGCGCCAGGCCAGGCGCACGCTGCCGCTGCCCGGGAAGATCTGCCTGACCTCGAAATAGCCGTGGGGACCGGTGAGCGGGACGCGCTGGACGGTCGTGAAGCCCCCGCCGCTCGCGGGCTGGTACTGGATCGCGACGGTCTGGGGCCGGTGGCTGGTGTCGGCGGCGCCGGGAGCGGGGCGCACGCAGCCCCAGACGACGAGCGGATGGCGCGGGCGGGTGGTGGTGACCGGGAGGAAGAGGGGCATCCGGTAGGCGTCGTAGCCGGGCTTGGGCTGGCCCGTGGCGGTCAAGAGGCCGGTGGCGAAGATGCCCGCGGCGCCGTCGTGGAGCTGGTACTGGTCGAAAGAGGCCTGGCGCGGGTCGAGCCAGGTCAGGTACTCGGCCCAATTGATGTAGTAGGCAGCCAGGCCGGGGCTGGTCGTGCCCGCCTCGTGGTCGGGCGGCGTGGTCTGATAGCCGAACTCGGTCGACCAGATCGGCAGGCGCTTGTGCGAGCCGTAGGTGCGCAGCAGCGTGTCGAGCGTGCTCTCGAGCTTGCCGGTCGCCGCCAGCTCGGTGAAGTCGGGCTCGTTCGGGGTGGTCTGGTCGGGCGGCAACCCCTGGGAGTAGGGATGGTTGGCCACCCCCGACGCCTGGAACAGGCCGGGATGGGCGGCGGGGAAGCGCGCGCTCTGAGCGGCGGTGGTCGGGCACTGCAGCTCGGAGGCGATCGCGCCGCGCAGCGGCTTGTCGTCGGCGCCGACGCAGTACAGGCCGCGCAGGAAGCGCAGCGGGGCCATCGAGTTGAACCGGCCAGGTCCGATGCCGGTCGTCGAGCCGGCGGGACCGAGCTCGCCGATGAGGATCGTGTCGTGGCCGTGGCCGGTGCGCTGCAGCGCGCTCCAGCCAGCGTCGACGAGCTGGCGGTACATCATCGTCGAGACGTCGACGGTGGAGTGCTGCAGCGACTGGGGCGCGAGCTGGAAGCCGAGGTTCGGCTCGTTGTAGAGCGACCAGAACGTCACCCGCGGCAGCGGGCTGGTGTCGCCGGGCGGGGTGAAGTGGCCGCTGTAGCGCTTGGCGGCCGCCTCCACCCACTGCCCGAACTGCGACGCCGACGGCTTCCAGAACGTCTGCGTGGACGGGTCGGGCGCGCCCGCGCCCTCGGCCCAGCGAGGGGGCGGCGGCACGAGCGCGACATCGAGTCCCATCCCGCGCGCCCGCGCTCCGCGGACGACCGCGTCGTATGGCGCCCAGCCGGCGGCCGGATACCCCCCCGGGTCGGTGGCGTCGAACGCCGGGCGGTGCGGCGATTTGGGATCGGGCGCCATGTCGGCCCAGTGCATGTAGATGTGCACGCGGTCGACGCCGAGCTGGCGCAGCGCGTTCAGGGTGCCGGCCGGGTCGGTGGTCAACTCGCCGGCGGCGGTGAACATCGACTCGGGCCCCGCGCGGCCGGGGTGCAGCGGAGGCAGCGCGGGCGCGCTCGGGCCGCTTGAGCCGCACGCCGACAGCAGCAGCGCGCAGGCGAGCGCCAGGGCCGCGAGCCGGCCACCGGGCCGCGAACGCCAGCCACCCGGCCGCGAACGCCGGCCACCGGGCCGCGAACGGTGACCCGGCCGCGAACGCCGGCCACTCGGGCGCGAACGGATGAGGGAGGGCAGACTCGGCAAGCGGACGACAATAACGGCGCCCTGGACGGCGAAGTTTCGCAGTTGGTTACGGGGCAACTCGCCGTGCACGGGTCACGCGGAGCGCTCCGAGGGCCGCTGTACACTGCCGCCACATGCTCGACCTGGCCCGCACGGGCGGCGAGGCTCGAGCGGGCGCGACGCCGCGCGCGTCGCCCGCGCGCGGCGGGGTCGAGGTCCGGCTCGTCCTGGGGCTGACCCTCCTGGCCGCGGTCCTGCGCTTCGCCACCCTCGCCCATCAGAGCTACTGGCTGGACGAGTCGCAGGCCGCCCACGAGATGGCCCTCCCGTTCGGCGCGATGCTGCACGCCTGGTCCACCACGGAATGGAATCCGCCGCTCTATCTGGTCGTCGCCTGGCCGTGGGCTCGGGTGTTCGGCACCGGCGAGGTGGGCCTGCGGTCGCTGTCGGCGCTGCTCGGCGTCGCCGTCGTGCCGCTGCTCTTCCTCGCCGGGCGCGAGCTGGTCTCGGCGCGCGCCGGAGTCGCCGCCGCCGCGCTCGCCGCCGTCAACCCGTTCCTCATCTGGTACTCACAGGAGGCGCGGGAGTACATGCTGCTCGGCACGCTGTGCGCCGCGTCGCTGTGGCTGTTCGCGCGCGCCTGGAGGCGCCCGACCGCCGCCGCGCTCGCGTGGTGGGCCGCCATCTCGGCGCTCGCGCTGCTCTCCCAGTACTTCGCGGGCTTCCTCGTCGCGGCCGAGGGACTGCTGCTCGTCCACCGCGCGCGCAGCCGCGCCAGCGTCGTCGCCCTGCTGGCGATGGCGGCAGTGCTGGCCTCGCTTGTCGATCACGTCCTGCCCCGCTTCCAGCACGACGCCGGGTTCATCGTCGCGGTGCCGCTGTCGCTGCGCTTCGAGCAGGTCCCGATCAGCTTCGCGCTCTACCCCGTCTACCAGAGCCCGATCGTCTCCGACGCGCTGCTCGCGGCGGCCGCGGTGTTCGCCGCCGTGATCGCGCTGCTGATCGTCGGCGGCTCGCCGCGCGAGCTGGGCGGAGCCGGGATCGCCGCGCTGCTCGCCGCGGTGGTGCTGCTCGTCCCGCTGGGCCTCGCGCTGATCGGCCACGACGACTATCTCGCGCGGGGGCTGATGCCCGGCTGGCTGCCGCTCGCGGTGCTCCTCGGCGCCGCGTGCACCACCGAGCGGGCGCGTCTGGGGGGCGCCGGGCTGGCGGTCGTCCTGCTGGCGATCTTCGTGTACGGCGAGATCCGGGTGCAGGCCGACGCGGGCTTTCAGAAACCCGACTGGCGGGGCGTCGCGCGGGCGCTCGGCCGGCCGGTCGGCGACCGGGCGATCGTCGCCTACGACGGCGAGTTCGCCACCGGGCCGCTGTCGGTCTACCTGCCGCGCGTCGCCTGGGCGGGACCCGGACAGCGGCCGCTGCCGGACGGCCCGGTGACGATCTCAGAGCTCGACGTCGTCGGCGACGTCGGCGACCAGGTCGGGCGCCTGCCCGCGGGAGTCCGCCTCATCGCCCGTCGCGACGTCGACGGCTTCGCGGTCCGGCGGTTCGTCATCCCGGCCGGCCTCAGCGCCGTGCCGACCGCGCTGCTGGCACGCGCGACGACGCTGCTGACGCCCGCGCCGCCGGGGGCGACCATCGTGTTCCAATCGCGCTCGGCCTAAGCTTGTCTGCCGTGTCCCGCTGCCTGCACCGGAGGTGTGCGCTGCTGTGCGCGCTCGCCGCGATCGCGGGCGCCGGGCTGACCGCGGCCCCGGCGCTCGCCGCCGGCAACGCGATCATCAACGACTGCCAGACCCACGGGCGGCTGACCGCGACCTACTCGGTCGGCGCGCTGCGCCACGCCCTGCACACGCTGCCGGCGTCGGCGAAGGAGTACACCGACTGCTACGACGTCATCAACCAGGCACTGCTCACCGCGACCGGCCGCGCGCGCAAGCCCGGGGGCGGCGCAACCGGCGGCGGCTCGGGCGGATCGGCGGTGCCCACGCCGGTGATCGTCATCATCGTCGTCCTCATCCTGGCCGCGGTGACGTTCGGCGCGCTCGCGCTGCGCCGTCGGCGCATGGCGACCGACGGTCCGGGACGCGACCCCGCCAACGCCCCGGGCACGACCCGGCTGATGTCCGCGCCCGAGGAGCGCGGCGAGGATCCCACTCGGGTCCAGGAACCGCCCGAGGACGACCGCGACGACTGAAACCAGGCGGCGATAGCCGCCTCCTAAACTACAAACGCAGCATGCCCTCAGAGCGTCAGATCGACGTCGGCGGCGTACGGATCGGAGGCGGCGCCCCGGTCGCCGTCCAGACGATGACCAAGACCGAGACCGCCGACCTCCCGGCCACGATGGCGCAGATCCACCGGGTCGCCGAGGCGGGCGCCGACATCGTGCGCGTCGCCGTCCCGCGCCAGAAGGACGCCGAGGCGCTGGCGACGATCGTCGCCCAGTCGCCGATCCCGGTCATCGCCGACATCCACTTCAACCACACGCTCGCGCTCAAGGCGCTCGACGCCGGCGCCCACTGCGTGCGCCTGAACCCCGGCAACATCGGCGGCCCCGACAAGGTCGCCGAGGTGACCGCCCGGGCGACCGAGCTCGGCACGCCGCTGCGCGTCGGGGTCAACTCGGGCTCGCTGCCCGCCCACCTGCGCCAGCTCGAGTACTCCGACCCCGTCGAGGCGCTCGTCACCGCGGCGGTGGAGACCGTCGAGCTGATGGAGCGCCTGGACTTCGAGAACTTCAAGGTCTCGATGAAGTCGACCTCGGTGCCGAACACGATCGCCGCCAACCGGCGCCTCGCGCAGCGGATCCCGTATCCGCTGCACCTCGGCGTCACCGAGGCGGGCACGAAGTGGTCGGGCTCGCTGAAGTCGGCGGTCGGCCTGGGCACGCTGCTCGCCGACGGGATCGGGGACACGATCCGCATCTCGCTGTCGACGTTCCACGCCGAGGAGGAGGTCAAGGTCGCCTGGGAGATCCTGCGCGCGCTCAAGCTCCGCGAGCACGGGCCGGTGCTGATCGCCTGCCCGACCTGCGGCCGCCTGCAGTTCGACATGGACACCGTCGTCGCCGAGGTCGAGCGCCGGCTGCGCGACTACGCCGATCCGATCGAGGTCTCGGTCCTCGGGTGCGCGGTCAACGGGATCGGCGAGGCCCGCCACGCCGACTTCGGGATCACCGGCGCCAAGGACATGGGGATGATCTACTCCAGGGGCGAGCCGCTGCGCAAGGTGCCGACCGAGCGGCTCGTCGACGAGCTGTTCGCCGAGATCGACCGCTACTACGCGGCCGGCAAGGTCGTCCGCCGCGACGAGACGCAGGCCGCCGAGGCGCGCGCCTGGCTCGCCGACAACGAGGACGTCACCGCGCTGACCCCCGAGCGGCTCGCCGCGCTGGAGGCCGCGGCGGCCGACGCGCCCGGCGACGAGCTCGCCAGCCCGGTCGCCGGACGCCGGTTCGTCCGCAGCTGACGCCGCCTAGCCGACGCCCAGCCGCCCCACCGTCGCCTAGCCGGCGGCGTCGAACAGCTCGGCCACCTTGCGCCAGTTGATGACGTTGAAGAACGCCTCGATGTAGTCGGGGCGCCGATTCTGGTACTTGAGGTAGTAGGCGTGCTCCCAGACGTCGACGCCGAGCAGCGGCGTCTGGCCGTTCGAGATCGGACTGTCCTGGTTGGGGCAGCCGACGACGTCGAGGCCCGAGCCGGTGTGGACGAGCACCGACCAGCCGGAGCCGAACTGGTTGGCCCCGGTGTCCTTGAACTTCGTCTTGAAGTCGTCGAAGGAGCCGAACGCGGACTCGATCGCCTGGGCGAGCGCGCCGTCGGGCTGGCCGCCGGCGTCGGGCGACATCCACTGCCAGAGCAGCGTGTGGTTGTAGTGGCCGCCGCCGTTGTTGCGCACGGCGGTCTGCTTGTCGGAGGGCAGCGATCCGAGGTCCTTCAGGACGTCCTCGATCGGGGCGTCGGCCCACTGGGTGCCCTCGAGCGCCGCGTTGACCTTATCGATATAGGTCTGGTGGTGCTTGTCGTGATGGACGCGCATCGTCGCCTCGTCGATGTGCGGCTCGAGCGCGTTGTAGTCGTAGGGGAGATCCGGCAGGGAGTAGGCCATCACGGGCTCCTTTGTCGCTCAGACGTTGTCGCTACTGGGGAGAACATACCCCGGAGGATCGGCACCCGCCCAGACCCCGGCGATGACCGCCTCGGTAGGCTTGGCGCCCCATGACCCGGCTGTCGCACTACCTCCTGCCGACCGAGCGCGACGCCCCCGCCGACGCCGAGGCGATCTCGCACCGCCTGATGGTCCGGGCCGGGCTCATCCGCCAGGTCGGCGCCGGGCTGTGGTCGTGGCTGCCCGCGGGCTGGCGGATCCACGAGCGCATCGTGGAGATCGTGCGCGAGGAGATGAACGCGATCGGCGGCCAGGAGATGCTGATGCCGGTCATGCATCCCGCCGAACCGTGGCGGCGGACCGGGCGCTACACGATCGAGGAGCTGTTCAAGCTCAAGGACCGTCGTGGTGCCGACATGGTGCTGGCGATGACCCACGAGGAGATCGTCACCGGCCACGTAGCCGCCGCGGTCAAGTCCTATCGCGATTTGCCGCTGATCCTCTACCACTTCCAGGTCAAAGAACGCGACGAGCCGCGACCTCGCGCCGGTGTCCTGCGCACGC
>JAFAYV010000092.1 GCA_019240115.1 Solirubrobacterales bacterium | reverse complement strand
CCGAACGGGACGCCGGGTTCTGCACCCCATGGGCTATGACGCGTTCGGTCTGCCCGCCGAGAACAACGCGATCAAGACCGGCGTTCACCCTCGGGAGGCCACCGACAAATCGATCGCGGCGTACCGCCACTGGTTCCACCGGTGGGGGATCTCGATCGACTGGAGCCGGGAGCTCGGCAGCCACGAGCCGAGCTACTACCGCTGGACCCAGTGGATCTTCCTGCGCCTGCTCGAGCGCGGCCTCGCCTACCGCAAGGAGGCGGCGGTCAAGTGGTGCCCCCACGATCAGACCGTGCTCGCCAACGAGCAGGTGATCGAGGGTCGCTGCGAGCGGTGCGGGTCGATCGTCGAGTTGCGCCAACTCGAGCAGTGGTTCTTCCGCATCACCGACTACGCCGACCGCCTGCTCGACGACCTGGACACGATCGAGTGGCCGGCGAAGGTCAAGGCGATGCAGCGCAACTGGATCGGGCGCAGCGACGGCGCCGAGGTGACGTTCCGCTGCAAGGATGTCGATCCCGCCCGCCCAGTCGACTACGCGGTGTTCACAACCCGTCCGGACACGCTGTTCGGGGCGACCTTCTTCGTCATGGCGCCCGAGCATCCCGACGTGCTGCGGCTGGCCGCGGGCACCGAGCACGAGGCCGCCGTCCACAAGTACGTCAACCGCGCGCTGACCGAGTCGATGGAGAGCCGCGCCGACGCCGAGAAGCCGAAGAGCGGCGTGCCGCTCGGCCGGACGGTCGTCAACCCCGTCAACGGCGAGGCGATCCCGGTGTACGTCGCCGACTACGTGCTGATGGAGTACGGCACCGGCGCGGTCATGGGCGTCCCGGCGCACGACCAGCGCGACTACGAGTTCGCCACCGCGATGGACCTGCCGATCGTCCCCGTCGTGGCGCCCGCCGACGGTGAGCCCGATCTCGCCACGGAGGCGTTCACCGCTCACACCGACGACGAGCGGCTGATCAACTCCGGCCCGTTCTCGGGGATGGACGCGGTCGCCGGGCGCGAGGCGATCGTCGACTGGCTCGATCGCGAGGGGGCGGGCCGCGCCTCGGTCAACTTCCGTCTGCGCGACTGGCTCATCTCGCGCCAGCGCTACTGGGGATGCCCGATCCCGATCGTCTACTGCGACGGGTGCGGGATGGTCGCGATCCCCGACGACGAGCTGCCGGTGCGCCTGCCCGAGATCGAGGACTACCAGCCCCGCGGCCGCTCGCCGCTCGCCGCCGCCGAGGCGTGGGTCAACACGAGCTGCCCGGCCTGCGGCGGCCCGGCCCGCCGCGAGACCGACACGATGGACACCTTCGTCGACTCCAGCTGGTACTTCCTGCGCTACTGCGACGCTCGCAACGATGCGGCCGCGTGGGATCGCGGGGTGCTCGCCGAGTGGATGCCGGTCGACACCTACATCGGTGGGATCGAGCACGCGATCCTGCATCTCATGTACTCGCGCTTCTTCGTCAAGGCGCTCGCCGACATGGGTCTCCTCGAGGTCCAGGAGCCGTTCCGGACGCTGTTCACCCAGGGAATGATCCTCGGCTCCGACGGCAACAAGATGTCGAGCTCGAAGGGCAACGTCGTCGCCCCTAGCCAGATCGTCGAGCGCTTCGGCGCCGACGCCGCGCGCTGCTATGTGCTGTTCATCGGTCCGCTCGAGCAGGACGCCGCGTGGTCGGCGACCGGGGTGGAGGGGGTCTACCGCTTCCTCGGCCGGCTGTGGCGCGCCGGCGACGAGCTCGCCGCCGGGGCGCAGCCGAGCCCCGACGCCGCGATCGCGCCCGTCGATCCGGGGGGGAGCGCGCTCGAGCTCGTGCGCAAGGCCAACTGGGCGATCGCCAAGGTGACCGACGACATCAGCGAGCGGTTCGCGTTCAACACCGCGATCGCCGCCGTGATGGAGCTCGTCAAGGAGATCTACCGCCACCCCGACGCCGCCCCTGAGGCGCGGCGGTTCGCGGTGGCCACCGCCGCCTCGCTCGTGTTCCCGTTCGCGCCCCACCTCGGCTCGGAGATCTACGAGCGGCTGACCGGCGAGCGCATCTGGGAGCAGCCGTGGCCCGCCGCCGATCCCGACATGCTCGTCGCCGACACGTTCGAGCTCGTCTGCCAGGTCAACGGCAAGGTGCGCGACCGCGTCCCCGCCACCACCGGAGCGAGCCGCGAAGAGCTCGAGCGCCTCGCGCTCGCCAGCCGCGGCGTCCAGGCCCACCTCAACGGGGGTACGGTCGCCAAGGTCATCGTCGTGCCCGACAAGCTCGTCAACGTCGTGGTGCGCTAGCTGCTGCCCGCTGGCGTGAATAGGCCCCCATTCGAACCCTCTCCAGGCGCGTGCCGAGCTTCAAGGCCGCCTATCTGATCCACGGCGACGACCACGGACGGATCGGCGAGCGGCGGGCGCGCCTGCGCGAGCTCGCCGAGTCGCAGAGCGGGACCGAGGGACTGGAGCTCCTCGAGGGCGACGACGCCGCCCCCGACGCCGTCGCCGCGACGCTCGCCGCGATGACGCTCGCCCAGGGCCGCCGGTTCGTGATCGTCGAGGGCGCCGAGCGCTTCAGGGACAAGGAGCTCGACGCCCTGCATACGGCCGTCACCCATCTCGCCCCGGACACGACCGTCGCCTTCTTCGCGCGCGAGGACAGCCGCAATCGCGCGCCCGACCGGCTCCACGCCGCGGTCCGCGCGGCCGGTGGCGACATCGACGCCGAAAACGGCGTCAAGGCCTGGCAGCTGCCCAAGTGGACGATCGCCCGCGCCGCTGCGCTCGGGTTCGAGCTGACCCCGGAGGGGGCGCGCGCGCTCGTCGCGCAGGTGGGCGACCGCCAGCAGCGGCTCCTGCGCGAGCTCGAGAAGCTCGCGCTCGGCATCGATCCCGTCGACGGCGAGGCGACGATCGACATCGACGCGGTGCACGCGCTGACCGCCTCCTCGGCGCAGCGGCGCGCCTGGATCGTCGCCGATGCGCTCGTCGCCGGGGATCGGGCGGCAGCCGTCCGCGCCTACCTGCAGCTGCGCGAGCAGGGCGAGCGCCTGACCGGGCTGCTGTACTGGATCTCGCAACGCGTGCGCCAGGCGCATGACGTGGCGGTGGCGCTCGAGGCGGGCGACGCGCCGGCCCAGATCAAGCGCCGGCTGCGGATGCCCTCGCGAGCGGCCGACCGGCTGATCGCTGACGCCCGGCGTGCCGGTTCCGAGCGGCTGCGTGAGGCGATCGGCGAGATCGCCGATCTCGAGCTCGCGTCGCGGGGCGGCGGGCCGGGCGGCGCTGCCGAGGACACCGAGGCGCTGCTCGCCCTCGGGCGCATGACCGTATGAGCAGCGCACGCCGCCGCCGCGGCCCCGGGTCGCGCGTCGGCGGCGACCCGCCGCCGG
>JAFAYV010000055.1 GCA_019240115.1 Solirubrobacterales bacterium | reverse complement strand
TATGTCTCGATCATGCTGGTCGCGACCAACTTCGACGTGCCCTTCGTGCAGAGCCAGGTCGGCCACGCCGACAGCAAGATGACGATGGACGTCTACGCGCAGCTGCTCGACCGCGGCAAGCGCGCGCACGGAGTTGCGTTCGACGCGCTCCTTGATCAGGTCCACGGATCGCTTTCAGGAGCCTCAGCGGAGGGGTTTAGCCCACCGTTTAGCCCACCGCCGCGATTTTCAGCTCCCGCGCCGCTTGGCGTGAACCTGAAGCCCACCATTTGCAGGGGAGAACGAGAGTGGGCGCGGCTGGTTTCGAACCAGCGACCTCTCGCGTGTGAAGCGAGCGCTCTCCCGCTGAGCTACGCGCCCGAGCGTCGGGCGCCGGATTCTACGCGCTGGCCCCGGCCGGACGACCGAGCGGGGACCTGGGCGTCCAAGCGACGCCATGCGTCGGTTTCTCGCCCAGGTCGCCCGCTCGACGCGGCGAGCGGCCTCGCGCGGCAGGTAGCTGGTGGCGGAGGGCGAACGACCGAGAAACGGTATGCGGGCCAGCTCTCGGGTAGTCGGCGCGGACCGACCGTTTAGCTCAGGAGGACAGTTCGCAGATGGACAACGATCACGCTCCGGTGGCCCTGCCCGATCCGGCGGCCCCTTCGGAGGACGAGGCCGGCGGGCTGACTCGTACCGGCCTCTTCAAGCTGCCACGAGCGCCGCCGGCGCGGCCGGGATGACCGCGCTGACCGCCGGCCGGCGTCGGCGGCGGCGGCGCCCAGCGCGGCGATGGACCTGAAGATCCTGCAGTACGCGCTGACGCTCGAGTACCTGGGGGCGGCGTTCTACGAGTCGGCGCTGCGGCACGCCAGGCTGAGCGGCGAGGCGCACGAGATCGCGCTGACGTTCCGCGGCCATGAGCGCGCGCACGTGGGGTTCGTCAGCCAGGTGATCAGGAGCCTCGGCGGCAGGCCGCATGCCCCGGAGAAGTTCGTCTTCGGATCGGCGACCCGGTCGCGCCAGGCGTTCCTGAAGACCTCGGCGAAGATCGAGGAGATGTGCGTCGAGACCCTGAACGGAGCCCGCCCCCCCGTCTCCAAGCCGGTCCTGATGGGTGCCGGGGAGCTGGTATCGGTCGAGGCTCGGCAGGCCTCGTGGGTACGGACGGTCCTCAGTGTGGACCCCGCGCCGTTCGCGTTCAACCCAGATCTGACCATGCGCAGTCGATGGCGCGCATGAAGAAGCTCGGCTTCGTCAAATAGGAGATCCAGATGACCGAACTGACGATTGAACAGGTTGATGTCGACGGCGCGATCCGGGAGGGCGCCGCGACGATCGAGGGCGACCCGCGCGCGAGCTTTATCAGCCGGGCCGCCCTCGGGGCCGCCGGACTGATGAGCGGCGGCGCGGCGCTGGCCGCGCTGACCGGGGCCGCGTCGGCGCAGGTGTCGGCCAATGACGCGTCGATCCTCAACTTCGCGCTGATGCTCGAGTACCCGGAGCGCGACTTCTACCGCCAAGCGCTGACGCAGGGCGGAGCCGGCAAGGGCGAGCAGCGGAGGTTCACCGAGACGGTGGCCGCCCACGAGACGGCGCATGCTGCCGCCCTGGTCAAGGTGCTGGGATCGAGCGCGATCCTAGCGCCGACGTTCGACTTCTACGCCACGGTGGTCGATCCCGCGAAGTTCCGGGCGACCTCGATCACGGTCGAGGACACCGGCGTCAAGGCCTACAAGGGCCAAGTTCCGCTGCTACAGTCCCCGGTCATCCTCGCCGCGGCGCTGTCGATCCACAGCGCCGAAGCCGACCACGCGGCGTGGATCCGGCGGATCAGCGGCGCGGACCCGACCTACACGGGCGCATTCGAGACGCCGCTGACCAAGGACCAGGTGCTCGCGAACGCCATGGCGACGGGATTCATCGTGAGTTGAGCGAACATGACAGTCTTCCGATCATGAACGTAGCCCGGCCCTCCATGCACCCGATCCGGCTGCGTCGAGCCCGGTGACCCGCCGGCGGGCGGCGCTGGCCGCCGTCGCCGCCGTGCTGGGCGCCGTCGTGCTCGCGCTCGCCGTGCCCAACCGGGGCATCGACGGCGGGCCGCTGCGCATGTCCGCGGCCGCCGAGGGGGTGATCCCGCCGCCGATCGTCGCCAGCGGCTCGGTCGCCCGGCGCCGCCTGGAGCGCGCCGCCGACTCGGCGGCGCGGGAGCTGATCGGCTCGGGCGACCGGTCCTGGGTGTCGTGGGACGCGAGCGACGGGCTATGGGACAAGACGTACCCGAGGAAGAGCACGAGCTTCCCGTTGCCGATGTGGTGGCAGTCGGCGCTCGCGATGCGCGCGCTGGTCCGCTATGCGACCGCGATCCGCAGCCGCAACCCGGCCTATCGATCGCTGCTCGCGTCGGTCTATCGGCTGGACATCTCGCGACCGGGAACGCTGCAGCCGTACAACTTCGAGAACCGGTTCATGGACGACACCGCTTGGTGGGCCCTGGCCTGGGTCGATGCCGCCCGCTACGAGCTCGGGATCGGACACGACCGCGCCGCGGGACGGCGGTACCTCGCGCTCGCCGAGCTCGACGCCTCCTATATCGCCCAGCAGCCGAAGACGTGCGGCGGCCAGGGCATCGAGTTCGAGCGCGGGTACACGCCGTCGACGATCACCAACGAGGAGTTCGTCTCGCTGGCCGCGGAGCTCGCCCAGGTGCACTCCCCGCACGGCGCGGCGCCCGATCCGGCGCTCCACCGCCGCTGGCTGTCGGCGGCGCTCGGCGTCCTCGGATGGCTGCGCCGCGCGGGGCTGGTCAACCTGTCCGACGGCACGACGCGCGCGACCATGAGCGGCTATTGCACTCCGGCCGGCGGCCCGATGACCTACACCGAGGGCGAGATGGCCGACGGCCTGACGCAGCTCGGGCTCGCCACCGGCCAGCGCTTCTACCTGCAGGCGGCGACCAGGTTCTTGCACTGGCTGCTGGTGCCCAGCCATGACATGCTGGCCGGCGACGTCCTGCAGGAGCCGTGCGAGGCCGGGCCGCGGGCGTGCGTCGACCGCTCGGGCAACATCACCGTCTTCAAGGGGATCGTCGTCGATGCGCTCGCTGACTGGACGCTCGCCGCTCACGCCCCGACGTACGGGGCGGTGGTCGCCGCCCAGGCGCGTGCGATCCTCGCGCACGCCGGCGCCACCGGCGGGCCCGGGGTGTGCGCGACCCCGTCGGCCTGCGTGCTGTCGATGTACTGGGCGCAGCGCCCGTCGGGCGGCCGGCGGCTGGTCTCGCCGACCCCCGGCTCGCAGACGGCAGGGCTGTCGGCGTTGACCGACGCGCTGGCGATCGGCGGTCTGGACCGGCCCGCGGCTACAGCCGCACGAGAGCCCAGTCGCTGAGCCCGCGGGCACACGGCGACTCAGACCGGCTAGCATCCGGGATGGACCGTGCTAGGCGGGGTGCTAGCGGTGCCCTGTACCCGTAATCCGCTCTAGCGGGGCTGAATTCCCTTTCGAGGGGCATAGGCCCGGGGTCAGCGCCCTGTTTGAAGGCGGTGATGGTCTGGTCCCGTTGCGATGGAGACCCGTGAACCAGGTCAGGTCCGGAAGGAAGCAGCCTTAAGCGGTCACCTTCAGGCGCGATGGGAGTGCTGGACCGGAGCTTGCAAACGGATGGCAGCGCCACGGGACCGGCTTCGACGGAGGGTGCACGGTCCACTCAGCGGCCCGGCGGGAACCGGCCCCGCGTCTAGACTCGAAGGTCCGTGTCGACCGGTCCCTCGCTCTATCGTCGCCACCGCCCGCGCACCTTCTCCGACTTCGTCGGACAGGACCAGGTGGTGCGAACGCTGGTCAACGCGGTGAAGCGCGGCCAGGTCCATCACGCCTACCTGTTCGTCGGCTCGCGGGGCACCGGGAAGACGAGCACCGCCAAGGTGCTCGCCTCCTGCCTGAACTGCGAGCAGGGCCCGACCACTGAGCCGTGCGGTCACTGCGAGTCGTGCGTGTCGATCGCCAACGCGACCTCGCTCGACGTCATCGAGATGGACGCCGCGTCCAACAACTCGGTCGATGACATCCGCGACCTGCGCGAGCGCGTCGCCTACGCGCCGGTCACCGGCCGGCACAAGGTCTACATCCTCGACGAGGCTCACATGCTCTCCCCGCAGGCGTGGAACGCGTTTCTGAAGACCCTCGAGGAGCCGCCGCCACGGACCGTGTTCGTCCTCGCCACCACCGAGGCGCAGAAGATCCTGCCCACGGTCGTCGACCGCTGCCATCGCTTCGACTTCGGTCGCCCGACCGTCGAGCAGGTCGCGCGGGTCGTCGGCCGGGTGGCCGCCGAGGAGCAGATCGCGATCGAGGACGGCGCGGTGGCGCTCATCGCGCGTCACGCCACGGGAAGCTTTCGCGACGCGCTCGGCACGCTCGAGCAGCTCGTGACCTACGCCGGCGACGAGGCGATCGCGGCCGCCGACGTGCTCGCGGTGCTCGGCGTCGCCGACGCCGAGCAGTTGTTCGAGGCGGTCGACGCGGTCATCGCCCACGACCCGGCGGCGGGGCTGCGGGCGGCCGGCCGCCTGACCGCGAGCGGCCGCGACCCCGGGCAGATCCTCCGCGACCTCGAGCTGCACGGCCGCGAGCTCTTGACCGTCCAGGTGCTCGGCGAGGTTCCCGAGGAGGTGCGGGTCACCCCCGAGCGCGACGAGCGCCTGCTCGCTGAGGCCCAGGCGCTGCCCGAGACCGACGTCATCCGCCTGCTCGACCTCGTCGCCGGCGCGCTCGAGGCAACCGCCAACGGCGCCCAGGCCCGGATCCAGCTCGAGCTCGTGCTCGTCAAGGCGAGCATGCCCCAGGCCGATCCCTCCACGGCGGCGCTGCTCGCGCGCATCGCGCGGCTCGAGGACGCGCTCGCGCGCAGCGCGAGCTCGGCGCCCGCCGCCTCGGCGCCCGCCGCCTCGGCCCCGGCCCCCTCGGCTCCCGCAGACCCGGCCGCTGCCCCCTCGGCTCCCGCAGACCCGGCCGCGGCCCCCGCCCCCCCGGCTCCCGCAGACCCGGCCGCGGCCCCCGCCGCCCTGGCTCCCGCAGACCCGGCCGCTGCCCCCGCCGCCCC